>JACRCL010000016.1 GCA_016219015.1 Deltaproteobacteria bacterium
ACGAAACAGGCTCTTGGGGCCTGAGGTTGGGCACAGGTTCATCTCCCCCGTATTACCCGGGCGTCCCAGGGTAACTTTTACCAAGTAGCGGCCTTGAAATCCACTGTCTATAATATACAAGGGTGGGCTGTGCCCACCATTTAAATAGCACAGTAAGCATTTGCCGACCTATTAACACGACCGCCTAATACCCCATCTCCCTCAAATAAGCCTCTGCCTGATTGAGGCCGAGCGAGGCCGCCTTCCTCAGATTATAGACCGCCCTATCCGTCTCCCCGAGCTTTGAGCTTATAACCCCGAGGTTATAGTACGCGATCGCGTCGTCCGGGTTTATGGCGAGAGCCGCGTTGAAGTCATCGGTAGCCCACTTGTACTCGCCCTTTTTCATGAAGACCCCGCCCCTGTTTATATAAGCCCCGGCAAAGCCGGGGTCGAGCGCTATCGAAGCGTTGTAATCCGCCAGCGCGGAATCGAGGTCGTCGAGGCCGGTGAAGGCGATGCCCCTGTTGAAGTAGTCCCTTGCAAGCCTCGGGTCGCCGGGGCTCGACTCTATGTGTCTGCTTAAATCCCTTACCGCGTACCCGAACTCGCCGAGGTTTATGTACGCGGTCGCGCGGTTAAGGAGCGCGTCGGTGTTTTGGGGGTTCAGGGCGAGCGCCCTTGTGAAGTCTTCGAGCGATTCACCTGGCATCCCGGCCTTAAGATATGCGACGCCCCTGTTGTTATACGCGTCGGCGTAGCCGGGGTCTATCTTCAAGGCCTTGTCATAATTATCTATCGCCTTCTTCAAATCGCCCCTGTCTTTGTAGGCTATGCCGAGGTTACTGTAGCCTACGGGCTCGTCAGGGTAGACCTGAATCTCGCGCGACCAGAGGCTTACAGGGTCTTTCCAGACAGCCTCCTGCCTTATGGTAATGAAAGCGAGAGGGACAAAGATAATTATCAGCAAGGCTGTCTTTACGACTCTGCCCCGGCCTAAGCATAACAGGGCCGCGACTATAATGAACGGCCCGAGCGCAGGCAAATACATATACCTGTCAGCCGCGGCCTGCGAGCCGACCTGAATAACCCCGATTACAGGCGCGAGCGTCACCAGATAATAGAGCCACGCGGCCATGTAGAGCTTATTGCTTTTTAATTTGTAAACGCAGAAGGCCGTTATCGCGATAACGACGACAATCGGCGCGAGGTAATGATAATCTGAGATATTCGGGCTAACCTCACGCGGGTAAAAAGGCGCAAGGCCGAAGGGCAGGACGGTCTTGTACAGATAGAACGCGAGCGACCATAGCGCCGTAAGGAGGCGGGACGCGAGCGGGAAGCCCTCCATCGGCGCTATGGCCTCGGCGGACGATTGCGCCCAGAGGGTCAAAAGCGCGGCCCCAACGCTCAAAAGGAAGAAAGGCGCCTTCTCAAGGAGACGTTTTTTTACGGGGCTGGTATTTACGGGATAGAAATCTAAAATGAGCAGGACCGCCGGGAGTATAACGGCTATGGGCTTGCTCATCAGAGCCAGGGCGAAAGCGACGAGCGACGCGATATAGCCTGTGGCCGAGCCTTGTCTTTTATAATTGAGGTAGAAAAGCACGCTCATGAAGAAAAATAGCCCGCTCAGAACATCCTTTCTCCCTGAGGCCCATGAGACCGATTCCACGTGGAGCGGATGGAGCCCGAAAAGGAGCGCGGCAACACCTCCGGCAAAGGCCGCGTTCCTCCTGTCCCCGCCGTAATTGAAAAGCCGCGCGGTTATAAGCCCCACGAGAAAGGTATTTACCGCGTGGAGTATTATGTTCTCAAGGTGGTACGGGAACGGATTTAGGCCCCAGAGGCGGAAATCGATCGCGAAGGAGAGCATCGTAAGCGGGTGCCAGTTCGCCACGAGGACGCTCGTGAAGACGTGCCTTAAAAAACCAAAATTGAGCGAGCGGATATCGGGGTTATCGTATATATACGCCTGGTCGTCCCAGTTGACGAACCCGTGCTGCAAAGAGGGGAGGTATACAAGAAAGGCCGCCAGCGCGGCCAGGAAAGCCGCCGTGTACGCGTACCTGTCAATCTTATCCTTAAAGACATCCATGGGGTATTAATACCAGAAAAGCGCGTATCAGGTCAAAGCGCTTTAGGGCCAGGGCCTTATTTCATTGACAGGGGCGGCCTTAATCTGCAATAATTTCCTTTGCTTAGGGACTATTCCCCGGAAAAAAACAGACCGCCTATGCTCCACGGAAAAAAGATAGTCGTAGTCCTCCCGGCGTACCACGCAGAGAAGACCCTCCTCATGACGTACAATGACATCCCCTTCGACATTGTAGACGACGTCGTGCTTGTGGACGATTGCTCAAGCGACAATACCGTGGCCGAGGGCAAGAGGCTCGGCATAAAGAATATCGTCGTCCATGACAGGAACACCGGCTACGGCGGGAACCAGAAGACCTGCTACAAAGAGGCCCTGCGTCTTGGCGCGGACATAGTCGTGATGGTCCACCCGGACTACCAGTACGCGCCGAAGCTCATAACGGCAATGGCCTCGATGATAGCCTCGGGCGAGTATGACTGCGTCCTCGGCTCAAGGATACTGGGGACGGGCGCGCTCAGGGGCGGGATGCCGTTCTACAAGTATGTTTCAAACAGGTTCCTGACATTGGCCGAGAACATGCTCCTGAAGGAGAAGATATCGGAGTACCATACCGGCTACCGCGCGTTCAGCAGGGAGGTGCTTGAGAAGATACCCCTCCTCGAGAACTCGGACGACTTCGTCTTCGACAACCAGATGCTCGCCCAGGTAGCCTACTTCGGCTTCAGGATTGGAGAGATAAGCTGCCCCACCAAGTATTTTACCGAGGCGTCTTCCATAAACTTCAGGAGGAGCGTCGTCTACGGCTTCGGCGTGCTTTCAACGGCCATGAAGTTCAAGCTGCAGAAGATGGGGATTAAGAAATACCCTATCTTCGATAATGGCGGAAGAAGACTAAGTAAGCTCTGATTAAATTATTACTCTTTCTGTCATTCTGAGGGAGCGGAGCGACCGAAGAATCTCGTAACTTGCTGATCGTCTACTACGAGATTCTTCGCTACGCTCAGAATGACATGCGGTTATGAACACGCATAGCGAGCGCATTCCCCGCTGCTTGCAGCGGGGTCTTAGCGAGCGAATCGAAATTTTTTCCTTATGTGTCGAAGATTCCCCGCAGCTTGCTGCGGGGAGATTCAATTAATAAGAGGTTCCCTAAATAATTTATTGCGTCCGTAGCATCGCGCCCTTCTTTTTCGCCTCCAACGCCCTTTCATCCTCTCCGAGCCCTGAATACGCCTCGCTCAGTAGGTCGTAGGCTGAAGGCATCTCCGGGTTTATCCTTATCGCCTCGTTCAGGTCATTGATAGCGTCTTTGAAGTCCCCGGTCTTAAGCTCAGCCAGCCCCCTGTTGTAATAGGCCTCCATAAAGTCCGGCTTAAGCTCAAGGGCCCTGTTGAAGTCCTCTATGGCCTTTTGATACTCGCCAAGCCCGTTGTACGCGCTGCCCCTGTTCACGTACGAGTCCGCGAAGCCGGTATTGAGCGCTATCCCCGCTGTATAGTCCTCAATGGCCTTATCGAAGAGCCCTCTGTCCTCATAGGCCATGCCCCTGTTTATGTACGCGATAGGCACGGTTGTAGGGAAAAGCCTTATCTCATGCGACCAGAAAGATATCTCGTCTTTCCAGACCTGTATCTGCTTGAAAGTCGATAGAGATAAAAAAACAGCCGCTGACAGAAAGAGCGCGATTACCACGGGCCGGAAGGACTTTGCCTTCCGATACAACCGTGCCCCTCCTGCACCAGCCAATAACGCGATGGAAAGCCCCGGCAGATAGGTATACCTGTCAGCCGCCGCCTGCCCCCCGGCCTGCACTATGCCTATGACAGGCAGGAGCGTGATCAGATAGTAGAGCCAGGCCGATAGGAAGAGCTTGCGCCTTTTCCAGGTAAGTACGCAAAAGACCGTTATTGCCGCGAATACTGCCACGGGCAGGAGGTACTCCAAAGATAGCGGGTCGATATTTACGGCCCTCGGGTAGTACGGCGCGAGCCCCACGGGCAATATTGTCTTATATAGATAAAATATATACGCGCGCAGAGCGGAGAACACGCGGATATAAAGAGGGTATCTTTCAAGCGGTATTATCGCCCCGCCCGCCTTCTGCGCCCAGACGGTGGCGAGCGCGGAAGCTCCGCTTAAAAAAAAGAACGGGATCTTTTCGACGATAATCGCCGCCCCGTTTTTGAACCTCTCCGCAGGGTAATAGTCGATTATCAGGAGAACAAGGGGCAGGGTTATTGCCATGGGCTTGCTAATGAGCGCGAGCGCGAAAAGCGCGAGCGAGGCGATGTAATGCGCCCATTTAAAACCTCTCAAATACCTGACATAAAAATATACGCTCAAAAGGAAGAAGAACGCGCAAAGTACGTCCTTCCTCTCGGAGACCCACGCCACTGACTCGACCCTCAGGGGATGGACCGCGAAAAAGAGCCCGGCGAGGAATGACGCGCCCAGGGCCACGCCCCGGTCCCGCGCCTCCTTAAACCCGAAAAGGCTGAAGACCACAAGCGCGACAAGGAATGCGTTCGCTGAATGTAGGGCGACGCTTGTCAGATGGTGCCCTGCCGGGTTCAGGCCCCAGAGCCTGTAATCCATCGCGTGGGATACCATCGTCAGCGGGTGCCAGTTCGCCACGGCCGGGGTGGTGAACGCCCATCTGAGGAACTCGATGCCGAAAGAGCGGATATTCGGGTTGTTGAGGACATATGCCGGGTCGTCCCAGTTGACGAACCCGTTATGGAGGGCCGGGATATATAAAAGGAAAGTTATAACGGCTAAGAGGAGGAATACGGGAGCTGGAGCGGTTTTTTGGGTCAAAGAACGCATTTATGGTTTAAAGGGGAAGACGCCTTTCAGCTCCCTTGCGGTTATAAGCTTAAGGAGCTCTTGTTGTCATTGCGAGGAGCGAAGCGACGAAGCAATCTCAAGCTGCCAAAATCAAAGACGATCAGAGGCTCCCTTTGAATAATTATCAAAATTCGCCTAACACGGCCCGCACCCGCCGCCGCACCCGTCGTCGTGCGTGCCGCCGAGGTTCAGTCCGCAGTCAGGGCAGACGGCGGCCCCCTTCATGTCAGACCCGCACGCGGGGCATTGGCCCGCCTCTATTTTCTGCTCGGCCTCTCTTACCTCCGGGTTCATCTTGTCCCAGATAGACTGGAGCTTGTCGATAGCCACGCGGACGAGCGACTGCTTCACGAATATGCCGAAATCCCCGCCGCACCCGCCGGAGCAGGAGTTGTCCTTGGTCATCCTCAGTATGTTATTCTCGACCCCGCTCGCCTCAAGCGCGCTTGAGAGCCTCGTTATTATGTCGTAGTCGCCCTCCTCGACGCAGACGAACGCGCCCTCGGCCTTCGGCACTTCCTTTTGCCGGGCGGCCTCTTCGGGCGTAAGGAGAGGCATTTCGCAGCTCCTGCAAACACTAATGTGCGCGAAGTACTCCGCGCCGCACTGCGGGCAGATCTTGACCTGTTCTTCCATTTACATATCCTTTATAATATTATATAGTATTGTTCAAGGTTTTCCTTCAGGGCTTGATTATACCATAGAGTCGTGATACAAATAAAAGCCGATTTTTCCGGCTTTTTTCTATTGAGGCTTATCGTTGGACCGGGGGCTTTGGGAGAGGTGGCCGAGTGGCTGAAGGCAGCTGCCTGCTAAGCAGTTGTAGGGGTAACACTCTACCGGGGGTTCGAATCCCCCCCTCTCCGCCAGTATTGCCCTGCGGCGTTAAGGGATTCGAACGACGCCCTCACGCCGACCAGGTGGGAGGATGAGGCTTCAGGATGAAGCCGGAAGTGAGGGCGGCCGGGGTCGTAAGGAGGAGGCAGGAAGCCGACGACTGAAGACCGAATCCCCCCCTCTCCGCCAGTATTCGTACCTGCGACATAGGCGAACGGCAAGTGGCGGGAAAATTCCTTAATCTGTCATTCTGAGCGCAGCGAAGAATCCCGGGGCTGATGAAATCAAAAAGTTGCGAGATTCTTCGACGCCTGCTGCTCCTCAGAATGACAACTTCGGGGACTTTTTCATTCTGATAAAGAACCCCCGCTTCTTGCAGGGATGCTCGATCTTACCAAAAAGCACTTAACAATAAAAACAAAATGCGCCCGTGGCTCAGCTGGATAGAGCATCTGACTACGAATCAGAGGGTCGGGGGTTCGAATCCCTCCGGGCGCACCAAGATAAAAAAAGGGGTGCATTTCGCACCCCTTTTTTTATCTCCGTATGTCGGGTTTGAACCCCCGAAGGAGGTCGTCCGGCAGTCCGCCGCAGCCATAGCGAGGCGGACAATACAAAAGAAAAGTTCCATGCCGGTGATAGCCCGAAGGGCTATCTCATCCCTCCGGGCGCACCAGCAAGTTTTTGTTTGCAGTAGCGTGATAATGTGATATGCAGGAATAGGAAAGAATGATGTCAATGGTGGGGGTGCCCACCCTACGGAGCTGCCAAGGAGTGAACTATGGATGAATGTCCTTTTTGTCAAGAGTTTAGTGATATAAAAACTGATGCTCGTACCGATGGCCAGTTTATAAATTGTCCTCGTTGCGGTAAATATAAAATTACACTAGAAGCATTTACCGATTTGCGAAGCGAGGGCTTTGAACCTAGGGAGCGATCAAACATTTCTGCTTGGCTCAGAGAGAATGAGAGAAGCCATATCACTACTAATATTTTGGAAGGTTTACATAGTCTAAAAACTCCGAGTTTTCATGAGCGTGCGGATAAGCTTTTGATGGCTCTTGAAAGGAAAACTATATTTATAGGTGAAAAAATTAAACGTGACAAATCTTGGATAAGTTCGGCTTGGTGTATCAACGATAAGGAATTAAATGAGATAATAAGCTATCTTGTTAGCGCAGGAAGGATAGCTTTAAGTAACACTAGTGATTTTAGTGAATGTAAGATTGCATTTAATGGTTGGGAGCATCTTGAACAACTCAAAAGAATCAATGCCGATAGCCCGCAAGGGTTTGTTGCAATGTGGTTTGAGGAAAGTTTAAAAAAAATCTATGATGAAGTAATTGCCCCAGCAATAATAGAGGCAGGGTATAAGCCACATCGTGTAGACCAAAGGGAACATAATAACAAAATTGATGACGAAATCATTGCCGAGATAAGGCGAAGCCGTTTCGTTTTGGCTGATTTCACAGGGCATCGGGGAGGAGTTTATTTCGAAGCAGGATTCGCAAAAGGATTGGGCATCGAAGTTTTTTGGACATGTCGAAAGGACGATATAGAAAATCTTCATTTTGATATACGGCAGTACAATTGTATTGAATGGGAACCAGACAAATTAGATGAATTCAAGCGAAGGATAACTTTAAGAATTGAAAGTGTCCTTGGACGAGGAATTTATACAAGGTAGTCAAGAAAACGATGAAGTCGAATCCTGTTCTTGTAAATTCAAGGCAACTTAGGAGCCTGTCGGAGAAATACTTTTAGCAGAAGGTATGAAATATTGACCTGAAAAGTGAGGGAGGGGTTATGACTCAGCCTGTCTCAAAAAGGTATAGTAACTGCAAACATTTTGATACCAGGCGTTGCCCGAACAGAGATGAGGATGCGATGATAAGAGTTCGGTATTTAGTCCATGAAGGTTCCGTGCCGATTTACGAAAGTTCCGATATCTTTGAAAAAGCGGACAGGCTCTGCGTCGAATGCGCTGAGTTTGAGGGTATAAGAAATGAACGATAAGATAATAGCCTTGTATGTCGGGTTACGCTTTTAATCCAGCAAAATACAAAACAATAATCATTGGGTCTCGTTCCTCTGGCCAATTAAGGTCAATTTTCGACCATACCTTTTCCGTAGCTTCCCCCGCCCTTTTCTGATAAAATCTCCCTTCGAAATCGGCCCGTTATAAGGGTGACATCAGAGATTGCGGAAAAACCATTTCAGCCCGTTATTCCGGACGTATAAGAAGAGATCAAGGAAGTTACGGGGTCCTTCTTCGCCTTCGGCTCCTCAAATTTTGGGGCTTTTTCCGCAACCTTTTTAGAATTATCTTTAGCGTCGCAAGAGGTTCCTTCACCATCATCTTAAGCATTTTGAGTAAAGAGCTAAACCGGACAATGCCTCCTAAAAACCGCATCAACCCGCGCCCGCTTTATCCGTTCCTCGTCTTCATAACCGCCTTTCTGGCCTACGCGGCGAGCCTGGCGAACGGCTTCGTGGGCGACGACAACTTCATCGTCCTTGCGAACAAGTGGATAACGGACTTCAGCCACATCCCGGATATCCTCACCTCGTCCGTCTGGTCCTTTGCCGAGGGGAGCCCCTTGTCCAATTATTACAGGCCAATGATGCACCTCGTGCTCATGGCCGGGTACAAGCTTTTCGGCTTCAACGCCTGGGGCTATCACCTCTTTAACGTTATTTTCCACTCGATAAATTCGGTCCTCGTCTTCCTCGTGGCCTCCCGCCTCCTTAAAGACGAAGACGACGAAAGAGCGCACGGGCTGGCCTTTATCGCGGGGCTTATATTCGCGTTAAATACAATGAACAGCGAGGCCGTATCCTGGATAGCCGCGGTACCAGAGCTTACCTTTACGCTCTTTTTCCTGCTGTCGTTTTACCTGTACCTGCGCTCTTACGAGAAAGGCAGGGTCAATTACATCTTCTATATCCTTTCTCTCGCCTCCTTCGCTTTGTCCCTTTTCTGCAAGGAGCCCGCGATAACGCTCCCCGTGGTGATAGCGGCCTATGACATTTTAAAGAGCGACAAACCAATACTTAAGAGGTTCATTCTCTATATCCCCTTTGCCGCGATAGCCGTCTTCTACCTCGCGGTGAGGGCCTCGGTCCTCGGCGGGGTCGTGAGCTTCGTGGGCATGAAGTTTACGCCCCTTGATTACATCATGAACATCCCGGTACTGTTCTTGAGGTACGTGCGGAAGTTCATCCTGCCGGTAAACCTCAACGCCTCATACGTCTTCCACCCGGTAAGGTCGTTTTCAGACCCTCTGGCCGTATATGCGTATATCTTTACGGCCGTCTATCTCGCGGCTATCGTGAGATTCCGTAAGAATAGCGCGGTCTCCTTGAGCCTCTTCTGGGCCCTTGTTGCGCTCGCGCCAGCCTTCTACCTCCCGGTGATACCCGGCGGGTTCGCTGAGAGGTACTTCTACCTGCCCTCGGCGGGCTTTTCGATAATCGGGGCGCTCATTCTGGGGAGGGCCGCCTCATACAGGCCAATAAAAAAAATAGTCCCGGTATTCATCGTCATACTCCTCGCGCTCTACGCCTTCGGGGATATAAGGAGGACGCTCACCTGGAGGGACGACTACACGCTCTGGAAAGATACGGTCCTTAAATCCCCGGACAGCCTCCCGGTCCATCTTAACCTCGCGAGGGCGATGCAGAAGAAAAACGACCTGACCGGCGCCATAGCGGAGCTTAACGAGGTCATCAGGCTCGACCGTGATAAATCCGAGGCGTATAACAGGCTCGCCTACATATACAGGGACCTTAACAGGTTCCCGGAGGCGATAGCGAACTTCAAGGAGGTCCTTCGCCTCGAGCCGGATAACGACAACATCCATTACAACCTCGCGATGGCGTACCAGGCCACAGGCGACCTGAACGCGGCAAAGGCGCATTACGGGCAGGCGATAGCCATAAACCCCGCCAACGAAAACGCCCTCTACAACCTCGCGTGGACATATCAGGAAGAGAAGGACTTTGACCGCGCCATAGCCCTGTACAGGCAGGTGCTGACGCTCTCCTCAAGTAGTGTAGACGCGCGCTACAACCTGTCTGAAATATATTTCGGGCTTCGCAGGTTCGAGGAGGCAAAGTCCGAGCTCGAAGCGGTCCTCCGCATAGACCCAAATTATAAGGATACGAGGCTCAAGCTCGAAGCGCTTTCAAACCCTGCCAGGGCACCCCGCAAAAAACCCTAACCAAGCGAAAAGCAAAAGTTTTTTGGAGCGTCCAGACCGGGGCAAGCCCTGCTGTCTGGGCGGGCTTTGAATCTCCCCGCAGCAAGCTGCGGGGAATCTTCGACACATAAGGAAGATTTCGATTTCGATTCGCTCGCTAAACCCCGCAGCAAGCTGCGGGGAATGCGCTCGCTATGCGTGTTCAAGGGCTGCCCTGCCTGGAAATAAGCCGTCTTGACACCCTGCTCTACGAGGCATAGAATAATATTATAAGTGGCTCTATTTCGAGTGCTCCACGGCCCGATAACCGGGCCCGGTATAAGAGGGTATAAGGAGGGGTTTATGGCAAAGGACCTCATCTGCGGCATGGAAGTCAACGAGAACGGAGCTGAGTTCATGACCCACATCGAGCACGAGACGTATTACTTCTGCTCGAAGGCCTGCCGGGACAGATTCGAGCTCTCCGAAGGCATCGTCGAGGAGGACGCCGACAAGGGCTTCTTCAGAAGGGCGTTGAACAAGATACTGAAGGAGCCGGCTGAAAAACCCCGGAAGTGCATCCACCTGTAAAGTGCCAAAGGCCCTTTATCCAGTCATTTTCCTTCTGGCCGTTGCCGCGTTTTTGTATTTCCTTGGCCCTTTTCCGGGCATTATCGCGGCAGTTGCATTAGTCTGCATAATAATCCTATACAGTCTTGTTAGAGCCTACACCCGCCCATGTGAAGTCCCCGCTGAAGAGGCCCCAAAGACAAAAGGCATGCCCCTTAACTGGGTAGCGCCGGTCTACGACTGGTATTGCGCGAAGGTTGGGCTCGGGAAAAAATTCAGGCAGAGGACCCTTGAGCTTGCCGGGGTAAGGGAAGGCGAAAGGGTCCTCGACGCCGGGTGCGGCACGGGCGTATTGACTCGCATGGCCGCTGCCTTGACAGGGCCTTCAGGCTATGTTGCAGGAATAGACCCCGCCCCCAGGATGATAGGTGTTGCGAGGAGTAACGCCTCTGCCGAAGGGAGCAGGGCCGAGTTCAGGCTCGGAGTCATCGAGGAGTTGCCTTTCCCGGATAACAGCTTCGACTGCGTCCTTTCTTCCTTCATGGCGCACCACCTCCCGCCCGAGGTGAAGCTGAAAGGCTTCGGCGAGGTCTACAGGGTATTGCGGCCCGGCGGGAGGTTTCTCGTCGTGGATATCGGCAGGCCGTCGAACCCGCTCTGGTGGGCAGCGGTATTCCCGCTCCTTTTCTGGTCTTTCACAAAGGACCAGATAAGGGGGAGGCTAAACGGGTATTTCCTTGAATCAGGGTTTCCGGAAGTAGAGCAGAAGGGATGGTGGATGGGTTTGATAAATTTCTGGCTGGCCCGAAAGTAGCAGGGTACTGAAAAACTCAAAATGGTATGGGTATGTCAGCCGCAAACACGATTTCGATTCGCTCGTTATGCGTGTTCGACGAGGCTGCTCAAAAAGCTCCAGATGCGAGGCGTCGAGAAGCGAGGAATGAGGCGTACTTTTCTGTACGCCGCAGTAACGAGTGACGAAGACAACAAAGCAGATGGACTTTTTCAGCAGCCTCGGGCGTCATAGCCCCCTTGTGTCTATCAAAAGCTTTTCCCTGAGCAGCATCCTGTCGATATTGCGGAACGCGCGGTGGTCGACGAGTATCACCACAATGTCGGCCTCTTTGAGGCTCTCGTCTATCGTTGAGAGCTCCACCTTCGGCAGCGCTTTAAGCCTATCGGGCAGGGCCTTCAGGTGAGGCTCCACCACGAGTATCCTTCCCGCCCTGTGCTTCGCGAGCCTTTCCACTATCTCAAGGGCCGGGCTCTCCCTCAGGTCATCTATGTCGGCCTTGTACGAAAGCCCGAAGCAGGCTATCGTCGGGTCCTTGAAGCGGGCCGCCTTCTTTATTACGTTCGCCGCGACGTACTCGGGCTTGGCGTCGTTCACCTCCCTGGCCGTCCTTATTAGGCGCGCCGTGTCCGGGACCGAGTTGACGATGAACCACGGGTCAACGGCTATGCAGTGGCCGCCGACACCGGGGCCGGGCTTCAATATATTGACCCTCGGGTGCTTGTTCGCAAGGTTTATCAGTTCCCATACGTTGATGCCCATATGGTCGCATATTATCGAAAGCTCGTTTGCGAACGCGATGTTCACGTCCCTGTACGCGTTCTCCACGAGCTTGCACATCTCCGCGGTGCGCGCGTTCGTGACATGGAGGTTGCCCTTGACGAACCTTGAATAGAAGTCCCGCGCCTTCTCCCCGGCCTCTTCAGTAAGCCCGCCTATCACCCTGTCGTTCTGCTCAAGCTCGTAGAGGATCTTCCCGGGCAGGACCCTCTCCGGGCAGTAGGCGAGCGTTATCTCCCCCTTGAGCTCGGGGCGGAGCGAATAAATATCCTCCGCGACTTTTTCGGTAGTGCCCACCGGGCTGGTCGATTCTATGATAACGAGGTCGCCCTTCTTAAGATAAGGCGCGAGGCTCGTAACAGCCGACTCGATATAGGAGATATCCGGCCTGTGCCCCCCTTTTAAGGGAGTTGGCACGGCGATGAGGAACACGTCGGCCTTGACGGGCTTCCGGTCGGCCTTGAGGAAGCCGTTCTTTACGACGTAGCTTACAAGGCCTTCGAGGTCCGGCTCGACTATGTGTATCTCGCCCTTGTTTATCGTCTCCACGACCGAAGGGTTCACGTCCGTGCCGTGGACGCGTATCCCCTTGCTCGCTATGAGCCCGGCCGTGGGGAGCCCGATATAGCCGAGCCCCATCACAACTACGTCAGCATCCATTGCCTTTTTCATGACCTCGAAAGCACCTCGATTATCTTATCCGACGCATGGCCGTCGCCGTAAGGGTTTCTCGCCCTGGCCATGGCGACGTAGGCGTCCCTGTCAGTAAGGAGCCGGGAAGTCTCAGTAACTATCTTATTGAAGTCCGTCCCGACCAGCATTGCCGAGCCTTCCTCTATGCCCTCCACCCGCTCGGTCACCTCGCGCATCACGAGCACGGGTTTGCCGAGCGATGGCGCCTCTTCCTGGATTCCTCCAGAATCCGTAAGCACGAGGTACGACCTCTCCATGAGCCAGATGAGGCGCGGGTAGTCGAGCGGCTCGATAAGGCGGACCCTCTCGCAGCCCTTTAAAATAGAATGCACCGGCCCCCTGACATTCGGGTTCAAATGCACGGGATATATTATCTCAACGTCCCTGAATTTTCCAGCTATCTCTTTTAAAGCATGGCATATCTCCTCGAAAGGCCTTCCGAAGCTCTCCCTCCTGTGGCCCGTGACGAGGATTATCTTTTTTGAGAGGTCAACGGAGCTGAAGAAATCCTTAAACTCCTCCTCCCCGCGCGACCTTATCATATCGAGCCCGAGGAAGAGGGCGTCTATCGCGGTATTGCCGACAATGTAGACGCGGTCTTTTATCCCTTCTTTCAGAAGGTTCTCCCTTGCGAGGTCTGTAGGCGCGAAGTGATAGGAGGCGAGCCGCCCTATGAGGGCCCTGTTGACCTCCTCTGGAAAGGGGGAGTACCTGTTAAAGCTACGGAGGCCCGCCTCTATGTGGGCTACGTCTATCTTCTCGTAGTACCCGGCGAGCGCGCCGACAAAGGCCGTGGTGGTATCGCCCTGCACGAAGATAAGCTCAGGCCTGTACCCTTTAAGCACGCCCTCTATGCCTTTCAACCCCCTGGCGGTTATGTCGAAGAGCGTCTGCCCCGGCGACATGAGGTCCAGGTCGTAATCGGGCGTTATATCGAAAAAGGCGAGCACCTGGTCGAGCATCTCCCTGTGCTGGGCGGTTACGCAGCACCTGACCTCGAAGGACGGGTTTGCTTTCATCCTTTTGATGAGGGGGGCGAGCTTTATCGCCTCTGGCCTTGTCCCGAATATGAAGAGAGTTTTTTTCAACGGCTGCCTTTTTACCTTTACAGCCCGTTAAGGAGCTGCCGGGCCTGTATATTATCCGGGTCTTTCGAAAGTATTTCCTTCAAAACCTCTTCTGAATTTTCCCTCTCGCCCGTCGAGCTGTAGGCCCGGGCAAGTGCGAGCTTTACTATCGGCGAGGGGTTTTTCTCAAGGCATTTTTTAAGGATATCTATGGCCTCTGCTGTCCTGCCCCCGGTCCCGTACAGGCCGCTCAAGTTCACGCACGCGGCCGGGTAGCCGGGGTTCAGCCTGATGGCAGAGGCGTATTCGGCCATCGCCCTGTCCGGCATTATCCTGTGCCTGTACTCATCACCGAGCTTCAGGTGAGCGAGCGGGCTTTCCGGGTCTTTTTTTACGGAATCTTCCCACAGCGTCATGCCGTTCCTCCAGACATAGTTTCTCCTGAAGGAAGTGACCGCCAATATCGCTACGACCGCGATGAACAGTATGGGGAGGAGCCTTTTTGCCATAGGGTTAAGCTCATAGAGCCTGTAAAAAGACCAGACCACAAGCAGCGAGAACGCGACGGTCGGTATGAAGAGGTACCTGTCGGCCCTCAGGGTGCTCGAAGGGAAGATGTTTATGACAGGCGCGAAGGTTATAAGAAACCAGATGACCGTGAACGTGACGACACGCCTGCCCTTGAAATAAAAGACTATTGCCACGGCCATTAGCGCAAGGATCAGCAGCGCCGGCAGCAGGGCGGAGGCCTGGAATATCGACGAAGGCAGGTCTCCAGCCGTGTAGTTGTAATAGACATTGGAGCTGAAAGGGAAGACCGCCATGCCCAGATACTCCGCAAGGAGCATGACGACAGTAAGCCCGCGCCTGTAGAGGCCCATGTCGGTAGTAAGGTAGCTCCCTTCAGCGAAGACCCTGTTCACATGGATGTAAAGGACGGAGAGGGCCCCGCTTATGACGAAGTACGGGACCTTGTCGAGAATCCTTATCTTTTTTTCATTGAAGCAGATATCGTAAAGGATAAGAAGGACCGGCAGCGTCATGACGAGGGACTTGGAGAGCATCCCGAGGAGGAAGGCCGCGAGAGAGAGTATGTAGCAGGAGGCCCTGTTCCATTCCGAGCACGCGTACTTTATATACAGGTAAAATGAGGCTATGAAAAAGACGAAAGAGAGCGAGTCTTTCGTGGCCGCTACCCATGTAACCGATTCGACGTGCGAGGGGTGGACCGTGAAAAGAAGGGTTGAGAGGAACGAAAGGAGCCTGTCTTCGATGAGCAGGCAGAGAAAGAAATAAAGTAGCGCGACGGAGAGAATATAAAGAGAGATGTTCAGCAGGTGATAGCCAACCGGGTCGAGGCCCTGGAGCCGGTATACGACGGCGTGGGCAAGGGTCGTCATCGGCAGGTACTCCTGGAGCTGGTCGGCCTTGTTCGAGATGATATCGTTATAATCGAATATACGGAGGATGCCGGGAACCGATATGTCCCTCACGCGCTGGTTATCCGTTATATACCTGTTGTCGTCCCAGTAGGTAAGCTCGTTATGGAGGGTGTTTGAATAGATGACGGCCGCGAGCAGGGCTAAAATAACGACGGATACGGTATTCGATATCGGGTTTGTCTTTACCGCCTTCATCTCTTTTCTTTTACGCAGAGCGCCATTGTCCACGGCAGCGGCGTAAGCGCCCTTTCCACGCGGAAGTATTTGCCAAGGAGGGTCAGGAAGCCTTTTTTACCCCACTTCTGTAGATGGCCCGGCGTGTTGCCGAGGTCCTTTATGTATTTGCCCCGAGCCAGGTTAAGTAGAGACCAGACAGGCTCCCTCGGCACGCTGAAGATGGCGTACTTCCCGGCGACCCTCTTTATCTCCCTTATGGCGGCATCCGGGTCTTTGAGGTGTTCGAGCACCTCGCAGGCTACCACCATATCGAAGCTACAGTCCCTGTACTTGAGGTCCGTGGCGCTGCGGACGGAAAATTTTATGCCGGGGTATTCTTTTTTTGCCATGGCGATGACCTCGGGGCTTACGTCGTTCGCCTCGATGTCGAGCTTGGGCCTGAGCTCTTTGAGAAAATGGGCGACCCTGCCTTCGCCGCAGCCTACCTCGACGAGGCTTTTTATCTCCAGCGGGCCTGTAAGTTCCTTGAGGCTTTCCATGAACCCGGCAACAAGGTATCTCGCCACCGGGTTTTTGGTATTGTACTTGTCGTAATAGTTCCCGGCAACGTTACCTTCCGTCATTCCGCCCCACCCCTTCCTTCCGCCTCCCCTCGCGCCCCTTGAGCTCTATCTCCATCTTCCTTATCCTGAACTGCACGTCTTCTATGAGGCGCCGGTTTACCGAGATAAGGTCCCCGACGAGGCCGAGGACCATGATATTAAAGCCTATGGTCAGCAGGACCGCCAGCAATATCAAGGACTGTATATGGCCGGCGCCGTGGCCCGTCAGGTAGAAGTAAAGGAACCTTACGCCTATAATGAGGCCCATTGAGAAGACCGCTGCCCCGAGGTACACGAACGAGGCGAGCGGCTTATGGAACATGAAGATGCGGAAGATCGTGATTATTGATTTTTTTATATAGTCCGAGACGCTCTTTATGAGCCTCGATTCCCTGAGCTGCGGGTTTACCCTTATCGGGACCGAAGTTATGGCAACACCCTTGAGCCCGGCCTGGATTATGGTCTCGAGGGTATAGGTGTATTCGCTGAAGATGTTCATCTTCAGGGCCGCGTCCCTCGATAGCGCCCTGAACCCGCTCGTTGCGTCCGGGATGTCCGTGCCCGAGACGATTCTTACGACAAGGCTCCCCAGGGACTGGAGCTTCTTTTTTATGAACGAGAAGTGCTCTATCTCGTTTACCGGCCTCTGCCCCACGACGTAGTCGGCCTTGCCGCCGAGTATCGGGGCTATGAGCTTTTCGATGTCAGAGGCGTTGTACTGGTTGTCGGCGTCGGTATTGACGATTATGTCGGCCCCGAGCTGCAATGAGGCGTCTATGCCGGCCATGAACGCCGCGGCAAGGCCTTTCCTCTTCGTGAACCTGACGACATGGTGGACTCCCAATGCCTTCGCGGCCTCGGCGGTGCCGTCGGTGGACCCATCGTCTATGATGAGGTACTCTATCTCGTCTACCCCCGGCAAAGACCTCGGCAGGTCCTTTATGGTCACCGGGAGGGTATCTTTTTCGTTGAGGCACGGTATCTGGATTATGAGCTTCATAGTCCGCCGAGGGATTCGAGTTTTGAGAGGGCCTCGGCGTTGGCCGGGTCGATCTCAAGGGCTTTTCTGTATTCGGACTCCGCCTGGCTGGCAAGCCCGGTCTTCAGGAATATGCCCGCGAGGTTCAAGCGGGCGGCAAGGCTTCCCGGGTTATACGCAAGGCCCTCCTCGTACTCCCTTATAGCCTCCTCGTAAAGTCCTTTACTCCCGAATATATATCCGAGCCCGAAATGGGCGTTGGAGTTCGAGGGGTCGTGCACAATGACCTTTTTATACTCTTCCATTGCCCCGTCCAGAAAACCCTCCTGTACGAGTATCCCCGCGATGTTGACCCTTGAGGAGACGTTGACCCTCGCGGCATCGTTGGAGGGGTTAAGCTCAATGGCCTTCCTGAACGCGGCAACGGCCATGCCGGGGTCGTTGCCCCTCATATAGCCCTGCCCAAGGACATAATGCGCGCCGCTGCTGTACGGGTACCTCGCAACGAGGTCTTGCCCGAGCGTGACGCCGTTCCTCCATACGGAGTTGCGCCCCATATAGAGGGCCGAGTATATCACTACGGCAATCAGCACTAAGGCCGCGTAGACCTTCATATCGTCAAGACCGGACCGCCTCTTTAGCCCGCACGCGCATTCATGGAGCAGCGCCGCCCCCACGAAGGCGGCCCCAACCAGCATGATATATAATCTATGGTCGAGTATCAAAGAAAAATTTACCTTCATCTCGACTACCGTCGTGGGCAGGGCGGTTATAAGCACCCAGTAGACGAAGAAGATGACGTCCTTCCTTTTGGACCTTAAGTGGAGCAGCAGCAGGCCCGCGAGCATGAGGAGGATGATCGCCAGCGAAAGGCCCGAGCGGAGGTCCAGATGGGCGGAAGGGTTGAAGTCGAGGTAGTAGAGGCTTAAGTCAGGGAACGCAAGGACCTTGAGCTGATACAGGAATATCCGGGCTGGCTGGTAGATGTTACGGTACAGGTGGTGCGCGCCTTCGAGCAGGCCCTCCGCTTTCAGCAGGCGGTAGCGTATGGCCATGAAGACGGCGGATATTATAAAGTAGGGCGGATATAGGAGAAGAGTCTCCTTGATCCCTTCTCCGAGCTTCTTCTTCCTGAATATCAGGTAATAGGCCATGATGACGAGCGGCAGGGTGATGCTCAGCTCCTTTGTAAAGAGCGCCGCCGCGTAAGCGGCAAGGGACCCCGCGAGGCAAAGCGCGCTCTTCCCCTTCGACCCGGGGGAGAACTTCAGCATGAAGAGGTAGAGCGAAAGGAGGTAGAAGGAGACCGAAAAAGAGGAAGACCTCGTGTTTATATAGTTTATCACCTCGGAGTTTATGGGATGGAGGCCGAAGAGCAGGGCCGTTGCCAGCGCGAGGAAATCCTGCCGGGTTATAAACCTTACGATAAGAAAGACCATCACTATGTTGAAGAGGTGGGCCAGGAGGTTGAATATATGGTACCCAAGGGGGTCGAAACCACCTAAGTAATAATTGAGCGCGAAGCTCGCGGTCGTTATCGGCCTGTAGCTCACCTGGGTGCCCCGGTACGAGCTGCCGGCGGCAAGGGACGTGAAGAAGCTCGGGATGTTCCTTAAGCTCCTTATGTAGAGGTTGTTGATTATGAAGTTATAGTCGTCCCCGAAGAACGAATCGTTACGCAGGAATGCCGCGTTGACCGCAAAGGCGAGCAGAAGGATTAAACAGAGCAGTATAATTGCCTTCTTCTTCTCCGTCACAAGCTTTACCGTTTTGGCTAACAGGTTACCGAAAAACTCAAAATAACATACAGCCTGCTAATTCATCAGTTCTTTAAGCCTCTCTGCGGCCTCACGGCTGTCCGGGTCGATCTCAAGCGCCTTCCTGTACTCTGTTTTGGCCGGGCCTTCGAGCTTTAGCCTGAAGTACAGGTCCCCAAGGCTCAAGCGCGCGGGCAGGCTCCTCGGGTTCACCTCAAGGCCCTCCACGTATTCCCTGACGGCGGCGTCATAGAGCCCCTTTTTGTCGTAGATATAGCCGAGCCCGAAATGCGCGTAATAGTAGCCGGGGTTGTACTCTATTATCCTGTTGAGCTCAGAGGCGGCCTCGTCGAGCCTGCCCTCGGCCACGAGTATCCCCGCGAGGTTGTTCCGAGCTATCGTTGCCGTCGGGTCGAGCTCGATGGATTTCCTGTAAGAGTCCTTCGCCTCATCGAGGCGGTTTTTCCTCGCGTAGCTCTCGCCGAGGAAGTAATGCGCGAGAGCTGCGCCGGGGTATTTCCTGACCAGGTCCTGCGAGACGCTCACTCCGCTACCCCAGACGATGTTCCTCTGGACGTGGATGATGGAAAATGAGGCGGCTATTATGATCATCACCACAGTGAAGGCCTTTTTTGACGCCCCGCCCGCGAGCCCGGAGGCTTTAAGAATTACGAAAGACGCAACGAAGGCAAACCCCGGCGCCATCACGTAGAGCCTGTGGTCGAGGATAAGCGAGGCCTGGGACTTCATCTCGAACGCGGCCGTGGGCAGGCCCGTAAGGAGTATCCACCAGAGCGAAAAGCCGAGGTCCTTCCTTATGAAGAACGGGGCTATGACCAGCGCGGCGATAATCGCGAGCGCAAAGGCCGAAGAGGCCGTAAGGTGCGCTACCGGGTTGAAGCCGAAGTAGAAGGCGCTCAAGTCGTACGGGAGCGCGAGCGTCTTTATCTGCCTGAGGATTACCTCGGCCGGTATCCAGATGTTATCGTAGAGCTGGTGCGATTTGCCGAGAAGGCCCTCGGCCTCGAGGAGACGGTGGCGCAGAATCATGTAAAGCGCAAGGACGATGAGATACGGCGGGGTCAAAAGGACGGTCTCTTTCAGCCCCTGCCCGAGCCTTTTTTTCCTGAAGAGCAAATAATGCGCCATGATGACGAGCGGTAGCGTTACCGCGAGCTCCTTTGTAAAAATGGACGCGGCGAAGAAGAAGAGCGACCCGGAGAGGAAAAAAAGCCTTCGCCCCTTTGACTCCGCCGACGCCTTGAGCAGATAGAAATAGAAGGAGAGGAGGTAGAAGGATACCGACAGCTCCGATGACCTTGTGTTTATGAAGTTCATCACCTCGGAGTTTATGGGGTGGATCGCGAAGAGCAGGGCCGAGCCGAGGGCAAGGGTCTCCTCCGGGGATACGGCCCTTATGACGAGGTAGACGAGCACGACGTTAAACAGGTGTATCGCGAGGTTGAAGACGTGGTAGCCGAGCGGGTCGAGCCCGCCGATGTAATAGTTGAGCGCGTATGTAGCCGCGGCCACGGGCCTGTAGACGACCTGGTTCTCCCTCGACGAGCTGCCGGTTGAGAGCGAGGTGAAAAAAGAGGGTACCTTCCCGATATCGCGTATCGCGGGGTTATTTACGATGAAGTGGTAGTCGTCCCTGAAAAAGGAGTCGTTCCTTAGAAAGCCGATATTAACGGCGACGGACAGGAGGAGGATAAGTGCAAGGTATATGCGTTTCGGCTCTGCCATATTTTTACCGGCTGCCGGCTGGTTTGGCGCCTCAGGCCCTCCGGTGGAAACTTCGCGCCTGTGACTTCATCCGCCAGATGAATTTGAGGTACTGGTTTATGTTCTTTACCACCTTCATCTTGCTCGGCCCGGCCTTTGTCTCGTAATGGAGCTCGCAGGGTATCTCGGCGACCCTGAGCCTGTCCCCGAAGTATATCCGGGCCTTCACAAGCAGCTCGGTATTGCTGGTAAAGCCCGTGGTCTCTATGAGCTTGTCCTTGTAGAACGAGGATAGCTCCTTGAGGACCCTGGCGCTGTACGCCCTGTGGAATATGGTGAAGTCCCGGGCCTCCTTTTCGTTGAAGATGAAAGGGACCACGTACCTGGCCGCGTAGCTCAGGAAATTCCTGTAAAAAGGCACGCCGTAGATCTTGCTCCCCGGCCTGAAGCGGGAGGCTATGACGATGTCCTTGCCTCCGTTAACGACCATCTCGGCCATCCTCGGGATGAGCTTGACGTCGTGGGTGCCGTCGGCGTCCATCGTAAAGACGATATCGTCGTCCCTGGCGGACGAGAGCGCCGCCTTGAAGCCGGTCCTGAATGCCTCGTGGACGCCCCTGTTCACCTTGTGGTCAAGGATGGTCAGCGGCATCGAGCCGAGGAGCCTGTTCGCCACCTTTACTGTATTATCGGTGCTCCCGTCGTTCACGAGGAGCACGCGGTAGGGGATGCGCGCGCCGGTCAGGATAGACCTGATGTCTTTGAGGAGGTCGCCTATCTTGCCTTCTTCGTTGAAGGAGGGGAGGATGATGTAGACCATCTGTTCTTCCGGGCCTCTAACAGGCAGCTGAAAAAGTCCATCTGCTTCGTTGGCATCAAAGCTCGTCATTGCGACGTACGAAAAAAGTACGTCTCATTCCTAAGCTTCTCGACGCCTCGATCTGGAGCTTTTTGAGCAGCCTGAAAACGCATAGCGAGCGCATGAGCGAGCGAATCGAAATCGAATCTTTCCTTATGTGTCGAAGATTCCCCGCAGAAAAGCTGCGGGGAGATTCAACAAATTCTGAGTTTTTGCAACCTGCTAAACCTGCTCCGGAGCAGGTTTAAGGTAGACGCCCTTCATCCATTCCACGGTGCGGCTTATCCCGTCTTCAAGGGTTATGACCGGCTTATGCTTCAAGTCCCGGATCGCCTTCGAGCAGTCGATCCTCTTATCTTTGGTCGTAAACGGCTCGCCGTTCTCGATGTAATTGACGATAGAATCGTCCCGCCCGACGTTTTTAAGTATCAGGTCGGAGAGGTATTTGATGTCGTGGTACTCGGTGCCGCCTATGTTGTAGACCTCCCCCGGCTTGAAGTTGTCGATGATATTGCCGAGCGTCCTTACGGTATCCGTCACATAGGACGAGGTCCTGTGGTGGCCGAGGAAGACCTTGTACGGGAGGCCGAAAAGGGCGTGGTAGATAAAGAGGCAGACTACGCTCCTGTAGGGGCTGTAGTGCTCGCCGGGGCCGTACGTGTTGAAAAGACGCACCCTGACGGACTCGGTCTTGTGCATCGCGGCCGAGTTCATTATCTGCATCTCGTTCACCCACTTGGTCATGGCGTAGTCGTTGAACTGCCGTATCTCGTATTTGTCCATGACGTCCTCGGACATGACCCCGTCGTAGTCGCCGTAGACCTCCGAGGAGCTGAAGTGTATGAGGCGGTAGCCGAGCTGCTCCTGGAGCCTTATGAGGTTCTTAGTGCCCACGCAGTTCGTGTACCAGAGGTTCTCGAAGTAGTCCTCCCCGTTCCACCTGCCGAACTCGGCGGCGAGGTTGTATACGTAATCGAACTTGTTTTTCTTGAATATCTCGGAGAGCTGGCGGAACTGCGCTATGTCGCACCTGAAGTACTTCTGCGAGTGGTGGTGCAGGAGGTCGCAGACCCAGACGTCGTTGCCTTTCCTTTCAAGCTCTTTCACGAGCACATGGCCGACTGTGCCCAGACCGCCTGTAACGAGTATCTTCTTCATAGACCTCCTCAAACCGGCCACGTCGAAAAAGCCCCGGTGTCATGTAACTATTAAATTTTTCTGGAAAATCTTACCATAAGGGCCGATAATTAATCAACCCTTTTTTCCTTTGGAAATGGAGGTTTTGAGGGATTCATTCTCTTTTATGGCTTATATTCCGGCCTGACGCGCTCTTATAAAAAGGCCTTTTTGCGCGCTGCCGCGCCGGGCGGTTCAATTTCAAGGCAAGGGGAAGGAAGAAATTGGTTTTTTCTGAAATATATCGAAGAGTTTTAGCCTGAGGGGGTTATTTCAAGAAGTGCAGTCCTACGAGGTGTTTGCCGGCCTCCTCCTTCGCCCACTGCACCCGTGCTAAAAAAGAGACCTGCTCGCCGCTGTCCTTGAGGTCGAGGACGAAGGATATTATACTTCCGGGCTTCAGCTCCTTTGTGGTCCTTATGCGGGCGCCTTCGGCGCTTATGTCAAGGACCTCGGTGTCGGCCCCTGTCTTAACGATATCCTCGACAGAGATGCCCGGAAGCTCCATCCTTAAAAAGCTCCTTTTTTTCATCTAACGCCCCCACTCAGGATTTTTTCAAAGCATATTTTAAAAGGCCCAAAAAGTCAATACACGCACCGGTCAAAACGGGCGTGGCGTTCCTTGACAGGGGGTACTTAATTACTGTAAGTTGATGGAGGCACCCTTTACATTTTAACGTGGAATCGTGGAATCAAGGATTTGGAGACGGCTCAAGATATATTTTTCATGAAGGAGGCTTTAAGGCAGGCTCGATTGGCCCTTAAAAGAGGCGAGGTGCCTGTCGGGGCCGTTATAGCCCATAAAGGGGAGGTCGTCTCAAGGGGCTATAACAGGAAAGAGGCTGACAAGGACCCGAGCGCCCACGCCGAGATGATAGCCATAAGGAGGGCCGCCAAAAGGCTCAAGACCTGGCGCCTCAGCGACACGACCCTATATGTGACGCTCGAGCCCTGCGCCATGTGCATGGGGGCGATCATACAGGCGCGGATACCGAGGCTTGTCTTCGGGACCTTCGACCCCAAGGCAGGGGCTTGCGGGTCCGTATTCGACCTTTCCGCCGACAAGAGGCTCAACCACAGGGTGAAAGTATCGTCGGGGGTCCTCGAAGACGAGGCAATGGCGCTCCTCAAGGACTTCTTTAAAGGACTGAGGGGCCGGAGAAAAGGCCGGGGGTAGAAGTTTTTCCTGCGGCAGGCGTTTTTCCCTGTATAATTAAAATTAAAAACAGATCGGGGGTACTTTCAAATGACAGGCGTGCCGGATTCGATCTTCCGCGAATACGATATAAGGGGTACGGGTAAAGAGCTGACCCCTGAGATAGCCGAGCTGCTCGGCAGGGCGTACGCCATCTACATAAAAAAGCACGGGCTCAACCCCGGCCCTGATTTCAAGGTCTCGATCGGCAGGGACGTGAGGCTCACCTCTGACGGGCTCTTCGAGGGGCTTAAAAAGGGCCTGCTCTCCAGCGGCATAAATATCATAGACATAGGCACGTGCCCGACCCCCTTGCAGTACTTTTCCATGCACACGCTGCCCGTAAAGGGCGGGGTGATGATAACCGGCAGCCACAACCCGCCTGAGTATAACGGCTTCAAGGTGAGCGTGGGCAAGGAGACGATCTACGGGGAGGAGATACAGAGGCTTAAGAGGATAATAAACGAAGAGGTCATCGGAAAGCCCCTGCCCAAAATCGAGGCCGGTAAAGTCGAGAAGGCCGACATAATCTCAAGGTATGTCGATTATGTCGCCGGGAACATAAAGCTCCCGAAGTTGAAGAGGCCTTTAAAGGTAGTCCTCGACTCGGGCAACGGCACCGCCGGGCCTGTCGCGATCCAGCTCGTGAAAAGGCTTGGGTGCGAGGTGATAGACCTTTTCTCCGAGCCTGACGGCAGGTTCCCGAACCACCACCCGGACCCCACCGTGCCCGCGAACATAAAGGACCTTATCGATACCGTAAAAAGGGAGAGGGCGGACTTCGGGGTCGCCTATGACGGGGACGCCGACAGGATAGGGGTCGTCGATGAGAAGGGCGGGATAATCTGGGGCGACAAGCTCATGATAATATTCTCAAGGGCGATACTGGAGGTGACCCCCGGCGTTACGGTCGTAGGCGAGGTCAAAAGCTCCCAGGTCATGTACGACGAGATAGCTAAGGCGGGCGGCAAGCCCGTCATGTGGAAGACGGGACATTCGCTCATAAAGGCCAAGATGAAGGAGCTCGGGGCATTGATGGCCGGGGAGATGAGCGGCCACATATTCTTCGCGGACAGGTGGTTCGGGTTCGACGACGCGATATATTCCTCATGCAGGCTCATGGAGATAACGGCTGAGAAGCTGGCGAAAGACGGCCAATTCGTCTTCTCAAGCCTGCTCTCCGGGCTGCCCCGGACGATAGTAACGCCTGAGATAAGGATAGACTGCCCGGACGACGTGAAGTTCGCGGTCATAGACAGGCTCGACGAGGCGATAGGCAAGGGGACAAAGGAGTTCAAGGTAAAGGACATAATCAAGATAGACGGCCTCAGGGTCAACTTTGAGGGGGGTTGGGCCCTTGTGAGGGCGTCGAACACCCAGCCCGTGCTTGTGCTCCGCTTCGAGGCGGAAAACGAAAAGCTCCTCGAACAGGCCAAGGGCTTCATAAAAGAGAGGCTGCAACTGGTAAGGCCGGGTTCGGCCTTGAACTTCTGAGCCGCTTATCACTCCTGTCAAAAAATGGAACGGGGCCTGCAGGCCCCGTTTTTTTATTTCTTGTCACGCAAAAAAGCTGAACCTCTCAAACTCGGCTATAATAATAATGAACTTTAAGACCAAAGGAGGTACCTATGGCAGACCTCGTCAGAAAGATAGCTTACTTCAAGGCAACGGCCCCGAACAGGCCGGGCGAAGGGGCGAAGGCCCTCGGCGCGTTGAAGGACGAAGGCGTTAACCTGCTCGCCTTCACCGGGTTCCCCCGGGCAGGGCGGGCGCAGCTCGATTTCATCCCCGAGGACGCGGCCGCTTTCAAAAGGGCCGCGAAAAAGGCGGGTCTCAGGCTGAGCGCGCAGAAGACCGGCTTTCTCATCCAGGGGGACGACAGGCCCGGGGCCGTGGCCGATATAACCGCAAGGCTCGCGGGGGCCGGGGTCAATGTAATCGCCATGGACGCGGTCGCGGCAGGGGGCGGGAGGTACGGGGCGATACTCTGGGTCAAGCCCGCGGACGTGGCAAAGACCGCAAAGGCGCTCGGAGCGGTAAAGTAGCGGGTATTTTTGAAATCTCTTGACGGCCGGAGTTGACTTGATATAAACTCGCTGAATAATCAGGCGGCCTGAGAGGGCCTTAAAAGGGAAGAACGGTGCGATACCGTCGCGGACCCGCCGCTGTAACCGGGGACGAAAACCGCAAACGCCACTGTCCGATAAACTCGGAATTTTGTTCAGGCTGCTCAAAATCGAGTCCGCGAGGCGTCGAGAAGCTTAGGAATGAGGCGTACTCTTTTGTACGTCGCAAAGACGAGCGACGAAGACAACAAAGCAGATGGACTTTTTCAGCAGCCTGCTAAAGGGAAGGCGCGGTGAGTAGACCGATCCGGGAGCCAGAAGACCTGCCTGAAATGCGGGACCCTTAAAAGGGTCTTATCCGCAGAAGACTTCTCGCGGTCTGGAAGGTCTTTCCCCGAAGGGCAAAACCCCTTTGGGATAATGCTTGAGGGTCAAGGAAACAGGGTGCAATCCTCAGGGCTTTTAAAGCTCTGAGGATTTTTTATTTTGACAGGTTGCTGAAAAACTCAAAATCACGTTCAGGCTGCTCAAAAAGTCCCAAGATGCAAGGAGTCGAAAAATGAGGAATGAGACGTACTCATCTCGTACGTCGCAATGACGAATTTTGAAGACGACACAGCAGATTGGGCTTTTTCAGCAGCCTGCTAAGGGGGATTTATGACTCAGGTCGAATCCGCAAGGAAGGGCATCATAACAAAAGAGATGGAGGAGGTCGCCCGGAGCGAGAACGCGAGCGCCGACCGCATAAGGGAACTGATAGCCGAAGGCAAGATAGTGATCCCGAACAACATTAACAGGAAGGCGAGGATCGTAGGGATAGGCAAGGGGCTCCGGACAAAGGTCAACGCGAGCATAGGGACATCTTCCGATATCGTCGACCTGAAGGCCGAGGTCGAGAAGGCAAAAGCCGCCGAGGATGCAGGGGCAGATACACTTATGGAGCTTTCCGTGGGGGGGGACCTGGACACCATCCGCAAGGAGGTCCTGCGGTCAACGGGCCTTACCGTGGGCAGCGTGCCGCTCTACCAGGCCTTCAAGGAGGCGATAGAAAAGTACCATGACCCGAACAAACTTACCGAAGAGCTTCTCTTCGACGTATTGGAGAGGCAGTGCGCGGACGGCATCTCCTTCATGGCCGTCCACTGCGGGATAAACAGGCTTACGATAGAAAGGCTCAACAGGCAGGGCTACCGTTACGGAGGGCTGGTCTCAAGGGGAGGCTCCTACATGGTGGGGTGGATGCTCAAGAACAACAGGGAAAACCCCCTGTACGAAAATTTCGACCGCGTCGTTTCGATACTCAAAAAGTACGACTGCGTCTTAAGCCTCGGAAATGGCCTGCGCGCCGGGGCCGTGCACGACAGCCTGGACAGGGCCCAGGTACAGGAGCTCCTCATAAACTGCGAGCTTGCGGAGGCGGGGCTGGAGATGGGGTGCCAGATGATGTGCGAGGGGCCGGGACACCTGCCCCTTGACGACATAGAGGCAAATGTGAAGCTCCAGAAGAGGATGAGCAACGACGCCCCTTTCTATGTGCTCGGCCCGCTTACGACCGACATAGCCGCGGGCTATGACCACATCTCGGCGGCGATCGGGGCAGCCGAGGCCGCGAGGTACGGGGCGGACCTCATCTGTTACGTGACCCCGGCCGAGCACCTTGCCCTCCCTGACAGGGACGACGTGGTCGAAGGCGTAAGGGCGGCAAGGATAGCGGCGCACGCGGGGGATATGGTAAAGCTCGGCAGGAAAGAGCGGGACATGGCGATGTCGAAGGCGCGGAGGGACTTGAAGTGGGAGGACCAGTACAGGCTGGGCCTATTTGGAGAGCGGGCGTCCGAGATAAGGGCCAGCCGCGCCCCTGAGGAGCCCGCGACCTGCACGATGTGCGGGAGCTTCTGCGCCCTCGAAAACGTCGGTTCGTATTTCAAGGAGAGCCTCAAGAACGGCGGCAAATCCTGAATCGACTACTGGTGTCTGCTGAAAAACAGAACCTGGAAGGCCACAAGAGGGGCCTTCCAGGTTATTAATCTCCCCGCAGCAAGCAGCGGGGAATCTTCGACACATTAGGAAAAAAATTCGATTCGCTCGTTCATGCACCGCTATGTGTGTTCAGATTCTGAACAAACCCCTTAACTCTCCAACTTGCTAATCTGATTAATAAAATAATTTTCACGTTCAGGATATGAACAAAAACCGCTTGACGAAATTTTTGGCCTGTGCTATGTTCATTCCATGAACAATAAGGAAGAGCATCAGGACGGCTACCGTTCTCTTCTTCTTCTTGACGAGATATCGAAAAACCACGAGCTTACGCAGCGGGACTTAAGCAAAAAGCTCGGGGTTGCTCTCGGCCTTATCAATTCCTACATCAAGAACCTCGCCTCAAAAGGCTACATAACCGTCTCCACTATCCCCCGCAAAAGATATACATATTACCTGACCCCCAGCGGCTTCGCCGAAAAGACCCGTCTTACTTACCAGCACCTCCAGAACTTCACTAACCTCTACAGGGTAGCCCGCAGGGACTTCCATACCCTTTTCAACGACTTGAGGGGCCTAAAGATAAAAAGGGTCGTCTTCTGCGGTGTGGACGAGGTGACCGAGATAGCCTACCTGTCATTAAAAGAGGCCGAGCTCGAGCTTGCGGGCATTATCGACAAGGCCGAGGCGAAAAGGAAGTTCTTCGGCTACGAAGTCCTCCCCATCGACAGGCTTGAGGAAATAGATTATGAGATTATAATCATAACGTCGTTTAACGGCGGCGAGGCGCTCAAGAAGGCGCTCCTTGAGGCCGGGGTGGACGAGCGGCGGATATGCGGAATAAATACCGAGGGGTGGCTCAAGAGGATAGAGGGCTGAAAGATCATATTCAGGCTGCTCAAAAAGCTCCAGATGCGAGGCGTCGAGAAGCGAGGAATGAGGCGTACTTTTTCTGTACGCTGCAATGACGAGCGACGAAGACAACGAAGCAGATGGACTTTTTCAGCAGCCTGCTAAAGGGATGGAGACGATATGGACTTAAGCGGAAAGAAAGTCGTTGTTACCGGGGGCGCGGGCTTCCTCGGCTCGTTCGTCGTCGATAGGCTGAAGAAACGCGGCTGCAGAGATATCTTCTCGCCGAGGAGCGCGGAGTATAACCTCGTGGATAGAGACGCCTGCAAAAGGCTCTATAAAGACGCAAGGCCCGACATAGTCATCCACCTCGCGGCAAAGGTGGGCGGCATAGGCGCCAACCGCGAAAACCCCGGCAGCTTCTTCTACGAGAACCTAATGATGGGCGTCCAGCTCATCGAAGAAGGCAGGCTCCACGGACTCGAAAAGTTCGTGGCCCTCGGCACCATCTGCGCGTACCCGAAGTTCACCCCGGTCCCGTTCAAGGAGGAGAACCTCTGGGACGGGTACCCCGAGGAGACGAACGCCCCTTACGGGCTGGCGAAAAAGATGCTCCTTGTCCAGTCGCAGGCCTACAGGCAGCAGTACGGGTTCAACAGCATCTATCTCCTTCCGGTCAACCTCTACGGGCCGAAGGACAACTTCGACCCGGCCTCCTCCCACGTGATACCGGCGCTCATCAAGAAGTGCCTTGACGCGATAAAAGAGAAGGCCCCTTTGATAACGGTCTGGGGCACGGGCAAGGCCACGAGGGAATTCCTCTACGTCGACGACGCGGCAGAGGGGATAGTGCTCGCCACCGAAAGATACGAGAAGGGCGACCCGATAAACCTCGGCGCGGGCTTCGAGATAGCGATAAAGGACCTTGTAGTCCTTATAGCGAGGCTTACCGGCTTCAAAGGGGAGATCATCTGGGATTCGACAAAGCCCGACGGCCAGCCGAGGAGGTGCCTCGACACCGCAAAGGCCCAAAACGAGTTCGGCTTCAAGGCGAAGACGGGTTTTGAGGAAGGGCTCAAGAGCACTATTGATTGGTACAGGACCGTAAACAGGCTGTAACAGAAACCCTGAATTTGCTTAGGCTGCTCAAAATCGAGTCCGCGAGGCGTTGAGGAAGCGAGGAATGAGACGTACTCACCTTGCGTTATGACAAGACGATGACAACAAAGCAGATGGACTTTTTCAGCAGCCTGCTAAAAAATTCCTAAGGGGTTAAGATGGAAAAAAAGATGAAGGCCCTGGTATTGAGCGGAGGAAAGGGAACGAGGCTCCGGCCCCTGACCTACACGGGAGCAAAGCAGCTCGTGCCAATAGCGAACCGCCCGATACTCTCATATGTATTCGATAATATCGCCAAGGCCGGAATAAAAGAGATTGGGGTAATAATTTCTCCGGAAACCGGCGCGGAGATAAGGGAGACGATGGGCGACGGGTCGAAGTGGGGCGTTAAGGTCGAGTACATCCTCCAGGAGGAGCCGAAGGGGCTCGCCCACGCCGTGCTCGTCGGCAAGGAGTTCCTCGGGGACTCGCCCTTCGTGATGTATCTGGGAGATAACCTCATAGGCTGCGGCATAGAAAAGTTCATAGAGAAGTTCAGGAAGACGGGCGCGGACGCCGTCATACTGTTAAAGCCCGTTGAAAGCCCCCAGTCCTTCGGCGTGGCAGAGGTGGACGGCAAGGGGAATATTCTGGGCCTCGAAGAAAAGCCGAACAACCCAAAAAGCAACCTCGCCCTCGTCGGGGTCTATATATTCTCAAACGAGATACACAGGGCCATCGCGAGCATAAGGCCCTCCGCGCGCGGCGAGCTCGAGATAACCGACGCCATACAGGACCTCATCACCAAGGGCAGGCCAGTGCAGAGCCATATCCTCGATACGTGGTGGCTCGATACCGGCAAGAAAGACGACCTCCTGGCCGCGAATACGATAGTCCTGGACGAATGGTTCAAAAGAAAGATAGACGGCAAGGTCGACAAGGCCTCGCAGATAACCGGGCGCGTCACGATAGACGCGGGCGCGGTTGTAAAGAACAGCACGCTCCGCGGCCCCATAGTGGTCGGGCCGGGCGCTGTGATAGAGGACAGCTTCATCGGCCCGTTTACGAGCATCGGGAACGACACGAAGATAACGAAGTCCATAATAGAGCATTCCGTCATTTTAACCGGCGCCGAGATAAGCCATGTCAACAGGATGGAGGACAGCCTCATAGGAAGGAACGCGAAGGTAATAAAATGCCAGGATAAGCACGAGGCCCTGCGCCTCATGATAGGCGACGACTCCGTGGTGGAGGTGTAAGGGATGTTCAAGGACGGCGCGATAGAAGGCGTTCAGGTCAAGCCCCTCAGTAAATTCTCCGACGGCCGCGGCTGGCTGATGGAGGTCTTCAGGCACGACGAGCTCGACGGCGAATACCTGCCCGCTATGACCTATATCTCTATTACAAGGCCGGGGGTCGCGCGAGGCCCTCACGAGCACATCGACCAGGCCGATTACTTCTGCTTCGCCGGGCCTTCGCGCTTCAAGGTATACCTCTGGGACAACAGGCCGGAGTCCCCGACGTACAGGCACAGGATGGCGCTCGTCGCGGGCGAGGGGGCACCAATCGCCGTGATAGTGCCCAAAAGGGTCGTGCACGCGTACAAGAACGTCGGGGAGAGCGACGGCCTCGTTATCAACTGCCCTAACCGCCTCTTCAAGGGCAACGGGAAAAAAGACCCCGTGGACGAGGTCCGCTACGAGGACGTTGCGGACTCCCCTTACGAGCTGGACTGATGGAAATATTGGTAACAGGCTCGGCCGGACAGCTCGGCAGCGACTTGCGGCCCCTTCTCGTGAACGGGGGCTGCGGCGTACACGCCTTTCCTTCATCCGCCCTTGATATCACGGACAGGGAGAGGGTCTTCGAGGCCGTAGGCTCCGTAAGGCCGGACGTCGTCATAAACTGCGCGGCCTACACGAAGGTAGACCTGGCTGAAAAGGAGAGGGATAGGGCCTTCGCCGTGAACAGGGACGGGGTTAAGAACCTCGCGGAGGCCGCAAACAACGCGGGCTCCGCGCTCATCCACATCTCTACGGACTTTGTCTTTGACGGGAGAAAATCGACGCCCTATCTGGAGATTGACGGGACGAACCCTCTGTCCGCCTACGGCGAATCGAAGCTCGAAGGCGAAAGGGAGGCCATAGGGGCGTTAGACAGGCACATCATAATCCGCGCCTCCTGGCTCTACGGCCTTGAGGGGAATAATTTCGTGAAGACGATATTACGGCTCGCGGGGGAGAGGGAGGCCTTGAAGGTAGTCTACGACCAGGCCGGCACGCCGACATGGACACGCGACCTCGCGGGCGCGATTACGAAGATAATAGATGACCTGAAGGCCGGGAAAGCGGATTACGGCGTATACAACTACTCCAATGAAGGCGTGGCGAGCTGGTACGACTTCGCCGAGGCGATAGTGGAGGAGGCGAAAGTGGCCGGGGTGAAGCTGAAGTGCTCCTCCATAGAGCCGATCCTCACCTCCGAGTACCCGACACCTGCGAAAAGGCCGGCCTACTCGGTGCTCGACAAGAAAAAGATAAAAAGCGCCTTCGGGGTAAAGATACCCCACTGGAGGAGGTCTCTAAAAGAGATGATGAAAGAACTCTGCCGCAGGAACGGGGGAAAAGATGCGTAAGATACTCGTAACAGGCGGCGCGGGCTTCATCGGCAGCAACTTCGTCCTTTATATGCGCGGGCGCTATCCTTCGGACAGGATAATAGTGCTCGATAAGCTCACCTACGCCGGGAACCTGGAGAATTTGAAGTCCCTCGCGAGCGGCCCCGGCTACCTGTTCGTAAAAGGCGACATAAACGACTCCGCCCTCCTCGACGGATTGTTTGAAAAGGAAGGGATAGATACCGTGGTGAACTTCGCGGCAGAGTCGCACGTGGACCGCTCGATACTCGGGCCAAAGGCCTTTATCGAGACGAACGTGCTCGGCACCTTCACGCTCTTAGAGGCCGCGAGGAAAAACTGGTCCGCGCCAGGGGATAAAAGGTTCCTCCATGTATCGACAGACGAGGTATACGGCTCGCTGGGAGATAAGGGCTTTTTTACCGAATCGACCCCGTACAGCCCGAACTCCCCTTATGCCGCGTCAAAGGCCTCCTCGGACCACCTCGTGAGGGCGTACTTCCACACTTACGGCCTGCCTGCCGTTACCACGAACTGCTCGAACAACTACGGGCCTTACCAGTTCCCCGAAAAGCTGATACCGCTCATGATAATAAACGCGTTAAAGGGCAAGGGTCTGCCGGTCTACGGGGACGGGCAGAACGTGCGCGACTGGCTCTACGTCGAGGACCACTGCAGGGCCATTGATACTGTCCTTAGCAGGGGCAGGCTCGGGGAGACCTACAACATAGGCGGCCGGAACGAGATGAAGAACCTCGATCTTGTAAACGAGGTCTGCTCGATAATAGACGAAAGGCTTTCGGCAGATAAATCCTTATCCGTGAAGTACCCTTTCAAGGGGAGCAGGAAGGGGCTCATTCACTTCGTGAAGGACCGCCCCGGCCATGACAGGCGCTACGCCATCGACTGCTCGAAGATGGAAAAGGAGCTTGGCTGGAGGCCTGAGCACGACTTCAACTCCGGGATACGGAAGACCATAGACTGGTACATCGATAACCCCGGCTGGTGGGAGCGGATAACCTCCGGCGAGTACAGGGACTATTACGACCTCCAGTACGGGGACAGGATTTAGTAGTTGAAAAAGTCCTTCCTGGACTTTTTCAACCACGGTTTGGCCGGAATGAATCCGGCCAAACCTCACAAATTGCTCGACTTTTAAAGTCTCGCAATTTGGCAATCCATCCGTGGATTGCTTAGCAGGCTGTTTTCAACAAGCCTGCTAAGAAAAGAAGAAAGGGTAAAGAAGGGTCGAAGGCCGATAGCTGTGAGCGATTTAGCTGAAATAGTAATAGAGCCGAAAAAGGGCTGGATACCCGTAAACGTCCGCGAGGTCTGGAGGTTCAGGGAGCTCCTTTACTTCCTCGCCTGGCGCGACGTTAAGGTCAAATACAAGCAGACTTTTATCGGCATAGCATGGGCCGTGCTCCAGCCCGTGCTCGCCATGCTGATATTCTCGGTTATCTTCGGCCGCTTCGCCAATATGCCGTCGGACGGCGCGCCTTACCCGATATTCGTATTCATTGGGTTGCTTCCCTGGACCTACTTCGCCTCTGTCCTCGGGCAGTCCACGAACAGCCTCGTGGCTGGCTCCAACCTCCTGAGCAAGGTCTACTTCCCGAGGCTCATTATCCCCTTAAGCTCCGCGATAACGGCCCTTATCGATCTATTCTTCGCCTCCCTCGTCCTCGGCGCGATGATGGTCTATTATAAAGTCGGCATCAGCTTCGGCATTGTCCTCGTGCCAATACTTGTATTCATAACGATGATAAACGCCCTCGGCTTCGGCATCTGGCTATCCGCGCTTAACGTGAGGTACAGGGACATCCAGTACGCCGTCCCGTTCCTCATCCAGGTTTGGATGTTCGCCACCCCCGTGATATACCCGAGGAACCTTCTCGGGGAGAAGTGGGGCTGGGTGCTCCTTTTAAACCCAATGGGCGGGGTGATAGAGGCGTTCAGGCCAGCTCTCCTCGGCAACGCGGGGATACCGTGGGCCGGGCTCCTTGTCTCATCGGCCATAGGCGCGGCCATATTCATAGGCGGGGTATTCTACTTCCGCCGGGTAGAGCGCTATTTCGCGGACGTGATCTAATGAAGCAGGTAATAGAGGTAAAAAACATATCCAAGAGGTACGCCATCGGCGCGAGGCAGTCCTACGGGTCGCTCCGCGAAGAGGTGATGGAGTCGTTCAAGTCCGTCTTCAGGAAAGGCCCTGCCGCGGACGAGAACTCCATCTGGGCCTTGCAGGACGTATCCTTTACGGTGAACGAGGGCGAGGTCCTCGGCATAATCGGCAGGAACGGCGCGGGCAAATCGACGCTCCTCAAGGTGCTTTCGCGCATAACCGAGCCGACGGAAGGCACCATCACCATGCGCGGCAGGGTGGCGAGCCTCCTTGAAGTGGGCACGGGCTTCCACCCGGAGCTTACCGGCAGGGAGAACATATTCTTAAACGGCGCGCTCCTCGGCATGACGAATAAAGAGATACGCTCCAAGTTCGACGAGATAGTGGCGTTCTCCGAAATAGAGAAGTTCCTCGACACGCCCGTTAAAAGGTACTCAAGCGGCATGTACGTAAGGCTCGCCTTTGCCGTGGCCGCGCACCTCGAGCCCGAGATACTTATAATAGACGAGGTCCTGGCCGTGGGCGACGCCGCGTTCCAGAGAAAATGCCTGGGCAAGATGGGGGACGTGGCCAAAGGCGGCAGGACGGTACTGTTCGTGAGCCATAACATGGCGGCGGTAGAGTCCCTCTGTCAGAGAGCTGTCCTCCTTGCGGGCGGAAAGCTCATTAAAGACGGCAAAGCTGAAGAGGTCGTAAGCGCCTATAACAGGGAGTCGATCAGAAGGGCTGAGGTAGAGCTTCTTAACCGGCCTGATAGGGCCGGAAGCGGCAGGATAAGGCTTAAGTCTATAAGTGTAAGTCCTACTAAAGGACGTGATGCAATAAGGTGCGGTGAGAGGATCGATATAAGGGTCAGCCTTGATTCGAGGGAGGAAGTAAGCAGGTACGCCGTCCTTTTTTCAATTATCGACTCGATGGGGATGCCTATCTATTGGCTCGATAGCCGTTACGAGCTGAGCCTTCCTGAAGCCGTAAGCTCTTCTTCAGTCATCAAATGTATTACAAACCCGATTAATTTGATACCAGGCACTTATTATATAAATGCCGCACTCATTGTAAACGGAGAAGTTACTGATCAGGTGGAGTCTGCTGCCTGCTTTGATGTGGAGGCGGATGATTTCTTCGGAGTGGGCAAGCTCCCCTCGCGCCAGCACGGGACCTGTCTTCTTCCCCAGAGGTGGCATGCCGAGTAGTTTTTTAAACAGGTCGATTTCAGGTTTAGCAGAAATAGCCGGACGGCTCTGGTCGAGGTTCACGCTCTCCACTTTGGGGATGAACGCTTTATCCGCGTTCAGGTCTGCTTACTGGCAGTCAAGGCTTGCCTCGTTCGGCGAGGGGAGCCATATATACCCGAATGTGGTCATAAATTCTCCTGAAAAAGTAAGAATTGGAAGGAGAGTAAATATCGTCAATTTTGTGCATATGTGGGGAGGAGGAGGGATTGAAATAGGTGACAATACGATAATCGCCTCCCATGTAGTCATTACTTCGCAAACACATGATAAATATTCTAAGATATTTCGAGATAGTAACAAAATGGCTCCGGTTATTATAGGGCGGAACTGCTGGATAGGATCAGGAGCCATTATCCTTCCGGGCGTGAGCATAGGCGAGGGGTGCGTTATAGGCGCTCAGGCCGTGGTCACTAAAGACATTGAGCCGCGTTCCGTCATTGTCGGCGTGCCAGCGCGGCTTCTTGAGAAGTTGAAATAATGGTGAAAAGCCATTTTAAGAGAAAATTTTAATGCGCTGCCCTGTCTGTGAAAAGGAATGCAGTCCTGCGGGCAGTCTCTACGACGACCGCTACGGGTACCCCGGAGCCTTTCCGCTCTACGGGTGCGCCTCGTGCGGGCACAAATTTTTAAAGGCCGAATTTTCGGAAGGTGATTTAAGAAAGCTCTATTCGGAGTATTACCCCCGCTCAGGCCGGTCGCTCGAAAGCTACATTGTGCCGGAGGAGAAAGCGGGGCTTAAGCCCTGGTTTCAGGGCGATATGTGCTCGCCTTTCAGGTGGGTGCCGGAGAAGGTAAAGGTGCTCGATATCGGGTGCGGTTTCGGGGAATCGCTCGGCTACTATGAAAAGAGGGGCTGCGAGGCGTACGGTGTCGAGGCTGACGAGAACATAAGGCGCGTCGCCGAGAGGTTCGGCTTCAAGGTCCATGTTGGGCTATTTGACCCTGATATGTATAAAGAGAATTTTTTTGATTATGTGACGATGGCGCAGGTGATCGAGCATGTAGCAGACCCATTGGCGAACTTAAAGGGCGCCGCGAAGGTGCTCAGGCCCGGAGGCACGCTTATTCTATCGACCCCTAACTCGAACGGCTGGGGCGCACGTTTCTTCGGCAGGAAGTGGATAAACTGGCACGCGCCGTATCACCTCCAGCACTTCTCGATAAAGTCCATGAGAATAGCGGCGGAAAATGCCGGGCTTGAGGTAAAGGGGTGGAGGACCGTAACAAGCTCCGAGTGGCTCTACTACCAGTGGCTCCACCTTGCGGCCTACCCGAAGGCGGGCGAGCCTTCGCCGTTCTGGTCGCAGAAAGAACTGACGAAAAGGCAAGGCCGCCTTGCGGGCGTTATCGCATGGCTCCATGCAAGAAAGCTAAACCACTTCGTCACGAGGTTTTTCGATTCAATAGGCATGGGAGATAATTTCGTGTTCGTTCTTACGAAGCCTTGAGATGATAACCATATTCACCACGGCGAAACCCTTCAAGGGAAAGGCAAGGATAAGCCAGCTCAATGCGCTCCGGAGCTGGAAGGCCCTCGACCCGGAAATAGAAGTCATGCTCTTCGGCAGGGGCGAGGGGTATGATGAGGCCTCAAGAGAGCTCAAGCTCCTCCATATCCCCGATGTGGAGGTAAGCGCGCGAGGCACGCCCCTTGTAAGCTCGATGTTCGCCATAGCCGGCGCGCGCGGGAAATATGAGCTTCAGGCGTATATCAACTGCGACATCATCCTTACGGAGGATTTCCTTCTGGCGGCGCGGCGGATAGACCTGAAGCGCTTCATGATGATCGGCCAGAGGTGGGATATGGACGTTGATGAGGAGATGGATTTTAAAACCGGCCTCTGGCAAAAAAAATTAAAAGATAAGATGCGCCCCGAAAGCCTCCACCCCCCTACAGGGTGCGACTATTTCCTTTTCAGGCGCGGGACATGGAAGGACCTGCCGCCGCTTATCGTGGGCAGGGCGTCTTACGACAACTGGCTCATATACTACTGCCGCTCTAACGGGATTAGCGTGATTGACGCGTCGGATGTTGTCACGGCGATACACCAGAACCACGACTATTCGCACCTCAAGAAGGGGAAGGAAGAGGCGTGGAGCGGGAGCGAGGCGCGGAACAACTTCAGCCTCACGGGCGGGTACGACACGATATTTACGATAATCGACGCTGATATGCGCATTACGGAAAAGGGTCTGGTCAAGAACTATTGCAGGGGGGATCTTTACCGTTTCTTCGAGGTGAAGATGATACTCAATAAGGACTCGGGCTGGGGGAGGTTTGGACTTTTTGGATTAAGGACGGCGAACAGCCTCTTCAAAAGGTTGCCTATCCACGGGAGGCAAAAGGCATGAAAGGGCTGAACGCCCCCATAGTCTTTTTCGCCTACAGGCGCCCGGCGCACGCGAAGGCCTCGCTCGAAGCCCTCTCAAAGTGCGAGGGCGCGAAAGAGAGCGAGCTGTTCATCTTCTCGGACGGAGCGAAAGGGGAGACGGACAGGAAGCCCGTCGAGGAGGTAAGGGAACTGATAGCGGGCCGCAAATGGTGCGGGCGCGTGAATATTATCGAGCGCGAAAGGAACCTCGGCCTCGCCGCCTCCGTCATCTCCGGGGTGACGGAGCTTTGCGAAAAGTACGGGCGGGTGATCGTGCTGGAGGACGACCTCATAGTATCTACCCAATTTTTAAATTACATGAACGATGCCCTGGACATATACCAAAGCACGCCGGAGGTAATGCATATTTCCGGTTATATGTTGCCGATTAAGGCAAAATTACCTGAGACATTCTTTTACCGCGCGACGTCTTGCTGGGGCTGGGCGACATGGCAAAGGGCGTGGGATTCATTCGAGCCTGACCCCAGGAAATTGTTGGATGAGATCATTGAGAAAGGCCTTCTGGAAGAATTCGACGTGAAAGGTTCTACGGGCTTTTCAGAGACCCTGAAGGCCAATGCCGAGGGCCGCATGAAGACCTGGGCCATAAAATGGTACGCAAGCGTCTTTTTAAAGGGCGGGCTCTGCCTCCACCCAGGGGAGTCGCTCGTCAGGAATATAGGCCTTGATGGTTCGGGTGTGCACTGCGGGAAATCCAAGGATTATGACGTTAAGGTCCGGGAACGGAGAATAAAAGATTTTACCGAAGATATAAGGGAAAACGAGGCCGCTTTAAACGCGATGGTCGAGTTCTATAAATCAATCGGGCCGTCATTAGGCGCGAGTATAATCAATGGATTGAAATCCAGGGGATCAAAAATTCTGAGATGGTTCTGAACTGCCCGTTATGCAATTCCGGTTCTGTTGCAAGTATAGAGAGCGTCAAGGTATCAGAGCTGGCGGAGCTTTACAGCCAAATGCTCGGAAGGTCCATAATTGAGGAATTTTCGGGGCATAACGAGTTTGGCTTTTTCCTGTGCGGCGGCTGTGACCTCAGGTTTTTCCATCCGGCTGTTACAGGCTCGGAGGGATTTTACGAGAGCTTGCAGAAGTTCGACTGGTATTATCTGGAGGATAAGGACGAATACGAGTTCGCCAGAAGATATGTCCCTGAAAATTCGTGCGTCCTGGAGATAGGGTGCGGCAAGGGGGCCTTCGCCAAAAAGATAGATACCGGAAACTATACGGGCCTGGAATTCAGCTCAAAGGCAAGGGAGATGGGCGAAAGCGCGGGGATAAGGATCCTGAACGAGACCGTTCAGGCGCATGCGGTAAAAAACGCCGGGAGATACGACGTTGTCTGCTCGTTCCAGGTCTTGGAGCATATAGCCGACGTAAGCGCGTTCCTGGGGAGTTCGATTGAATGCCTTGCGCCCGGAGGGCGGTATATAATCTCCGTGCCGAGTGCGGATTCCTTCATATCATCGGCAACTAATGCGACCCTTAATCTGCCCCCGCATCATGTTACGCACTGGTCTGATAAGAGTCTTTGTTCGATAGCGTCAATTTTTGACCTTAAAATGGTAGAGCTTTACCATGATAAGCTGGCTGATATACACAGCCGTTGGTATTCAATTACCATGGCGCAACAAATGCTTAACGCCATTTTCAGAAAGAAGAAAAAGCTTATAGACCTGAGCTTTTCAAGCAGGGTTTTAACCAGGCTGGCGGGAATACTGGTTGACCATCATTTAGCCGGGAAGCAAAAAAAAGGCTCTCTCCCGCGCGGCCATTCCGTAACAGTCGTTTATAGGAAGCCCATAAGGAAATGAACCGTTTTTTATGAATATCGTTCAGGTAAATACTCATGACGTTCAGGGCGGAGCAGCAAGGGTGGCATACGGCCTCCACCTCGCGTTCAGGAGCGCAGGCCATGATTCAAAGATGATAGTGGGGGTTAAACGCGGCAGCGACCCGGACGTCCTTACAATACACCCGGACAGTGGGTTCTTCGCAAAAAAGGCGCTGAACCTTAAATGGATTTGCTCCGAGTGGATCGAGCAGGCAAGCGGACTCCAGTATTTTCTCTTCTCCTCGTCGAGAAGCATAATGCGGAAGGGCCCTGCAAGGAGAGCCGATATAGTGCACTTTCATAATACGCATGGAAGTTACCTGAACCAGTGGGCTATAAGGGGGGTGTCGCACGAAAAGCCAGTAGTCTGGACGCTTCATGACATGTGGGCCCTTACGGGCCACTGCGCCCATAGCTTCGATTGCGAGAGATGGAAGACAGGTTGCGGGATGTGCCCGGCGCTGGATACATACCCGTCTATCAGGTCAGACAGGACCCGCATGCTCTGGAAAATAAAATCAAAGGTCTTCCGGGAATCCGGCATCATCCTGACCGTCCCGTCAAAATGGCTGATGGACAAGCTGCCGGACTCGATACTTTCGCATTTTCCGGCCTATCTCGTGCCAAACGCTGTGGACACGGACATCTTCAAGCCAAAAGACAGACAGGCCTTGCGTAAAGCATTAGGGCTCCCTCAGGACAGGTTCATCGCCATTTTTGTGGCGGATACGGGCAGCAGAAATAAATGGAAAGGCTTTGAGCACCTCGTGGGCGCCCTGTCCATAATAAAGAACGGGTACGGCTATAGGCCATACCTCGTGGTTATAGGGGATGCTGAAAAGTCCTCGCTTGAGGGGATCGGCCTGGAAGGCAGGTCCATAGGGGCCACGAGTGACCCAAGAGTAATCGCCGATTACGATGCCGCGTCGGATGTATATCTTGCGCCCTCTTTAGCTGAAAACAGCCCTTTAGTGGTGCTTGAGGCCCTCGCCTGCGGGATACCCGTCGTCGCCTTCAGGGTAGGCGGGGTCCCTGAGATAATCAAGCATATGGAGACCGGCTATATAGCGGGATACAGGGACGAGAGGGATTTCGCGGAGGGCATAAAATGGCTTATGGACATGGACAGAGGAAAATATCTTGATATGAGCGGAAAATGCGTATCGGAGATAAAAGAAAGGCATACATTAAAGCAGCAGGCGAGCAATTTTCTTGGCGTCTATGAGCATGCAATAAAAAAACATCGATATAAAAAAGGGCATCCTCAATGAACATAACCTACTCCATAGTCGTCCCGGTCTTTAACGAGGCCTCGGTAATGGACGAGCTCTGCAAAAGGCTCCTTAAGGTCATGGACAATTTGAAAGAGCCTTTCGAGGTCGTATTCGTCGACGACGGCAGCTCGGACGATACCTTCAGGAAGGCCGCTGAGTGGGTCGGGAAAAGAAAAGAGGTAAAGGCTTTGAGGTTCTCGCGGAACTTCGGCCACCAGATAGCCATAACCGCGGGCATGGACTCTGCCGCTGGAGAAGCCGTTATCGTCATGGACGGAGACCTCCAGCACCCGCCCGAACTGATCCCGGAGATGATAGCCGCGTGGAAGAGCGGCTATAACGTGGTCAATACCATAAGGCAGGAGACCGAAGGCATCCCTCTTAAGAAGAAGCTCTTCTCAAAGGCGTTCTACAAAGTCATAAACCTCGATTCAGAGGTCGTGATACAGCCGGACGCCGCAGACTTCAGGCTTATGGACCGCGCCTCGTGCGACGCGTTCAAAGCGCTCCGGGAGCAGGACAGGTTCGTCCGGGGGCTTACGAGCTGGATAGGCTTCAAGCAGACGAATATCCCGTACAGGGCCGACGCCCGCCACTCGGGGCAGAGCAAGTATTCCTTCTCGAAGATGCTCAAATTCGCCATAAACGGGATAACCTCGTTTACTACCCTGCCGCTCAAGGCCGTTGGATTTTTCGGCCTCGCTGTCGCCGGGGTAAGCTTCGTTTATGCGGCTTATGCCCTATATGTCAGGCTCGTCCTTAACATCGCCGTAGAGGGCTGGACGTCTCTTCTTGTCGGGGTCCTTTTCCTCGGCGGGGTCCAGCTCATAAGCATCGGCGTTTTGGGCGCGTACATAGCGCGGATATTCAGGCAGGTCAAGAACAGGCCTCTTTACATAATCCAGGAGAGGGCGGGGTGGAAGGAATAGATGGAGAAGAAGGGCCTTTTCTACGACAGGTTCGCCTCTGAGTTCGACGCCAAGATGAACATGTACGACACCGACAAGCGCCTCGAGGTGGTATTCGAGAGGCTCTTTAAAAGCGGCGAGCTGAAGGGCAAAGTCCTGCTGGACGCCGGGAGCGGCACGGGCTGGTTCAGTAGAAGGGCCGTCGAGCTCGGGGCCAGGGTCACCTCGCTCGACGTGGGCGAGAAGATCTTGAACGAGGTTAAAAAAAAGTGCGACACCGTGAGGGTCGTCGGCGACGTGACGAATTTGAAGTTCCCGGACAGGTCCTTCGACTGCATAGTATCGACCGAGGTGATAGAGCATACTCCCGACCCGGCCAAAGCCATAAAGGAGATGTCGCGGGTGATAAAAAAGGGCGGCGTCCTCGCCCTTACGGTGCCGAACAGGGCGTGGCACTTCGCGGTTGTCATTGGCAACGCCCTTAAACTGCGGCCCTACGAGGGGTTCGAGAACTGGGTCCGGTACGGCTGGCTTAAAAAGGAGTTAGAGAAGAACGGCTTCAGGGTCGTGGAGCAGTTCGGGTTCCACGCCCTCCCGTTCGTGTCGCCTAAGCTCTACGGGGTGATAGACCGCCTCGATAAATACGGGGGCGGCCTGCTCGGGCGCTTCATGGTGAATATCGCGGTAAGGGCGGAGAAGGAGTGAAACCCCCCCTTGTCTCCGTAATAACCCCTTCTTTCAATCAGGGGAGGTTCATAGAGGAGACGATAAAGAGCGTCATCTCGCAGGAGGGGGATTTTTTTCTCGAATACCTTATCATGGACGGCGGCTCGACCGATGGTTCGGTCGAGGTCATGGAAAGATACGGCCGCCTCCTTAAAGAGGGGAAGTGGCCCATAAGGTGCAATGGGGTTGAATATAAGTGGGTGAGCGAAAAGGACAATGGGCAGGCTGACGCGGTAAACAAGGGTTTTAGAAGCGCGAAGGGCGGGATATTAGGCTGGATAAATTCGGACGACACATACATACCGGGCGCGATAAAAAAAGCGAAAGAGTTCCTCGAAGCTCACAAAGACGTTTTGATGGTCTACGGCGAGGGGTATTACATAAACGAGGGCGGGGAGATAATAGAGCGGTATCCTACCGGACTTGATATCAAAAGGCTTGCCGAGGCCTGCTTCATTTGCCAGCCCACGGTCTTTTTAAGGAGGCGGGTTCTTGAGGAGGTGGGGTTCCTGGACCCGGATCTCCACTACTGCATGGACTATGAGTACTGGATTAGGATATCGAAAAAGCTTAAAATGGGCCATATTGGGGAGTTCCTGGCGAACTCCAGGCTGCATCCAGAGACAAAGACGGCGTCGAAACGCCTTGAGGCGTGCGAAGAGGCCGTAGGGATGCTGAAGCGGCGATATGGCAGGGTGCCGTCCTCCTGGGTCTTTGCCTATGCCCACGTCAAACTCGAAAATCGTCTCAGGAGAGGCACGCCGTTCAGAGAGTACCTCTTTAAAGCCGTCTGGGGCCTTTCCTCCGCATATGAGTATCTGAGGATAAACGGCCCACTGGCGCGAAAAACATATAACAACCCGTGAAACAGTATCAGATTATAAAATACCTCATGACGTTCCTCGGGCGGCTGCTTAACCCTCTCCTTAAAAGCCAGAGGCTCGCCTTGCCCGTGGCCAGGCTTAACGCCATGATAAACATCAGGCTCGCTCTGCGCGCAATCGAATCGGTTAAGAAAGGCAGGGTCATAAGGGGCGCAAGGGGGATAAACATAGCCGGGCAGATAGCGTCCGAAAGCGGCGTGGGAGAGGCCGCAAGGTCCAGCATAAGGGCGATAGAGGCCGCGGGCATCCCGCATGTCCTCAACAACATCCCCGGGCTGTCAAGGCAGAACGACCTTACTTACACGGATTTTTCGGAAGGAAACCCCTATATGATTAATTTGATACACGTCAACGCCGATGGCGCGCCTGATTTTTTCCTGAGGGGGCCCGGGCGCTTCAAGGACAGGTATAATATAGGGTACTGGCTTTGGGAGCTGTCCGAATTTCCACGGCAGTGGCGCGACAGTTTCAGGTTTTTCGACGAGATATGGACCTCCAGCGACTTCTGCGCGGAATCCATCTCAAAGTCCTCTCCCGTGCCCGTTGTCAAGATCCCCCTTGCCGTGGAGGTGAAGGGGTTGAAAAACCTTAAACGGCCCGACTTCGGCCTCGAAGAGGACAAATTCATCTTCCTCTTCGTCTTCGATTTTTACAGCTACATCGAGAGGAAAAACCCCCTTGCGGCGGTGGAGGCGTTCAGGCGGGCCTTCGGCGGGTCAACGCGCGCCCAGCTCGTGCTCAAGTGCTCCAACTCCCACTGGAACATCCGCGAAAGAGACAGGCTCCTGGAGGCGTCCAGAGGGCTTGACGTGAAGCTTATCGACGGGTATCTCGGGAAGGAAGAACTGCATACGCTCGTTTCGCTTTGCGATTGCTACCTTTCGCTGCACCGCTCCGAGGGGTTCGGTTTCACGCTCGCGGAGGCGATGTATCTTGAAAAGCCTGTCATAGCCACGGGTTATTCGGGCAACATGGATTTTATGGACGACACCAACAGCTTTCTCGTCAGGCATTCAATGGTAAAGATAGAGAAGGAGTCAGGCCCTTATAAAAAGGGTAACGTCTGGGCGGAGCCCGACGCGTCCCATGCCGCCGAGCTGCTGCGACTTGTATATGAGAACAGTGACCTGGCAAGGAAGGTCGGCAGGAAGGCGGCGGCCGATATAAAGGCTCTGTTGTGCCCCGCGTCCGTGGGAAAGATGATACACGCAAGGGTCGCGGAGATAGAAGGGTCCGTGGCCGGGAAGCTAATATGAAAAGCTCTTCTCAAAACCTCTGCCGATGAGCGGCAAAAGGGCTGCAAAGAAGGCCGCGGTCATTGTTTTGAACTGGAACGGCCTCGGCGATACCGTGGAGTGCGTACGCACGCTGAAACAACTTACTTACCCGGACTATAAGATAATAATGGTGGATAACGGCTCCACGGACGGCTCGGCGGATGCCTTGCAGCGGGTTTTCCCCGAGATTGAGATCATCAGAAACGAAAAAAACCTTGGCTTCGCCGGGGGTGAAAACACAGGTATGCGACGCGCCCTCGCCGAAGGGGCCGAGTATATAGCCATCATCAATAATGACGCCACGGCTGACCCGGGTTTCCTCACCGAGCTTGTAAGCGCGGCCGAATCGGAAAAGGGCGCCGGCATGCTGTCCTCGAAAGTGTATTTTTTTGACAGTCCCCGGATACTCTGGTACGCCGGGGCATCTTTTCACCCGTGGATAGGCTGGGGCCGCCACAGGGGGTTCAACATGCCGGACCGGGGGCAATTCGACGACATCGAAGAGACACAGAGACCTTGCGGCTGCTCCATGCTGGTCACAAAGGAGCTATGCGAAAAGATCGGGCTTCTCGACGAGAGGTTCTTCTGTTACTCCGAGGACATCGACTGGGGGATGAGGGCCGGCAAGGCGGGGTTTAAGGTACTCTATGTGCCGGGATCGAAGGTGTGGCACAAGGTTTCAAGGGCCACGGGGGGGCCTTCAAGCGCGGTTGCGCTTTATTATACAGTGAGAAATACACTGATGTGCGTCGACAAGAACAAACCCCTGCCCCTGCCCTTGAGGTCATTACGGTACGCGGCGATAATCGGCGTAAGTTTTTTAAGCCTTTTAACGATGCGGGTGCCGAAGGCGCTGGGATCAAGGCGCATTGTGCAGGGCGCGAAAGATTACTTCCTCGGCAGGTGCGGGGAGCTCCGTAGGGGGAATAGATGAAGATACTTGTGACAGGCGGCGCGGGCTTTATCGGGTCTAACGTGGCCGACGCGTACATAAACGCGGGCCATGAGGTCATAATAGTCGACGACCTCTCTTCCGGGAAGAGGGAGAACGTCAACCCCAAGGCCCGCTTCCATCAGGTGGATATCCGCTCAAAGGAGCTGAGGGAGGTAATAAAGTCCGAAAGGCCGGACATAATAAACCACCACGCGGCGCAGATTTCCGTGCCCGCCTCCGTGGAGGACCCGCTCTACGACGCCGACGTGAACGTGAAGGGATTCATAAACGTCCTCGAGGCCGCAAGGCTAAACGACACCAAAAAGGTCGTCTTCATCTCGTCAGGCGGCGCCATATACGGCGAGGCCGGGGAATATCCCACCACGGAGGATTACCCCGTCCGGCCGCTCTCCCCGTACGCCATAACCAAATTCGTCTCGGAGAAGTACCTCGCCTTCTACCGCCACCAATACGGGTTAGACTACACGGTGCTCCGGTACGCGAACGTCTACGGGCCGCGACAGGTCCCGCACGGCGAGGCCGGGGTCGTGGCGATATTCATCGACAGATTGCTGGACTCCAAGGAATGCGCGCTCTACCATTTCAAGGACGATCCGCGTGGCATGACAAGGGACTACTGCTTCGTGGGCGATGTTGCGAGGGCCAACCTCCTGGCCATCGACAAGGGCAGCGGGGAGGCCTTCAATATAGGCACGGGCGTTGCCACCCACACCGGGGAGCTCTTCAGCGTCATCTTTGAATCGATAAAGAAGAGGCGCAACATCCCGGACGAGCTTAAAGCGCCCAAAAGGGGCCCGGCAAGGGCCGGGGACATCAAGAGGAGCTGCCTGAACGCCGGGAAGGCAGGCAGGACGCTCGGCTGGAGGCCGGAGTTAGACCTGAGGAAGGGCATAGAGGCTACGCTTGATTGGCGGCTTAAGAGATGACCCATAAACCGAAAGGAGCGGAATAAAAGTGGCGGCAAAGAAGGCTTTGATAACCGGGATAACAGGGCAGGACGGCTCTTACCTCTCCGAGTTCCTGCTGGAGAAGGGCTACGAGGTCTACGGAATGGTACGGAGGGCATCGGTCGACCGGTTCGACAGGATCGACCACATAAAGGAAAGGCTCAACCTGATACAGGGCGATCTTACCGACCAGTCGTCGCTCGACGAGGCCGTAAAATCCATCCAGCCCGACGAGGTCTACAACCTCGCGGCCCAGTCCTTCGTGCCTACCTCATGGAACCAGCCGACGCTGACAGGAGAGGTCACTGGCATAGGCACGACGAGGCTCCTCGAATCCATAAGGAAGATAAAGCCCGACGCCCGTTTCTACCAGGCATCTTCGAGCGAGATGTTCGGCAAGGTCAGGGAGGTCCCGCAGACCGAGCTGACCCCATTCCATCCGAGGAGCCCTTACGGCGTGGCCAAGGTGTACGGGCACTTCATCACGGTAAACTACAGGGAGAGCTATAACATATTCGCCTGCTCGGGCATACTCTTCAACCACGAGTCCCCGAGAAGGGGCCTTGAGTTCGTGACGAGGAAGATAACTCACGCGGCGGCGAGGATAAAGCTCGGGCTCTTGAAAGAGCTCAGGCTCGGCAACCTCGACGCCAAGAGGGACTGGGGATACGCGGGCGATTACGTGAAGGCGATGTGGATGATGCTCCAGCAGACGGAGCCCGACGATTACGTCGTTGCCACGGGCGAGACGCACAGCGTAAGGGAGTTCGTGGAGCTCGCCTTCGGGTGCGCCGGCCTCGACTGGAAAAAATACGTAGTGATAGACCCGAAGTTCCTGAGGCCCGCCGAGGTCGAGCTCCTTGTGGGCGACCCGTCGAAGGCTGAAAAGAAGCTCGGCTGGAGGCCGGAAGTCGCGTTCCCGGAGCTTGTGAAGATGATGGTGGAAGGGGACCTGAAGGGCCTGAAAGGCAAGTAGGCTTTTTTTAAGGGGAGGCTTTTGGAAAAGGTACTCATAACAGGCATCGCGGGCTTCGTGGGCTCTCACCTTGCCGAGAGGCTCGGCAACAGGGCGGAGCTATGGGGAACCCTGCTCGACGACCACGTCCGCAATATCTCGAAGATAAAGGGGCTCAACCTCGTAAAGTGCGACCTCCTCGACGCGCCCGCGGTCAAAGACCTCATCGAAAAGGTGCGCCCGGACAAGGTATACCACCTGGCCGCGCAGTCCGTCCCTTCGCTGTCGTTCTCGAACCCGGCCGAGACGCTCAAGGTCAACGTCTTTTCCGCCCTTAACCTCTTCGAGGCAACCGTAGCCCTGTCGCCCGGCGCGGTCGTATTGAACATAGGCTCCGGCGACGAGTACGGGGACGTCGATGAAAAGGACCTGCCGTTGAAGGAGACGGCGCTCTTGAAGCCCATCAACCCCTACGCCGTAAGCAAGGTGGCGCAGGACCTGCTCGCCTTCCAGTACTGGAAGAGCAAGGGGCTCAAGGTGGTGCGCTGCAGGCCCTTCAACCACTTCGGCCCGAGGCAGTCAGAGGCGTTCGTAACCGCGGCCTTCGCGAAGCAGATAGCTGAAATAGAAGCCGGGATAAAGAAGGAGAAGGTGCTCGATACCGGGAACCTGGAGGCCTCCAAGGACTTCCTCGACGTGCGGGACGTGGTGGCCGCCTACGAGCTGCTGATCGACAGGGGCGTCCACGGGGCCGTCTACAACGTGTGCTCCGGGTCGGTTGTGAAGATAAGGGAGATGGTAGAGACGCTCGTCTCGTTTTCAAAGGAGAGGATAGAGGTCAGGGAGGACTCGTCGAAGAGGAGGCCCACGGACACCGTGGCGATATGCGGTGACGCCTCCAGACTAAAGTCCCTCGGCTGGAGGCAGGAGTACGGCCTCCAGGAAGGGCTCAAGTCCGTGCTCGACTTTTGGAGGAAAGAGGTCAGGGGGGCGGCAGGCTGCTGAAAAAGTCCATCTGCTTTGTTGTCTTCGTCTTCGCATAGCGTAAGGAGAGTACGTCTCATTCCTAAGCTCCCCTATTTCAATGGGGCCTCGCATCTGGAGCTTTTTGAGCAGCCTGAATGTAATTTTGAATTTTCCCAGCAGCCTGCTAAAATTATTCGGAGAATTGTCTTGCGGATAGGCATAAACGCTCTATACCTCCTTCCGGGAAAGGTCGGGGGGAGCGAGATATACGTGAGGAACCTCGTAGCAGCGCTGCCCGATGCGGCAGGCGATAACGAGTATTTCATCTTCATAAACAGGGAGAGCGCCGGGATATTCGAGAAGCTCGCCCCCGGCGTTACGGTCATACCCTGCCCGATAAGGGCCGAGAGCCGCCCCCTGAGGATACTTTGGGAGGAGCTTATCCTGCCTTTCCAAATAAGGAAACATAAGATAGACGTGCTCATCTCCGCGGGGATGTCCGCGCCGTTTTTCTGCCCCGCGCCGTCCTTCGTCGTCGTCTACGACCTGCAGCACATAAACCAGCCGCAGAACTTCAACAGGCTCTATCTCGTTTTTCTGAAGACCATAATCTACCTGAGCGCGAAACTGAGCGACGGGGTAATAACGTTATCAGAGAAATCCAAGGCCGATATCGTAAAGTCCTACCATATAAGACCGGAGAAGGTCGGGGTCACATATCTTGCCTCAGACTCGAAGGCATTCTATAAAAGAACTTCGTCGGAGGTTGCCGGGATAAGGAAGAAGTACAACCTCCCGGAGCGCTTCGTCCTCTACATAGCCTCGTCCCTGCCGCATAAGAACTACGAGCGGCTTCTGCAGGCCTTCAAGACCGTGAAAGAGAAGAGCCCCGGTATAAAGCTCGTCCTTATAGGCGCGAGGGACTACGGCCATGACGCCATCTCAAGAAAAATCGACGAGCTCGGGCTGAGGGCCGACGTCGTCTTTCTCGGCTGGCTCCCGTTCGAGGATATCCCTGTCATATACTCGGCCGCGGAGGTCTTCGTCTTCCCCTCGCTCCACGAGGGGTTCGGCATCCCGGTGCTCGAGGCCTTTGCCTGCGGCGTGCCCGTGGTATGCTCGCGGATAGAGCCTCTTACAGAGTTCGCCTCCCCGGCCGCGCTCTTCGTGGACCCGCTCCGTCCGGATGATATCGCCAAAGGCATACTATCGGTTTTGGGCGACAGGGGGCTTAGAGACAGGCTTGTAAATGAGGGCCTCAGGAGGGCGGCTGACTTCAGCTGGGAGAAGACGGCATTGAAGACGCTTTCAACGATAAGCTCCTGCCCTGGAAATGGCGGAAAAAGGGACGCATGCAAGACCTCCCCAAGATAACGGTAATAACGCCCTCGTTCAACCAGGGGGAGTTCATCGAAAGGACGATAGAGAGCGTCCTTGGGCAGAATTATCCCAACCTTGAGTACCTTGTCATCGACGGCGGCTCTACGGACAATACCGTAAGCATACTTAAAAGATATGAGAAAAATCTAAAGTGGGTATCTGAAAAGGACAAGGGGCAGTCGGACGCCATCAATAAAGGTTTGAGGAGGGCGAGCGGGGATATAATAGCCTACTTGAACTCCGACGACACCTATGAGCCGGGCGCGCTTGAAAGGGTGGCGGAGTTTTTTACAAAGAACCCTTCGGTCAAGTGGGTTACAGGCAAGTGCAGGATAATAGACGTTGACGACAGAGAGGCAAGAAAGGCGATAACGGGCTATAAAAATTTTTTGCTTAGGAGATACAGTTATAATATACTTCTGGTGACGAACTTCATCTCACAGCCCGCTACTTTCATGAGGAAAGAGGTCTTCAAGGAGTTCGGGCTCTTCGACGTGGACCAGCACCGCGTCATGGATTACGACTACTGGCTTAAGCTCGGCAGGCTCTTTAGACCCGGCTTCATCGACGAGTACCTCGCCTGCTTCAGGGTCCACCGGGCCTCGAAGACCTCAAGCTCTTTCAGAGAGACCTTCAGGCAGGAACTCGACTTATCGAGGAAGTATTCCGGCTCGCGCCTTATAAACGCGCTCCATTACATGAGCTACCTCGGCATCTGCGGGGTATACACTCTTCTGGACAGGGCCGGGCGCAGAAATCGTACCCTGTAGGGACAAGGAGGTTACTGAAGGCATCATGGGTAAGCAAACGAAAAAGGCAGGCAAAGGCAGGCTCTACGCCGCGATACTCGCCGGCGGCATAGGCAGCCGCTTCTGGCCGCTAAGCAGGGAGACGACCCCGAAACAGCTTTTGAAGGTGGTCGGGGACGAGTCGCTTCTTAAATCCACCATACGGCGGCTAAAGCCCCTTGTCCCGCCTGAGCGCGTGGTGATAGTCACGAACGCCCGTCAGGCCGAGATAATAAGGCTTCACCTCTCCTACGAGGGCAGGGCCCTTTCCCCCGGGTACTGCATCGAGCCGATGGGCAAGAACACAGCCCCGGCGATAGGGCTTGCGGCGCTGGAGCTTTATAAAAAGGACAAAGACGCGATAATGGCCGTCCTACCGGCAGACCATATAATAGAGGACGGCAAGGGGTTCATAGACGCACTCGCCGCCGCAACGCAGGCCGCCGCCGAAGGCCACCTCGTCACCTTCGGCATAGTGCCCACCTCCCCCGAGACCGGCTACGGGTACATAAAAAGCGGGAAGCGGGCAATAAAGAAGATAAACGGCTTCCCCATCCGGCCAGTGGAGAGGTTCGTTGAAAAGCCCGACATAAACAGGGCGAAGAGGTTCTTGAAGGAGGGCGGGTACTTCTGGAACAGCGGCATATTCCTCTGGAAGGCATCGAGGATACTGGAGGAGCTTAAGACCCACCTGCCGGACATATACAGGGGCCTTAGCGAGGTCGTCGAGGGCGTAAGCCTTTCGGACACCTATAAGACCTTCAGGGACATATCGATCGACCACGGGATACTCGAGAAGGCGGACGACGTGGTCGTCATCCCGGCGGAGTTCCCCTGGTCCGACATGGGGAGCTGGTCTTCCTTCGGCGAGGTCCTCGAAAACGACCCCGACGGGAACATCATCAAGGGGAGGGTCGTGGACCTCGGCTCCCGGAATTCGATCATCATAGGCTGCGACAGGGTGGTGGCGACGATAGGCTTGAAGGACTTCATCCTCGTGGACACCCCGGACGCCACCCTCGTATGCCCCAAGAACAGGGCGCAGGAGGTAAAGGACGTCGTCAACATGCTCAAGAGGAAGGGGTATGTCGAGCACGAGGTCCACAGGACGGTCGAACGGCCCTGGGGCTCGTATACGCTCCTTGAAAACGGCGACGGCTACAAGATAAAAAAGATAAGGGTCGAGCCCAAGAGGAGGCTAAGCCTCCAGCTCCACCACCACAGGAGCGAGCACTGGGTCGTGATAACCGGCGTCGCTAAGGTCCAGAGGGGCGAGGAGATAGTCGAGATAGGGATAAACCAGTCCACCTACATCCCGAGGGGCGTCAAGCACAGGCTTGAGAACCCGGGGGATTCGCCCCTTGAGATAATAGAGGTGCAGAACGGCGAGTACGTGGAGGAAGAGGACATTGTCCGTTTCGACGACGACTTCGAGAGGAAATAAGCTCATGGCCACGGAAAAAAGTCATAAGGCCGTCCTCACCGGCGTGGACCTCGTATCGATCGAAAGGATAAGGGCGGCCTCGGGCAGGGAGCGCTTCCTTGCAAGGGTCTTTACTGAAAAGGAGCTTGAGTACTCGTTCGGCAAAAGGCTCCCCTACAGACACCTTGCCGGGAGGTTCGCGGCAAAGGAGGCGTTCATAAAGGCCCTTTCCTCCATAGGCCCGTCCATAGCCCTCAAGGACGTCGAGGTCGTAAATAGCGATAGCGGCGCGCCTTGCCTCAAGACAAGCCCGAAGGCAAGGGCGCTATTGGGCGGTAGACAGGCCTTTTTAAGCATATCCTATTCAAACGGCCTTGCTCTTGCCTTTGTCGCCATACAGTAGAATTCAGGGTTTGACTTTTAAAACCTTTCCCCATATAAGGCTACTTTTTATGCTACCGCTGTAAAAGGGTATACATATGGATTCCTTAACTACATTTAATAATTTTTTATCAGATACTGAGCTTGATTGCGATAAAGGACTTCTTCGTATTAATGATATCGCAAAGTATTCAGCTCGTGAAACCCATTTTTTAACATGGGGACAACAAAAAATTGGTTCAGAGGCTGTATTTGTACAGTACACGCCACAGCTAGGGTCTTGTATTCCTCTTATATATTTTAAACTACTTGAAGAGCCGGATCCAAAAAGTATAGCTGAAGCTCATAAATTAGCATGGAATTTAGGCCAAGCCCCTCTCCTTATGATCGTGCTTCCCGGAGAAATAAGAGCTTATAGTGCGTATGTTAATCCACGAATAAAAAAAGGAACAAATAAATTAGACGAAACTGCCGGCCTAATTGAAAAAATCGAATTTGCACAAAAATGGCGAGTCGAGCTTGCTAAGTTCAAGCGTGAAGAACTGCTTTCAGGCAAATTTTGGGAGCTTCACAAGGCACGTTTTAATCCAAGGACACGTGTAGAAAGAACCCTTTTAGAGAATCTTACAGAAATACGCAAACTACTTCTCAAAAACAACAAGCTAAGTTCGCCGCTTGTGCATCGACTGTTGGGACGTTCGATATTTATTCAATATCTACAGGATAGGCAAGATACCAACAAAAAAAATGTTTTCCCAGAAAATTATTTTGAAAAGTACGTGCCTGGTGCAACATGCTTCAGTGATGTCCTTGGAGATAAAAAAGCAACATATAACCTCTTCAAGGATTTAGAAGAAAAATTCAATGGGGATCTTTTTCCTGTTTTAAATAATGAAGAGCGAACAGTTTCTGATGAGGATTTGAAACTGCTTTCTGATTTTCTAACAGGCAAAGCTGAGTTAAGAACAAGGCAATTAACTCTTTGGCCTTATTATTCTTTCAACGCAATACCAATCGAATTTATAAGCAACTTATACGAATCATTCTTTCACTTGGAAAGTGACAAAAACGCCATGGCAAATGAAAACTCAAGAAAGAACAGGGCAGGAACTTATTATACGCCACACAAACTTGTTGAGTTCCTATTGGATGAAGTTTTGCCTTGGGATGGCACAAATGAAGAGATTAGCATTCTCGATCCTTCTTGCGGTTCAGGAATTTTCCTTGTTGAATCATATCGTAGGTTGGTTGCGAGATGGCGTCAAAGAAATCAAAACGCAAAGCCCACTGCTGAAGATTTAAAGAAAATACTTACAAAAAATCTTTATGGGGTAGATTCGAACCCTGAGGCAATAAAGGTTGCAGCTTTTAGTCTTTATCTTACGATGTGCGACTATTTAGAACCAAGATATATTTGGAATCAAGTAAAATTTCCTAAACTGAATGAAACAAATCTATTGGCAAGCGATTTCTTCGATTTTATAAAAAATGTGCCTTTTAAACAAAAAAAATTCGATATTATAATTGGCAATCCACCTTGGGAAAGCAAAGTCTCGGATTCAGCCTCAAAATATCTATGTAGTCATTCGCGAACTATAGGTGATGACCAAATTGCTCAAGCTTTCTTATGGGGCGCAGCTGAGTTAAGTGATAAAAACGGCGAAATAGTTCTACTCGCACCCAGCAAAGGGCTTTTATTTAATGCTTCGGAACCGAATAAGGAATTTAGAAAAGAACTCTTTTCTTCATTTGAAGTAAAAGCCATAATAAATTTTTCAGCGCTTCGCCGCTTACTTTTTCCAACAGCTGCCGGGCCTGCTTCTGCAATTTTCTACAAACCTATTCCTCCTAATAATGAGAAAAAAATCCTTTATTGTTGTCCAAAGTCATCTAATTCACCAGAAGATAGCTGGCGATTTATTATAGAATCTCAGGATATATCATATATCCCTTTAAAAGTGGCTAAAGAAAATCAGTATATATGGAAAGCTGCAATGTGGGGAACTCCACGTGATTGGGAATTAATTCAAAAACTAGAAAAGCTACCCAAACTTAGAGATATTTGTGATTCTCGGGATTGGATTCATAGCGAAGGTTTTATTGTTGGAAATAAAAAAATACAGGCAACGTGGCTGACAAAAAAACCATATGTAACGGCTGATGTTTTAACACCTTTTGTGGTGGACGAATCTGGATTAACCAAATTAGAAATTGATCGATTCGAAAGACCGCGTACTAACAAAGCCAAAATCTATAAAGGGCCACATTTATTGATTTCGCAGACTCCTAAAAAGGAAAAAGGATTTATTGCGGCAATGTTAAGAGACGAAGCTGTTTTTACAGATTCAATTTTAGGTATTTCCGCACAAGCAGGAGAAGATGCTGATATTCTTGGAACAATTTGTATATTAGTAAATAGCTTTGTATGGACTTATTATGCAATGCTTACTAGCCGGAAATGGTTAATAGAACGAGACGAGCTTCAAAAAGATGAGTTTATGTCACTTCCTATCCCAGTCAGCGTTTTTGAAGGTAAAATAAAAACTTCCTATTCTGACCTAAAAAAATTTGCAGATTCAAATAATATAAACATCCTATGGGATAAAATAATTTCTCTGTATGGGTTGACTAAGGATGAGGTATTTTTGATGAAAGATGCCTTGCAATACAATCTTAGCTATTTTTATGAAAAAGATAGAGCCAATCTCAATCAGATCTCTTCAATGAGTCTCTTAGAATATGGACATAGCTTTTGTAATACTTTAAATAATTCTTTCAGTAAAAAGAATGCTTTTGCAATCAACATAATATCTGGCGATATGCCTATGATTCTTGCTCACGTAATTTTGGATAAACACAAGCCAACCAACCAAGTAACTTTTGAAAATGCGCCTGATAAGCTTATTCAATCATTGAGACAATTAGATAAAATTCTTTTAGAGAAAGAGTCAAGCAGTGTTTATATTCGTAGGAATGTTAGAATTTATCACGGAAATAACATATATTTACTTAAGCGTAATCAAGATCGTTTTTGGTCTAGATCCGCTGCTCAGCGTGATGCAGATGAAGTTTATGCAGAGATAATGACTAGCTGGAGAGATAATTTTTGAGTCTTTCTGATTTATCAAAAAGACAGCATGCGCCTGACCTGGCGAAGCAACTTGGAGCCGATGGTATAAGGTGTTTATTAAAATTGATGTGTGAAGCATATCATGAATTGCTTGCTAGCGGTTTTGTACAGAAAGATACCCCGGAAAATACAATAAATGAACAATGGAGTGCTTATATTATTATGAAGTGGCGCCAAAATCAGTCTATCTCTGTTATCCCAATCCCTCAAAAAGAGGACCTTACGCGTGGGAAAAAAGGTAAGCGTTCACCAACTATCGATTTTTGTTTTCGTGCCGAGCTTTATCCGGAATCATATTTTGGGGCCGAGTGCAAATTATTAGATGAAGGGAACAAAAAACATATACACGAATACTTAAGTGATAAAAATGGTATCGGCAGATATCTAGATGGTAGATATGGCGCTAAAAGTAGCGCAGGCGCAATGGTTGGGTATATTAGAGTTGGAAAATCTACAAATGTTATAAAAGACCTGTCAGGAAAAATTTCTACACTATCGGGCAAGCCTCGTAATGGTAAAAGAAAAGCCTGTAGGAACTTTTTCCGAATTATATAAATCTTCTCACGGTCGAAGTTTTGGATTATCTCCTTTTAAAATTTATCACCTATTCTATGCTTTTAATTTATCATAAAAATGATCTACAGGAAGAGGTAACGCAATTAATAATCAATTTCTAAAAATTTAATTTAAAGTTCGGCGGGACGCAAACGGGCCTTGGGGGATTTCCGGCAAAGGATATCGGTATGAAACAAAGGGAGCAGTGGGGCTCCAGGATAGGGCTCATACTCGCGATGGCGGGCAACGCCATAGGGCTCGGCAATTTCCTGAGGTTCCCGGTCCAGGCCGCCCAGAACGGCGGCGGGGCCTTCATGATACCGTACTTCATATCGCTCGTGATACTCGGGATACCGCTCATGTGGGTCGAGTGGGGCATAGGGCGCTACGGCGGGAAGCTCGGCCACGGCACGGCTCCGGGCATGTTCGACGCCCTGTGGAAGAACAGGGCGGCCAAATACATCGGCATCTTAGGGATATTCCTCCCGCTTGTCGTCACCATCTATTACACCTACGTCTGCTCGTGGACCCTCGCCTTCAGCGTATTTTCGATAATCGGCTCTTACCCGAAGCCGCCCCTGTCCGGGACTATTTCCGCCATGGAATATTTAAAGCCCTACCAGAGCTACCTCTATGACTTCATAGGCGCGTCGTCTGGCGGAGCCTTTCTTACGCCCGAGCCGGTGGCGTACGTCTTTTTCGTAGTTACGCTTATCCTCGCGTTCTGGATACTCGGCAAGGGTGTCTCCGCCGGGATAGAGGTCTTGAACAAGCTCGCCATACCGGCCCTGTTCGTAATGGGACTCATATTGTTCATAAAGGTCCTTACGCTCACCTCCCCGACAAATTCGGAATACACGGTTACGAAGGGGCTCGCATTCCTCTGGGAGCCCGACTTCAGCGGGCTCCTGAGCAGCAAGGTCTGGCTCGCGGCAGCGGGGCAGATATTCTTCACCTTATCTTTGGGCCTCGGGGCCATCCTTACTTACGCAAGCTACGTAAAGCCCGACGAGGACATAGCGCTCGACGGCCTTTCCACCGCGAGCCTCAACGAGTTCGCGGAGGTCGTCTTCGGCTCGACGATAGCGATAACCTCGGCCGTCGTCTTCTTCGGCCCTACGGGGGCCGGCGAGATTGCCAAAGGCGGTGCCTTCAAGCTCGGCTTCATAAGCATGCCCGCCATATTCACCCACATAGGCGGGGGGCAGTTCTTCGGGTTTCTCTGGTTCCTGCTGTTGTTCTTCGCGGGCATAACGTCGGTCGTAGCCCTCGCCCAGCCGGTCATAGCCTTTTTAGAGGACGAGTTCGGGTGGGAGAGGAAGAGGTCGGTCGTCATCATGGGCGCGATATGCTTCCTTTCGGCGCACCTGCCGATATTCCTGAGCGGCAGCCTCGACGAGATGGACTTCTGGGCAGGGACCTTCGGGCTCGTGATACTCGCCCTCTTCGAGATGATTATATTTTTCTGGATATTCGGGGCCGAGAAGGCCTGGGAGGAGATAAACAGGGGCGCGAGGATAAGGATACCCCGGATATTCTTCTATATAATGAAGTACGTGACGCCCGCCTTCATCTCCGTAATACTCATCGCCTGGGGGTACCAGCAGCTCCCTGAGGTTATCTCAAAGGGCGACGGCGGGGCCTGGGCCACCAGGGTCTTCCTCCTCCTTCTCCTGGCGGTCAATATCGCCGCCGTGGAGCTTATCTGGAAAAAAAGGAGGCAGCAGTGAGCGTTGCCGGCTGGCTCTTCCTTTCGATATCATGGGGGATAGTCGCGGGGTTCGTCGTCTACTGCTTCTACAGGGTATTCCTTAAGGAATAGGCCCTTCGCCTCACCCGCCGTGCGTCTCAAGCCTCCGGAGCCTTTTGAGCGCCTTTTTCTTCCTGTGCCTTATGACGGCCCTTTTAACAAGGTAATACGCCGCCCCGGTAAAGACGGCTGATACGAGGACGTTGCCGACCATATAGACCAAAGAGGCCCGCTCCGCGCCCATAAGCACCCCTTCGGTCTTCAGCCGCTCGAGGATCGTCCGGCTGTCCTCGCGCATTATGAAGCTCCCTACGAAGATGCTGAGCGTCCAGAAAAACGGCGACGTGAGCGGGTTTACGATGAAGCTGCCGAGCACCGCCGCCGCCTTGTTCGCCTTCAGCACAAAGGCCGCACCGAGCGATAATAGCGTGCCCAGGCCGAACGTCGGGAGCACGCCCATCAGCACGCCTATGGCCGCTCCCCTGGCTATCCTGCCGGGCGGGTCGTCGATGCGGATTATCTTCAGGTAGATAAGCCGGGCCCGCCTTTTGATCTTCGTGAGGGGGTGCCTTTTATTGTTGTTTTTTTTATTATAGTTATTTTGGGGCATAAAATAGGTTCGATATACGGCATGCGATTTCAAGGCGGGGATTGTATCCTGTTCCTTTTAAATTATCATAAAGAATTCGGATAAGTCAATCGGGCGCTCGGCAGGTCAATCCGCGCAGTTTCCGCATTATGCGAAAAGTCATTGCCGTAATGTAATTCTTTGATATATTTACACCGTGAGGACGGTAGCCCTTCTGCTCGTATTGGCCCTTTTCAGCCCTGTTTTAAGGCCGCTTGCCAACGCCTTCTCAGGCGGAAAGGCCGGGGTCTGCGCGCTTTCGAGCCGCCACGATTGCAGGCACGGCAAGTCATGCAAACTCAAAGACGCTTCAGCCAAAAAGGTATGCGGCCTTCACGGCCAACACGGCAATGGCCATAAGAACGGCCAAAAATGCGGCGCCTTCTTCGAGTGCGGTGGAAAGGACGACCCCCTCGACATGACAGCGGGGGCGGAGATGCCCTTTCTCGTTGATATGGCGACACCCCTGACACTTCAGACCTTCGAGCCCCTTCTTGAAAAGGGGCCGGTTACCTATGATAGCGTTTTCCTCAAGACCCCGGATAAGCCTCCCGCCGCAACCTCCCAGTTAAAGTCCTGATACGCCCGCCTGCCCGGAAGCAGCATCTCCGGCAGGCGCGGTCAAAAAATCTATTCCGGAGGCTATCCAGTGAACAAGCACATCCTTGCTGCCCTGCTGGCGATAGGGTTTCTATTGCCTTTTTCAGGCGAGAGTATCGCCTGCGATTACTGCCTGCTGTCGCAGGGCATCTCCCCGCTTGAGACCATCAAAGGCTCTGGCATAAAAATAAATGAAAGGTATACCCGGCTTACGAAACCGTACAAGGGGACCGAAAGGCTCCACCTCGACGCTGGCGCAAAGGAAGAGTACTGGACGACCGAGTTGACGGGCTTCTACGGGGTCACCGAAGACATTACAGTCCTCGGCGTCGTACCGCTTCGGAAAACAAAGGTGGACGGGCACCTCCATGTCCATGCCGACGGCACGCCTGAGGTCCATACCGACGTGACGGGCACGGAGTTCGGGCTCGGCGATATCGCGCTCATCGGGCGGTACGCGTTTTTCAAAAAACATACGCTCGATTCGACCACTACCATCGCCGGGCTCTTCGGCGTGAAGCTCCCCACGGGAAAGACGAGCGGCAAGACGGACGACGGGGCCGAGTTCCTTGACGCGCACCAGCAGCTCGGCACAGGCTCGACGGACTTTATATTGGGTATATCCGCAAACCGCGCCAAAGATAGGCTTACCCTTTCGGCCAACCTCCTCGGCACCGTGACCACAGTTGGCAGGGCAGGGGACAGGACGCACAGGTTCGGCGATATGCTCAATTACGACCTGACGGCCAAGTACAGGGTCTACCCAACGTCCCTGGCACAGGGCCCGCAGGTCTTCGTGGCCCTGGGCCTTAACGGTGAGCTGAGGCAGAGGGAGAAGGAGGATAACGTCGAGGTCGCTGATTCGGGAGGTCATACAATCTACCTCTCCCCCGGCATTCAGGTGGCGGCCGCCGAGCACTGGGTCTTTGAGCTCACTTACCAGCAGGCAATCTACCATAACCTTTACGGAGCGCAGCTCGGGGAGGACTATAAGGCTTCGGGAGGGGTGACGTATCTTTTTTAGGAACACTTTAAAATCCTTAAAGCCCCTCCCTAACGGGAGGGGCAAAAGGAGGCCCTTATGGGTTTCAAGGTACTGATACCGGTATTTTTGGTTTTCTTGTTTTTTACGCCCTCCTGGGCGCTCGATAAAAAGGCGCTTAAGGAGGCCGGGGTACAGGAGCTGAGTGAGGAGGCCCCGGACTTTATTCTTGTCGATAAAGACGGGCAGAGCGTAAGCCTCAAGGGGCTTAAAGGCCGTGCCGTATTGCTCCATGTATGGGCGACGTGGTGCAAGCCCTGCAAGGAAGAGTTCCCGCTCCTTGACAAGCTCTACCGGGAGTTCAACGGCAAGGGGCTTGTTCTTCTCCCAATCGCCATAGACCCGAAGATCTCGCAGGGGGAGATAGACTCGTTCGCAAGGTCGCTCGGCGGCAGCTTCCCGGTCTATCTCGCGAACAGGGGCACTATCACCGACAGATACTGGACATGGGGCGTGCCAGTCACTTATTTTATCGACAAGAAGGGCAGGATAGCGGGCAGGGCCATAGGCCCGAGGGACTGGGGCTCGAAGGAGATTAAAGAGATAATCACGGCGCTTATCGGAGAGAAGGCCGGGTAGGTTATTCGACAAGCCCTATCGCTATATCCATCACGTTAGTGCCCGTGGGGCCTGTTATAAAGAGGTCTTTCAGCTTTTTAAAAAACCTGTATGAGTCGTTGTCGTCAAGGTATTTGCGTACGTCGAGCCCGGCGCTCCTGCCCCTCTGCACGGTCGAGCAATCCGCGAACGCCCCTGCCGCTTCCGTAGGCCCGTCCGTCCCGTCTGTCCCCGCGGAGAGGACTGTTATCCCCTCCGAGCCTTCAAGCCCGATGGCAGAGGCCAGCGCGAGCTCCTGGTTCCTCCCGCCGAGCCCCGTGCCTCTTACCTCCACGACCGTCTCCCCGCCCATGATGATACAGCAGGGCGGCCTTAGCGGGTTGCCGTTCTTTTTCGCCTCTTTCAATATCGACGTAAAAAACCCGGCCGCCTTGCGCGCGGGGCCTGTTATCGTCGATGACAGGACAAGGGACCTGTACCCGAGGGACGAGGCCTTCTCTTTAGCGGCCCTGAGTGCCATCGAGTTGTTTACGATTATTATGTTCTCGCAGTTCTTGAAGACCTTCTCACCCGGCTTCGGTGTCTCTACTATGGCGCCGGACGCGCCCATTTTTAAAAAAGAGATCGCCTTTGGGGGCGCCTTTTTCAAAAGCCCGTATCTTTTTATAACGTCGAGCGCGTCCGTATAGGTGGAGGGGTCGGGGGCGGTGGGGCCTGAGGCTATTGAGGAGATGTCGTCGTTGACCACGTCGGATACGATAAGGGTTATCACTCGCGCCGGATAAGCGATATCCATAAGGCGGCCGCCCTTTATCCGGGATAGGTGCTTTCTTACGGTGTTTATCTCCTGAATCGACGCGCCTGAGCCTATAAGGAGCCCCGTGAGCCTTTTTTTGTCCTTGAGGCTCAGGCCTTCGACAGGCGCGGGCAGTAGCGCCGAGGCCCCGCCTGAAAGGAGGAAGATTACGAGGTCGCCCTGTCCCGCTGACCGCGCTATCTCGAGTATTTTTTGCGCGCCTTTAAGCCCGTTCCTGTCCGGCAGGGGGTGCCCCGCCTCGATGACCTCGGCGTACTTCAGCTTCAACGCATGATTGTATTTCGTGACAACGCAGCCTGCCTTTATGCGGCTGCCGAGCGCGTCTTCCACAGCCTTTGCCATGGGGCAGGCCGCCTTTCCGGCGCCTATCAGGTAGATGTTTTTTATTGATTTAAGGTCTAAGGAGAGGTTGTATATCTTTAACTTCTTTGAAAGGAGCTTGAGGTTCGATCTTACAGAATCGTACGGCGAGGCCGCGGAGACGGCTGCCCGAAAGATTTCTTCAGCCGCTTTCCTCGAGCTTTTATTTCGAGCCGTTCTCATACCCGTTGGTTATAGGCATCCTCCTGTCTTTTCCGAGGGCCCTTGGGGTTATCTTCACTCCGGGCGGCGCCTGCCTCCTCTTGTATTCGCTCAAGTCGACCATCCGCACTACCTGCCTTATAAGGGGCTTTTTAAAGCCGAGGGCGGCTATCTCGTCGATGCTCTTGTCCTCCTCGACGTAGGCCTTGAGTATCTTATCGAGTATATCATACGGCGGGAGCGTGTCCTGGTCGGTCTGATTGGGCCGCAGCTCTGCGGTGGGCGCCTTGGTAAGGACCCGCCCGGGTATGAGTGTCTTCCCGGCAAGCTCGTTGACCTTTTCGGATACCTTGTAGACGAGCGTCTTGGGCACGTCCTTTATCACGGCGAACCCGCCGGCCATGTCGCCGTAAAGGGTGGCGTAGCCCACGGACATCTCGCTCTTGTTGCCCGTGGTAAGCACAAGCCAGCCGAACTTGTTCGAAAGCGCCATAAGTATGTTCCCGCGTATGCGCGCCTGTATGTTCTCTTCGGTGATGTCTTCTTTCCTCCCCTTGAAGGCCGGCCTCATCATCTCGAGGTAGCTGTCGAAAGCGGCGTTTATGGGGATATTAAGGAGCCCTATCCCGAGGTTCGAGGCGAGGGCTTCGGCGTCCTCGCGGCTCTCCATCGAGCTGTACTTCGAAGGCATGAATACGCCCGTGATATTTTCGCTGCCGAGCGCCAAGGACGCGACCGACGCCACAAGTGAAGAGTCTACCCCTCCGCTAAGACCCACGACCACGTGCCTGAAGCCGTTCTTATGGACGTAGTCGCGCGTGCCGAGCACAAGGGCCTTCAGGACCTCCTCAACGGCCTCGGGCCTTTCGGCCTCCCTCTTGAGTATGGGTTTCCTTTTGGGCTTTTTTGCAATGGGGGGGAGAATGACCTCGTTAAGTTCTATCTTCGTCTTTCTTTTTACTTCCCTCCTCCTCGGGTCGTGGAGGCGCGCCATGAATGTGGCCTCCAGGTCGAGGTCAACGACGATAAGGTCCTCCTCGAAGGCCTTCCCCCTCGCTATTATCCGGCCGCCCTCGTCTATTACCATGCCCTGGCCGTCGAAGACGAGTTCGTCCTGCCCGCCGACCGTATTGTTGTAGGCGATTATCACCTCGTTGTCCATGGCCCTTGTGGCAAGCATCTCCTCCCTTGTCCAGGGCTTTCCCGTATGGAACGGCGAGGCGTTTATGTTCACTATCACCTCGGCCCCGGCAAGGGCCTGCGCCCTGGCGGGGCCTTCGGGGTACCAGATGTCCTCGCATATCTCGAGCCCCACGGTAATCCCGTTAAGGACGAAGTTCATGGGAGCGGCGCCCGCCTGGAAGTACCTCTGCTCGTCGAAAACGCCGTAGTTGGGCAGGAACATCTTGTGGTAGACGCCCGCTACACGGCCGTCATGGACGATCGCCGCGGCGTTGTATATGTCAGCCTTCTTGTCCACGAAGCCGATTATGGCGGTCACGCCGCGGAGCTTTTTGGCGAGCCTTTCAAGCTCTTTGATATTGTCTTCTATGAAACTCGGCTTCAGGAGGAGGTCTTCAGGCGGGTATCCGGTAAGAGACAGCTCGGGGAATATGACGAGGTCGGAGCCGAGCCGCTTCGCCTCCTCTGCGAAAGAGAGTATCTTCCCGGCGTTATCGGCGAGCGCGCCGACCGTGGGGTTTATCTGCGCCATCGCAAGCCTCAGGCTCCGCATATCCGTAAAGATTATCAAAAGGATAATGGCGTGTAAAGGGGAGAAAGGGAGGAAGAAAGAAAGAATAACTTCTAGCCAATGCCTTTTTGCGCATTGCCATGCGCTTTCGGGCATAGGGCTCGGCTCCCTACAGCCTCCTTCCACCGGGCGAGCCCGCCGAAGCTTCCTCGAAATACGCCTTCCGCCCCGCTCGCCCGCCCCTCCCCCATCCCTATGGTCGCTACGCCCTATGCCCTGTGGGTTTGAAAAAAGAAAAGATAAAAAAATAGCGGGTTCAGGTTTGCAACCGGCATACCCTTTTAAAACTGATCTTATCAGGGTAAGGCCCTTCTTGCGCGCTGTACAGCGCATCCCTCTCTTTACATCCCCCGGCATAAAGATTATAATCTGCTTCTATATCCTATGGTGAGTAACCCTTATACGCTTTTCGGAAAGGCTGAAAGGAAGCGGCGGCTCTCGAAGTTCCTCGATGCCATACCCCTGTACCTCGAGGCCAAGAGGCTCTCGTCCGTCGATAAAGAGCTTAAAAGCTCCTGCTACTTCGCGCTCGGCGACACGTACAGGATGGTCGGCGAGTTCACGAAGGCAAGCAGATGCTATATCGAGGCGCACGGCCTGGTAAAGAGGCTCGGTGACGAGGTGAGGGCGCTCGACGCGCTCGTGGGGCTTGGCCTGAGCCTCAGGGCGACAGGGGACTTTAGAAACGCGCTCTCCATATTCGACAAGGCGCTGAAGGGGTACAGGGATATGGACGACAGGGGCGGAGAGGCGTTCACGCTCTGGGCCCGCGCGGGCGCCTTGAGGATAAAGGGCGACCTAAAGGGCGCGCTAAAGGGCTTTAAGGAGGCCAGGGCGCTATTCGCCCGGATGAAGGACGGTAGCGGTGTGGGCTATTGCCTCACAGGGCTCGGTGGGGCCTCGCGCGTCCACGGCAGGCCGCGCGATTCGCACAAATATTATATTGAGGCCAACAGGGCCTTCAGACGATTGAAAGACACCTTCGGGGTCGCCTATTCCTACTGCGGGATAGCGAACTCGCTCCGCATGCAAGGGGACTTCAAGGGGTCGCTCGGGTTTTTCAAAAAGGCGAAAGAGAACTACAGGAAGATAGGCGACAAGGTAAGCTACGCCTATACGCTCTGGGGCGAAGGCAGCTCCCTGCAGATGCTCGGAAAGGACGCGCCCGCGTTAGAGGACTTCAGGGAGGCGCAGAGGTTGTTCAAGGAAACGAAGGACAGGAGGGGGGTTGTCTACTGCCTCTTATCCATTGGACAGCTTGAGTTCAAAGGGGACAGGAAAAAGGGGCTGAGAAGACTAAGCCTCGCGTCGGATACGGCGAAGGCCCTCGGGCTTTCCGTTGAGGCGGGCTACGCGAAAGTCCTCCTCAGGGCCGCTGAAAAAAGACCCGAAGCGTTGCCCATGAACCTCGCGTAGTTTTTTAAAGCTGTTATATAGGTGAGCTGATAATGGACAGCGTCCCTTACAAGGCGGTCGAAGAAGGGCAGGCCCCGGCGCTCCAGAAGGCGCCGGTCCTCGACAGGTTCATCGCCAAGTTCATAGACCTCCTCATAATGGGCGCCTTATTCGCCTTCCCCACGGCCATAGGCCCGCTCGCCGGCACCACCTACATACTCATATCCGACGGGCTCAAGCACGGGCAGAGCCTCGGCAAAAAGGCGATAGGGCTAAAGGCCGTCTCGATATCTACGGGCCAACCCTGCGACTTCAAACAGTCGATAATAAGGAACGCCGTATTCGGGCTTCTGATAGGGATATATTTTATCCTCGGGTGGATACCGTACGTCGGTAAAGTATTGGTCTTCCTGGCATGGGCCGCCGTTACCGCGATAGAGATGATCCTCGTCTATGCCGATGAAGGCGGGGCCCGCTTCGGCGATAGGATCGCCGGGACGATGGTCGTGGACGCGAGGGACCTTAAGCGGCCTGCCTCTTTTTAAGCTTTAACGCCACGGAGTTCATGCAGTAACGCTTGCCCGAGGGCGGCGGGCCGTCGTCGAAGAGATGGCCGAGGTGGGCGCCGCAACTGTTGCAGAGCACTTCGGTCCTCCTCACGAAGAAGCTGCTATCAGGCTCCGTCCTTATGTTCTCATCCGATACAGGCCTCGTGAAGCTCGGCCACCCCGTGCCGGATTCGTATTTGTCGTCCGAGCTGAAAAGCTCGTTGCCGCAGCATACGCAGGCGTAGATGCCGGGGTCTTTCGTATGGGCGTACTCGCCAGTGAAAGCCTTTTCAGTCCCCTTTTTCCTGGTCACCCTGTACTGCTCCGGCGTAAGCTCCTTCTTCCATTCCGCGTCCGTCTTTGTGATCTTGTCCTTCATACTTAATTGATAGCTTCAATTAAACCGTATGTCAAGAGAGCGGGATGCAGGCTCGCGGGATGAACTAATTATCTTTTTTTCTCAAACCCACAGGGCATAGGGCGTAGCGGTCATTGGGTTGAGGGGGGTTGGGGTTCGGTCGCTCGCCGGCTCACGCCCGAAGGGCGGGATAAGACGAGCTTAGGAAATGAATATTACCTTACCGATGAGAGCTGGTTTTTAGCTCTCATTGGGGCGGGCGAGCGGGGCGGAAGGCGTATTTCTTAGGAAGGTTCGGCGGGCTCGCCCGGAGGAAGGAGGCTGTAGGGAGCGAGTCCTATGCCCGAAAGCGCATGGCAATGCGCAAAAAGGCCTTGGCTTGGTTTTATGATAAGGACTTAGAACCTAATATTCTCCAAAAGATGACACCACTCTACCACCTACCCCTTCCATCTCTCCACCCTGAAGGCCCCTTTGTCGTAGACGAGGTAGCTCATATCGCCTGCCCAGCTCCCGGGGTTCGCGTAGACGCCCTTGCCTTCCCTGTGGACGCCTGCCACGTGCGAGTGCGCGAGGACCACGGATGAGAACCCCTCTGCCAGTTTTTTTCCGGCGAATTCCCTTAACAGGGCATCGGTCCTGTTTGACCTGTCAGTGTAAGTCCTTTTCCTGCTCCTGTTCGAAAGCCCCATCGCGATCTTCCAGACGTTCTTCGGCCTCGCCACCCACGCCATCAGCTTGAAAAGCGGGCTACGGAGGTACGCCCTCCAGAGCCTGTAGCCCGGCGACATCGATACCGTATCGCCGTGCGAGAGGTAGAGCCTTTTGCCGTCTATGGAGATATCGAGGGATTCGGGGTGGACCCCGGCCTTTAGCGTTTCCCTGAAGTACCTCCCCATCGAGAAGTCATGGTTCCCTTCGAGGTAGATTATCCTGACGCCCCGCTCCTTGAGCCTTAAGAGCGCGTCAAGGACTGGTCTGTAGTTCTTCTCAACGGTCTCGTTCGACCCTGTCCAGAAGTCGAAGAGGTCCCCGAGGATGACCAATGTTGAAGTCTGCCTGAGGCTGTCTAAGAATCTTACGAGGGATAGGGAGTTGGGGTCCGCGGGGCCCTTCAGGTGCCCGTCGGCGATAAATACTGTCTTCATCTTATCTGTGGGCCTTTGATGGCCGCATATTTTTTATTGCAGCCGTAAGGCCCTCAGGGCCGCCTTCTTCATCACTTCAACGGGGGCCTTCTCGCCCGTCCACAGCTCGAAGGCTATGGCGCCCTGATGGACGAGCATCCCTAATCCCGTATGGGTCTTTAACCCGCGGGCCTCGGCCTTCTTAAGCAGCTCGGTCTTTACAGGCCTGTAGACTATGTCGGAGACGACGGCGCGGGCAGGGAGGACATCCAGAGGCGCGTTTAGAGCGCCCTTGCCCATCATGCCGAGCGAGGTCGCGTTCACGAGCAGGTCCGCGTCCTTGAGATATGGCCTCAAGGCCTCGGGCTCCAGGCCGGAGGCCTCCACCGCGACGTTGAACTTCGGCCTGAACTCTTTGGCCAGGGAGCGCGCCCTTTTTATGGTCCTGTTAGCTATGACTACGGACTTCGGCCTGCCGCTCAGGATATAATAGAATATCGACCTCGAAGCGCCCCCGGCGCCGATTATTACCACGTTCTTCCCTTTGGGCGTAAATCCCGTGTCCTCCCTGAGGCTAAGCAGGTAGCCCATCCCGTCGGTATTGTACCCGATGAGCCTGCCGTTTCTATTCACGACGGTATTGACCGCGCCTATCTCTTTGGCGTGGAGGTCCACTTCGTCGAGGTATTTAAGGGCCCGCTCCTTGTGGGGTATGGTGATGCTCACGCCGAGCATGTTCAGGGCCCTTATGGAGGCCATCGCCTCCTTGAGCCCCTTTGGCCCGACCCTGAAAGGCAGATAGACTATCTCAAGCCCGAGCGCCTCGAACGCGGCGTTATGTATCGCGGGGGAGAGCGTCTGCTCGACGGGGTCGCCGAATACGGCGGCTACCTTGAAATGGCCTGATATCTTCAATCCTAAGCTCCGTTATACGACCGAATAAGACCTGGGCCTTAATTGAGTATCGCCCTTGCCCTGTCCGCGTCCTTCGTTATCTGGCGGACGAGCGCCTCCTTTGACCTGAAGGCCTTCTCGTCCCTGAGCCTTTTTACGAATTGAACCCCCATCCTTTTACCATAGATATCGCCGTCAAAGTCAAGTAAATGGACCTCAACGCCCCTGTCCCTGCCTCCGAAGGTCGGGGCAGTGCCTATGTTCAGCACGGCCGGGAGCCTCCTGCCTTCGACCATGGCATAGGCCGCGTAGACCCCGTTAGCCGGGACGAGCTCGCTTTCGACCCTGAGGTTAGCGGTCGGGAAGCCCATGGCTTTGCCTATGTCCATGCCCTTCACGACCCTGCCCTTTATGGAGTAGTCCCTGCCAAGGAGGGCGGAGGCGCCCTTCACGCCGCCTTCTTTTATCAGCGCCCTTATCCGAGAAGAGCTTACGATATGCCCGCCTTTCTTGAAGGCCGGTACCACGAATACCTTGAACCCGAGCTCTCCTCCGAGCTCCTTTAAGTAGCCGACCGTCCCGGCCCTGCCCCTGCCGAAGGAAAAATCATGGCCGACCCATACCTCCTTAACCGAAAAAGCCTTATGGAGGACCTTCTCGACGAACTCCCTCGGGTGCGTTGCCGCGAACTCCTTTGTGAACCGCGCGAATATCAGGCAGTCTATGCCGAAAGAACCTATGAGCCCGGCCTTGTCCTTTGCGTCCAGTATGAGCGGCGGGCTTTTATGCGGCGCCACCACCTTGAGCGGGTGCGGCTCGAAGGTGTATACGACGGACTTCAATCCGAGCTGCCGCGCCCTTGCCGCAACCTTCCTGATTAACTTCTGATGACCGAGGTGGAGGCCGTCGAAATTGCCGAGGGTAAGGACCGCGTCTTTTATCTTAGGGCGTCTTTTAGCGCCCCTGAATATTTTCATATTCGCGTAAAAATCTGTCAGTTGGCTGCCTCTAAAAATTGTTATTTTTCCCGACCTCTGCGTCAGGCCGTAAATAAAAATGCTCACATATTAACCACATATGCTGCGCTTTTTATTTCCGCCCTTCCTTGACTTCAGAAAAAATTCCTAATTTTTAGAGGCAGCCTGTTATTTTAAATTTTCAGCGCCCGCAAAAGGGGGCGTATCAGAACTTCCCCGACCTCAATATCTGTATCGCGAGCCACAGGCCCATGAACGACGCTATCACGAAACCAATGAGTCCCAGCACGGGCACGCCCATCACCTTCGGGGCCGCGTCAGAGGCTATTATCATGGACGAGCCCACCACGAGGGCCGCTACTATTATGCCGAACGTGAGCCTGTTGGAGGACCTGTCAATCTCGCCCATGAAGTCCTCGAGCCCCCTGTGCCTGAAATCTATCGAGAGCCTGTCTTCTATTATCTTCCTCATCACCCGCCCCATGTCATTGGGGAACTTCTGCAAGAACTCCCCGTAACCGGACGCCATGTCTTTAGCGTTCTTCAGGAAGGCCGACGGCTTCATCCTCTCGGCGTAGAGCCGCGCCGCGTAGGGCTCGCCCTCTTCGAGGATATTCGCCTCCGGATAGAGGAGCTTGGCGAGCCCTTCGAGCTCGATGATGCATTTGTCGAAGAGGAGCAACTCCCTCGGGAGCCTTATCTCGTGCCTCGCGGCTATCCTTATGTAATCGAGGAGGAGCTCTCCTATCCTCACGTACTTGAATGGGCGGCCGAAGTAATGGACTATTATATCATAATACTCCCTCTCGAAACGCGCCCTGTCAATCCCCTCCGGGAGTATCCCCATCTTCTGGTAGATGTTCGTTATGGCCTCGAAGTCCTCGGAGACGAAGCTTATGAGGATATCCGCGAGGTTCTGCTTCATCAGCGGGCTTACCCTGCCGACTATCCCGAAGTCCACGAGCGCGAGCCTGTCCTCGTCCATTATGAAGATATTGCCCGAGTGGAGGTCGCCGTGAAAGAGCCCGTGCTCGAATACCTGCTTGAAGAACGTATCGGCGAGGAGGTGGGCTACTTTCCGGGTGTCGATCCCCTTCTCCCTGAGCCTGGCGATGTTGTCGACCTTTATCCCGCTGACCCGCTCCATGGTGAGGACCTTCCTGCCGGTAAGCTCCCAGATGACCTCCGGTATCGCCACCCTCGGGTCTTCAGCGAAGTTCTCCCTGAATTTTTCCATGTAGCTCGCTTCAAGGGTAAAGTCCATCTCCCTTCTTATCACGCCCGAGAACTCCTCGACCACGCCGACCGGGTCGTAGAGCCTGCTCTCCGGGATGTAGCGGTGAGCGAGCCTCGCTATGAAACCCAGGATTACGATGTCGGTATCCACGACCCTGTCGATGTTCGGCCTCTGGACCTTTATTGCCACCTCCCTGCCCGAAAGCGTGACGGCGTTGTGCACCTGGGCGATGGAGGCCGCGGCCACCGGTGTTTCGTCTATCGAGGCGAAAAGCTCGGACGCCGGCCTCTTGAACTGTTCTTCTATCACCGCCACGACGTCCTTGAACGGGAACGGGGCGACGGAGTCCTGTAGCTTCAGGAACTCTATTATGAACTCGTGCGGCACCACGTCCGGGCGCGTGGAGAGTATCTGGCCGAGCTTTATGAACGTGGGGCCGAGCTCCTCCATCGCGAGCCGCGCCCTCACTGCCGGGGTCAGGGCCTCCTGCTCGCGGGTTATCTTCTTCACGGCTATCCGCAAGGGGAGCGAGATGAGCCTTGCAAGGTGCAGGCTCTCCATTAGGGGCTGGAAACCGTGCCTGACGAGCACGGTCACGATGTCCCGGAGCCTCTTTACGTTCTTGTACGCCGGATGGGACCTTAAAGACCTCACCGCTGTTTCCTCTTCTTTTCGCCCTTTGCCGCGCCCTTCGCCTGCTCCCCGGCAAGGGTCATGTCGATCCTGCGCCTTTCGATATCGACCTTCGTAAGCTTCACCGTCACGGCGTCGCCGAGGCGGAAGACCTTTTTCCTGCTCTCGCCCGTAAGGGCGTGCGCCTTCTCGTCGAACCTGTAATAGTCGTCGCCGAGGGTCGATACGTGGACGAGCCCCTCGACGAAGTATTCCTTCAGCTCGACGAAGAACCCGAAGCTCGTAACGCCGGATATCAGGCCCTCGAAGGTCTCTCCGACCTTGTCGCTCATGAACTGGGCCTTCTTGAGGTCCACTATCTCCCTCTCGGCCTCCATCGCCTTCCTCTCCCGCGCGGACGTGTGGGAGGCTACCTGCGGCAGCGTTTCCTCGTACCTGTCGCGCTCGGGTTTTGTGTACTTCCCCCGCAGCTGCGCCCGGAGGAGCCTGTGCACGACGAGGTCGGGGTACCTCCTTATGGGGGAGGTGAAGTGCGTGTAGTCCTTGAACGCGAGCCCGAAGTGGCCGATGTTATCCTCGGAGTATACGGCCTGCTTCATGGAGCGCAGGAGCACGTGGTTTATGAGCCTCTCCTCGGGCCTGCCCCCGGCGGCCTTCAGCACGCCCTGGAAGGCCTTTGGCCCCTCGCCCGGCTTTAGCCTGAGCCCGAAGCCCCTTATGAACTCGATGAAATCGGCGACGTTATCCTCGCTGGGCGGCTCGTGTATCCTGTAGAGGAACGGGTAGCCCAGGGACGAGAAGTGCTCGGCCACTGCCTTGTTAGCGGCCAGCATGAACTCCTCGATGAGCTTATGCGCCACGTTCCTCTCGGAGCGGACTATGTCCTCTATGTTGCCTTCAATGTCTATTATAATCTGCGGCTCCGGCAGGTCAAAATCTATCGAGCCGGCCTCCATGCGCCTCTCGGTGAGCTTCTGGGCGAGCTCGGCCATTATCTTCAGGTCTTCGAGTATATGCGCGAATCGTTCACGGAGGGTGGCGTCTTCGTCCTCGAGGAGCCTTTTTACGTTGGTATAGGTCATCCTCTCGGAGCTTCTTATGACGCTCTCGTAGAACCTTTTTTTCATGACGCCGCCGCCTCTGTCGAAGTCGAGCTCGGCGGTCAAGGTCAGGCGGTCTACCTTGGGGTTAAGACTGCATATCCCGTTCGACAGCGCCTCGGGGAGCATGGGGATGGCCCTGTCCGGGAAGTATACGCTCGTGCCCCTCGCGTAGGCTTCAATGTCGAGCGTGCTCCCTTCCCTTACGTAATGGCTCACGTCCGCGATCGAGACCCTCAGCCTGTACCCGTGCGGGGTCCGTTCGATAGAGACGGCGTCGTCGAAGTCCTTCGCGGTCTCGCCGTCTATGGTGAGCGTCGTCCTGCCGCGGAGGTCCACCCTGCCTTCGATGTCCTCCGGACTTACCTCGACGGCCGCCTCTTTCGCCTCCCTCGCCACGTCCGCGGGGAACCTGTGCGGCAGGCCGAACTTCTTGAGTATGACCTCGACCTCGACGTCCGGGTCTTCGGGGTTGCCGATGACCTCGGTAATTTTGCCGGCCGGCGAGATGTTCCTGGCCGGCCACCTCGTTATCTCGGCCGTGACTATGACGCCCTCGGGCGCGCCTTTCATCTCGGAGGGGGGTATTATTATCTTATCGAGTATCCGCTCGTCCGACGGTATGACCACGCCGAAGCCCTTGCCTTTCTCGAACCTGCCGACGACGAGCTTATGCGCGCGCTTTACGACCCGGATGATGCCGCCTTCCCTCTTCCCGCCCCCCTTTTGCCCGTCGACCCTCGCCACGACCGTATCCCCGTGCATGGCCCCGCCGAGCTTCCGCGGGTTTATGAAGACGTCCTCTCCGCCCTCCTCGGGACGGACGAACCCGAACCCGTCTCGGTGGCAGGAAAGCTCGCCCGTGACGAGGTTCATCTTCGAGGGCAGGCCGTACCTGCCCCCGCGTATCTTTATCAGGGTACCCTGGTTAATCAGCCCCTTGAGGAGCCTTTTGAACCTGTCCCTCTCTTCCTTTTCCACCTCGAAGGCGCGCACAAGCTCCTTGAACGACATGGGCCTGTACGAGACCTCTTTCATGAACTCCAGTATCTTCTTTTCCGTATCCTGCAAATTGTTTCCTTTTCTGTTTGAAAGATGCCTCTAAAAATTGTTCTTTTTCCTGATTTTTAGAGGTATCCATATTGTTGTTGAGGCCTTTTATTAATGGCCGCTCGAAATGCGAAACTTCCTTTATTATCTTTAAGCGCCAATCAAGCGCTTTCATAATCTACTACCGCAATCGCCTCCCTCACTTTCGCTATATAGTCCGCCGCCTCCCTGTGGTCAGGGTGGACCTGGTATGCCTCCAGGTCCTTTAATGAGTCGAACCTGACCGTAAGCGCGATGTCATAGGACCTTGCCGAGCGGAGCACGTCTTTTCCCACCTCGATCGACCTTACCTGTGGGACCTTGCCCTTCAGGGCAAGGAGCATCTCCTCTACCTTGCGGATAGTACCCGGGCTTTTATCCGCGAGCTTGAAAAGCACGACATGCGTTATCACTTCCTGCTCCCTCCTGAACACACTTCCCCGCAGTTGCTGCGGGGAGATTCAACGATTATTTCCGGCCGGGAATTCGTATTTGAACCCTGCGTAGAACCGTAACCCCGGGCCTCCCCTGTTCGCCTCCCTGAGGCTCTTCCCGACCGACGAGTGCACGGAAAGGCTATCCGAGACCCTTGTTTTGAAGCCTATTCCCGCCGCTAACCTGTAGGGCCCGCCCGGCTCATCGCTTGTCCTGTAGTATACTTCAGACAGGAGCCTTGACGCCGGGGTTATCGCGTACTCCTGGGCAAAGGCGGTGAACCATGTGTTCCGCTTTTCAACCCTTACTCCGTTTGCCTCAGGCTCTCCGACGAACGTATGCCCGAGGTTGACTATGCCCGTAAACCAGCTTACCTCTTTTTGCGCCCTGAGCCTCAGCTCATACTCAAGGGCGCCGGTGCCCAGCCCCTTTTCCCTGCCGGCGTTGTCCAGCTTGACCTCGAACGAGCCAGCCACCCCCGGCCTGTCAGACCTTTCCTCAAGAAAAAGGTATTTCGTCCCTATAACCGCGTCCCCGAAGCCCTGCGAGCCTTCGGTTGAGAGATATGGTACTTCGAAGGTTATCTCCTGCCTTTCCGAGAGCCCGTATACGAGCTCCGTGAAAGGGACCTGCCGCTCGACCACGTCGGTCTTCTGGTAGCGGTAGCCGACATACAGCTCGACGTGGCTTTTCTCGGCAACAGGCGCGTCCCCCGTTACCAGCGGGGGGATGGCACAGGCCGTCCCGCGCAGCGTCAGGGAAAAGACGCAGACAAGAAGGGTAAGCTTCCGCTCCATTTTGCCCTCGGGACAGACGGGGGTTTACGCCTTGCAAAGATACCGAGACACACCTGTTGATTGTATAGGGAGAATTAAGCCTGTATGGCCTTTGGCCGGTAGTTTGCAAATTATTGGCAGTTTGCAATTAACTATAGTGCAAATTCGACAAATAAAAAAGGCAAGACGGCTTTAGCCGCGGTATTGAGCCTGTATCGATCAAAAAATCGCTGTAGGCAACCTCTAAAAATTGTTCTTTTTCCTGACCTCTGCGTCAGGCGCGAAAATAAAAATGCTCACATATTAACATATATGCTGCGCTTTTTATTTCCATCCTTCCTTGACCTCAGAAAAAATTCCTAATTTTTAGAGGTAGCCTGGACCTTATACCCTGACCTGCTTGGGCACCTTCTCCCAGTCTTTAAGGAACCTGTCTATCCCGATATCCGTCAGCGGGTGCTTCGAGAGCTGTTCGAGCACCTTGAAAGGTATAGTGGCCACGTGCGCGCCGAGCGTGGCGGCATCGAGCACATGGAGCGGGTTCCTGACGCTGGCCACTATGACCTCGGACGTGAACCCGTAGTTGTCGTATATGTCGAGTATCTGGCTTATAAGCTCCATCCCGTTCTGTGAGATGTCGTCGAGCCTGCCCACGAAGGGGCTGACATAGGTGGCGCCAGCCTTGGCGGCCATAAGGGCCTGCAGGGGCGAGAATACGAGGGTGACGTTGGTCTTTATCCCCTCTTTCGAGACGGTCTTCACGGCCCTCAGCCCGTCAAGGGTCATGGGTATCTTTACGACGATGTTCTTGTGTATCCCGGAGAGCTTCCGTGCCTCCTCTATCATGCCCCTTGAATCGAGGCTTATCGCCTCTGCGCTGACGGGGCCGTCTATTATCGAGCAGATGTCCTTTATCCTCTCCTCGAAAGAGCACTTTTCCCTGGCTATAAGCGACGGGTTGGTCGTTACTCCGTCCACAAGCCCCCATTCGTCTGCCGTCTTTATCTCCTCGAGGTTGGCGGTATCTATGAAAAACTTCATAAAAACTCCCTTGACTTAGGTTTTTTACTATGACAATATTTTTATTTATTGAGCGCCTGCGCGCCGATTATAATATAAATAGAGGATTTTAAAGATAGAATATAGCCTGAAAGCAAACCTTTTTCAAGGGTTTAATTGTAAGGCTATGGATGCATGCCGAAGTGGCGGAATTGGCAGACGCGCTAGATTCAGGTTCTAGTGGGTGAAAGCCTGTGGGGGTTCGAGTCCCCCCTTCGGCACCAAATTTAAAAAAACCAGCCATCAGGCTGGTCTACTTGAATTTGACGTACGATATCGGGACTCGAACGACGCCTTCACGCCGAGCGGAGCGAGGATGAGGCCGCATGGATGCGGCCGGAAGTGAAGGCGGCCGGACCCGAAGTGGCGGGACAGGATGTCCGCGAACTGAGGGCGAGTCCCTCCCGTTATACAAAATTTTTTTAAGAATCCAGCCTACCTTTACCTGCCTTACTGGCCCCGGGCGTTTTTTAAATTTTGGCTTTTTTCGCCGGACCGAAATGGATGACCTTAAGGGAAAACTCCTCGTAATAATACCGGCTTTCAACGAAGAGGCCACGATCGGCTCTGTCATCTCCTCCGTAAAAAAAGAGGTCCCGGAGGCGAATATCCTTGTCGTCAACGACGGCTCCAGGGACAGGACCGCCTCGATCGCCGAAGATAGCGGCGTCACGGTCCTTAACCATCTCTACAACATGGGCATAGGCGCCACCATGCAGACAGGCTATAAATACGCCCGGCTCATGGGCTACGAGGTCGCCGTGCAGGTGGACGGAGACGGCCAGCACCCGGCGGACCAGATAAAATACCTGATAGCGCCGATATTGAATAAAAAGGCCGACCTTGTCGTCGGCTCCCGTTTCCTCGGGGAGGGCACCTACAGGCCCTCGCTTGCGAGGTCCGCGGGAATGGCGATATTCTCGAAGGTGGTATCGACGGTCATAAAGGAGAAGGTAACCGACACCACCTCCGGCTTCAGGGCCGCCGGCAGGGACTGCATCGCCTTTTTTAGCTCCAGATACCCCGACGACTACCCCGAGGTCGAGGCCCTTGTGTTGCTTCACAAAAAGGGATTTAGTATAATGGAGGTCCCGGTAAGGATGTATGAGAGGGCGGGGGGGCGCTCCTCCATCACGCCGGTGAAATCCGTCTACTACATGGTGAAGGTGCTCCTTGCCATAATGGTAGACCTTGTAAAGAAGGTGGACGGCTGAAATAACCGGAGGGCGGGAGATGTACTACTTCCAGATATTCGCGATCCTCGGCTCGATAACGCTTTTCGCGCTTGTGCTGGACTTCATACGCCGGGGGCTGTTGAAGGAGAAGTATTCGGTCCTCTGGCTCGCGGCCGCCATCGTCATAACGGTCCTCTCCCTTAAAAAGGATCTCCTCGACTGGATAGCTTGGAAGCTCGGGATAGCGTATCCGCCGTCGCTCCTTTTCCTCGTCGCCTTCATATTCGTCCTTCTGATAACGCTCCATTTCTCGGTCGTCATCTCCATACTCCATGAGAAGAACAAGGTCGTGTCGCAGGAGCTCGCCCTTTTAAGGCTCGCGCTCAAGGAGGCGGGCATAAAGATGCCGGGCGGGAAAAAATAGTGAGAAGGCTTTTTTCAAGCTCGTATTTCCACTTCTACGCGGCCCTCGCCATAGGGCTCCTCGTGATAGCCGCGTACTCCAACACTTTCCATTCAAGCTTCCAATTCGACGACCAGCCGCAGATAATCCAGAACGGCCTTATAAGGTCCCTGAGCACGGGGATGTTGAAACAGACGAGGGGGGTCACCTACCTGAGCTTCGCGGTGAATTACGCGCTCGGCGGGCTCGACGTCACCGGCTACCACGTGGTCAATCTCTCCATACACATAATAAACTCCCTCCTCGCGTACTGGCTCCTGCTCTCCACGTTCAAGCTCCTGGACAAGGACGACGCCTGGGCGCGGAGGATCGCCTTTTTTTCGGCCCTGATATTCGCACTCCACCCCATACAGACACAGGCCGTTACCTACATAATCCAGCGTATGGAGTCGCTCTCGAGCCTTTTTTACATCGCGGCCCTGCTCTTTTTCGCCAGGGCCGCCGTTTCAGACAGCGGACCCAAAAGGCTCATCCTCTACGGCCTGGTGGGCCTTTCATACCTTCTGGGCTTTTACTCGAAAGAGACTACCTTCACGGTCCCGGCAGTGGTATTGCTCTACGATTTCTTTTTCGTAAGCAAGGGAAGCGTTAAAGGGCTTGCCAGCAGGTGGCCGCTTTACGCAATCCTGGCCGCGCTTTTCGTCTTCTTTACGATGAATACCGTTATGCCGCTCGGAGGGTTCGGCGACGTTAGCAAGGAATCGACGGTGGCCGAGACGATTTCTCCCAGGCCGGACGCCTCTGTCCCCGTAGCGCTGCCCAAAGAGGAATCGGCAGGCTTTAAAGTGACTTACATAAGCCCGAAGGAATACCTTCTGACCCAGTTCAACGTTGTAGTCTATTACCTGACGCTCCTGGCCGTCCCGTTGAACCAGAACCTCGATTACGACTTCCCGAGGGCCACTGGGCTATTCCAGGCGCCGGTAGCGCGTAAGGGCGCCGCCCTCAATATCCCGATGCTCCCGCCCATAGCCTCCCTTTTTATCATCCTTTTTATTATCGGCCTGGGGATATACCTTTACTTCAAGTCAATGAAAGAGGCGGGGGAGAGGGGAGGGGCTGAAAAGAGGCTTATCTCCTTTTTTATCCTGTGGTTTTTCATAATACTTTCGCCTACTTCGAGCTTTATACCGATTATAGACGTGATCTACGAGCACAGGCTTTATCTTCCCTCGCTCGGATTTTTTACAGTATTCGTAATCCTGGCCGATATGTTTTTAAAGGCTGTCTTTCGCCCAAAGAGTGCGTCTAATAATCCTTTAATCTCCGGCGAATAAAATAACCCTGACGAGACGGGGAAAATGGATAACGGGGCAACTGGTTTTCCGTTCAAATTCAGCCCCTTAAAAATATATTGACTACATGCATTTAATATATTATCCTTACCAGAAATAGTCATGAGGGCTATACCTGTCATGAAGGCATCGTTGACACAGAAGCCGAACAATAAAGTACTGATCGCGGAAGACAATTCCAAGACAAGGCTCTTCTTAAAAAACCAGCTTGAGCTTTTGGGCTATGAGGTGATCGCGGCGGTATCGAACGGGCAGGCGGCCGTGGACGCCGCGGCTGAGCTGGGCCCGAACCTCGTGATAATGGACATAAAGATGCCGGAGATGGACGGCATCGACGCCGCGAGGGTCATTAGCGACAAAGGGCCCGTCCCCATAATACTCATAACCGGCCTTTCCTCTGATGAGATGGCCTTGAAGGCCATAGAGGCCGGGGTATTCGCCTACCTGGTCAAGCCCGTCACTAAAAAGCAGCTCGAGCCCGCCATAAAGCTCGCCCTTGCAAGGTACGAGGAGTTCAAGAGTCTCAAGGTGGAGGTCAATGACCTCAAGGACGCCATCGAGACCAGGAAGCTCGTCGAGCGCGCAAAGGGCATCCTCATGAAGCGGTGCAACATCTCCGAGGAAGACGCCTTCAAGCTCCTCCAGACCCACTCCCAGAAAGAGAACAAGAAGATGCGCGAGATTGCGGATACGATAATCTCCGCGAGCAAGCTCATCTGAAACGACCCGATCAAAGGCTTTAAAGAACCGTCTATCCCCCCTTCATCTATTCGTCCGCCGTTTTCTCTATTCCGGGAATCCGCCTAAAACCCTTGACTACGGCACTTCAGGCTGGTATTGTTATACCATTAGCGCTAGGGGAGTCCGCAGGGACTGAGAGTTCTCGGTAACGAGAAGACCCTAACGACCTGATCTGGGTAATGCCAGCGTAGGGAAGCGTCTGAAATAAAATTTTTTCAAACTCTCCCATGCTATTTCAGCCGCCCCGGTCAGGGCGGCTTTTTTATTTAGCAGGCTGTTGAAAAACAGTCTGCTAAAGCAATCCATGGATGGACTTTTTCAACATCCTATTGGACTAAAATGGTCGTAGACACTCGAATAATAGAATCCCTCCTCCAGGGGCCTCAACCCTCCGCCGGGAAAGTAGCGCGGATACTCGAAAAGGCCGGAGCGTGCAAGGGGCTCGGCATAGAGGACTCCGCGGCCCTCATCACCATCGAGGCCCCCGATATACTGAACGCCGTCTTTAAAAAGGCCGGAGAGGTGAAGGAGCGCGTATTCGGCAAGAGGGTCGTCCTCTTCGCGCCCCTGTACCTTTCCAACCACTGCACCAACGGCTGCGTCTACTGCGGGTTCAGGAGCGCCAACAGGGAATTCCCCCGTAAGGCGCTTGATGTGCCCCAGACAATAAAAGAAGCGCGTTCGCTCGAGGAGATGGGCTTTAAAAGGGTCCTGCTGGTAACGGGCGAGGACCCCCGCTACGGGCTCGATTATATAATCTCGTGCGTAAGGGCTATATACGAAAATACCGGGATAAGGATAGTCCATGTGAACGCCCCCCCGATGGACACGGAGTCGCTGAAGGCGTTGAAAGGTTCCGGCGCCGGGGTCTACCAGGCGTTCCAGGAGACGTACCACAGGCCGACCTACGAGAAGATGCACCCGTGGGGCATGAAAAAGGACTATGACTTCCGTATCGAGGTGATGGACAGGGCAATGTCCGCCGGGTTCGGCGACGTCGGCATAGGCCCGCTTTTGGGGTTGTACGACTACAGGTTCGACAGCCTCTCGGCCATAGCCCACTCGCGCCACCTCTACGACGAGTTCGGCGCTCACGCGCATACGATATCAATACCGAGGCTCCGTCCGGCGCAGGCCGGGTTGAGCGAGGTCCCTTGCCCCGTGTCCGACGAGGAGCTTAAAAAGATAGTCGCTGTCTTGCGCTTGAGCGTCCCTTCGGCAGGCGTTGTCGTATCCACGAGGGAAGGGGCATCTTTAAGGAACAGGCTCATGCACGTTGGCGCGACTCAGTTGAGCGCGGCGTCCCGCACGAACCCCGGCGGCTATACCGAAGGCGAGGGCCTCGAACAGTTCTCCACGAATGACAAGAGGTCTTTGCCCGAGGTCATAAGGTCGGTCATAGACGAGGGGTACCTGCCGAGCCTTTGCACGACCTGCTACAGGGTGGGCAGGGTCGGCCATGAGTTCACGGAAAAGACGATAGCCGGGGAGATGGGCAGGCTCTGCCAGGCTAACGCCATATTGACCCTGAAGGAGTACCTCCTCGACCACATCAAGAACGGCTCGAGGGAGGCGGTGGAGAGGTCTTTGGAGGAGGGGCTTAAGGAAGTCAAAGACCAGGCGCTTAAAGACGCGCTCATAAGAAAGTTAAAAGAACTTGAAGAAGGCGGGAGGGACCTCTTTTTTTAAAATGATAATACGCGTAAACGGAGAAGAAAAATACTTCAAGGACGGCTTCACCATAGAAGACGTCCTGAACGAGCTTAAGATAAAGCCCGAGGGCATGGCAGTAGACCTCAACAGGGGGATAATCCCCAAGAGGCTCTACAATAACACGATGCTCAAGGACGGGGACACCGTGGAGATAGTGAAGATGACCGGCGGCGGGTAGGCAGCCGGTAGATGAACAAAGGAGAATATTTTTATGTCAGACGCATTGAAGATAGGTAAAAGGGTTTTCAGGTCCCGCCTGATGGTAGGCACCGGCAAGTACCCCACTAATGAAGTCATGAAAAAGGCGCTCGAGGCGTCCGGGGCCGAGGTCGTGACAGTTGCCGTAAGGCGCGTAAACCTTGACCGCACGGGTGAATCGCTCCTCGACCATATAGACCTGAAGAGATACACTCTGCTGCCGAATACCGCCGGCTGCTACACGGCGGAGGACGCGATAAGGACAGCCCGGCTCGCGAGGGAGGCCCTCGAAACCGAGCTCGTCAAGCTCGAGGTCCTGGGCGATGAAAAGACTCTCTTCCCGGACAACGAGGCGCTCCTGCAGGCGGTGAAGGTCCTCGTCAAAGAGGGTTTCACGATACTCCCTTACACCAACGACGACCCGATAATGGCTAAGAAGCTCGAAGACGCCGGGTGCGCGGCTGTTATGCCCCTGGCGGCCCCTATCGGCTCCGGGCTCGGCATAAGGAACCCGCATAACATCAGGATAATACTCGAGACGATTAAGGTGCCGGTGATCGTGGACGCGGGCGTGGGCACGGCCTCTGACGCGGCCATAGCCATGGAGCTCGGCTGCCACGGGATACTCATGAATACCGGGATAGCCGGGGCAAAGGACCCGGTATCGATGGCAAGGGCCATGAACCTCGCGGTGGAGGCCGGGAGGCTCGCGTACCTTGCCGGCAGGATTCCTAAAAAGCTCTACGCCACGGCGTCAAGCCCGATTACCGGGCTTATAGGATAACGGCTCAGCAACCTGCAGGAGAATATAATTGCACCCGATACTCTTCAAATGGGGCCCGATAGAGATAAGGTTCTACGGGCTCATGTATGTGATAGCCATCCTTACGGGGAGCTATCTCATCAAAAGCGAGGTGAAGAGGAAGGGTATCCGCATGACGGATGACGACGTGATGAACTTCATCATCTGGACGGTGATAGGCGGCGTTGTCGCGGCGAGGGCCTATTACGTGGTATTCAACCTCGGCTATTACCTCGCCAACCCGGTTGAGATACCCGCGGTATGGCACGGCGGGCTCGCGATACACGGGGGAATGATAGGCGGGCTGCTTGTAGCCTGGTTCTACCTTAAAAGGCGGGATGTGAAATTCTGGAGGATGGCCGACGCCGTGGCGCCGGCCATAATACTCGGGCAGGCCTTCGGCAGGTTCGGCAACTTCATGAACGGGGACGCCCACGGCAGGCCCACGGACATGCCCTGGGGCATAGTCTTTCCCCCGGGGTCGATCGCCGGGGCCGAGTTCCCCAATACGCCCCTCCACCCGACAATGCTCTATGAGCTGACGATAAACTTCCTGATATTCTGCCTTCTCTGGTTCGGGCTGAGGAAAAAAGAGCACAAAGACGGCTTCATATTCGCTTCCTATATCGCGCTCTATTCGACCGGCAGGTTCATCGTAGAAGGGTTCAGGGCTGACAGCCTCATGCTCGGCCCAATACGGGTAGCCCAGCTTGTAAGCGTTACCATAGCCATCGTAGCCGCGGCCTTTATAATAAACAAAAGGCTCTGGGTCCCTCCGGCTAAAAGGGCATAGTAAAGATGCCGGTCTATCTCGTGACAGACAGAAGGCTTGTCGATGATATCGTAATGGCCGTTGAAAGCGCGCTGGAGGGCGGGGTCAGGCTCGTCCAACTGAGGGAGAAGGACCTGAGCGCCAAAGAGATACTAACGCTCGCTAAAAGGCTCAGGGCAAAGACAGCGGAGTCCGGGGCCAGGCTCTTCATAAACGACAGGGTCGATATAGCGCTACTATCCGGCGCTGACGGCGTACACCTCGGGCAAAATAGTTTTTCACCGGTTGACGCGCGTAAGGCCCTTGGAAAGAAGATGCTCATTGGAGTGTCGGCCCATTCGATTAAAGAGGCTGAGGCGGCGGAGCAGCAGGGGGCCGACTTTGTCACCTTCGGCCCGGTATTCCATACGGCCTCCAAGGCCCGTTACGGAGAGCCTGTGGGCACAGGCCTTTTGAAAGAGGCGTGCGGCAGGCTCAATATACCCGTATACGCCATCGGCGGGATAAAAAGGGAGAATATGAAAGACGCCGTTGCCGCCGGGGCCGGAGGCGTCGCGGTCATATCCTCTATACTCGGCAGCAGGGATATAAGAAAAAGCGCGGAGCAGCTTGTCAAAGAGTTCGAGCGTTTGAGAGCTGTCTAACAGAACTCAGGCTGCTCAAAAAGCTCCAGATGCGAGGCGTCAAGAAGCGAGGAATGAGACGTACTTTTTTCGTACGTCGCAATTACGAGCTTTGATGCCAACGAAGCAGATGGATTTTTTGAGCAGCCTGAAATGGAGAGATTATGACCCAGCTTGAATCAGCCCGCAAGGGCATGATCACGGAAGAGATGAAAAAGGCCGCGCTCTTCGAGGGCGTTGAGCCAGAGCAGATACGGAAAGGCATCGAGGAGGGGGTTATAATAATAACCAAGAACCTCCTCCACAGGAAGATCGACGGCCTTGCCGTGGGCAGGGGCCTGAAGACCAAGGTGAACGCGAATATCGGCTCCTCGCAGGACAGGGTAGACGTAAAAGAGGAGCTTGAAAAGCTAAAAGTAGCGATAGAGGCCGGGGCAGACGCGGTCATGGACCTCTCCACGGGCGGCGACCTGAACGCCATCAGAAAAGCGGTAATGGACGCTTCCACCGTGCCCATCGGCACGGTGCCCATCTACCAGGCGGCGTACGACGCGAGGAAGAGGGGGAAGTCTTTCGTTGAGCTTACCTCTGACGAGATATTCGCCTCAATCGAGGCCCACGCCGAGGACGGCGTCGACTTCGTGACCGTCCATTGCGGCGTTACGCAGAGGTCGGTGGAGAGGGTAAAAAAGCAGGGCCGCATCATGGGCATAGTCAGCAGGGGAGGGGCGCTCACCGCAGAATGGATGAGGTTCAACAAGAAGGAGAACCCGCTCTTCGACGAGTTCCCGCGCCTTTTGAAGATAGCCAAGAGGTACGACCTCGTCCTGAGCCTCGGCGACGGCCTGCGGCCCGGGTGCCTGGCCGACGCTACCGACAGGGGGCAGGTGGAGGAGCTTATAATCCTCGGTGAGCTTGCGAAAAGGGCCTTCGACGAGGGCGTGCAGGTCATGATAGAGGGGCCGGGGCACGTGCCCATAGACCAGATAGAGGCGAACATTCTCCTTCAAAAAAGGCTCTGCAACGGCGCGCCTTTCTATGTGCTCGGGCCGCTGGTGACGGACGTCGCGCCCGGCTACGACCACATAACCTCTGCCATAGGCGGCGCCATAGCCGCCTCGGCCGGAGCGGACTTCCTCTGCTACGTCACCCCGAGCGAGCACCTGAGGCTTCCGACCGTCGAGGACGTTAAAGAGGGCGTCATAGCCTCACGCATAGCGGCCCATGCAGGAGACATAGCCAAGAAGGCGAAAGGCGCGATGGAGGCTGACATAAGGCTTGCGAAGGCGCGGAAGGCGCTCGACTGGGACGAGCAGATAAGGCTATCGATAGACCCGAAGAGGGCGCGTTCTTTGAGGGACACCAGCTTGCCCGAGGATTCGGACGTGTGTACGATGTGCGGGAGCCTATGCGCGATAAAGATTGATGGGCGAACGTAATAAATGTCTTTCGCCGCGGGTTCAGGTTTGCAACCTGAACCCGCGTAAAGATGACAAGATAAAAAAAGGCGGGCCTTCGGCCCGCCCTTTTCCTTTTTTATCGAAGTCTCTTTCCCTATCCCTCCGCCACCTTGACGCAATTTTTGCCGCTCCACTTCGCCTTGTACAGTGCGTCGTCGGCGTGGTTGACGAGGTCGCCCGAGTTCATAGCGCCTTTCTGGGGATAGGAGGCGACCCCGAAGCTCATCGTTATCCTGTTATTGACGAGCCCGGCGTAAGCGTGGCTCTCTATAAGCTCCCTTATCCTTTCGGCCTCATCGACCGCGCCCTTGAGGAGCGTGTGCGGAAGGACCACGGCGAACTCCTCCCCGCCGTAGCGCGCCACTATGTCGGTCTTCCTGACGCCCCTTCTTATCATGGCGGCGATCTCTTTAAGGACTATGTCCCCGATCCTGTGGCCGTATGTGTCGTTTATGTTTTTGAAGTTGTCTATGTCCATCATTATGAGGGAGAGAGGCGTTTCATACCTTACGGCCCTCTCGAACTCCTCATCGAGCCTCGAGTAGAAGAAGTTATGGTTGTAAAGGGATGTGAGCTGGTCCTTTACGGCTATCTCTTTGAGGTAGTCCTTCTCCCTGCTGACCTTCTCGAAAAGCCGCGCGTTCTTCAACGCGTGGAAAGAGGAGTTCGCGACTATCCTGCAGAAATCGACCTCTTTCTGGCTGAAACCCTGCTCCCTCCTCTTTGTCCTTAAGAAAAGCGTCCCGAGCACCTCGTCGTTGAAGACTATAGGCACTATCAAAAGGCTCATGTCCCCGAGCCCCCGGACCTTGTCCTTTACAACGGACATTATAGGGTTGTTCATTATATCCTCGACGGCCAGCGGGCTCTTGGTATTTATGACCTGCCTTATCTCGGGGTAGTTAGAGAGGTCCAGCTTGAGCTCCTTTACAGAGGGGTCCTCGTGAGAGGCAAGGACATACCCCTCGTCGTCCTTCACTATGAGGACGATGGAGCAGCGAACGGCATCGGTGACGCCCGCGACCTTGGTTACTATGGTATTTAGCACCTCGGAGGGGTCGAGCGTGGCCGACATGGCGCTCGTTATGGCCAGTATCGACTCGAGGTTACGCTTATCCTCCCCTATCTGCCTGTAGAAGTCGCTTATCCTGAGCTGGGCCTTGACCCTCGCTATGAGCTCGGCCTCGTTTATGGGCTTTACTATGAAATCGTCCGCGCCGTCGGACAGGGTGCTTACTATGGTGTCCTTGTCGCCCTGCATCGAGACGATTATTATAGAAGGCCTGGAAGGGAGCTTCATCTCCCTTATCTCCCTGCAGACCTTCCTGCCGTCCATGCCGGGCATGATGAGGTCGAGGAGAATGACCGACGGGTTCCAGTCCGATATAATCCTTAGCCCCTCGCCCCCGTCCTGCGCGAACTTCGTCTCATACCCGTTCGAGGTGAGTATGTCCTCGAGTATGGCCTTGTTCGTCAGGTTGTCGTCGATTATAAGGACTTTATTCTTCATGACATTGGTCCTTATCTCAAGCGTGCTCATTGGTGGCCAACTTTCGTAGTGTTTTTTACCAGGCTGCTGAAAAAGTCCATCTGCTGCGTTATCTTCGTCAATTGAGGCCCCGCATAGCGAAACAGCTTGACAAAAACAGAGCCTTTATCATATTTTAAACAGTGGGGCTTTTCCCGAAAAGCCCCGATGCCTTTTATGCGCCGGCGTAGCTCAGGGGTAGAGCAACTGATTCGTAATCAGTAGGTCGGGGGTTCGATTCCCCCCGCCGGCTCCATTTAAGCCCCGCTTCTCCCATTCACATCCCTGTGACACCTGTCCTTAAATCAATTCTTAATGACAAACAGCTTCTAAATATAATTTATGGGTTTAAAAGTCAAGTCAATAAGTCACTTTTTTTTAAATCCCGATTAGAACGTATTGTTTTTAAGGAGTTTTTTCGCCCCCCTGTTTCCAGGGGGGCGAAAGGAATTAACGTGAGATTATTGCGGGTTGTCGATGAGGCCGAGCAGCGCGTCAGCGGGCAGGTACCCTGGCACAAGCCTTGAGTCGGGCAGGATTATGGCGGGGGTGCCCCTTACGCCAAGCTCCTCGGCGAGCTTTATGTTCTCGTCGATCTCCTTCGTCTCGCATTCGGCCTTGGGGAGCTTCTTGCCTGAAAAGGCGTCGTCGAGGAGCTTCTCGGACTTCGCGCAGACGATCGATTTGCTCTTCTCGTAAGCCCCCGGGTGTATGGGAAGCGGGTACATCTTTATGTAGAAGACTATGTCCTTCCTCTTATCGGTTATCTTTTTTATCTCCTCGTGGAGCTTGGCGCAGTAGGGGCAGTCGGGGTCGTCGAAGACTATGACCTTTTTCTGGGCTGAGGCGCTCCCGATGACGACCGCGTTCTCAAGAGGGACCTTCTTCAAGTCGACCTTCTTTAAAGGCGCGCTCTCGCCGAGCTGTTCGAGCGCGGTGAACTTGCCCTCGACGAGGAACTTCTTGGCGAAGTCCATATACACCACGAAGACCTTGTCGCCCTGCGTGACCTCTACCTCCCAGAGGCCCTTGACCGGGCTCATCCTTATATCCCTGATGCTCGCCTTGAACTTATCGGCCTTCAGCAGCTTCGACGCGTCCTCTTTCGTGAGGCTGTGGCAGTCGGTGCACTTGCCCATGCAGCCCGGCCCCTGGAAGGCCGAGGCCGTGTCGGCCGCGAAGGCCGAAAAGGCGCATGCGAGCGTAAATGCCATTACCAGCGATATCCTTTTTATCATCTCTTCTCCTGTCTCTTTAATCTGCCCTGAAAGGGGGCTTTTAAAGTCAAAGATCTATCAGATTGCTGAAAAACTCAAAATCACATGAAAATTCTCCGCCATGAATGGCAAAGAATTTGATGGCAAGGAAAATCATTTTTATTTGCCAGCCTTGACCCGCTAAAGCGGGATTGCGGCTGGCATACCCATACAGGCTGCCAAAAAGCGCACGACGCCGCAGATTGGGCTTTTTGAGCACCCTGCTATTTTATGCCGAGCACGTCCTGCATGTCGTAGAGCCCGTTCGGCCTGTCCACGACCCAGACGGCCGCCTTGACAGCGCCCATCGCGAAGGTGTCCCTCGAAGACGCCCTGTGCGTAAGCTCGATCCGCTCCCCAATGCCGCCGAAAAGTACCGTATGGTCGCCGACTATGTCGCCCGCCCGGATACTCTGCATCCCTATCTCCTCGGGCCTTCTCTCCCCTACTATGCCTTTCCTCTCGTAGACGGCGACCTTCTCCAGGTCCCTTTTAAGGGTCGTTGCTATGACCTCGGCTATCCTTATAGCGGTGCCCGAGGGGGAGTCCTTCTTGTGCCTGTGGTGGGCCTCGATTATCTCAATGTCATAATCTAATCCGAGGACCATGGAAGCCTGCGCGACGAGCTTTAAAAGGAGGTTTACCCCTATGCTCATGTTAGGGGCCATGACCACGCGGGCCTTCGCGGTAAGCTCTTTTATAAGCTCCCTCTGATGCATGGAAAAGCCCGTGGTGCCGATAACCACGGCCTTCCCCAGCTCGACCGCGTCCTCCAGGACCTTCATCGACGCGTCCGGCGTGGAGAAATCTATTATTACGTCGGCCTTTTTGAAGGCCTTTGCCCGGTCGGAGGTGATTTTCACCCCTATTTTGCCCCTGCCGGCGGCCTCTCCCGCGTCCTTGCCGAGCGACGGGGAGTCCTCCCTCTCAAGGGCGCCGGAGAGCTGTATCCCCGCATTGCCCGCAAGCGCGTTTATTATGGCCGTGCCCATCCTGCCTGCCGCGCCCGTTACCGCCGCGTTTATCATCTTTAGCTCCTTACGCCGAGTCCGTACGCCTTAAGCACCGTTATAAGCTTCGCCCTGTTAGCTTCCGACATCCTTGTAAGGGGGAGCCTGAACTCCTCGCCCACCATGCCCATGACCGCGAGCGCGGTCTTAACCGGTATGGGGTTCGTCTCCATGAACATCGCGCGGTGGAGCGCCTGCAGCCTGAAGTGGAGCCTCCTGGCCTCTTTCATGTCGCCCGCGAAATAGCTCCTGACCATGCCGGACATCTCGCCGGGCATTATGTTCGAGGTAACGGATATGACCCCGTGCCCGCCGATGGACAATAGCGGCAGGGTCGTGAAGTCGTCCCCTGAAAGGACGATGAACCCGTCCCTGGAGAGCTCTATAACCTCGCTTACCTGCTTGAGGTCCCCGGTCGCCTCCTTTATCCCGATAATGTTTTTTATCTCTGACAGTCTCGCGACCGTCTCCGGGAGCATGTTCACGCTGGTGCGCCCCGGGACGTTGTAGAGGATGATGGGGATATCGACGGCCTCGGCGACCTTCCTGTAGTGCTCGTAAAGGCCGGACTGTGTCGGCTTGTTGTAATACGGGGTTATAAGGAGCGCGGCGTCCGCCCCGGCCTTCTTCGCGTGTTTCGTAAGCGCTATGGTCTCGGCGGTCGAGTTGGAGCCGGTACCGGCTATCACCGGGACCCTCTTTGCCGAGGCCTCTATGGTAAGCTCTATTACCCTGTTATGCTCCTCGTATGAGAGGGTGGCGGACTCCCCGGTGGTGCCGCAGGGGACTACCCCGCTGGTGCCCCCGGCTATCTGGAACTCGATCAGCCTTTTTAGCCCCTCTTCATCTATATTACCGTCCCTGAAGGGCGTGACAAGGGCGGTAATGGAACCTGTGAACATCTCTTTGCCTCCTTATAATGCGGCCCCTGGCCTCAGACCTCGAAAGACCCCGTAAAGACCTCTGCAGCGGGGCCGGTCATGTAGGCGTGGCCGTCTTTCGCAAGCTCTATGCCAAGTATACCGCCTTTGAGGAGCACTGACACTTTATTGCCCGTCAACCCCTTCAGGTTCGACGCCACGGCGGCGGCGGTTGCGCCCGTGCCGCAGGCAAGCGTTTCGCCCGCGCCGCGCTCCCACACGCGCATCTTTATGCGCCTGCTGTTCAGCACCTCTATGAACTCCACGTTAGTCTTTTTGGGGAAGAACTTGTTCACCTCTATCAGGGGCCCGTACTTCCCCACGGGGAAAGAATCGACGTCGTCGACGAGTATGACGCAGTGGGGGTTGCCCATCGATACGCAGGTTATATCGAAGGCCGTGTCGTTTATGGCAAGGGGCAGGTCGATTATCCTGCCTTCGCGCACCGTGGGGATGAGCTTGCCCTCGAGCTCAGGCACTCCCATGTCCACGCGGACGAGAGCGCCGTCTTTAGCGGGGCGTATTACGCCTGCAAGCGTCTCTATGTCGAGCGCCTTTTTCCTCGAAAGCCCTCTTTTCCATATGTAGCTCGCAAGGCACCTGATGCCGTTGCCGCACATCTCGACCTGTCCGCCGTCGTTATTGTATATGTCCATCCTGAAATCCGCCCTCTTCGAGGACTTGAGGATAAGGGCCTGGTCAAAGCCTATGCCGAACCTCCTGTCAGATAGCCGCCTTAGCAGTTTGGGGAGGTTCCTTATATCCTTGCCGCGGGAGTCGAGGACGATAAAGTCGTTGCCCAGCCCGTGCATCTTGGTGAAGTCGATCTTCATGGTGTATGGCTACTTCCTCCTCCGCCTGCCCTCTGGTACCAGCCTCTCGCCCCTTATAAGGTCCGCAAGGCTCTCGCGCTCCCTTACTACGTGAAACTCCCTGCCGTCGACCATCACCTCGGCCGCCCTCGGCCTCGCGTTATAGTTGCTCGACATCGAAAAGCCGTAGGCCCCGGCGGACATGACGGCGAGGCAGTCCCCGGACTTTACGGACGGGAGTATCCTGTCCTTCGCGAGGAAGTCCCCGCTTTCGCATATCGGGCCGACCACGTCGGCGGTTATCTCTTCACCGTGGCTCTCCTTCACGGCCTTTATGGCGTGGTATGAGCCGTACAGGCTGGGTCTCGCGAGGTCGTTCATCGCCGCGTCCACGATGATAAAGTTCTTCTCCGAGCCCTTTTTCGTGTACAGGACCTTTGTGGCGAGGATTCCGGCGTTGCCGACCATCGACCTGCCTGGCTCGAATATGAGAGTAACGCCGAGCCCCCTTGTCCCGTCGATGACGGCCTCTCCGTACTTGCTCGGGTGCGGCGGGGCCTCTGTGTCGTAGGTTATCCCGAGCCCGCCGCCCATGTCGAGGTACTGTATGTCTATGCCCTCGCTTCTGAGAGTCTTTAAAAGCTCCCTTGTCTTTGCCAGCGCGTCGATGAAAGGCTCTATCTTCGTTATCTGCGAGCCTATGTGGCAGTCGACCCCGATGGGGGTCAAGTTCCTCAAGTTGTTCTTCGCGTTAATGTATTCCTTCAGGGCCTGGGCGGTCTCTATGCCGAATTTGTTCTTCTTGAGCCCCGTCGATATATACGGGTGAGTCTTCGGGTCAACGTCGGGGTTGACCCTTATGGCTATTGCGGCCTTTTTCCTGAGCCTGCGGGCTATCCTGTTTATCGCGGCAAGCTCCTCGGGGGACTCCACGTTGAACATGAGTATGCCTTTTTTTAAGGCGAACTCTATCTCGTCGTCCCTCTTGCCCACGCCGGAGAAGACTATCTTTTTAGGCTCGGCGCCCGCCTTCAGAGCCCTGAAGAGCTCGCCGCCGGAGACGATGTCGAAGCCGCTGCCTTCATTGGCGAAGGTCTTCAAGACCGCGATATTGGAGTTCGCCTTTATCGAGTAGCATATAAGGTGCGGCACCTTCGCGAACGCCGCGCCGTAAGCCTCATAGTGCCTCTTCAAGGTCTTCGAGCTGTAGATGTAGACGGGGGTGCCGCACTCTTTTATTATCTTTTGCACAGGCACGCCCTCGGCGTAGAAGTTGCTCCCCCTGTACCCGAAAAAATGCATCTCCTTAAGACCCTCCCAAGCAGCTTACGCTGAATAATCCATATATTTTACAATAAGAGCCGTTTACTTTGAAACAAAATAGATGAGGAAAATAGTATGCCCTCTTCGCCGCGTTTTTACTGAAGGCCTTTTTGCGCATTGCCATGCGCTTTCGGGCATAGGGCTCGGCTCCCTACAGCCTCCTGCCGCGGGCGAGCCCACCGAACCTTCCTCGAAATACGCCTTCCGCCCCGCTCGCCCGCCCCTCCCCCATCCCTACGGTCGCTACGCCCTATGCCCAGGGGTTTTTTTAAAAGATTAAATCTATACTCCCCCTTTTCTAAAGGGGGCTGGGGGGATTATCTTGCCGGGGGTTCATCTACTCGCACTCCGTGTAAACCCCTTTGCCTCGTCCGGCGGCATGGGCGGGCCTTTCTTGCCGCAGCCCGTTGCTATAAAGACGAGGGCGCAGAGGAGAAAGAATACGATATTTCTACGCATCAGCAGCAGCCTTTCTTCACCTCGGCCTTTACCTCCTTGAGCCGCTTCTTTACCGTGGAGGCCGCGGTGCCGCCGTATATCCTCCTCGTATTGAGGGAGTTTTTTATGGCGACGGCCTTCTTTATATCCGGGCCGAAGAGCCTTGAGAACCTTTGCCAGTCGGCAATGTCAAGGTCTTCGAGAGTGATCTTCTTTTTTATGCAGAAGGCGACCGCCTCCCCGGCTATCCTGTGCGCCTCCCTGAAAGGCACGCCCTTTCTTGTGAGGTAATCGGCTGCGTCAGTGGCGTTAAGGAAGCCCGCGCCAGTTGCCCTGAGCATGGCGTCCTTTTTAACCTTCATGGTCCTGAGCATCGGCGGGAAGACCTTTAGTATTATCTTAAGGGTGTCAATTGTATCGAAAAGAGGCTCTTTATCCTCCTGCATGTCCTTGTTGTACGCCAGCGGCAGGGCCTTCATTGCCGTAAGGAGCGTAAGGAGGTTGCCGTAGACCCTGCCTGTCTTGCCCCTCGTAAGCTCCGCCACGTCCGGGTTTTTCTTCTGCGGCATGATGGACGACCCTGTCGAGAAGGCGTCGGACAGCTCTATGAACCCGAACTCCTGCGAAGACCAGAGTATAAGCTCCTCCGAAAGCCTGGACAGGTGCATCATGAGTATCGAGGAGGCGGCGAGGAACTCTATTATGAAGTCCCTGTCGCTTACGGAGTCGAGGCTGTTCTCGGTGACTCTCGCAAAGCCCAGGAGCCTTGCCGTCAGTTTCCTGTTGAGGTTATAGGGGCTGCCTGCCAGCGCCCCGGCCCCGAGCGGCATCTCATCCGTCCTGTCAAGGCAGTCGAAGAGCCTGCCGGTATCCCTTTTGAGCATCTCGTAGTAGGCAAGGAGGTGGTGGGCGAGGAGCACGGGCTGGGCCCTCTGCAGGTGCGTATATCCCGGCATTATGGTATCGATGTTCTCCCCGGCCACATCGACGACCGCCCTCTTAAGCTCATGGACGAGCCATATTAGCTCGTAGATATTGTCCTTCAGATAGAGCCTTATGTCGAGCGCGACCTGGTCGTTCCTCGACCTCCCGGTATGGAGCTTGCCTCCGAGCGGGCCGATCTTCTCGGTCAAACGCTGCTCCACGGCCATGTGTATGTCTTCCATTTCGATGGAGGGCCTGAACCTGCCCTCCTCGATCTCTTTTTCAATCGCTTTAAGCCCGGCTATTATCTTCCCGGCCTCTGCCTTCTTTAATATCCCGGCGTCGGCGAGCACGGTTGCGTGCGCGATCGAGCCGAGTATGTCGAACCTGAAGAGCCTCTTATCGAACGGGATGGAGGCGTTAAACTCCTCAACGAGCCTGTTTGTGCCTTTAGAGAACCTGCCGGACCAAGCCTTTTTTTTCATAGCCCTTCCATTATGGCCGCGTAAAGGAGCGGCACCATTATCTCGTGGTGGCCCGTGAGCCTGTAGCCCGCGCCCTTGCCGAGCGTCGGCCTCCTTACGACGTTCGTAAGCGGCCTGTAGTGCTGTAGGAAGTCCATGTTCACGGTCGTGAACTCCTCGACCCTGTGGCCGAGGTTCCGGGCGAGCGTCAATGCCTTCAGGAAGACCTCGGGCATTATCACGGCCGAGCCGATATTAATGTATACCCCGCCTTCGAGCGAGGCAACGACCGACGCGAAGAGCTTGAAGTCGTACAGGGACGCCGCCCCCGTTGCCGCGCCGTCCATGGACGGGTGTATGTGGAGGATGTCCGTGCCGAGCGCCACATGGACCGTAACCGGTATGTCGAATCTAAAGCCGGCGGCGAGTATGCTCTTGTCCCTGTTGGGGAAATTGGATTTGCCTATCATCTCGCCTACGGCCCTGCCAAGGCCGGTCTTCGCGCCCCTTTTTATCGCCCTGTTCAGCAGCCGTCCGGTCTCTTCGGCCATGCCGAAGGCGCCCGCCCCGAGCTCCTTATCGACGTCCTCGGACGTGACGCCCGCGAAGGCGACCTCGAAGTCGTGGACGACCCCGGCGCCGTTCATGGCGACCGAGCTTACCACGCCCCTTTCCATCAGGTCGATTATGAGGGGGCTAAGGCCCACCTTGATTACGTGCGCGCCGATGCCGAGCGCGACGGTTTTTTTATTCTTATGGGCCGTGAGGACGGCCGAGACTACGGACTTGAGGTCCTTTGCCGCGAGTATGTTGGGGAGGCTTTCAAGGAAATCATTGAAGCTCAGGCCCGCGGGTGGGAGTGAGGCGAAGTCTTCCACCTTGACCTTGCTTTTTCTATCCTTTATCGAATAGGTCCTGAGGCCTTTTGAGGAGAGGGGTTTGAACTTCATCTTTTACCGGGCATCAAGGATAGAATCACTAGACTTTTTGGAAGAGCATATGGTCGACCAGCTCGCAGAGGATGTGGGCTATGGTTATATGGACCTCCTGTATCCGGGGGGTCGCCTTGGCCTCCACGTTAAGGAGTATGTCGGTCTTTCCGGCCATCAGGCCGCCGTTTTTCCCGGTGAGGGCGACGGTCTTCATGCCGATGGCCTTCGCCGCCTCGATGGCCTTCATGACGTTCTGCGAATTGCCGCTCGTGGATATGGCCAGGAGGACGTCTCTTTCCTTGCCGAGCGCCCTTATCTGCTTAGAGAATATCTGGTCAAAGGAGTAGTCGTTCCCTATGCTCGTTATGTCGGAGGTGTCGGTGGTAAGGGCGAGCGCGGGGAGCGGAGGCCTTTCTATCTCGAACCTGTTTATGAACTCGGCGGCGATGTGCTGGGAGTCGGCCGCGGAGCCGCCGTTGCCCACGAGAAGGAGCTTCCCGCCGGCCTTGAAGGACTCAACTATCATCTCGGCGGCCTCGACCACAAGGTTGGTATTCTTCTTCGTGAAGAACTTCTCTTTCGCCTTGACGCTTTCCTTGAATGACCTGGCGACTATCTCGTCCATCGGGGTTTTCTCTCCGCCAAAAACTGCCTTAAAAAACGAAATTGATAATATCTTCTGTAAAAAGGAGTGTCAAGGGATTTCAACGCCTTTCACCCTTAAAAAAGGGGGTCCCCGCAATGGACCGGGTTGGGGATTCCGCGCGCGGACTTTTATATCAGGAATTTGCCGTTCTTCTGTATCGCCTTGCCGTCCAGGTAGATGGCCCCGTTCTTCCTCAGGTCCTTTATCATGTCCCAGTGGATGGCCGAGATGTTCTTTCCGCCCGCGTCCTCGTAGGACCTCCCCACGGCGAGGTGGACCGTGCCGCCGATCTTCTCATCGAAGAGTATGTCCTTGGTGAACTTCTGTATCCCGTAATTGACGCCTATGCCCAGCTCGCCCAGGAACCTCGCGCCCTTGTCGGTGTCGAGCATGGTTATGAGGAACTTCTCGTTCTTGTCCGCGCTGGCGTCCACTACCTTGCCGGACCTGAACTTCAGCCTTATGCCGGTCACTTCCCGGCCCTGGTATATGGCGGGCATCTCGTAGTAGATGTGCCCGTCGGCCGAGTCCTCGACGGGGGAAAGGAAGACCTCGCCGTCCGGCATGTTCCTCTCGCCGTAGCAGGGGATGGCCTTTCTCCCTTTTATGCTTATGGTGAGGTTGGTCTCCTCGCCCACTATCCTTACCTCGTTGGCCTTATCGAGGACCTTCTTCAGTTTAAGCTCTTCCTTCTTTACCCTGTTCCAGTCTATGTTCGTGGCGCTGTAGACGAAGTCCTCGTACTCGTCGAGGCTCATGTCCGCCTCCTGCGCCAGCCCGTTCGTCGGGTAGTTGCAGAGTATCCAGCGCTTGTTGTTGACTATCTCCTCGCTTATGGGCCGGAGGACCTTGCTACGCTCGCTTATCAGCAGGGGGTCGATGTTGGACAGGGCCTTCTTGTTCGCCGCCGCCCTGATGTTCACGATGCAGTCGATGTTCCTGGCCTCGAACATCCTTATCTTCGGGAAGTTCTGCATCTGCTCCTTAGAGGCGAGCCTGTAGAATATGTTCGTGGTCTCCTCGAAGCCTATGCTCGTAAGGGGATGGCCGCCGGCCTTGACGACCTCTTTGTATACCTCCAGCACCAGGGGCTTTGCCAGCTCGGTAGAGGAGCTTATGAGGACGACGTCGCCCTTTTTTACCTCTATCGAGTGATGTACGAGAATGGAAGCGAGCTTTGCTACCCGTGGGTCGGCCATTAAAAACCTCCTGAATGCTTTTTATTATTATAACCGGTTTTGCCCGGCTATGTTCAGCTGAGCATGAACTTGTCTATTATGAGCCTTTTGAACCTCGGGGCGTAGACGAGGTCGTAGACGTTTTCCTTGCCCGGGAACAGCCTTTCGGCGAACTCCCTGACCCCGGCCGCGTGGCGCGCGGCCTCTTCAAGGGACATGTCCGTGTCTATGATGAGCGTCATGGTGAAATCGACCATCCTTCTCAAGTACCTTATCTTCTTATCCTCTGCCTTTATCTCTTCATGTGTGGGCATTGGGTGCTCCTTTATAGGCTACCTCTAAAAATTGTTCTTTTTCCTGACCTCTGCGTCAGGTCGAAAATAAAAATGCTCACATATTAACAACATATGCTCCGCTTTTTATTTCCGCCCTTCCTTGACTTCAGAAAAAATTCCTGATTTTTAGAGGCACCCATAACGGTTACGGGTTTATCCCTTCTCAAAGTCCAAATGGCATCTCGCGCCCTGGAAGGTCCCATTGAGGCGCATGAGCCCCAGTATCTTCTCCGTCACCATGAACTTGTTGGCATTCCAGTGCGGCGCAATCAAATATCTCGCGGGTACGTCCCCGCAGAGCCTGTGCACTACGGCCTGACCGGGCAGACGTTCCAGACATTCTACCACGGCAGCCGCGTACTCTTCAAGCGTAAGGGGTTTGAACTCCCCTTTATTGTACATTTCCTCGAGCCTTGTCCCCTTGATGACCTGCATCTGGTGGAACTTGACGCCCCAGACGCCGAGCCCGGCAAGTAGGCCCGCCGTATTAAGGGCGTCTTCCTTCCCTTCGCCCGGCAGGCCTATTATGACGTGGGCGCATACGTCTATGCCGCGCATCGAGGCGCGCCCGACGGCCGCTTTGAAGTCCTCGACGGTATGGCCCCTGTTTATGAGCTTGAGGGTTGTGTCGTTCGCCGACTGGAGCCCGAGCTCGAGCCAGAGGTCCCTTTCTTTTTTGAGCCCTGAAAGGAGCCCGAGGACGCCTTCATCGAGGCAGTCGGGCCGGGTCGATACGACAAGGGCCGCCACCTCCGGGCGAAGCGCCTCCCTGTATATCCTTTCGAGGTCTTCGATCGGGGCGTGGGTGTTCGTGTTTATCTGGAAGTAGGCGATGAACTTCTCGGCCCTGTGGCGCTTCCTGGCCCGCTCCATCCCCTTTTCGATCTGCGCCCCTATGTCAGCAGGCCAGTCGAGCGGCTTAAGCGCTGCCGAATCGCAGTAGACGCACCCGCCGTAGCCTTTTTTGCCGTCCTTGTTAGGGCAGGTCATGCCCGCGTCGACAGTTACCTTGAAGACCTTGCACCCGTAACGCGATTTAAGGTGATCCGACAGGGGGTTGTAGAGTTTTGGCATGGCTTTCGGGATTATACCCCATAAGGCACGTCCTTTGGAGATGATTTATGTCCTTGATTCCACAAAGCCGTCCAAACTATACTTGTTACTTGATTTTTGAAAAATAAAACATCCGGGAGAGTCGTTTTGGAAACGGTCAAAAAGAGCCCAGAGGAGCTTTATTCGATAATAAGAAAGATAGACGGTTTCCTGTATGACGGGGAGGCCTATTTCCTGTACGAGAGCGCGTTCGGGCAGAGGCCGGGGGCCGTTATCGCCGAGATCGGGAGCTACTGCGGAAAGTCCACAGTCTGCCTGGCCCTTGGCCTGAAGGACAGCAATAACAAAAACGCGCGTGTATACGCCATAGACCCTTTCGGCGGCTCGTCAGAGCACGGCTCCATAGATACTTTCCCGAGGTTCAGGGAGAACACAAGGAACGCCGGGGTGGAGGGGTTTATCATACCCGTCAAGTCCACTTCAGAGGAGGCTTACAGAAAGTGGGACCCTGTGAGGAACATCGACCTCCTCTGGATAGACGGCGGCCACGAGTACGAGTACGTGGCAGAGGACATAAACCTGTGGCTCAGGCTCGTTATGGAAAAAGGGCTGATAGCCCTCCATGACACGAGCGGGCGGTTTTATTACGGCGGTTTCATAGGGGTAAGAAGGGCGCTCAAGGAGGTCCTGTTCAAAAGGGAATGCCTGAAGGAGTACGGGTTCGTGAACGCGACTACATACGCGAGGAAGAGCCATTCGATCACCCAGAAAGAGGCATGGGAGAGGTGGAAGGCTTACGTCTGCTGGTGGACGGGGGAGGTCGGGCTATACCCGAGGGCGAGGGGTTTGGGGATGGCCGGGTTCGCCCTCGTCGTCCTTTCAAGGTACTTCAAGAGGATACCGAAGTTCATAAGGAAGCCCTGGGTCTTGCTGATGGATGAGAGCAAGAGGTGGTAGGATAAGAAAAAAATTGGCGGGCCAGCTATAAGCCGTATCCATAATCCGTTACCGCCTCGTGCTCTCCGTCCAGGCCTTCGGCTCCGCCATTATAGTCCTGTATTCCTTTATAGTCACCATCCCGGGCTTCGCGCCACGGGGCCTTTTTACGTTCCGGGCCTCGGTGTATACGACCTCGGCCTTGCCCGACCCGCGCGCCTTGCTGTAGAAGGCGGCTATGGAGGCCGCCTCTTTGATGGTCTGCTCCGTTATGCCCTTCCCGCGCCCCGCGGCCTTTATGAGCACGTGGCTTCCGGGCACCTTTGACGCGTGGAGCCAGATGTCATCGTCTTTGGCGTACTCCTTTACTATGAGGTCGTTCCCCAGCCCCGATTTGCCGCATAGTATCTCGAAGCCCTCGGAGGACTTGAACCTCCTGACGGGCTCGGCCCTTTCTTCCACCTTCTCCCTTTGCGCCGCTTTTACCTTCAGATACCCTGTTGAGGCAAGCTCGGTTTCGAGGTCCAAAAGGTCGTCTTTAGCGTCCGCCTGCTCCCATTCATAGGCAAGCCCTGCTATATACTCAAGCTCCCTTTCCACCTCAGGGATGCGCCCGCTTAAAAGCGCCAGCGCGGTCTTGGCCTTCTTCGCCCTCTTGAAGTACTTCTCGATATTCTCCCTGGGGCCAAGGCGCTCATCGAGCCTGACCGAGACCTCTTCAGGAGGGACCTTCGAGTAATCGACGGCCCTGACCTCCCTCTGCCCCCGTTTTATCCCCCCGATATTATAAGTAAGGAGCTCGCCTATCCTGTAGTAATCGATCTCCGCCCGGGCCTTCTCCCTGTCCCCGTTCAGGTTGGCCAGCTTCCGGGCCGCCTTTTTTTGAGCCTCCGTTATGGCGCGCCTTAAGTAGTTCTTCTCCGAGGCGAGCTCTTCCTTGTCCAATAGCGCCGAATAGAACCCGTCGGCGGCCTCGTTCCAGCTTTCGTCATCTCTTTTCGGCGGCAGCACCCCTGCGGGCGGCAGCGCCGTCTTGAGGGGTGTTAATCTTACGCCGGGGGAAACCGGGCGGGGGGAGGCGGCGTCGTAGTATTTAAGGGCATCGAGGACCACACCGTCGCTGCCGGTCAATATGATATTGCCGGATTTGCCCGTAAGCTCGGCTATGAGCGTCAGGCGGTCACGGGATTCATCGGCCTCATCCCGCTTTCTGCTCAACTCTATATATACGATCCGCTCCCCCTCGGCCTGCCTTATCTCCTCGATGCGCGAGTTAAGGGTCCTGCTCCTCAAAAAGGCGCAGAAGCGGAGCGGCGCAGGGGGGTTCCTGAACTCCCTGCCTGTGATATGTATCCTCGGCAGCGCCGGATGGGTGGAGATAAGGAGGTTGACGGTAGAGCCTTTCACGAAGACCCTTAAGATGACGTTCCGCTCGTCCGGCTGACAGACCTTCGAGACGATCCCGTGCCGAAGCCGTTCATCAAGCTCGGCGGCTATGTTTTTTATAAGACCCGGGTCCATAAGTGAAAAATTATAACATAAAAAACAGGGCCTGTTGAACACATATAGCGAGCGCATGAACGAGCGAATCGGAATCGAAATCTTCCTTATGTGTCGAAGATTCCCCGAAAGCTTGCTGCGGGGAGATCAAGGCCGTTCCGGCCGCGCCCTTAATGGCTTTTCTTCCACGCCAAAACGCTTAAAAATTTTTTCAAAAATCCCTTGACAAGGAATTATACTTGTTATAATATTCCCCCCACACTAAAGTTATACTTTTTATATTAATACTTTTTTCTTCCTGTTATTCTACTACTCTCTTGTTAAGGCGATAGCGGCCGGAGTTATACACCCTGTGTATCCTCCCGCGGCGTATTCCCGTCAGGGCCGTAGGTTGAAGCAGGCCCCCGGGATATGCGAAAAATCTTTAACATGGGGGGGCTTGTATTCGAGCTGGCAGGGGTCTATTGCCACAGGTGTCTTTTCGCTCCTTGAGAAGGTTTCGCCTTAAAAGTCCGGAAAAACTAAATTTTAAAGGATGCCTTTAAAAATCAGGAATTTTTTCTGAAGTCAAGGAAGGGCGGAAATAAAAAGCGCAGCATATGTGACCATTTTTATTTTAGCGCCTACGCAGAGGTCAGGAAAAAGAACAATTTTTAGAGGTAGCCTAAAAAGAGATAATGAAAAAGCTTATCGTATACGCCCTGACCGGCGTCATATCATTGGCAATCGGTTACTGGGTTCAGCAGCAGTTCTTCTCTGACAGGGCCCCTGTTCAGCCCATAAATTTCAGCCATAAGATCCACGCGGGCGTAAATAAGATACCCTGCCAGTATTGCCATATATACGCCGAGAGGTCGAGGGTGTCCGGCGTGCCCAATGTCCAGAGGTGCATGGGCTGCCATAAGATCATAAAGACCGATTCCCCGGAGATACAGAAGGTGACGGCGTACTGGGAGAAAAAAGAGCCGATACCCTGGACAAAGGTGCATAACCTCCCGGACTACGTCTACTTCCCGCACAAAAGGCACGTCAGGGCGGGCGTGGAATGCACGAACTGCCACGGCGACGTGCCGAACATGGACAGGATAACAAAGGTCTCCTCCTTACAGATGGGCTGGTGCCTGACCTGCCACACGCAGAGGAACGTCAAGAACGGAAGAGACTGCTGGACTTGCCATAAATAAGGCTGACAAGGTTTGAGCTGAAGATGAAGCGCAGGGAATTCTTAAGGATATTAGGCATAGGCGGCGCGGGCACGGGGCTCGGGTTCGTGCTCGGCAAGGTGACCCAGACTCCGGGCGCCAAGCTTATCCCCTACCTCGTCCCGCCGGAAGAGATAGTCCCCGGCGTCGCCAACTGGTACGCGAGCATGTGCGCGGAGTGCAACTCCGGCTGCGGCATAATAGTCCGCGTCATGGAGGGCAGGGCGAAGAAGATAGAGGGCAACCCCGGCCACCCCGTTAGCAAGGGCGGCCTTTGCGTAAGGGGGCAGGCGAGCGTCCAGCGCCTCTATAACCCGGACAGGATAAAGGGCCCCCTTAAGAGAAGGGGGCAGAGGGGCAGCGGCGATTACGCCGAGGTGACCTGGGACGAGGCCGCTGCAGAGCTCGCAAAGAACCTCTCTGACCTCCGCAAAAGCGGGGAGGCGGGCAAGTTCTACCTCCTCACTTCCCAGCTCCACGGCCACCTGAACCAGCTCGCGGCGAACTTCATGTCGGGCTACGGGTCGCCGAACCACATCCAGTACGAGCTTTTCCAGAACAGGAACCTCCTCTACGCGAACCAGGCGTCGATGGGCCTTAATACCATCCCCCATTACAATATCGAGCACACCAAGTACCTCCTCTCCTTCGGGGCCGACTTCGGCTCCACGTGGCTCTCCCCCGTGAACTTCAGCAAAGGCTACGGCAGGATGCGCCAGGGTGAGGGCGCGAGGGGCAAGCTCGTGCAGGTAGAGCCGAGGATATCGGTTACCGGCGCCAACGCGGACGAGTGGGTCCCGGCAAGGCCCGGCACAGAGGCGATCCTCGCCCTCGGCATAGCCTACGCCATGGTGGAAAAAGGCTACAACAGGGCCGGAGACGCGTCCGCCTGGAGGGCGGCGTTAAGCGCCTACAGGCCCAAGGAAGTGGCCGCGATAACCGACGTAAAGGAAGAGCGCATCTTTGAGATAGCAAAAGAGTTCGCGCAGACGCGCCCGAGCCTCGCGATAGGAGGAGAGGGGCTTTCCTCCTACGAGAACGGGGCCTCAGGGCTTGTCGCCGTCAACGTACTCAACCACCTTGCCGGGAACCTCGGCGTAAAGGGCGGGGTGCTGCCGAACCCCGACGACCCGTTGAGGGCCGCGGTAGACATGAACAAGAGGATAACGGCGCTCGCGTCGGCAGCGGCCTCCTCGAAGGTAAAGGCGCTCGCGATATACAACACGAACCCGGTATTCACGACCCCGAAGGCCGCGAAGCTCGAGGAGTCGCTGAAGAACATACCTTTCATAGTGTCATTTTCAAGCTTCATGGACGAGACGACCGCTCTCGCGGACCTCATCCTCCCGGCGAATACGCCCCTTGAGGACTGGGGCGACGGCTTCGCCGAGCCGGCCGCCGGCGCGCCGGTATACACGATAATGCAGCCCGCGGTAAGCCCCGTATTCGACACAAAGTCCCTCGGGGACATACTGCTTTCACTCGCCAAGTCGATGCCCGGCAACATGGGGCCGAAGCTGCAGGCACAGAGCTTCGCCGAGTACGTAAGGAACGGCTGGAAGGAGCTTTATTCCAAGAACAGGGCGATGGCCTCCGGGACGGCCGACTTCGACGACTTCTGGGATAAGACGCTCCAGAACGGCGGGTGGTGGTCGCAGGAGCCTTCGAGGAGGGGGTTGTCCGTATCAACAGGGGCCGCCTCGGCCAATATCTCCAACAAGCCCGCCAAATTCGACGGCGATGAGAAGCAGTTCCCGCTTTACCTTATAACCTACGCGCACCCCATGAGGCTCGACGGCAGGGGCGCGAACCTCCCGTGGCTCCAGGAGATACCCGACCCGATGACATCGGTCGTATGGGGCTCATGGGTGGAGATAAACCCGAAGACGGCCGAAAGCCTCGGCATCAAGGAAGGGGATACCGTCTCGATAGAATCGCCCTCGGGCAGGATAAGCGCGCACGCGTACCTCTTCCCGGGCATAAGGCCCGATACCGTGGCCCTCCCGCTCGGGCAGGGGCAGGTCTATGGCAGGTACGCCAAGGACAGGGGAGAAAACCCCATAGGCGTACTCCCGCTCGTCGAGAACCCGAAGACGGGCGCGCTGGCGCTCAACTCCACGCGCGTCAAGGTCTCCGTGGCCTCGCCAACTGGCAGGATGGTCAAGATGGAAGGCTCGACAAAAGAGCTCGGCAGGGGCATCGTGAAGACCGTTTCACCTGAAGAGTTCAGCAAGATGAAGAAGGAGGCGTAGGTGGCAGGCATATTCGACAAGGTAAAGGATACGCTCAACTCCTACCGGACGCCCGGTTACTTTAAGAAGCTCGACCATAAGTGGACCATGGTCGTGGACCTCGATATGTGCAACGGATGCGGCGCCTGCGTCGCAGGATGCTACGCGGAGAACAACCTCCCGGTAGTCGGCAAGGAGGACTGCGGGAAATCAAGGGCGTTCAGCTGGCTCCGCATAGAGAGGTACGTGGACGGCGAATACCCGGATGTGAAGGTTAAGTTCATCCCGGTCATGTGCCAGCACTGCATGAAGGCGCCCTGCGAGATAGGCTGCCCGGTCTACGCGACATACCACAACCAGGACGGGCTTAACGTGCAGGTATACAACAGGTGCGTGGGCACCTTCACGTGCGCGACGTACTGCACCTACGACGTCCGCCGCTTCAACTGGTTCTCGTATAAATGGCCCAAGCCCCTCGACCAGCAGCTTAACCCCGACGTGACGGTGCGCGAGATGGGCGTAATGGAGAAGTGCACGTTCTGCATACAGAGGATAACCGCCGCCAAGGACAAGGCGAAGGACGAGGGCAGGGGGGTGAAGGACGGCGAGGTGCTGCCGGCCTGCTGCCAGTCATGCCCGACCAACGCGCTCGTCTTCGGCGACCTCCAGGACCCGGAAAGCAGGGTCGCCAAGATGGTCAACAACCCCAGGAAGTACAGGCTCCTTGAGGAGCTGAACACGGACCCCTCGGTCATATATCTGAAACGGGTGATGAACGATGGCAAATCAGAAGAGTAGCGTGGGTATAAGGGGCATGGAAATAAAGACTCTCCCTAAGCACGACCAGAGCCATATCTCCTACAGAGAGATCAACGAGGACATCTTAAGGTTCATGACCCAGACCGGGCCGGGCTACTATATCGTCCTGGGGGCGCTGTTCCTTTTGACCATTTTGCTCTACGCGCTTCCCTGGGCCTACCAGATATACACGGGCCAGGGCGTCACGGGGCTTAACGTCCCGGTCTTCTGGGGTGTTTACCTCGTTAACTTCGTCTTCTGGGTCGGCGTGGCGCACGCGGGCACCCTCATCTCGGCCATGCTCTACATAACCGAAACGCCCTGGAGAAGGGCCATAGCGAGGGGCGCCGAGACCATGACGCTCTTCGCCCTCGTGATAGTCACCTTCTTCGTCTTCATACACATGGGAAGGCCCTGGAACTTCTACTGGTCGTTCCCCTACCCCAACACAAGGCAGCTCTGGACGAGTTTTCAGTCGCCACTGATGTTCGACGTCTTCGCCATAGGCACGTACTTCACCAGCAGCGTCATATTCCTCTACTTCGGCATGATACCGGACCTCGCCTCCCTCAGGCAGAGCTCGACCGGCTGGAGGAAGAGCCTGTACAGGGTCATGAGCCTCGGGTGGCGCGGCACCGACAGGCAGTGGCACATGCACGGGAAGGCCTGCATGTTCTTCTCTTCATTCATAATGCCCCTGGTCGTGTCCGTGCACTCGATCGTCTCATGGGACTTCGCGCTCTCGGTCGTGCCGGGCTACAGCAAGACCGTCTTCGCCCCGTACTTCGTCACCGGGGCGTTGCTTTCAGGCTTTGCCGGCGTGCTGCTTATGTTGACGGTCATCCGGTGGTTCTTCCCGATAATGAAAAAGTACGTCACGGCCTACCACTTCGACAGGATAGGCATAATCATCCTCGTGCTGTCGCTCACGTGGAGCTACTGCACGCTGATGGAGGTCGTGACGGGCCTTTACGCCAACACGTCCCAGGAGCTGGAGCACCTCAAATTCAAGCTCCTTACCCCGCCGTACTCGTACCTCTTCGTGCTGATGATATTCTCGAACACGCTGGTACCGCTCTCGCTTATGATAAGGAAGATAAGGAGCTGCGAGATCGGCATGTTCTTCATCTGCATATTCGTCCTTATCGGGATGTGGCTTGAGAGGTACCTGATAGTGCCCAACTCGCTCTCCAGGAAGTTCCTCCCCTGGATGTGGCACGACTACTTCCCCAGCTGGGTCGAGGTGTCGATCACGGTCGGGGCCGTCTGCTTCTTTATCTTCATGTTCATGGCGTTCATAAAGATATTCCCGGTCGTCTCGCTCTTTGAGGTCAAAGAGGACGCGGGGATCCCTATGAAAAAGGGGCATTAAGATGGATATCCTCGGACTGTTCAAGCACGCTGACACGATGCTCGACGCCGCTAAAAGGCTCGAAAGCGCGGGCTACGCCTTCACGGTCTTTTCGCCCGTGCCCCTCGTGCACGAGATCGACCACGCCTTCGGGGAAAGGAAGAGCTACATAAAATACTTCACCTTCTTCGGCGGCTTGAGCGGGTTCTTTACCGGGACCCTGCTGGCGCTCGGGACGGCGGCGCTTTACGTGCTCCCGAGGGGCGGCCGCCCGATATTCTTCATAACCCCGACGCTCATAATATCGTATGAGACGACGATACTTTTCGGCGTCGGCATAACGCTGCTGAGTTTCTTCCTGTTCGCGGGCCTTCCTTCCTTCAAGAAGGACGTCCCGTCCCCGGAGGCGGCCATCGACTCCTTCGGGCTCCTCGTCGACGACATAAGGGAGGACGAGTTCGTGAAGCTTGAAAAGATATTAAAGGAATCCGGCGCAGACGAGGTCAAAAGGGTTGAAGAAGAATAAGCTGATACTTGCGTTTTCCCTTGCCGCGCTCCTTTCCCCGGCCGCGGCTTCGGCCATGCCGTGGTCCTGGGACATGTACAGCCAGCCTTCGTACAAGGCCCAGGAAGACCTGCCCCCCCAGAAGCCCCAGGGCACCGTCCCCACAAAGGGCAGGACCAACATAAAAGAGCGCGTTGACGCCGTAAGGATAAAAAACCCGATGGAGCCGAAGCTCGCGTCCATCGAGCGCGGAGAGGCCAGGTTCAACATCTACTGCGCGACCTGCCACGGGGACGGGGGCAAGGGCGACGGGGTTGTGGGGCAGAAGTACGTCGCGCCCACGGACCTTACGAGCGACTACGTGCAGGCGAAACCCGACGGGGACATATTCTACACCATAACCTACGGCGGGCTGGCCATCATGCCGAGCTACGGGGACTCCGTCCCGGCCGAGGACAGGTGGCATATAGTGAACTACATAAAGCACGGGCTTAACGGCGGCGCGCAAAAGCCGCTCCCCGCGACTGCCGAAAAAAAATAGAAGGTCTGATATGGCACTCTGGGTCCTACTGATACTGCTCGTAAACGGCGTGGTCTCATTCGCGTATACCGCGGCCAACTCAACCGAGCCCTCGACGGTCTGGGCGATGCTGGCCACGACTTTCATATACTTCCTGGGCATCAGCCAGACCGGCATAGTCTTTTCCGCCGTCATGAGGATAGCCAAGTCGGGGTGGGGCAGATATTTCTCAAGGCTCGGCGAGATACTGACCCTTTCGTTCATACCCGTGGCGTTCGTCACGTTCCTTATCATATATTTCGGAGGCACGGACCATCTCTTCTACTGGGCTCACCCGGAGAAGATGGAGCACGGGCACCACTTAAGCCCCTGGCTCTCGAGGGACCAGTTCCTCTGGAGGGGCCTTATCTCCATGGCGCTATTCTACGCGATGAGCTATATGTATTTCGCGACCGGAAGGGCTGAGGAGGAGGGGAGGGCGTCGTATGACGTGGAAAAAAGGCTCAACGTCATGGCCGCGCTCGTCATGTTCTTCTATGTCCTTACTAACACGAATACGGCCTGGGACTTCGGGATGATGATCATCCCGCACTGGGAAAGCTCCATATTCCCGCCTTACTACTGGGCGGGCAACCTCCTTGGCGGCTCGGCGTTCCTGTTCATCATGTCGAACTTCTTCATCCAGAGGGGGCCGGTCGAGAGTTTTAACAAACGCTGCCTCGATTCGATGGGCAAGGTGATGCTCGGGTTTGTGCTCCTCTGGACATATATGCACTGGTCGCAGCACATAGTAATATGGTACAGCAACCTCCCGAACCTCGTCGGCCCCATCGCCAAGAGGATGAGCGGCAACTTCACGCTCCCGTTCGTGCTGATGCTGCTTACCATATTCGTCCTGCCGTTTTTCGCCCTGCTCTTCAGGCCCATAAAACTTTCGTTCAAGACCCTCTTCGTGGTCGCGGCGCTCATTTGCACAGGGGTATGGATAAACCGTTACCTGATGGTTATCCCGGTATTTTCGGACGGGACCAAGCTGGTATTCCTCAGCTGGACGGGCATATCCCTCATTCTCTCGGGCCTTGCGGCAACGGTACTGTCCGTGATCTTCTTCCTCAAGCTCTTCCCCCGTGTGACTGTGACCACTCACGATGGCGAGGGCGGACACCACTAATACCCTTGAGCATACTAAGTCTTTAAGGCCCGCCATTTGGCGGGCCTTTTGATTTCAGCAGGCTGCTCAAAAAGCCCGATGGGACGCGCGTAATCGTCAAGCGGTTTTCATGGGCGTAATAGCCGCAGCCAAACACTCACGGCCAGGCCGGGAGCTGTTGAAGAAGGGTGGGGGGCAGGGCCAAAGGCCGCTCAGGCAGGCCGGGCACGCAAAGAGGGACAGGGCTATTTGTATGGTAATCCGGCAAAAGGAGGGCAATAAAAAAACCGCCCATCTCTGAGCGGTTTTTTTTAAGTTCGCATTCGATCGCTACGCCGCGCGGTCAAATAAGGAGTATAGCGCTCTTTAGCCGAGGTATTTGAGGAAGGGGTTGGCGAAGAGCAGTATAAGCGCGATAACCAGCGCGTAGATGGCAAGCGATTCGATCATCGCTATACCGACCAGCATGGTCGTAAGTATCTTTCCTGACGCCCCGGGGTTTCTGGCTATGCCTTCAACAGCACCCCTGATGGCGTTACTCTGGGCATTGCCCGCGCCCACGGCCGCTATGGCCATGCCGAAAGCGGATGCTATCGCGACGCTGATGAAAAACCATATCTTCGCGTTACCTCCGCCAGACTGGACGGCTTCCGCTGTCTCCGCGAATACCGGGGATGCGGTCAGGGCTATTGCCGCCGTGCAAAGAACAAACCCTAAACGCTTTCTCATAACTGAAATTACCTCCTTTCTTTCTACCAACAATCGCTGCGGTATTAGCAATTTTTTGGGATTTTTTTATAGACGCACAATATTACTAAAAGGCTACCGCTCTGTCAAGGATATTTTGAGGCAAAAAACCCGATAGATCCGCCGCCCGGCCGGCCCCGGAAAACTCCCTTCAGGGGCGCTTCCCCATCGGTCTTTAGAGGTACGCGCTTTTATTGCGCCGGGGCCTTGACAGAGGGGGCCCAGGTCCCTATATTATCCTTAAGCACCGGCCTGGCCAGTGCGCGGGGGTTCGGGCAAAGCCATTGAAATGATTTATGTTTAAGCAAAATTGACAACATAATTAAAAGAGTCTATAGTAAATTTGAGGAGGAGTAAAATGGGTAAGATCATCGGAATAGACCTCGGCACCACAAACTCGGTCGTAGCCATCATGGAGGCCGGGGAGCCGAAGGTTATAGTGAACGAGGAGGGGAGCCGCATCACCCCTTCGGTAGTGGCGTTCACAAAGGACAGGGAAATACTCGTCGGGCAGGTCGCCAAGAGGCAGGCCGTCACCAACCCTGAGAATACCATCTTCTCGATAAAGAGGTTCATGGGAAGGAATTACGACGAAGTCAACGAAGAGATGAAGATGGTCCCTTACAAGGTCATAAGGGACACGCAGGCCAGGGCCGCGGTATTTTCCTCCAACATGAACAAGGAGTTCCTCCCGCCGGAGATATCCGCCCTGATACTCCAGAAGCTCAAGAGGTCGGCAGAGGCGTACCTCGGAGAGACCGTCACCGAGGCGGTCATAACCGTGCCCGCATACTTCAACGACGCGCAGAGGCAGGCGACGAAGGACGCCGGGAAGATCGCCGGGCTCGACGTGAAGAGGATAATAAACGAGCCTACCGCCTCGTCGCTCGCCTACGGGCTTGAGAAGAAAAAGGACGAGGTAATAGCCGTATACGACTTCGGCGGGGGCACGTTCGACGTATCGATACTGGAGGTCGGCGAAGGGGTCTTCGAGGTCAAATCCACGAACGGGGACACGCACCTCGGTGGGGACAACTTCGACCACCGCATAATAGACTGGCTCATCACGGAGTTCAAGAAGGACCAGGGCATAGATCTCTCGAAGGACAGGATGGCCCTGCAGAGGCTCAAGGAGGCGGCTGAGAAGGCGAAGATAGAGCTTTCTTCCATGATGGAGACGGAGATAAACCTGCCCTTCATAACAGCCGACGCGACCGGCCCCAAGCACCTCGTGATGAGGATATCGAGGGCGAAGCTCGAACAGCTCGTCGGCGACCTCGTCGAGAGGAGCCACAAGCCCTGCGAACAGGCGTTGAGGGACGCCGGGCTCAAGGCCTCGGACATAAACGAGGTCGTCCTCGTGGGCGGCATGACACGGATGCCCGCCATACAGAAGTTCGTAAAGGAGTTCTTCGGCAGGGAGCCGCACAAAGGCGTGAACCCCGACGAGGTGGTCGCGGTGGGCGCGGCCATCCAGGGAGGGGTCCTGGCGGGCGAGGTGAAAAACGTCGTCCTCCTCGATGTGACCCCGCTATCGCTCGGGGTAGAGACCCTCGGCGGCATCATGACCACGCTCATACCGAGGAACACTACGATACCCACGAAGAAAAAGGAGATATTCACCACCGCCGCGGACAGCCAGACGCAGGTGGAGATACACGTCCTCCAGGGCGAGAGGCAGATGGCGAGGGACAACAGGACGCTCGGCAGGTTCCATCTCATCGGGCTGCCGCCGGCGCCGAGGGGCGTGCCCCAGGTGGAGGTCGCCTTTGACATAGACGCCAACGGCATACTGAACGTCTCGGCAAAGGACCTGGCCACGAGCAAGGAGCAGAAGATAACGATAACCGCATCGAGCGGGCTCGCGAAGGATGAAGTCGAAAAGATGGTAAGGGAGGGCGAGTCCAACGCCGAAGAAGACAAGAAGAGGAGGGAGGTAATCGAGACCAGGAACCAGCTCGACGGCCTCGTATACTCCACTGAGAAGCTCCTTAACGAGAACCGCGCGAAGGTCCCGGACGCCGACGCCAAGGCCGTGGAGGACGCGGTAGCCGAGGCGAAGAAGGCGCTTGAGCAGAGCGAGCTCCAGCCGTTGAAGGACGCGATAAACAAAATAAATACAGCTTCCCATAAAATAGCCGAAGTAATGTATAAGGGCGCTACGGCCGCGCAAGGCGCGCCCGGAGAGAATGAGCCCGGCAAGCAGGGCGACGTGGTAGAGGCAGAGGTCGTGGATGAGCAAAAGTAGCCGGTATCATCCGGAAAGAACGGAAATGGCCTGGCTGTCCGGTCAGGAGGCTTTTACAGGGGGAAAACGGCAGGGCTTTCATTGAGCCCTGCCTCCTTATGGCCCGTCTTCCAGTGGATAACACCCCTGCCTCTCTTCAGGAAATACCAGCGAAAGCCTTTCCGTCCTTAAACCACGAAATCATTTGAAAAGGGGCTTTCAGGACCCCCTTGCCGGACAGCGAAAAACCCTGAAGGACCCGCGTTCTACTGAAAAGGAAAGCCCCTCCTCAGGGAGGAGGCCGGAAAGTATGGCGACAAAAGACTATTATGAGACGCTCGGTGTCTCCCGGAACGCCACCGAGGAGGAGCTGAAAAAGGCCTACCGCGATCTCGCGAAGAAATATCACCCCGACCTCCACCCCGACAACAGGAAGGAGATGGAGGCGAAGTTCAAGGAGATAAACGAGGCTTACGGCGTATTGAGCGACCCCAAAAAAAGGTCGGACTACGACCTTACGGGCAACGTGACGTTCGAGCCGGGCGCCGGCGGATACCCGCCGGGCTACGGCCATTTCGAGGACTTCGGGTTCGGGGACGCGGGCGGGTTCGAGGACATCTTCAGCGAGATATTCGGGGGCAGGAGAAGGAGGAGGGAGAAGGGCGCCGACATAGAATACCATCTCGAGCTCGACTTCCTCCGGGCCGTAAAGGGCGCGGACGTAAAGATCACCGTGAGCAGGCACCCGGGGACCGAGACCCTTACCATAAAGATACCCCCCGGGGTGAAGGACGGAGCGAGGGTGAGGGTGGCGGGCAAGGGGCACGCCAGTTTCGAGGGCGGCCCCGCGGGGGACCTGTACATATTGTTAAGGGTAAAACCCCATCCGTACTTCAGGAGGGTCGAAAACGACATATACGTGGACCTGCCGGTCACAGTGCAGGAGGCGGTATTCGGCGCGGAGATAGACGTGCCGACCATAGACGGTTTTACGAGGATAAAGCTGCCGCCCGGCACCCAGGGCGGCACGAAGATGAGGCTCAGGGGAAAGGGCGCGCCCGTGGCGCACGGCGAGCGCGGGGACCAGTACGTTGTGATAAATGTCACGGTCCCGAAGTCAGTAAACAAAAAGGGAAAAGAGCTCTTAGAGGAGCTCGCGGGCACAAATCCCTATGAACCGAGGAAGGGATTGTGGTAGAATAGATATGAAAGGTTTTCGTGCAACAGGGCGGTCAGTATGATTTCGTAACAGGACCTGGCAAGACCACGGTTCAAAACCCCGGGGCGGAAAGCGCCGGGCAGGCACGAGGTTAGAACATGACTGAACTCGAAGACATAAAAGAAAAGCTTTCGCCCGCCGCACGCAGGGTCCTCGAGGCGGCTGTCGAGGAGAGCAAGGCCCGCCAGCATTACTACCTGGGGGTCGAGCACCTCTTCCTCGCTTTCGCCAAAGTCGAAGAGAACTTCTTCAGGGAAGTGATGGAGGACCTGAACCTCGACGTATACCACGTAATAAACTTCTTGAACGAACACCTCAACGTCTCACGCCAGTACATAGGGCTCGGGCTGAAGATCCCGCCGGCCACGCGCAACGTCTTCAGGCTCGCCCGCGAGGAGGCGCAGAGGTGGGGCAGGGAAGAGCTGGACTCCACGGACCTGTTCATCGCCATATTCCAGGAGAACCACAGCCTTCCGGCCAAGGTATTCCGCAGCTTTGGCCTTGACCCCGATTATGTAATGCGCAGGATTACCGTAAAGGTAAGGAGCAAGGAAGAGATGGAAGAGGAGCTCAAGAAAAAGTATGAACTCCCGCCGAATCTCAAGCACTTCGCCGTAAACCTGAACAAGCTCGCGAGATTCGACAAGCTGCCGATGATAGTCGGCAGGGACGCTGAGATAGAGCAGGTGATGGAGATACTCTGCCATGTGGATAGATCCAATTCCGTCATGGTCATCGGCGAGCCGGGCGTGGGCAAGACCGCCGTGGTCGAGGGGCTCGCAAGGAGGATAGAGCTCGATCCGAAGAGGGTCCCCAAGAGGCTCCGCGACAAGCAGATCGTTAACCTCCAGATGAACTCGGTCGTTGCCGGCACGATCTTCAGGGGCATGTTCGAGGACAGGATAGAAAAGATTATAAAGGAGATAAAGGAGAAGAAGAACATAATCTTCTTCATCGACGAGGCGCACACCCTCATAGGCGCGGGCAGCGCCATGGGCGTGCCGTCTGACGCGGCGAATATCTTCAAATCGACCCTTTCGAGGGGAGAGGTTCAGATAATCGGCGCCACCACCCTTTCCGAGTACAAGGAGTTCATCGCCGAGGACGAGGCCCTGGCACGGAGGTTCCGCCTCGTGCACATCCAGGAGCCTACCGTGGACGAGACCCGGAAGATACTCTACGGGATCAGGCCGCGGCTTGAGAAGAGCTACTCCGTATCGATAACGGACGACGCCATAGAAACGGCCCTGGACATGAGCCAGAGGTACATGAGGAGCCTCAAGATGCCGGACAAGGTCATCGGGTGGCTCGACACCTCGTGCGTCAAGGTCGAGATAAACAGGCCCAATGAGCCGGTAAAGACAGAGGACGTGATCGAGGTCATCTCGCAGGAGACCAAGATACCGAGGGACATGATCTTCAGGGACACCACCGGCCGGTTCAAGGACATGGAAAAGGCCCTTGGCAGCAGGGTCGTGGGCCAGAGGGAGGCCATAAACGCCCTGTCCAAGAGGTTGAGGCTCAACAAGGGGCCCTTGAAGGAGAACTACTCGAGGCCCGACGGCGTCCTTCTTTTCCTCGGGCCCACTGGCGTCGGCAAGACCGAGCTGGCCAAGTCGCTCGCGGAGTTCCTCTTCGGCGACGACAAGAAGATGATACGCGTTGACATGAGCGAGTACAAGGACTCCGCCATAGCGGTGGATAAGCTCATAGGCATGCCGAGGGGCATCGTAGGGTCGGAAAGGGGCGGGCTCCTTACCAACCCGGTGAGGGAGAACCCCTATTCGGTCGTCCTCCTCGACGAGGTCGAGAAGGCGCACCCGTTCGTCCTGAACCTCTTCCTCCAGGTCTTCGACGAGGGCTGGCTCACGGACGGCAGGGGCAAGAGGGTCTACTTCAGCGATACCGTCATCATAATGACCAGTAACCTGGGCGCGGACGTCTTCAGGAAGTACGTAAAGCCGCTCGGGTTCCTGCCCGAGGGACAGGACACGAACTCCTTCAAGAAGGACATCATTAGGGAGGTCGAGGCATCGCTATCGCCCGAGTTCCTCAACAGGATAGACGACATAATCGTCTTCACTCCTCTTACGATGGAAGAGGTCAAGGCGCTTACGAACATGTACATCGAGAAGATCCGGGACCACATGGAGGAGTACGGCAAGCACATGGTCATAACCGAGCGCGCGATAGAGGCGCTCGTTGAAAAGGGGTATAACAAGAAGTACGGCGCGAGGTTCTTGAAGAGGCACATCGACGAGAAGGTGAAGGTGCCGATAACGCTCAAATGGAAAGAGGGGGACTTCTTCAAGATCGACCTCGTGAATGACGAAGTGGTGGTCGAGTCCTCCCCGGTAAGCGAGCCCGCCCTCGTATGATAAAAAATATACTCATACCGCTCGACGGCTCCACCAACGGCCTTGCCGCGCTCGAATACGGCATCTGGCTTGCCAAAAGGTTCGGCTCCGGGCTTATCGGCATGAACGTCGTTGACGTCGTCTCGCTCGAAGGCCCGTTCCTGCACGACATCTCGGGCTCGCTCGGCTTCGAGCCCTACCTTAATTTCTCGACAAAGATGAGGGAGGTCCTCGAGGCACGGGGCAAGGCTATCCTGAGTTCGTTTGAGGAGGAGTGCGGCAAGGCGAATCTTGTGTGCGAAACCGAAGTCGCCTTCGGCATAGTCCCCAACGAGATCTGCGCCAAGGCGAAGGTGGCCGACATCATTGTGATGGGCAGGAGGGGCGTAAACGCCAAGTTCGAGTACGGTATGCTCGGCTCGACCACTGAAAGCGTCATAAGGAGGTCCCCGAAGCCCGTACTTATAGTGCCCGACAGTTTCAGGGAGCCTAAAAACCCGCTCCTTGCCTATGACGGCAGCCCGAGCGCGAGCCGCGCCATGCACTCCGCGGCCGAGTGGGCGCAGACGCTGGCCCTGCCTCTTACTGCTGTCTCGGCCTCCTCGACTGAAGAGGACAACTCGCTGCTGAGGGAGGCTGAGGGCTATCTGAAGACCTACGGCCTGAAAGTGAAGTACGTCCACCTGAAGGGCGACCCTCCCGCGGTGATAGAGAAGTATTATAAGGAAAACGGCCATGACCTCCTGTTCATGGGCACGTCCCACCATTCAAGGATAGTCGAGATGGTCCTTGGCTCCACCACCGAGCATGTCATGAGGAAGGTCGACGGGCCGTTTTTCCTTGAAAGGTAAATTTGCGATCGAGTCATTGAAGCGGGCCTTTTCAGGCCCGCTTTTTTATTCCCATCAAGACGCCTTCCGCATGTTCTTCCCGCCCCGCCGGAAAAATACCGGGCCGATGCACGGGAACCGGGCATTACATGTTGACATATCACATCCGTAGTGCTAATTTTTAATATCGCGATTCGCTGAGAAGACTGCTGCGTATTAAACCCGGCCCTGTCCTTTCTGGATTGATTTAGTCACCCCCGCTTTGCTGAAATAACTTAAATAAAACAGAAAACAATTGTCCACTTTTCATTATGACTGTTGAAGTCAAAAACGACCATATCGAGGAGATCAGGCTCCTTTTGGAGGGCGGGGACGAACACGCCGTCTCCTCCTTCCTCTCAGGGCTCCACGCCTCCGATATCGGGAGGACCCTCGCCGGGCTGGCGGAAGAGGACGCGGTAAAGGTCTTCAAGCTCCTCTCCCCGGAGCTCGCCTCGGAGGCCGTGTTAGAGGTCGATGAGCGCCTCCGTAAGGCCCTCATCTCGTCCATCTCGTCGGAGGAGCTGATAGAGGTCGTCGACGAGATGGAGACCGACGACGCGGCCGACGTCATCTCCGAGCTCCCTATAGAGGACGCCAGGCAGGTCCTCGAAGGCATCGGCAAGGAGGATTCCCTCGAGGTCCAGAAGCTCCTCGTCTACCCGGAGGACACGGCCGGCGGCAAGATGCAGGCCGAGCTCGTCTCGGTGCGCGAAGACTCTACCGTCCAGCAGACGATAGAGGAGGTAAGGAGGAAGAGCAAGGACATCGAGAACATCTCGAACGTCTTCGTGGTCGATGGATCAGGCCGCCTCGCGGGCACGGTCGCCCTCGACAAGCTCATACTCGCGGGCCCGGACGTGCCGATAAAAGAGATAGCCGAGCGTGAGCCGGTAAAGGTCAGGACCGACGTCGACCAGGAGGAGGTCGCCAAGATATTCCAGAAGTACGACCTCCTGACCCTGCCGGTGGTGGACCATGACGGCAGGCTCGTGGGAAGGATCACCGTCGACGACGTCGTGGACGTCATAGAGGAGGAGATATTCGAGGACTTCTACAAGATGGCGGGCCTCAACGTGGAGGAGCGCGTCCTCGACCCTCCCTCGAGGTCGATATGGCTCCGCTTCCCGTGGCTGTTCGTGAACCTCGGCACCGCCTTCCTGGCGGCCAGCGTCGTTAAGGTATTTCAGGGTACGATCGAAAAGCTCGTCGTGCTCGCGGTATTGATGCCGATAGTGGCGGGCATGGGCGGGAACGCCGCCACCCAGGCCATAACGGTCGTCGTCCGCGGGCTCGCCCTCGGGGAGCTGTCGCTCAAGAACGCCAGGCGGGTGCTCGCGAAGGAATCGCTCGTCGGGCTCGCCAACGGCCTCATGACCGGCGGCATAGCGGCCGGCATAGCGTACATAGTCGGAATCAAGCCGGCGGTAGGTCTGCTCCTGTTCATCGCCATGACGGCGAACCTCTTGATAGCGGGACTCAGCGGGGCGCTTATCCCCCTCGTGCTCAAATGGATGAAGGTCGACCCGGCGATCTCGTCGAGCATATTCGTCACCACCTGCACCGACATAGGCGGTTTCTTCACATTCCTCGGGCTTGCCACAGTCTTCATGAAGGCGGGCATACTGTGAAAAGGGGCCTCTACAGGGCTCAGGCCATAATATTGAACTCCTTCGACTACGGGGAATCAGACCGCATCATCGCCTTCTACACCCTCGAGCACGGCAAAATCAAGGGCATTGCAAAAGGGGCGCGGCGCTCGAAGAAAAGGTTCGTGGGCAACCTCGAGCCCGGCTCTCTCATAAACCTCATATTCTTCCAGAGCGGCGGAAGCGAGCTGGTGAGGGTGGAGGACGTCACGCTCGTGGAGGGCTTCCACAGGCTGAGGGCCGACATAGACACGCTCTCGTACGGGTTTTACCTCCTGGAGCTTACCTCCGAGATGACAAGGGAGGGCGTCGTTTTACCCGCGGTCTACGAACTCCTCGCCGGGATGCTTAAGATGTTGAACGACGGGCACGGCCCGGGTGTCGTTGCGAGGTTCTTCGAGATAAGGCTCCTGTCGCTCGCGGGCTATATGCCGCATCTGAGCGGGTGCGTCGTCTGCAAGAATGACGGCACGGACGGGCCAGTGAGGAAGTTCAGCTCCGAGAAGGGCGGGGTCGTCTGCGGCAGGTGCGCCCCCGGGCTTAATAGCCTCCTTCCCATCTCGCCTTCCACGGCAGGGCTGCTTTCGATGGCCGCAAGGATGGACGCCGACAAACTTGCGAGGCTCAAGCCCGCCCAGTCCTTCATAGAGGAGGGGGAGAGGCTCCTGTACGACTTCATAAAGTTCCAGCTCGGCAGGGAGCTAAAGACAAGAAGGTTCATGGAAAAGATGCGGGCCATCGAGACAAGGGCGCTCTGAGCCCAGGCCCTTCAGGCTCCTTTTGACCAAGGGCCGGATTTTTTGTTAAAATGGGTCTTTATCACCAATAGGAAAATAAGGCGGGCTCCGGCCCTGCCTCGGATAAGGAGGGCAACGATGTATTTTCAGGACGTAATCTTGAACCTTCAGAGGTTCTGGGCTGAAAGGGGCTGCGTGCTCCATCAGCCGTACGACATGGAAAAGGGCGCGGGCACGTTCCACCCGGCCACCTTTCTGAGGGTCCTCGGCCCCGAGCCGTGGAAAGCGGCGTATGTGGAGCCTTCGAGGAGGCCGACAGACGGCAGGTACGGCGAGAACCCGAATAGGTTGCAGCACTACTACCAGTTCCAGGTGATACTGAAGCCCTCGCCCGACGACATACAGGAGCTATACCTCGACAGCCTGAGGAGCCTCGGCATAGACCCGCTCGCGCACGATATAAGGTTCGTCGAGGACGATTGGGAGTCCCCGACGCTCGGCGCGTGGGGCCTCGGGTGGGAGGTCTGGCTCGACGGCATGGAGATAACGCAGTTCACGTACTTCCAGCAGGCGGGCGGCATAGACTTGAAGCCCGTATCCGGCGAGATAACGTACGGCCTTGAGCGCATAACCATGTACCTTCAGGGCGTCGATAACGTCTACGACCTCAAGTGGACAAAGGACATCTCTTACGGGGACGTGCACCTGAGGGGCGAGATAGAGTACTCCCGCTACAACTTCGAGGAGGCCGACACCTCGATGCTCTTCAAGCTCTTCGACATGTACGAGAAGGAGAGCTTCAGCCTGCAGGGAAAGGGGCTCTTCCTCCCGGCTTACGACTACTGCCTCAAGTGCTCGCATACCTTCAATCTCCTGGACGCGAGGGGGGCGATAAGCGTCGCCGAGCGGACGCGCTTCATCGGAAGGGTGAGGGCGCTCGCCAGAGGCTGCGCCGAGGGGTATCTGAAGACAAGGGAGGAGATGGGGTTTCCGCTGCTGAGGGAGAAGGTGGCAGGGTAGAAAGCTCTGATAATTATGCCTTCTGTCATTCTGAGGGAGCGTAGTGACCGAAGAATCTCGTAAAATGCTGATTATTTACCATGAGATTCTTCCCCTTCGCTTCGCTCAGGGCTTCGGCTCACGCGCTCAGAATGACAGAAGGCTGAGAATTAATCAGAATTCCTTAAATGTAATTTCTGCGGGTTCAGGTTTGCAACCTGAACCCTTACATTCGGCTTGGCTCCAGGTTCAATTTGAGCAATTTCGAGGTGAAGTTTCCCTTCACCCTCCCCTTCGTCCCCTCCCGTCAAGGGAAGGGGATTTTATTTTACAAAAGAATAAGGCGGGGATTATCCAGCCCCGCCTTATATGTTTTTTAATTTCACGCTAATAAATGTCCCGGATGCTTAGGAAGGACAAGGGATTAAACCGCAGCATACTTTTTGTGTATGTGAGGATTTAAGCCCGCAGTCCTGACAACGCAGATGGGCGTTTGAGTGGCGTGAACAGTAAACCTGAAAGATATTAAAAGCACGGAGCTAATATTTCGAGACGTTCATCTCCTCCATCTTCCCCGTTACCATATAGACCACACGCTCCGCAATATTGGTAACCCTGTCGGCTATCCTCTCAAGGTTATGCGCGGCCCAGATGAGGTATGTCGCGTCCTTGATTATCTTCGGGTTATTGACCATCATCATCACAAGCTCGGCGTATATCGCGTCGTAGAGGGCGTCCACCTCGTCGTCCTCGTTGCAGATCTTCTTCGCCGTTTCGGTGTCCCTGTCGATGAAGGCCTGCATGCACCTCTGGAGCATGGAGAGGGCCTTGTCTGCCATCTTGGGCATGTCTATGAGGGGCTTTACGAGCGGGGCGTCGCCTATGGAAACGCTTATCTTCGCTATGCCCTCGGCGTGGTCGCCTATGCGTTCGAGGTCGGTTATGATGTTGATGATCGCGGTAAGGGTCCGCAGGTCCACGGCCATGGGCTGCTGGGTCGCGATAAGCCGGATGCACCTCTCCTCGATATCAAAGCGCTTCTTGTTCACCTGCATGTCGTTCTTGACGATCTTCCTGGATTTTTCTATATCCCTGCTCTTCAGGGCGTCCATGGAGTCCTTTATGGCCCCGCCGACCATTACGGCCATCTGCTGGACCTCGTCCTGGACCTCCTTCAAAGCCATGTGGTAAGCCTCGCGTGTCATCTTTCCTCCTTCATTTATGACGCCTTATCCGAACCTTCCGGTTATGTAGTCTTCCGTCAATTTATTCGAAGGCGCGGTGAATATCTTCTGCGTATAATCGAACTCTATTACCTCGCCCATCATGAAAAACCCCGTGTACTCGGAGACCCTCGCGGCCTGCTGCATGTTGTGCGTTACTATGACGACGGTATAGTTCTTCTTGAGATCGGTCATCAGGTCTTCGATCTTGGCCGTGGCCACCGGGTCGAGCGCGGAGCAGGGCTCGTCCATCAGGATGACCTCGGGCTCGACCGCCACCGCCCTCGCTATGCAGAGCCTCTGCTGCTGGCCCCCTGAGAGCGACAGGGCGTGCTCGCCCATCCTGTCCTTTATCTCGTCCCACAGGGCCGAGTCTTTAAGCGCCTTCTCCACCCTCTCGGTTATCTCTTTTTTCTTCTTGAACCCGAGGAGCTTCAATCCGAAAGCGATGTTCTCGTATATCGACATGGGGAACGGGGTCGGCTTCTGGAAGACCATCCCCACCTTGCTCCGGAGCTTTATGAGGTCAAGGCCCTTCTCCAGTATGTTCCTGCCGTCGAGTATTATCTCCCCCTCGTAGCGGTTGCCCGGGTACAGGTCGTGCATCCTGTTGAGGCACCTGAGAAACGTGGTCTTCCCGCACCCGGAGGGGCCTATCAGGGCCGTTATCTCCTTTTCCCTGACAATCAGGTTTACGTTCTTGAGGGCCTGCTTCTCGCCGTAGTAGAAGTTCAGGTTCTTTATGTTTATCTTGTTGTTCATCCGGCGCTTCTCCGCGTTACCAGTAGTCTCGCAAGGACCGTGAGGACGAGCACGCTCGCCGTAATGAGGAACGCCGCGCCCCACGCCTTCGTGTGCCAGTCCTCATAGGGCCCGAGCGCGTAGTTGAATATCGTGACCGTCAGAGTCGCGGTAGGCTCGGTCATCTTGAAGTTCCAGAACGAGTTGTTGAAAGAGGTGAAAAGGAGCGGGGCCGTCTCGCCCGATACCCTCGCCACCGCCAGGAGCACGCCTGTCGTTATGCCCCTCCTTGCGCCCCTGTAGACGACCTGGACCGTGACCTTCCAGTGCGGCGCGCCGAGCGCGAGGGCCGCCTCCCTCGTGGCGTCCGGCACGAGCTTCAATACCTCCTCGGCGGTCCGCACGATGACCGGGAGCATTATTATGGAGAGCGCCACGGCCCCGGCTATCGCCGAGAACCCGCCGAACGGCTTTACGAGCACGGCGTAGACGAAAACGCCTATAACTATCGACGGGGCGCTTACCAGTATATCCGAAAGGAACCTCACCGTGGAAGCGGTCTTTGACTTCCTCCCGTACTCGGACAGGTACGTCCCGGCCAGTATGCCCGAAGGCACGCCTATGGCCGTGGCTACCACGGTGACGAAGAACGTGCCGAGGATGGCGTGCGCCACCCCGCCGCCCTCCGCGCCCGGCGGGGCGGGCAGCTCCGTAAAGAAGGAGCCGTTCAGCGCCGGGAGGCCGAAGGAGATCACGTCCTTCAATATCCAGAAGAGGAAAAATATCCCGAAGCCCGCTGAAAGGAGCGATACCGTCAGGGCGAGGATGTTATAGAATTTGCGCCTCAGGTAGAAAAAATTCAAACGCGGCCCCCGGTCCTGTTATTGTAAGAGGTCATCTAAGGCCTCCCGCCCTTGTATGAGAAGCCCCCTATGAGGAGCTTCGAGAAGACCAGGACTATGAACGTTATCACAAAGAGTATCAGCCCGAGCTCGACCAGGCTCGACAGATATACCGGGTCGACCGCCTCGGTGAACTCGTTCGCGAGCGTCGCCGAGATGGACGTCGCAGGGTCAAGGAGAGCCTTGCTTATCTCGTGCGAGTTGCCGATTACGAACGTCACGGCCATGGTCTCGCCCAGGGCCCTCCCGAGCCCGAGTATTACCGCCCCCATTAGGCCCGACCTCGTATACGGTATGACGACCTTCCTTATGACCTCCCATTTGGTGGCGCCCACGCCGTAGCCGGACTCCTTCATTATCGGCGGCACCATCTGGAATATCTCCCTCGACACAGATGAGATGAAAGGGATTATCATTATGGACAGTATGAAGCCTGCCGGGAGCATCCCTATGCCGAGCGGCGCTCCGTTGAATATCGGGATAAAGCCGAGGTGGTCGATTATCCACGGCTCGATATGGTCGGACAGGAACGGCGCGAAGACGAAGAGCCCCCACATGCCGTAGATGATCGAGGGTATGGACGCCAGCAGCTCTATGGCCGTGCCTATCGGGCCCCGGAGCCCCTTGGGGGCCATCTCGGTAAGGAAGATGGCTATGCCGAGGCTTATGGGGACCGCTATGACGATGGCTATTATCGACGACACTATGGTGCCGTATATCGCCGGGAGCGCGCCGAACTCGAGCTGCACCGGGTCCCACGCGGCTGACGTGAGGAACTTGAGCCCGAATTTTCTTATGGACGGGAGCGACTCCTTGAAGAGGACGGCGAAGATGAAGAGCATGAGGACTACGACGAGCACGGCGAAAAAGTAGGAAACGCCCCTGAAGACGGCGTCTCCAATCTTATCGGCCTTATGTCTTTCGAAAAACGCCATATCGCTTCAGGATACTACAAAAGTAACGTCCGGGCAAACCGTTAAACAAAGGGTAGAGGCTATCTCTTCCAGACGGCCTGCCCCTTGCACTTTATCTCCTTTGTCCAGGCATCTTCCATTATCTCGGATACGTTCTTCGGCATCGGCACATAGTCCAGCGACCTGGCCATCCCGGCGCCGTCACTGTAGGCCCAGTCGAAGAAGCCGAGCACGGCCTTCGCGTTCGCGCAGTCTTCGGGCTGGCGCCGGACTATGATGAACGTGGCCCCGGATATCGGCCAGGAGTTTTTTCCGGGCTGGTCGGTCAATACCACTGAAAACCCAGGGGTGTTCTTCCAGTCTGCTGAAGCTCCGGCAGCGCTGAAGCTCTCAATCGACGGGTCAACGAAGTTCTTCTCCCTGTTCTGAAGCTTCGCGTGGGTGAGCTTGTTCTGCAGGGCGTAAGCATACTCAACGTACCCTATCGACCCCTTTATCCTCTTCACATAAGCGGCAACGCCCTCGTTCCCTTTCCCGCCGACGCCGGCGGGCCAGTTCACGGCGGTGCCGAACCCGGCCCTGTCGTGCCATTCCTTGCTTATCTTGTCGAGGTAGTTCGCGAATATCCATGTCGTGCCGCTCCCGTCAGAGCGGTGCACTACGGTAATTTTATCGTCCGGAAGCGTTACGCCGGGGTTTATATCAATTATCTTTTTATCGTTCCATCTCGTGACCTTGCCGAGGAACATGTCGGCGAGCACATCCGGCGTTAGCCTTATCTGCCCCGCGCTTATGCCCTTTATGTTGACGACCGGCACGACACCGCCAATTGCCATGGGGAACTGGAACAGCCCCGCCTCAGTCAGCTCCTTTGCCGTAAGCGGCGCGTCGCTCGCCCCGAAGTCAACGGTCTTCTCCTTTATCTGCTTTATGCCCCCGCCGCTCCCAATGGATTGGTAGTTGAGCTTTATCCCGGTCTTTTTGGCGTACTCGTAAGCCCACTTCGAGTAGAGCGGGTAGGGGAACGTCGCCCCCGCGCCGTTAATAAGGTCCGCGGCAGATGAGCCCCCTGCCATAAGCAGCATCAAAACAACCGCAATAAGTAACTTTCTCATCGATTCTCCTCTTTTTCTTTTTCCCGTAATTTACCACGCGATTGTTACATTTGTGTTACGGGAGGGTTAAGGGTTAGAGAAGATAGATTTTAGAAGGCATCCTTATTTAATTTCGCCCTTTATACCATCAAACAACAGGGCGTATCAAGCCGCGTAAATAGGGATTGACACGGATTCAGCCATTCAGGTAGGATATTATCTACTTTTTATAAGGAGTTAGATAGATGGGGACGAAAAAATCGGCAAGTCTGCTCAAAAAGGCAATCAAGGTCATCCCCGGCGGGGTAAACAGCCCTGTCAGGGCCTTCAAGGCCGTGGGCGGCGGCCCTCTTTTCATTTCAAAGGCAAAAGGCTCGAAAATATACGACGCGGACAATAACGAATATATAGATTACATCGGCTCATGGGGGCCGATGATACTCGGCCACGCCCACCCGAAGGTCTCAAGCGCCCTTAAAAAGGCGATAGACAGGGGCACGAGCTACGGCGCGCCGACCGGGCTTGAGGTGGAATTGGCCGGTCTTACGCTCAAGGCGTTCCCGTCGATGGAGATGGTCAGGTTCGTAAGCTCGGGCACCGAGGCTACGATGAGCGCCATAAGGCTTGCCAGGGCATATACGAAAAGGGACGGGATAATAAAGTTCGAGGGGTGCTACCACGGCCACGCGGACAGCCTCCTCGTGAAGGCCGGCTCCGGCGCGGCCACCCTCGGCGTGCCCGACAGCCCCGGCGTGCCTGCAGACCTTGCCAAACACACGTATAACGCCGTATATAACGACCTCGGCTCAGTAAGGGAGTTATTCGAGAAGGCGCCTGAAGGCATAGCCTGCGTCATAATCGAAGGCGCTCCGGGCAACATGGGCGTGGTACTGCCCAAGGACGGCTTCATCGATGGCGTAAGGGAGCTATGCACGAGGTTCGGCGCGCTCCTTATAATGGACGAGGTCATGAGCGGCTTCAGGCTCTGCTACGGGGGGGCGCAGAAGGTATATAGAGTCGACCCGGACCTTACCTGCCTCGGCAAGGTGATAGGCGGCGGGCTCCCGGTGGGCGCGTTCGGCGGGAAGAGGCGTATAATGGAGATGCTCTCCCCGTCCGGGCCGGTCTACCAGGCCGGGACGCTTTCAGGTAACCCCATAGCCATGACAGCGGGCATAGAGACCCTGAAGCTCCTTCAGAAAAAGGGGACCTACGATAAGCTCTTCAAGTCTACTGATGCGCTCTGCGCGGGCATCGCCGAGGCCGCCAAAAGAAGAGGCATCCCCGTCCAGACAGCGGTAGCGGGGTCGATGTTCACGGTCTTTTTCTCGGAAAGGCCGGTGCATAATTATCAGGACGCTAAAGGCTCCGATACCGCCCGGTTCGGCAAGTATTTTACGAAGATGCTGAAGAACGGGGTCTATCTGCCGCCCTCGCAGTTCGAGGCGGTATTCGTAAGCCTCGCGCACTCAAAAGACGACATAGCCCGGACGATAGAGGCGGCTGACAGGAGCTTCAAGGGGCTGTAGCAGGCTGCTGAAAAAGTCCATCTGCTTTGTTGTCTTCAAAGCGCACAACGTAAGGAGAGTACGTCTCATTCCTAAGCTTCTCGACGCCTCGCATCTGGAGCTTTTTAAGCAGCCTGAACAAATTCCGGGGTTTTAACTGCTGGCAGGCTGCTGAAAAAGTCCATCTGCTGCGTTGGCATCGAGTGTCAAGAGACGGAAATCAAAGCGCCCCGCCGGAATCGGCGGGGCGCTTTTTTATTCTTAAATCAAGTACGCGTAGACAAGGAGTATGATGCCGAGGGCGACCCTGTATGCCACGAAACCCTTCATCGAGTGCCTTGAGATTATCTTGAGGAAGTAATGTATCGCGAGGTAGGCCGTTACGAAGGTCACGATAAAGCCGATAACAAGCGGCGCAAGGGGCGTGTCGAGCCCGTGCTTTAACATCTTGAACCCTTCAAGCCCGGCGGCAAGCGCCCCCACAACGGTGGCGAGGAGGAACGAGAACCGCGCCGCCGCCGTGCGGCTAAGCCCTGAGAAGAGCCCGGCCGTCATCGTAATGCCCGAGCGGCTCGTGCCGGGCACGAGCGCCAGCGCCTGCGCGAGGCCGACAAAGATAGCCGTGGGCCAGCGGAGCCCCGCCACCTCTGTCCTGCCGGGGTTTTTATCGGCTATCCAGAGGACGACCCCCCAGACTATGGAAGACCATGCGATGACCTGAAGAGTCCTTAACTGGTGCGCCACTATGTCGTGGGCGAGAAGGCCTATAAGCCCTATGGGGATTGTGCCCACGAGCACCATCCACGCCAGCGCGCCGTCATGGTTGGGGTTGGATTTTATCCCCCTTTCCTTGACGGTCCTTAAAAAGCCCTTGAAGAGGTTCAGCAGGTCGCCCCTGAAATAGATGAGGACAGCGAGCCATGTCCCGGTATTGAGGGCTATGTCGAACGAAAGCCCCTGGTCGGGCCATTTGCTCAGTATAGGCACCATGATAAGGTGCGCGGTCGAGGAGATCGGGAGGAACTCCGTCAACCCCTGTACTATCGCGAGTATTACGGCGTGGGATATCTCCATCTGTTACCTTTCTTTAGAAGAAATCAATACCCCCGGCCAGCTATCATGGACGGGGGCGTGAAGGAGAGGCTTACTCGGGGCTATCCTTCTTGAAAAAAATAAAAGCCATCGAGGGACGCTTCGATGATTCCCTCATGGCGAAGTGGATGCCGTCGAGGGCCCAGCCGTCCTTCACTTCCCTGTTGACTGCCGCCTCTATCTCCTCGGATGTGACGAGGCCGAGCTCGATGACCCTGTATCTGAGCATGATTATAGCACCTTTTAATTTATAAAAAAGGCGGGGTCTTTACCTCCCCGCCTTTTTTAATCTTTTGTCTGACTCCGCAAAACTCAGAGTTTGTTCAGGCTGCTCAAAAAGCTCCAGATGCGAGGCGTCGAGGAAGTGAGGAATGAGACGTACTCTCCTTACGTTATGACAAGACGAAGACAACAAAGCAGATGGACTTTTTGGGCAGCCTGCTTATATGTTCGCCTTCTTCGGCATTGCCTTCTCGGCCTCTTTCTTCTCGTCGCGGGCCTTTTTCGCGGCGTCGGTCGGCTGGTACGTGCAGAACGGCTCCTCGTCCATGTAGTTCCCGGTGAAGGCGTACGCCCTTGCCCTGCACCCGCCGCAGACCTTCCTGAACTCGCAGTACCCGCACCTTCCGTTGTAGTCGTCCCACGACCTCATCTCCTGGAAGACCTTCGAGGTGTCCCAGATGGAGCTGAAGGGCTCCTTCCTTATGTCCCCGCACTCGACGTCGAGGAAGCCGCATATCTGGACCTTGCCGGTGTTCGATACGAAGGCGAAAGACTGCCCGCCCATGCACCCCTTGCTCATCGCGTCCATGCCGTGGGTCTCTGGCGTAACGGCTATGCCCTTCTCCCTCTCCTTCTGCCTGAATATCCTGTAGTAATGCGGGGCGCAGGTGGGCTTGAACTGGAGCGGCACCTTCTCCCTCATCTCGTAGAACCATGAAAGGGACTTCTCGTACTCCTCCGGGGATATCTCCTGGTCTTTCAATTGCGCGCCCCTTCCGGTGGGCACAAGGAGGAACGGGTGGTGCGCCACGGCCCCGAGGCTTATGACGAGGTCGAGTATCTTCGGCAGCTCCGCCAGGTTGTGCTTTGTTATGGTGGTGTTGACCTGGAACGGCAGGCCGACCTTCTTTACGTTCTCTATGGCCTTCATGACGCTCGCGAAAGCGCCCTGGACTCTTCTGAAGTTGTCGTGGCTCTCGGCGGTGGCCCCGTCTATGGAGAAGCTCACCCTCTGTATGCCGGAGTCTATCATCGTCCTCGCGGTCTCCTCTGTCACGAGGAAGCCGCACGGCGCCATTACCATCCGGAGGCCCAGCTTCGTCCCGTGTTTGGCTATGTCCCAGATATCGTCCCTGAGCATCGGCTCCCCGCCGGTCATTATTATTATCGGGTTAGAGAACGACGCGACGTTGTCGAGGAACTTGAAGCACTCGTCCGTCGTAAGCTCGTTCGGGTACGGGCCGAACCGGGCCGCGGCCCTGCAGTGTATGCAGTCGAGGTTGCAGGACCTTGTAAGCTCCCACGCTATCAGTTTCGGCAGCCACTTCCTTCCGCCGCTCTTATCCGGACCTTTCGCCATCCCCGGCACTTCGTGCGGGTGGCCTTTTGGCATATGCATGACGACTTCTCCTTCTCCGCTTGGATTACCGCTTTTTTTGTAGTAGTATCGCCGCTTCCTTCGCGAAATAAGTCAATATCAGGTCTGCCCCGGCCCTCTTTATGGCCGTAAGGGACTCCATCATAGCCCTGTCCCCGTCGAGCCAGCCCCTCTCGGCGGCCGCCTTTATCATCGAGAACTCGCCGCTTACGTTGTACGCGGCCGTCGGGTAGCCGAACTCCGTCTTTATCCTTCTTATGATGTCGAGGTACGGCAGCGCCGGCTTTACCATCACTATGTCCGCCCCTTCCTCAATGTCGAGGACTACTTCCCTTATGGCCTCGTCCGTATTGCCGGGGTCCATCTGGTAGCTCCGCCTGTCGCCGAACTGCGGCGTTGACTCTGCCGCGTCCCTGAACGGCCCGTAGAAGGCGCTGGCGTATTTGGCCGAGTAGCTCATTATCGGGATGTGCGAAAAATCGTTATCGTCGAGTATGTCCCTTATCGCCGCCACCCTGCCGTCCATCATGTCGGAGGGCGCTACTATGTCCGCCCCGGCCTCGACGTGGGAGAGCGCTTCTTTGCTTAATAGCTCAAGGGTGGCGTCGTTGTCCACGTCCTTGTCCTTTATGATACCACAATGGCCGTGCGAAGTGTATTCGCACATGCAGACGTCGGTGATGACGGCAAGGCCCGGTACCTTGTCCTTTATCGCCCTTATGGCCTCCTGCACCGGCCCTGCCGGGTCAAAGGCGGTGGAGCCCTCTTCGTCTTTGTGCTCGGGTATGCCGAATAGTATCACGGCGGGGATGCCGAGCTTTTTTATCTCTTTGGCTTCCTTTACGATGTTATCGACCGAGAGCTGGTAGTGGCCGGGCATCGACTTTATGGCCTTTTTTACGTTCTTGCCGAAGGTGACGAACAAAGGCAGGATGAAGTCGTTCGGCGTAAGGGTCGTCTCCCTTATCATGTTGCGGATCGTCTCGGTCTTCCTCAGCCTTCTCGGCCTGTAGAATGGGAAGTTCATCTAAGTGTCCTTTGCGCGTTTTTTATTTATACTTAAGGTAAAACCCTGCGAATTGTTGATTTATATAAAAGCCTCTTTGCGCATTGCCATGCGCTTTCGGGCATAGGGCTCGCTCCCTACATCCTCCTGCCGCGGGCGAGCCCGCCGAAGCTTCCTCGAAATACGCCTTCCGCCCCGCTCGCCCGCCCCTCCCCCATCCCTACGGTCCGCTCTCCCTATGCCCTGGGGTGTTTATAAAAAAAGAAGAAAGAGGTCAGTTTGAGGCCTCTTCCAGCGCCTTTTCGCTGTAGTACCCAGCCATCGCCTCGGTGAGGGCTGGTATGGTATATTCCTTCGGCATAATATCGACTTTTATGTTGTTTTCTTTAGCGGTGTCGGCTGTTATCGGCCCTATGCAGGCTACGCAAACCCCGTCGAGCAGTTCGGGTATCTCGGCCTTTTTGAACATGGCTACGAAGTTCGTTACGGTCGAGGAAGACGTGAAGGTCACTATGTCCACGCCGCCTTCCAAAAGCAGCTCTTTCAGCTCCCCCGCCTCTTTCGCGGGCCTTATGGTCTTATACGAGGGCACGACGTCTATCTTGCCGCCGAGCCTCTTTATCTCCAAGGGGATTATCTCCCTTGCCTTCATCGCCCTCGCGAGCAGGAACTTCTTGCCCTTGATATTCCTCTTGCCGAGCGCGTCTATTATGGCCTCGGCCCTGTACTCCTTCGGGGTAAGGTCTACCTTTATGCCGAGGTTTTTAATCGCCTTCTCGGTCATCGGGCCTATGGCGCAGATCTTTACGCCTTTAAGCTCCCTCAAGTCCTTGTCGAGCTTACGGAGGCGCTCGAAGAAGTATTTTACGCCATTCACGCTCGTGAATATCGCCCAGTCGTAGGAGCCTATCTTCTTTATGGCCCTGTCAAGCGGCCCCCAGCTCGGCGGGGGGACTGTCTTTATCGTGGGGAAGGCTATGGGCTCGGCGCCGTTCTTCTCAAGTACCTTCGTGAACTCGCCCGCCTGGTCGAGCGCCCTCGTCACGAGTATCCTCTTGCCAAAAAGCGGCTTCGACTCGAACCAGTTAAGTTTTTCGCGCAGGTTGACCACTTCTCCCACCACTGTCACCACAGGCGGCCTGATGCCCTTTTCTTCGGCGAGCCTTACTATGTTATCGAGCCTGCCGGAGAGGCTCTTCTGCTTTGTCATCGTGCCCCAGCGTATGAGGGCGACCGGGGTGGCCGGGTCCCAGCCGTTTTCCATCAATTTAGAGGCGATAAGGGGGAGGTTCTTCCACCCCATAAGGAATACGAGCGTGCCCCTGCCCACGGTCAGCCTGTCCCACGCGATGTTGGGCCGCTCCTTCAGGGGGTTTTCCTGCCCTGTGATGAACGTGACCGCTGAGGCCAGGTCCCTGTGTGTAAGTGGTATGCCCGCGTAAGCAGGCGCGGCCATGGCGGATGTCACGCCGGGGATGACCTCGAAGGGTATGCCCGCGTCCCTTACCTCCTCGGCCTCCTCGCCGCCCCTGCCGAAGATGAATGGGTCTCCGCCCTTGAGCCTTACTACGGTCTTGCCTTCTTTTGCCTTTTTAATAATAAGTTTGTTGATCTCGTCCTGTGCAATGGTCTTGAAGTCGCCCTTTTTCCCGACGTAAATAGTCTCGGCCCCCGGTTTCGCGTGCTCAAGGAGGCGCGAGTTCGCCAGAAAATCGTAAATGATACAGTCAGCTTCCTTTATCGCCTCGAGGGCCTTGACCGTTATCAGTCCTGGGTCCCCGGGGCCTGCCCCTGCCAGATATACCTTTCCTTTTGGCATGGATATCTTAAATTCTCCTGATTCTTTTATATCAAAGCGAGATTAATTAATTTTAAAACTTTTCATTAAAAAAGATTAAGAATTTCATAGTTTTGCTTGCCGGAACCAGCAGTAAAACTACGGAAAACGGCATAGGCCGGGGTTCTACCCGCCTGTTGCTTTCTGCCCCTGCCTGTAATGAGTATTGATTTCCTTAAGCATTTGGGGCAGATGGAAGAACTTTCATTATATCAGAATGGCAGGGCCGAAGGCAAATAGGAAGGGGGAGGGGGGTAAACAAACTACCCCGCAGCAAACTGCGGGGTATCGCCTAAGGAACCTCTGATTAATTCGCAACTTGTCATTCTGAGCGTAGCGAAGAATCTCGTAGTAGACAAATCAGCAAGTTACGAGATTCTTCGGTCGCTCCGCTCCCTCAGAATGACAGGAAGACACAATTAATCAGAGCTTCCCTGATACCTCCCCTCCCTTGACGGGAGGGGATTAAGGGGAGGATGGAATGAGAGGAGGGTGAAATCTTCTTCACCTCCGCCCGCCTTTAGACCCTTGACTTCGTATTGACTTTTCCAGAGGGCTGGTCTATTTTGGAGTTAAGCCCATCTCGTGATGCGGGAGGCGCATCACCTTCGTTGCCGGAGACGCCTGTCCTCCCTTCGGTATGAGATGGGCTTTTCTTTTTGAAGGCAATTACCTGCCAGCGTTTTTCCATTCAAGCTTTACCGCAGCTCTTTTTTATATTTTTTTTCCCCTTCAACCCACCCTTCCGGGTAAGGCACCTCTTTCCACTCGCCGGGCTTGAGGTTTTCAAGCTCCCAGGGGCCGACCTGCACCCTTATCAGCCGGAGCGTCGGCAGGCCAGCGGCGGCGGTCATCCGGCGCACCTGCCTGTTCCTGCCCTCGGTGATAGTCACCTTGAGCCATGCCGTGGGGATGTTAAGTCTAACGCGTATCGGCGGCACGCGCGGCCAGATGTTGGCAGGGCATTTGATAGCTGCCGCTTCAGCGGGCTGTGTCATGCCGTCGTTCAAGGGCACCCCGCGCCGCAGCTTTTCGAGCGCGTCCTCATTGGGCGTCCCCTCCACCTGCGCGAGATAAGTCTTGGGGAGCTTGTAGCGCGGCTCGGCTATATGGTGCTGGAGGTGGCCCGCGTTTGTAAGGACAACGAGGCCCTCGCTGTCATAATCGAGCCGCCCGGCGGCGTAGACGTCTTTTACGGGTATGTAATCGGCAAGTGTCGCGCGCCCCGCCTGGTCCGTGAACTGGCAGAGGACATGGAAGGGCTTGTTGAAGAGTATTATGCGCGGCTGAGTCGGTTTTTCTTTTACCGGGGACTTATTATTCATCTTTTCACATTAACCCCGGAGGGGGCGGAAAATCAATAAAATTTAAGGGGTGAGATTAGCAGTTGCGGAAAATTATTTGTCATTCTGAGCGTGTGAGCCGAAGCCCTGAGCGAGCGAAGGGGAAGAATCTCGGAGATGATGGGTTCGACAAGTACGAGATTCTTCGTCGCCTTCGGCTCCTCAGAATGACAATCTTGGGGGAGGCCGGAATCTGTTAGATTGTAGAGTGCTAAAATATCGGTTAGTCTTCCAGTCAATGGTGGGCAAGGACTACACTGCTCTACTGAAGAATGAATGTTTTATTATTATATTTTCTGACTTTGAATAATAATAACAATTCCGTTAATAATTAAAAAACTACTGACAACAGTACTCATAATAAGATTATTATCAGTTCCGAATTTTTGAAAAGCCCTGCTATACGCCCATGATATATATAATATAGGAGCCAATATTGATCCAAACACAAACGTCAAAGCAGGAATAACAGCCGCGAACTTTGCACTTATATCTTTCTGTCGGCGCAGAATGTCCAATCCTAATATGTGACTACAAGGAAATGTGAGTCTATATATATCGGATCCATATTCTTTCGGACGGTTTTTCGCTAATAACCATTCTATAGTTTCTTGTTGGTAAACTCGTAGGTATCCAATTGTTGTTGTAAGAAGAAAAATTAGAGACGGTACGATTGGAAACCACTTTTGTATTAGATCGAAATCATTGACCCTAAAACCTAATAATTTTATATCGTTCAGGTGGTCATAAACATATAGGTGGTATGAAAGTATAGATGTTATTAGAAGCACGGTATAATAGTTAAATTTGGAATTTGTTGATTTTAGAGCATCTCTTAACAAATCTATATATTTATCGACACGTTCCGAATCATCTTCTGAAAATGAAGAAAAGACGGAATCTTTTAATTTTTCCATATTTGCCCTTTTGCGTTTAATTTTGTATCGGAGTACTTTGAAAATCGTTATTCATTTTTTTGCAATCACATAATCAATCAGCCCTGTAGGGTGGCACCGCCCACCGTTTCAATAGTGCATTTTTTTGAGTCAGGCGGCCCTACCCTTAACGGTTTTAGAGCGGCGTGATTTTTCCGGTTCAATATTGATTTTCAAACCAACGATATGGAGTAAGTTGAAAATGCTTTTGAGTTCTGGATTGCCTTTTTTGGAAAGCATGCGATAGAGACTTTCTCTATTTATTTGCGCCTTTTTTGCTATCGCGGACATTCCACCATGAGCAAGAGCGACGTTCCGCAGCGCTAAAAGAAATACTTCCTTGTCCCCATCCTCGATAGCCGCGTTAAGATACACGGCGGCTTCACGGGGGTCTTTTAAGGCCTCGATCAGGTCTTCCTGGTAGCTTGTGATTTTCTTAGTCATTGTTCCCTCTCTTTATGGTCTTGCCAATAAGCCTTTGCCTGTAAGATATCTTTCCTCTGAGTCGATTTATCGCCGCCCACAAGCAGCAGCACGACTGTTTTACCGTTCAGCGCGTAGTAGACCCTGTACCCCGGGCCGTAATCGATCTTTAATTCATATACCCCTTCGCCGACATGGCGGTTCTTGCCTAAATTACCGAGCCTGACCCTGTCCAACCTTATGCGGATTTTTGCCCTTGTATTGATATCTAACCCGTCCATCCATTCCTTGAATGGCTTCCTGTTAGCCGCCGTAAGGTAATACTCAATGGTATACGGGTACGCTTCCATTATTTATATTGTAGCTTATAAGCTACAATAAATCAAGTCATTTGTTTGGATTAGAAATTCTGGTGGCGGTGCGTGGAGTCGAACCACGGACACGGGGCTTATGAGACCCCTGCTCTGCCAACTGAGCTACACCGCCTTGATTTAGATGGGATTACTGAGAAACGGATAGATATTATAGCGAAACACGGTAGGAAAGTATATAACTTTTTGGCCGTCCGGTAAGGCTGCCTGTCCCTTCCACCACAAGGAGCGTCATCTCCCTGGCGCCCTCAGCGCCCCCGTCGTTTATGAAGAAGTCCTCTATGAAGCCCTCGGTCGGCCGCGTCTTCCAGTTCTCGCGGAGCATGTCCTCCCCGCCCTCGTCCCAGGAAAGGCTCAGTATCTGCCCGTCCTTGTACGAGCCGGGCCGCTCCGAATACCTGCCGAGCCCTCCGGGTACGTTCCTCTTTATTATAAGCTCAAGCTTGCCGTCCTTGTTGAAGTCTGCCCTGTAGAACCTGCTCTCAAGCGGCACGGACTCTGTTTCGGTGGTGCCGGGGCGGTCGTCGGCGAGTATGATGGGGTTAAGAGTGCCGCCGTAATAGTCCCTGCTCTTGAAGCTCTGCTCCCACTTGCCCTTGCCGTCTTTTTTGTAGAGCTTTATGTAGCCCCTCTCGTCGAGTACCACAAGCTCCGGGCTTTCACCTGAGAAGCTGAAGACCTCGAACCTGTAGATGTCGGTCTTCTTCGGTAGCTCTATCTCGTAGCGGCCTTTCTCGGCAACCTTCGCGCCTTCCTTCTTGAGTATCGTCAGCGGCCCGTAGAAGCCGTCGCCCTTCCTGAACTTCTGCCCCACGAGCACGGCCTCGTTGGAGGCATCGACCGTCCTTACGAGCCACTCTATGCCGGTCACGGTAGTTTTGTAATCGTTATCCTTGAACTCGATTATGGACGTATAGGGCCTGTTGTTGAGGACCTTCGATACGTACAGCTCCATCGAGCCGTCGCGGTCGGAGTCTATCGCGGAGATGGCGACGTTCTTCGCCCCGCCGGTCTCTTTTATCTCCTTTACGACCTCGATCCCGTCGTCCTTCTGCTTAGCTATGACGAGGTTTGTTGGCGAAAGGATGAAAAGTTCCTTTACGCCGTCCTTGTTGAGGTCAGCCGAAAGTATCGCCGTGTAGACCCCGTCAAACGGCTTGCTCCTCCACGATACGGGTTTCGGCCCTTCCTTGGGCTTTATGATGAAGCTGTCCTTAGGCCCTTCCTGCGGCTCGGCCTTTATTATAGGCACGGGCTTCGGCTCGGATTTTATCTCAGGCTTTAATGTCTCGGCTGTAACAGCCCCTGCGATCGGGGCCGCCGCAACGGGGGCGGCGACGGCAACCGCGAGCGTGTCGGTTGCGAGCTTGTCGGTCATGCTGATGACCGAGTCCATGCCCGCGCCCTTTGAGTAAAGGGGCGATACGGCCCCGTCTTTCACGTTCAATAATTTCGCGTCGAGGCTTACAGAAGAGCCGAGGACAGTTAAACTGCCGTAGAGCACGTAATCGGCCTTGAGCTTTTTCCCGGCTTCTATCGCGCCGTGCTCGGTTAGGTCTACCTTATCGCCGAGGGCTGCTTTTACGGATTCCGGCCCGATGACCTCGACGGACTGGTTCGCACCGAGGCGGGAGGCGAGCATGTCCGCCATAGCGCTCTTTATGAACTCCATGTCACCGGGGCTGTTCACCTTCCACTGCATCACCGCTATCCTTACGGTCTTAGGCCAGCCGTACGAGGGTACAAGGAGGACAGACAAGCAGAGTAAAACTATTCCAAAGGCTTTTTTCATAGTCATTGATTTTAAAATCTAAAGGCGTGACGAGTCAAGGGTTTTATTAAGTGTTAATACCCGGAGGGCTTGCTGAGCTTCTAATACTTCCCCTCCCCCTTGACGGGGGAGGGTAGGTAGGGGGTGGCAACACGAGAGGAAAACCCTTCACCCTCCCCTCTATCCCCTCCCGTCATTGGATGGGGAGGGGAAGTTTAAGGAGATGCCCGGCGGCAAGCCGCCGGGTTACCGCCCCATCCTGTAGTGCAAAAGCCGTTCGACCACTTCGCCTTTTTTAACGTGCCGCTCTATTATGTCGTCTATGTCGTCCAAAGATATCTTCCTGTACCAGATGCCTTCCGGGTAGATGACGACAGCCGGGGACAGCTCGCCTTCGGTCTCCGTTTCCTTGCAGACCTTCAGGCACCCGCTCTTGGAGACCTTCACGTCCTTCAGCCCGTCGTCCTTTACCCGCTCCTTAATGGCTTCGAGCAGGGCCTCGGAGCCCTTGCCGCTGCACCTCTTGCCCTGGCATACGAAGATATGAAGCCGGTAAGGTTTCATTTTATCCTCCCTCGTTTTCGGAGTTTTCGTACCCTATCCATATTCCGACATCAGGGCCGTTAAATCAAGGGGAAAAGATAAGTTTTTTAAACCTTGCGGCCGCAATCTGCTATAATGGGCGGCGTTTGGAGGGCAGATGGAATACGAGCTTACCTACAAAGACAAAGAGCCTGAAGAAGCGGTCTTGAATACTGCCCCGGCAAGGCTCAGGAAGGTCAAGGCCTTCGGAAGGGGCAGAGGCGACGGCAACCTCCTCATATCCGGCGATAACCTCGGCGTCCTGAAAACGCTCCTTGGGATGAAGGAAGAGAACAGGCTCAGGAACGCGGACGGTTCCAACGGCATTAGATTAATCTACATCGACCCGCCGTTCTCCACGAACCTGGAGTTCAAAGGGAAGAAAGACCAGAAGGCGTACAGGGACAAGATAATCGGCGCGGAGTTCATAGAGTTCCTGAGGAAGCGCCTGATACTCATGCGCGGGCTATTGAGCGAGGACGGGTCGATCTTCCTCCACCTCGACTGGAAAAAGGCGCATTACCTCAAGATGGTAATGGACGAGGTCTTCGGGGAGGAGAACTTCCTTAACGACATCATCTGGAGCTACGGCGGCAGGGGCGCCAAGGCGATCGCCGGGCAGTTTTCGAGGAACCATGACATAATCCTCTGGTACGGCAGACCCGGCCATATCTTCAACCAGCAGGCATTCCAGAGGAGGGTCAGGAAGGGCGAGGCCGGGTTCACAAAGGACGGGGAGGGGAGGTGGTTCAAGACATCTCCGAGGGGGGATTATACCGACAGCTCCATAGAGGAGCTTGGTAAGACAGGCAGGATACACCGTACCAGGAACGGAAACTTAAGGATAAAGTATTTCCTGAAAGAGGACGGGGATTATCTGATAGAAGACAAGCTCGTGGGCGACGTGTGGGACGATATACCCGACGCCATGCACTTAAGCGACGCCGAGAAGACCGGCTACCCGACCCAGAAGCCCGAGGGACTACTTGCTCGGATAATAAGGGCGGCCTCGGACAAAGGTGACATCGTGCTCGACGCCTTTGCCGGGGCAGGCACGACGCTGGCCGTTGCCGAGAAGCTCGGCAGGCGCTGGATAGGGATAGACTCGGGCAGGCTTTCGATACACACGATAGAAAAGAGGCTCCTTAACCTCAAGGGCACGAAGGACCCCTCCGCCTCTCAAAAGAAATACTCGGCCCCCTTGAGGCCGTTTTCAGTCTTCGAGGCCGGGGACATTTGCACACACGCCAACGGCCTCAATGTGAAAAGCGCCTGCTCCTTTGACGGCAAAATGGGCGAGTGCGTGATAAAGATAAAGGGTATAGAAGGCCCCGAGCTAAACGGGCAGGGGCTCGACGCGCTCTCATCCGTCATGCTCGATTTCGATTTCAACGGCGAGGTCTTCAGGTGCGGGAGGGCGTATACCGCCGAAGAGCTTAAAAGGAGCGGGTATGAGGTACGCTTCCCGGCAAAAAAGTTGAAAAACGAGATAATGGTCGTCTACTCCGATATCTTCGGCAACGAACGGTGGTATCTGGGGAAGGTGGAGTAGCGGATTTTCATTACAAAATTTTATAATAATCCTTCACCCAATTTTAATCTTTTCACGGGATAATATTTCGCCAGGAAGACCGGTTTTTGCTCAATTTTTCCTGAATCCTGACGAAAAAGTATAGATAGGGGCCCGTGCCTTCATGCGCTACTACCCGGTCTTTCTCGATATTAAGGATAAGCCCTGCGTAGTGGTGGGCGGCGGCGAGGTAGCCTTCAGGAAGGCTGAATCGCTCCTGTCAGCAGGGGCGAATGTGTCTGTCATAGCTCCGGGGGCCAATAAAGAGATACTGGCCCTTGCGAAAAAAGGCGCGATAAGGCTCGTAAAAAGGGGTTATAAGGAAGGCGACCTCAAAGGGGCCTTCCTCGTTATCTCGGCGACAGGGTCGAAAGAGGTCAACCGGGCGGTATGCAAAGACGCCTCCAGGGCAGGCGCCCTTATCAATGTCGTCGATGACCCGGAACTCTGCGGCTTCATCGTGCCGTCGATAATAGACAGGGGGAACCTGCTTATAGCCATCTCGACATCGGGCCTGAGCCCGTTGCTGGCAAAGGCGCTCCGGGAGGAGCTTGAAGGGTACATAGGGGAGGAGTACGGGGACTTTGTGGAGGTACTCGGGGCCGTAAGGAGGAAGTTATTGAAAAACGGGGCAAATCGTGTTAAAAAAGAGGGAGTTATGAAGGAACTCGTCTATTCTCCGATCCCCCTTTGGTTAAGCTCAGGCGAGGCCCGTAAGATAAACAGCTTCTTGAAAAAACACGTCGGAGTTGGGTACACCCTTTCAAAACTCGGCATAAGGCTTAAAGGGCGCAAGGGATAAAAAGCGCCTGAAGGCTTTCTTAAGGAATAACCGATGAGCGATATATTCTTCTACATAACCGCCGCCATATACCTCTGCTCCACGTGCGTATATACGGCATACCTTTTTTCCCGGAAAGACAATCTGATCTCCTTCGCGGAGAAGGCCCTCATAACCGGGTTCGTCTTCCACACCCTTACCATAGTCGTCCGCTGGATAGAGGCGGGCAGGACCCCGGCCACGAGCCTGCACGAGTCCCTGACCCTTTTCTCGTGGCTTACGGTAGTCCTATTCCTCCTGATGCTCGTAAAATACAGGCAGCGCGTATTGGGCGCGTTCGTGAGCCCTTTCGCTCTTATCCTGATACTTACGGCCTCGCTCCTTCCGAAAAAGATAATACCGCTCTCTCCAGTGCTCGAGAGCTACTGGCTCCCGGTGCACGTCATGCTCGCCTTCCTGGGGAACGCGTTTTTCGCCATAGCCTTCTTCCTCGGCATCATGTACATAATCCAGGAGCATTACCTCAAAAGCAGGAAGCTCAAGGGCCTCTACTTCATACTCCCTTCGCTCGATACCCTCGACGAGCTTAATTACAAGTGCCTCCAGTACGGGTTCCCGCTCCTGACCATCGCCATCATAACAGGTGCGATATGGTCGGAGTACGCGATAGGGAGCTACTGGGACTGGAAGCCGAGGCAGATATGGTCTCTTATCACGTGGTTCCTCTACGCCGCTCTCCTCCACGGCAGGCTTACCGCCGGGTGGAGGGGGAAGAAGGCCGCGATATTCTCCGGCACCGCCTTCATGATACTGCTCGGTTCATTCATCATAATAAATTTTGTTTCAGGCGGGGCGCACGGACTTTCGCAGTAGAACTTACAAGGGGGCGGGCTTACGGGTTTCGCGCTACCCGTTGACCGCGATAAAAAGATGAACCTCATAATCGTAGGACTGAACCACAGGACGTCGCCGGTGGAGATAAGGGAGAAGCTCTCTTTCCCCGCCCAGACCATCGGCGAGCCCCTGAGGAAGCTCACGAACCACTACGGCTTGAACGAGGCCGTGATACTCTCGACCTGCAACAGGGTCGAGGTGCTCGCCATCACCGGCGACATCGAGAAGGGCACCTGGCAGATAAAGAGGTTCCTGTCCGAGTTCCACGACATACCCCTTAACAGGCTCGACGACCACCTCTACGTCCAGCAGGGCGAGAACGCGGTAAAGCACCTCTTCAGGGTCGGCGCCGGGCTCGACTCCATGGTAATGGGCGAGCCGCAGATACTCGGGCAGGTGAAGGACTCCTACGGCTACGCCGTCCAGCACAACACCGCCGGCGTCATCGTAAACAAGCTCTACCACAAGGCGTTCCAGGTGGCCAAGAGGATAAGGAGCGAGACGAAGATAGGAGAGTCCGCCGTCTCCATCAGCTTCGCCGCCGTGGAGCTGGCGAGGAAGATATTCGGCGACCTGACCGGAAAGTCCGCCATGCTCCTCGGCGCGGGCGAGATGGCCGAGCTCGCGGCAAAGCACCTGCAGTCTAACGGCGTAAGGGACATAATAGTAGCGAACAGGACTTACGAGAAGGCCGTGGAGCTCGTGAAGGGCCTTTGCGGCACGGCCATCATGTTCAGGGAGTTCCCGCACTTCCTTAAGAACGTCGATATCGTCATAGCCTCCACGGGCGCGCCGAACTTCATCATAAAGCCCGACCAGGTGCATGACGTAATGCGCGAGAGGAAGCAGAAGCCGATGTTCTTCATCGACATATCCGTGCCCAGGAACATCGACCCGCTCGTCAATAATATCGACAACTGCTATGTCTACGACGTTGACGACCTGCAGGGCGTCGTGGCCTCGAACCTCCAGGAGAGGAAGAAGGAGGCCGAGGAGGCCGAGAAGATAATAGACGAGGAGATTGAGAAGTTCTACCGCTGGATAAAGTCCCTCGACGTGGTGCCGACGATAATAGCGCTCCGCCAGACGTGCGACCAGATAAGGAAGGCCGAGCTCGCAAAGGCGGTGCAGTCGCTCGGAAGCCTCACCGAAAAGGACCAGAAGGTCCTCGACGCGATGACGTCGGCCATCGTCAACAAGATACTCCACCACCCGGTGACGCACCTCAAGAAAGAGTCGAACAAGATAGAGGGCGACCTCTACATAGACACCATAAGGAGGCTCTTCGACCTTACCGTGGACGAAGAGGCCGTGAAGAAGGCGCAGAATAACGACGATTAGCGCGTAAATAATTTCAAAAACAGGGTCAGTCAAATAAATATTCAGGCTGCCTCTAAAAATCAGGAATTTTTTCTGAAGTCAAGGAAGGGCGGAAATAAAAAGCGGAGCAAATGTCCATTTTTATTTTCGACCTGACGCGGAGGTCAGGAAAAAGAACAATTTTTAGAGGTAGCTAAAGAAAGGCAAACCGTTTTGAAGAAAAAGATAATTATCGGCACGCGCGGCAGCAAGCTCGCGCTCTGGCAGGCCAACTGGGTAAAGTCCGAGCTTGAGAAGAGGTACCCTGAAATCGAAGTCTCGCTCGAAAAGATCAAGACTACCGGCGATAAAATTCTCGACGTCCCGCTTGCCAAGGTCGGCGGCAAGGGGCTCTTCGTAAAAGAGATCGAGGAGGCCCTCCTTGAAAAAAGGGTCCACCTCGCGGTCCACTCGATGAAGGACGTCCCGACATTTTTTCCCGAAGGGCTTCACCTGCGCTGCATAACAAAGAGGGAAGACCCGAGGGACGCGGTCTTCAGCAGGAATAACGTAAAGCTCCTCGACCTGCCCAAGGGCGCGAAGATAGGCACGTCGAGCCTTAGGAGGCAGTCGCAGATACTGCACCTCCGGCCCGACTTCGAGATACTCCACCTGAGGGGCAACCTCGACACCCGCATGAAGAAGCTCGACGACGGCCACTTCGACGCCATAATACTCGCCGGGGCCGGGGTAAAGAGGCTCGGCTGGGAATCGAAGATAACGGAGCTGCTTGCGCCCGAGGTGAGCCTGCCGGCCATAGGCCAGGGCGCGCTCGGGATAGAGACAAGGACAGACGACGAATATGTGAACGACCTCGTGGCCTTCTTCGACCACCCTGAGACCTCATACGCGGTGCGTGGAGAGAGGGCGCTTTTGAAGAGGCTTGAGGGCGGCTGCCAGGTACCGATAGCCGCTTACGGCCAGTTGAACGGAGAGACGATTAAAATTACCGGGCTTGTGGCGAGTCCTGACGGCAAGACGTTCGTGAAAGAGGTCATATCAGGCCACAGGGACAAGGCCGAGCAGCTCGGCGTGGAGCTTGCCGAGAAGCTCCTGAAGATGGGCGCGTACGATATCCTGAAGGAGCTTTACGAGGTGAGCCCGCCCGGCAGCGCCTAAAGACAACCCGGCAGGGGCCTGTATTTTATTATGGCTACCTCTAAAAATTGTTCTTTTTCCTGATTTCCGTGTCAGGGTGAAAATAAAAATGGACATTTGCTGCGCTTTGTATTTCCGCCCTTCCTCGGCTTCAGAAAAAATTCCTGATTTTTAGAGGCATCTTTATGAGAGTAAAGTCAGCGGCCTTTTTAACGCAACTGATACTCGTCTATATCTTCACCTCCGCATCGACCTTTTCAGGTGAGGCCCCCAAGAAGGGCTTCACCTCGCCCTCCGGCAGGATAGAAGCCGTATTCACCGTAACACGGGAACGCAAACCCGGCAAAGAAGGCCGCCTGTCAACGGACAGCGCGCGCCGCATCTCCTACAGGGTCGATTTCTTCAGCAACTCCAGATACCTCGCCTCGGCCGTGCTCGACAACGATAAAAACCTTGCCCCGCAGTCCGTATTCAGGTCTTTCAGATGGAGCCCCAAGGACGACTTCGTAATGCTCCCCGCGGAGGGCTGGCACGCACCAGGCACCCCTGCCGTGAGGGCCGTATCCCTGAACCCCGAGCTTAAGTGGAAAGAGGCGAGGCTCGGCCTCGATAACATCGTCTGGACAGACCCTCTTACAGCGGTCGGCGACTATCATAATAATTGCGACTACGGCGTTTCAAGGTTCGACGGAACGCTCGGCGTGACAACGCCGGTCATGGCGTCCGAAAGCCCGATAGGCTACGAGCTTATATCCGTCAATGGGGATATTGCCCGTATAAGGCAGGTCCTTGATAATTGCAGGCTTTCAGAAGGCCAGTCCCCTCTGTGCTTCGATTACGACCTGAAGACCCGGAAAAAGACCCCTGCCTCCTGCCCCGCGCAGACAAAAAAGCCTAAAACCATGAGATAGCCCCGCCGCTTCCCCTGCCTTGACTTGGTACGACCGTCTGTTATTATCAAAAAAAGCCGCTTTAAATGTTATGTTCAGGAAGGAGGTGAGGCTTGCCCTACAAGACCGCCAAGTTCTTCCACATCTCAGGGCTTATCCTGTGGCTCGGCCCTTCAACGGGCGGGTATATCCTTTTCCTGCTCGCGCGGTATCAGGGCCAGCACGATATCGCGCTCTGGGTATTGAGGGAGTACCTCAAGCTCGTTGATTTCGAGGCGTTGGGCCTCGCAACGCTCATCGCGAGCGGCCTTACGATGCGCTCGCTCGGCCCGGGACTGCGTTTGGCCCGATGGCTCAAGAGGAAGCTCCGCATTGTCTTTCTCGTCTTCGTGCCGCTTGAAGCTATACACCTTTTCATCTACCACGTAATCGTAAAAAAGGCCTTTTTGACGGGGCAGTCCATAACCGAGGCCGTCGTGCTCTACGATAAGTTCAGCATAATCTCCTTTTTTATCCTCGTCGTGGCCGTCCCCGTGGTATTCCGGCTCGCCATATTCAGGCCGGAGCCGGCCGGGGAGGAATGACCCGCCCCGATTTTTAAGCCGCTATTGACTTTTATCATTTATTTATTATTCTATTGCGGCAAAATAGGCTATAGTCTAAAGCCGTCCTGAAAAGAGCCGCAAGGGCATGGAATTTTATAAGGCTGCCTCTAAAAATTAGGTATTTTTTCTGAGGTCAAGGAAGGGCGGAAATAAAAAGCGCAGCATATATGTTAATATGTGAGCATTTTTATTTTTGCCCTGACACAGAGATCAGGAAAAAGAACAATTTTTAGAGGCAGCCATAAATAAGGAGAAAAGGCATGGGAAATACGCTCGACGTAAGGGAAATGGCGCCCAAGGAGAGGCACCCGATGATATTCAATACCTTCAAGGACCTGGGCTCCGGAGAGCACTTCGTGCTCGTGAACGACCACGACCCGAGGCCGCTGCTGTACCAGTTCCAGAACGAGCACGACGGCGAGTTCGACTGGTGGCCGCTGGAGCAGGGGCCGCAGGCCTGGCGGATAATGATAGTCAGGCGGAAAGAGGCCGGCATCGACAGGACCATCACCGAATACCTCCAGACGGACCACAGGCGGCTCGACGCGATATTCGAACGTTTTCAGGACGCTGTCCAGGGGCAGAGGTGGGAGGACGCCTCCAGTGACTTCAGGGAGTTCAGCCTGGGCCTGAGGAGGCACATAAAGGTCGAGGAGGAGATATTGTTCCCGGCGTTCGAGGAGAAGACCGGCATGACCGAGAGCGGCCCGACCTTCGTCATGAAGATGGAGCATACGGAGATAAAGGACCTGCTCGACAGGATAACCGCCTCGACGGACGCGAAGGACGGGGGGAAGGCGACAGGGGGCGCGCGCGAGATATTCAACATCCTCTCCGACCACAACATGAAGGAGGAGCACATCCTTTACCCGGAGTCGGACGCGTTCCTGACGGAAGCCGAGCGCGCGCAGGTCATAAAAAAGGCGCAGACGGCGTAAAAGGCCTTAGAAGAAGCGAAATCAAAAAGCCCCGCCATCTGGCGGGGCTTTTTTTATATTGAGAAAGGCCTTACTTCCGCGACTCGATTTCATTTACTATTTCTCTTAAGCCCCTCCAAGTACCCCCGCCTTATGAAAGGCAGATAGAGTATGCCGAATATCTTCAGGAACTCCAGCCCGCCCTTCAGGAAATCCCCGCGCTTGAGCTTCGAGCCTTTCACGTCAGCCCACTTCTCCAGCGGGTACTCTACCCATGTGAGGCTTGCGTCCTTGTCGAGCAGCAGGAGCCTCGCGAACAGCTCGACGTCGAACGTCCATTTCACCTTGAAGGGGCGTGAGAAGGCCCTTTTGAGGTCGTCAGACCTTTTGAATACCTTTGCCCCGCACTGCGTGTCGTAGACCGGTATCTTGAGCAGGAGGCTGGCGAAGGTGGCGAATACCCTTCCGAGGTAATGGCGGAGCGCCCTCCTCTGTATGTCGCGCCCGAGCAGGCGGACCCGAGATGCTATTACAAGAGTGGCCCCGCCCTTGTCGAGTATGGCGCAGAACTTTTCTATCTCTTCCAACGGCGTGGCAAGGTCGGCGTCCCAGTACCCGATGTTAGCGGAGGCCCCTTCGAGCGCGGCTATAAACCCCCTCCTTACGGCCTCGGCCTTGCCCGAATTCTTTTCGAGGTCAAGGTAATCGAACTGGCCGGGGCTTGCCTTCTTAAGGTCTTTCAGGACTTCGAGGGTCCGGTCAGTGGACCCGTCGTTTACGAAGAGGAAATGGAGGCCCCTGTCTTTGGAGGCCGCCTCGACGAAGGCGTCTTTACTGAGCCTGCCCGATTCGTTGTAGCAGGGGACTATTATTGTCGTCTTTCGCATAATACCCACGCGGTAAGCCCCGGCAACTTCAAGCCCATTTTGTTCGCAACTAAAGAGACCCTGTTATCGGCCCTCAAGACCATCTCGACTATCTTCGCCAACCCTTGCCCGGCCCTCCAGTCCCCGGCCCCTCTGGCAACGCCGGCCTTTTTAAAGAGCCTCTCGGAGATGACCGAGATGAAGCGGGGCAGCAGGAGGCTCGTGAACAGATATCCGGATGACACGCATTTAAGACCCGAGGACTCGGCAAGCGACTTCAATTCTTTAAGGGAGTACCTCCGGACGTGATGGAGGAACCTGTCGTGCGCGGAGAAAAGTGAGTTGAAGGCTGGCGCTGTCACGAGCATACGGCCCCCTTTGTCAAGGTATGCCCTTATATCCTTTAGGAAGGCCCTGTCGCCCTCCACGTGCTCGATGACATCGAGGAGGAGCACTATGCCGTAGCAGTCCTTTTCCTTCGGGAGCCTGTTGAGGTACGTTATACCCTGGGCGCGTTTTGACAGCTCCTTGATGGCATCCTTTGTGAGGTTGATGTCCACCGCCGTGACGCTCTTTATTGCCGTGCCCTTGAACAGCTCCCGTGAGACGAACCCGTCGCCGCACCCGATATCGAGGGCCTTCGCGCCGGGCTTGAGTGAGTCCTTAAATATGGAGCGGACAGCCCTTACGCGGGAGGTCTCCCACGGGTGCCGGACGTTGTCCAACCCTTTTATCTCGCGCAGATCCATCAAAAGACCATGTTAAAGATATGAGCATAGCAGGGCTGTCGAAAAACAGCCTGCTAAGCAATCCATTTGATAGTTTAGCATTTGCGGCTTTTGTTTCCAATTTTAATTTAAGGCTGCGGAAAAAGTCATTGGTTGTCATTCTGAGGAGCCGAAGGCGACGAAGAATCTCGTAAATTTCTTGATTCCATTAACTCCGAGATTCTTCTTCGCTCAGACAGGCTGAACACGCACAGCGAGCGCATTCCCCGCAGCTTGCTGCGGGGAGATTCAATAGTTTTTTGAGCACCTGTTAAAGGGGAAGGGGAGGGCAGCGGCAAGACCTTCAGACCCTGACCCGTATCGGCAGTATCACGGTCGTTACGCCCCTCCACTGGAGCCTCCGCTGTATCGCGAAAGCGGTCTCGTTATGGAGGAGCCTGTGATAGAACTTCTCAAGCCTGAAGGTAAGCTGGCCCGTGAAGACTATCGACCTGGGGAACTCCCTGGTTATCTCGGCGCAGAGCTTCTCGGCGCTCTCAACGACGTCGGTGCCGGTCTCCATCCTGTAGTCGGCCGGGAACCCGAGCCTCCGGGCAAGCGTCACGTACTTTTGCAGGGCCTCCCTTACGGAGGTCTGGAGAGCCTCCATCTCCTGCGCCCCCTTGAACGACCCCGAGTCGATGACGGCAATGGAGGCGAAGACGATGTTCTTTACCTGGTGGAAGTTCGTCGCGGTCGAAAGGAGCGTGTGTATCCCGAACCCGTTGTAGCCGGATACGAGTATTATCGCTGTCATGTCCCTCTGGTTCAGGGGCTCGTCGTTCATGGGGCCGAATACCGGCAGGTTCATGAGCATCTCGTCCAATTGGGCCGTGCCCCTCTCGACCTTCCTGTAGTGGGACTTGATCGTGTAGCACATGACGATAACCAGAGAGGTTATGAGGATGGTAAGCCAGCCGCCCTCGAGGAACTTCTCGAACGACGTTATTACGAGTATCGTGGCGCAGAGCACGAACCCCACCGCGTGGACAGTCAGGTGCTGGAGCCATTTGCCGGCCTTTTTGCGGTGGCGGATAAAAAAGCGCGACATGCCGAATTCGGAAAGGGAGAACGTTATAAAGACGTTTATCGAGTACATCACCACGAGCGAGGATACCGAGCCGTTGGTGTAGAAGAGTATCGCCAGCGCGGAAACGCCCATGAGGACTATGCCGTTCTGCATGGACAGGCGCTCGGACAGGGCCGAGAACCTGTGCGGGAACCACGAGTCTATGGCCATGTTCGCCATGACGCGCGGGCCGTCCACGAACCCTGTCTGCGCGGCTACCAGCAGGAGCGCGCCCTCAGAGAATATGGTTATGAAAGATATCGCCCCGCCCCCTTGCCAGTCCCTGAAAAGGGCGTCGGCCAGGACGGCGTTCAGCGTGCGGCCCGCCACCGGCCCGACGCCCACAAGGGGGTAGCTCACAAAGAGTATACCGGCCGTCAGGGCGAGAGATACGGCCATGTAGGCCATGGTCCTTTTCCCGGTCTGGACCCTGGGCTCCCGCATTATCTGGAGCCCGTTGGAGGTGGCCTCTATGCCTGTATATGTGCCGCCTCCGAGCGAATAGGCGCGGAGCAGCAGGGCGGCCACCCCCCACACCCCTATGGTGGAAAGGTCGTACCTCAGGCTGGTGTTGAAGCCCGAGAAGAGCGCCCCGAACTGGCCGCGGTGGGTATAGAGACCGTCGAAGAGCATAAGTATGTGCGTCAGGATGAAGATAATGAAAATCGGCGCGAGCACCGCTATCGATTCCTTGACACCCCTTATGTTGAGGACTATCAGGAGGATAATCAGGAAGGCGGCGAAAGGGAGCTTGAAGTGGTGGACCTCACGGGGCAGGAAGCTGAAGACCGCGTCGGCGCACGCGGCTATCGACACCGTTATGGTCAGGACGTAATCGACGAGCAGGGCGCTCCCGGAGACTACCCCGGACTTCTCCCCGAGCATGTGTGTAGCGACTATGTACCCGCCGCCGCCGTGCGGGAACTGCTCTATTATCCGCGAGTACGCGTAGGAGATTATGAATACCGTGAAAGCCGTGGCCCCCGCGAGGACGAGCGAGAGATACGTGTGGCTGCCGAGCGCCTTGAAGGCCTCTTCTGGGCCGTACGAGGACGAAGAAAGCCCGTCACCCCCGAGCCCTATCCAGGCGAGCACGGGTATAAGGGCCATCCTGTGGAAGACCGCCGCGTCCTTTAGAGACCTCGGCGCGCCGAAGAGCCGCCTTCTTATCTTTTTAGGTTCTTCACCGTCCATTTTCAGACCCCTTTTTGGCCCCCTTCCATAGTTAAGCATATCAGAGAAAATCGGAATATAATCGCTTGACACCCATTTTGGTATGGGTTAGAGTGGTCATAAAGAGCGGTTTTTCCTGAAGAAAAGACCTCTCAATCATCAAGAGGAGACGTTGCATGGAACAGGCGAAAAAGGGCGATAACGTAAAAGTCCACTACACGGGCAAGCTCGAGGACGGCACCGAGTTCGATTCCTCCATCGACCGGGACCCGCTCCAGTTCATGCTCGGCGAGGGGCTTCTGATACCCGGCTTCGAGGAGGCCATTGAAGGCATGTCCCCCGGCGAGAAAAAGACGATAAGGATACCCTCGGAGGAGGCGTACGGCCCGTATATAAAAGAGCTGGTCGCTGACTTCGACAAGGGCCTGCTCCCGCCCGAGATGAACCCGCAGTTAGGCGAGGAGCTCAAGATCGAGCAGGAAGACGGCAATATCGCCATGGTCAGGGTGATCGGGCTTACGGATACCACCATAACGCTTGACGCCAACCACCCGCTTGCCGGAAAAGACCTCATATTCGACGTAAGCCTTGTAGAGATATCGCATTGATTGAGAGGCGCCCGGCCAATGGCCGGGCGCCTGCCGTCAAGCCCCGGCCTTTCTCAATCCGATAAACCGCCCACGCATTACGCCCCCTTCATCCCCCCTAACCCAATAGCCCTTTTTGCCTCCGGCGTAATCGTCTGGTGCGCATCAATATATCCCTTCCACGGGTCTTTGATTTTTTTTATCCGTTCCGGGAGGTTCTTTATATTGAAGGAATCGGAGCGGACTTCCATAAGCTCGTCCCAGCCCACGGGCGCGGCGACCGGCGCGCCAGCGCGCGCGCGCGTGGAGTAGGCCTCTATGGCCGTGGCCCCCCTCATGTTCCTCATGTAGTCTATGAATATCTTCCCGGCGCGCCTGGACTTCGTCATCATCGAGGTGAAGCGGCCGGGAAGCCCCCTTGCCATGTATTCCGCGACGGCCTTTGTGAACGCCTTGACCTCGTCCCAGCCGTGCACCGGCTCAAGTGGAATGACGATATGGAGGCCCTTGCCGCCGGTGGTCTTTACGAAGCTCGTAAGCTTCAGCTCCTTTAGGACCCCCCTTAAAAGGTGCGCCGCCTCGACAAGCCTCTCCCACGGCAGGTTTGGTGCCGGGTCGATGTCGAATACGGCCCTGTCGGGGTACTCAAGGGCCGAATACCTCGATCCCCATGCGTGTATCTCAAGGGTGCCCATCTGGACGAGCCCGAGAAGCCCTTCGAGGGTCTCTATCGACATGCAGGTCACAAGGGTGTCTTTGTCGTCTCTGTCTTCGAGGAGCTTTATCCTGTTTATCCCGGCCGGTACTTTTCCGCCAGCGTGTTTCTGGAAAAAGCAGTCCCTCTGATAGCCTTCGGGGCACCTTACGAGCGTAAGTGGCCTTCCGCTGAGATGGGGGAGCATAAGAGGGGCGGCCTTTTCGTAATACTCCGCAAGGTCCCTTTTGGTAAACCCGCTCTCAGGGTAAAGGACCTTATCCGGTTTCGTAAGGCGCGCCTTCGGCGGCCTTTTCGGCCCTTCGATACCAGGCCCTTTCGCCTCCGCGCTTTTGAGCGCCTGAGGCCTTTCGCGGACGACCTCGCCGGGGGGCTTGTCGAATCTCAGGCCCTTGAACGACGGCTGCCTTAAGACCCCGCCCCTTGTCCACTGGCTGAACGCGACCTCCGCTACGAGGGCTGGTTTTACCCATTTGACGCCTTTTGCCTCAACCCCTTTGGGCGGCGTATCGTAAGGGGGGGTATCAATCTCCAGCTTTTTAAGCCGGGGGTATAGCAAACGGTGCGTCTTTTCATTAAAGCCCGTCCCGACCCTCCCGCAGTATATGAGCCTGCCTTCTTTATCGTAGTAGCCAAGCAGGAGCGCGCCCAGGCCTTCCGCTTCTCCCTTTGCCTCCGTAAACCCGCCTATGACGAACTCCTGACGCTTATGGCACTTCGCCGTTACCCATGACCTTGTACGAGCCTGGGTGTAGGGTGAATCGGCGCGCTTCGATACCACGCCTTCGACATTATAGCCGCAGGCCGTATCGAAGAAGTCCTTCCCTTTGCCTTCTACGTGGACGCTGTAGCGGATGATGTCTTTGTCCACGCCGTCCATCTTCATTATATAGCCGAGGAGAGTTTTACGGTCTTTTAACATGGAGCCGGAGAGGTCGTGGCCGTTGAAGTAGACTATGTCGAATGCGAGGTATTTAAGCGCGCTATCTCTGCCGACGCTAAGCGCCTCCTGAAGGCCGTCGAAGCTCGTGGCGCCGTCTTCTTTTAAAAAAACCACCTCGCCGTCGAGCCACGCCTCCTCGACCGGGATATTTCCTACGGCCTTTGCTATCGCGGGGAATTTGGCTGTCCAGTCGTTCGCGTTCCTCGTAAAAAGGCTCACGCGCCCGTTTTGCAGGCGGGCCAATATCCTGTAGCCGTCGAGCTTAAGCTCGTGGAGCCACCCGTTGGACTCCGGCGGCCTTTCCACCAGCGTAGGCAGCTCCGGCCTCATCTTATTGGGCATGGGGGCCTTCTTCGCCCCTGGTATGGCGGGTATCTCCGGCAGTTTTGGGAAAGATTTTTTTGCGCTCCAGACGGCAGCGCGTGAAGCGGCAACATCGTCCATATCCTTGCCCGTGGCAACGCTCAAGGGCTCTTCAGCGGTGATATCGGAGACGCGGGCCTCATCGTCATCCTCCTTTATAAGGAGCCATCCTTCTTTTCCCTCTTCACCTTCGTCTTCTCCGGCGGCCTTTCGTCTTGTCCTGACCAGCGCGAAGCCCCCCCGGAGCTTCCTGCCGAGGAGGTAGAACTTCAAGGCCCCTTTCCTTAACCCGGCCTCGGGGTCTTCCTTAGGCACCCATAGCCCCCTGTCCCAGAGCAGGACGGTTCCCGCGCCGTATTCGCCTTTGGGGATTATGCCTTCGAAGCCGGCGTACTCTATCGGGTGGTCTTCCACGCGGACTGCGAGGCGCTTGTCAACGGGGTTGAGGGAGGGGCCTTTGGGCACTGCCCAGCTCTTGAGGACGCCGCCGAGCTCAAGCCTCAGGTCGTAATGGAGGGTCCTTGCGCTATGCTTCTGCACTATGAAAAGCCCCCCGCCCTTTTTCTTCGTTGAGGTCTTGCCGGGGGGCTCGGGGGTCTTCGAGAAATCTCTCTTGCGCGAGTATTCGTCGATGGGGCCTTTTTTGTCCTCCCTTGACATACCCTTTGGCTGCCTCTAAAAATCAGGAATTTTTTCTGAAGTCAAGGAAGGGCGGAAATAAAAAGCGGAGCATATATACGTTAATACGGGACCATTTTTATTTTCCCTACGCAGAGGTCGGGAAAAAGAACAATTTTTAGAGGCAGCCCTTTATTTATGCGCCGCCCTCTTGGGCTTGCGGCCGGATTCAGTCTTCTCTATGCTCTTTTTAAGGAGCGCCATGAGGTCGATGACCTCGGCCTTCGGCGCACGCTCTTCGGCCGGGGCTTCGACAGCGGGCGCTGTCTCGCCCGCCTCGATCTTCCTGTTTATGTATTTAAGGAGGTCTTCCCTGTAGGTGTCGCGGTACTTCTCTGGCCTCCATTCGGTCACCATACCCTCAACGAGCCTCTTTGCCATGTCGAGCTCTTTCTCGGTGACCCCGAGCTCCTCGACGCCCTCGCCGGGCAGTTCGAGCTCTGTTGGTTTTTTAAGCTCGCTTGCGTACCGTAAAAGGTCGAGCTCAAGGGCGTTGCCGAAGGGCATTACGACCCCGATATATTCCCTCGTATGGATGACTACCCTCGCTATGCCCGCCTTGCCCGTCCTTTTAAGGGTCTCCCTCAGGAGGGCGTAGCCTTTCCGGCCCCTTTTGAGCGGTGCGAGGTAGTAGGGCTTCTCGTAATAGGAGGGGTGTATCTCATTTGCGTCAACGAAGTCTGTTATCTCCACCGTCTGGGTGGCCTCCGGGTCGGCCCTCTTCAAGTCCTCATCGCTTAAGACAACGTACCTGCCTTCCTCGTACTCGTACCCCTTTACGAGGTCGGATTGGGCAAGCTCCTTTCCCGTGAGCTTGTTTATCTTCTTGTAGCCCACCGGGGAGAGGTCGGCCCTGTCGAGGAGGTGGAAGTCTACACGCTCTTCCCTGTTCTCGGCCGAGTAGAGGGCCACGGGGATGTTCACCAGGCCGAAGGTTATCGAGCCTTTCCAGATAGCGTGGGGCATATCCTGTATCCCTTAAAGCGGCCTTCCTTTAGCAGGTTGCTGAAAAACTCAAAATCACATACAGGCTGTTTAAAATCCAGTAAGCGAGGCGTCGAGAAGCTTAGGAATGAGGCGTACTTACCTTGTACGCCTCAATGACGAATTTTGAAGACGACGACGCAGATGGACTTTTTCAGCAGCCTGTCAGTAGATGTCGTTCTTGGTGTTGAATACGTTGAACTTCCCGGTCGGCGTAATAAGGCGTTTGTCCTTTATCACGGTCTTCAATTTCCGGGTCTTGTCGTCTATGACCACCACGGCCGATTCCTTGTCCTTTGCCCTCCAGACGGAGAACCATATCTCGTCCCCGGCCTTGTTGTATTCGCCGTGGACGATCCTCATCGGGCCCGGAAGCCCCGACCACTCGCCAACCGGGATCACCTGGTAGCCGAGGTCGAGGTTATCTATGTCGAAGACGGCAATGGTAGAGTTGAACTTCTCGTCCGGGTTAAGGGGCGTGTCTACCCAGAGGTTCTTTGATTTAGGGTGGGTCTTTACGAAAAGCGACCCGCCACCCTGCCCTTTGAGCTTCCGGACCACCTTCCACGCGAAATCCTTGTGCTTTACCGGGTCCGTGCCTATCAGCACGATAGAGTCGTCGCCCAGGTGGGATGTAGCCCATACGGGGCCGTGGTCGGGGTCGATGAAGTTGGCGCCCCTGCCCGGGTGCGGCTTTACGCCAACGTCTATAAGTTTAACGAGCTTGTCTTCTTTCGTATCGACAACGGCGATCTTGTCCGACGCGTTAGCGGCCACCAGGAAGTACCTCCCGGTGGAGTCAAAGCCGCCGTCGTGGAGGAAGCGCGCCGCGTCTATCGTGGTGGTCTTCAGGTTGTTGAGGTCCTCGTAGTTGACCATTATTATCTTGCCGCTCTCCTTGGCGTTTACTATGAACTCCGGGTGAAAATGCGAGGCTACGATCGAAGCCACCCTCGGCTCCGGGTGGTACTCCTGCGGGTCAACGGTCATGCCGCGGGTCGATACTATCTTAAGTGGCTTTAGCGTATCGCCTTCCATGATCACGTACTGCGGCGGCCAGTATGAGCCCGCTATGGCGTATCTGTCCTCGTAGCCCTTGTACTTCGAGGTCTCCACGGAGCGCGCCTCCAGCCCTATCCTTATCTCGGCCACCGTGTCCGGCACCTCCATCCATAGGTCGATGAGGTTTATCTTCGCGTCCCTGCCTATCACGTAAAGGTAGCGCCCCGAGGCGGAGACGCGGGATATATGGACCGCGTAGCCGGTCTTTACCACGTTTACGATCTTCTTCGTGTCCCCGTCTATTAGCGCCACCTCCCCGGAGTCCCGGAGCGTCAGCGAAAAGAGGTTGTCTATGTCGATATTGTTCATCTTCTTCTTCGGGCGCTTGTCGGGAGGGACTATCACCCGCCATGTATCGGTCATCTCCTTCATCCCGAACTCGGGGGGCTCGGGCGGGGTCTGCTGGATATAGCGGGCCATGATATCGACTTCCTCGTGCGTAAGCTGTCCGGACGTGCCCCAGTTGGGCATGCCCGCGGGCGAGCCGTAGTTTATTATGGCCTCGAGGTTCTCGGTGCCCCTATCAATCGTTATGTCGGGGGTGAGGGGCTTTCCCGTGGCGCCCTTGCGGAGCACCCCGTGACACCCGGCGCACCTCTCGAAATAGATCTTCCTGCCCTTCTGGAAGTCCGGCTCCGAGATCATAGGGGCCTTCGGGTTTATGTCATGGTGCATCTCGGCCTTGCCGACCGGAGACGTCCCGCCTGCCTCGTACTCTGTCTGTGGTTTTGTCTGGTGCTCCGGCGGAGGGGCTTCGGCAAAGGAGGGTGAGGCGACAAGGGCCGTTAAAAAAAGGATAACCGCGGTCAGGATAGCTTTCCGTTTCATCTGGCGTCCTCCTTATTCATATTATCAGGTTATTGTGCGTGGGCAGGGTTGAAAAGGGGCGGTTTTGTGGGTTTGTTTTTTTTAGTTTTTAACGGCCTTTTTCCGTTCTCCTGCTAAAAAACACCGCCCCTTTCTAACAACTTTATAAGGAAAATCGGCGATGTCAAGTCCCCTGGGAATGTTTTTGGATTAAAATAAGGGGACGAACGGGAGGGTGAAATTAAACCGTCCCCTGCGGCCTTGCCGAGGGGACACGAGAAGTAGGATTAGCTTATTAGGATAAGGTTTTAGAGTATCCTTTAGCCAAGAGCCTCTTTGCGCATTGCCATGCGCTTCGGGCATAGAGCTCGGCTCCCTACAGCCTCCTTCCACCGGGCGAGCCCGCCGAAGCTTCCTCGAAATACGCCTTCCGCCCCGCTCGCCCGCCCCTCCTCCAGCCCTACGGTCGCTACGCCCTATGCCCTGTGGTTTTTGAAAAGAGAAAGGACAAAATATTTGACTAAAGCTCGAATACGTCGCCGTCCGACGGCCTTTCCGTCGCAAGGCCGTATTTTTCCTTGATAATCTGCCTGAGAGACTCGGCCGCGCCCTTCTCGCCGTGGACGATAAAGACCTTTGGGCTGTTCTTGAAGGAGGAGAGCCATTCCGTAAGCTCTTCCTTGCCCGCGTGGGCTGAAAAGCCGTTTATCGTGTAGATGGACGACTTTATCATGACCTCTTCGCCGAGCACGTTTATCGACCTGGCGCCGTCCACTATCTTCCTTCCGAGCGTCCCCTCAGCCTGATAGCCGACGAATACGACGCTGCACTCGGGCCTCCAGATGTTGTGCTTCAGGTGGTGTCTTATCCTGCCGCCCTCGCACATGCCGCTGCCCGCGATGATGATATTGCCGGACTTCAGGCGGTTGAGCTTCATGGAGTCCTCGACGCTCCTGACGAAGTGGAGCCTTATCGAGGTGTCGGACTGCTTTGTTGTAAAGAGCCTGCGGGCCTCCTCGTCAAAGCACTCCGGGTGGGCGAGGTAGACCTTCGTCACCTCCTCGGCAAGCGGGCTGTCGAGGTAGACGTCTATCCTGTAGAGCCTGCCTTCCCGGACGAGGTTGTTCAATATGTAGAGCAGGTCCTGGGCCCTGCCCACGGCAAAGGAGGGTATATAGACGTTGCCGCCCCTTTTGAAGGTGGTCTTTATCGCGGCCACAAGCTCGTTTATCGATTCCTTCAGGGGCTTATGGGACCTGTTGCCGTAAGTCGATTCCATCACTATGTAATCCGCGGTCTCGGGCACGAGCGGGTCGCGGATGATGGGGTTGCCCTTTTTGCCTATGTCGCCGGAAAATACTATGACCTTCTCCCGGCTGCTGTCCTGGAAGGCGAGCTCAAGCGTCGCGGAGCCGAGTATATGGCCCGCGTCGAGGAACCTGTATTTTACGCCCCCTCCGAGATGGAAGACCTTGTCATAGGGCTTGGTATCGAACAGCGGCAGCACGCCCTCGACGTCGGCGGCGGTAAAGAGCGGCTGCACCGGGGCCTTGCCGAGCCGTAAGCCCCTTTTCGTGGCCCACTCGGCGTCGCTCTCGAGGATATTGGCGGAATCGTAGAGCATGGGCTCAAGGAGGTCGCGCGTGGCCACGGTCGAGATTATCCTCCCCCTGAAACCTTCCTTCAACGCCTTGGGCAGCAGGCCCGAGTGGTCTATGTGCGCGTGGGTGACGAAGATATAGTCTATCCCCGCGGGGTCGAAGGGGAAGGGGAGCCTGTTGGCCTCGTCGCTGCCGTCGTTGCCCTGGCGCATCCCGCACTCGACGAGGAGCTTGAACTTATTGACCTCCATATAGAAGCAGGACCCTGTAACCGTGGACGCCCCGCCAACGAATTTAAGCCTCAAAGCCGGCCCCCCTCTGGATGGAATATGGGGCCAGTTTACCATATTCCCGCCGCTTATTCACTTTTATAAAATTCAGGTATTTTAAAGCCTTTATATCAAAAACCGCAGGGGCGGCCTTGACTGATTGGCAAATAGGTGTCCTAATTTATTCAAGCCCTTTGGCTAACAAATTTGGAGGAGGGGGTCCATGAGCGCTGCATCCAACCGGGTCTCTGGAGGAGAGGGGTTAAGGCCGGATAAGAGCGAAGGCAATCGAACCCCTGGCTTAAGGTATAAGGCGCTTAACGCCCTCAGGGGCATTAAATGCTGGTACCTCCCGTACCTTAAGTCCAGGTACTACGGCGAAAGTTTCAGGCCGCTTCTCTCGTACCTTTTTACCGAGTGGAAGTGCAACATAAACTGCTACTACTGCTACACGTGGGACAACAAGGTAAAAGGCATGACCATCGAGACGGCAAAAAAGAGCATCGACTGGCTCAAGACCGTCGGGTGCAGGGTGGTGGCGATAATGGGCGGGGAGCCGCTCATGAGGAAGGAGTTCATCCTCGACGTCATAAAATACGGCGCGGACAACGGCTTTTTCGTCTATCTGCCCACCAACGGCATCCTTATGGACAGGGAGTTCATCGATCACGTCGGCAGTAACCGCGTAGCCGCGATAAACCTCGCGGTCGATACCGTCGAAGACAGGCCGGGGCTACCCAAGAACTTCAAGAAGATCGAGCCCCAGTTCAAGTACCTCGTAAGCAGGAGGGAGAGGTACGGGTACATAGTATTTTTTAATATAAACATAACCTCTATGAACGTCGAGGACGTAAAAAAGCTCACCGAGATAGCGCGCGAGCACGGCATCGGGACCGACTACCACATAAACGAGATGCCGGTCATCGAGCAGAGCCATTACAGGTTCGCCGAGAAGGGTTACTGGATAACCGAGGACTATTACAGGGAGATCGACAATCTCGTCGACTGGCTAATAGAGAAGAACAGGGAGGGGTACCCGATGGTGAACTCGATCGAGCACCTCGACGCCATGAAGGGTTTCATCCGCCATAAGCACAGCCCCTGGACGTGCAGGGCCGGGCGCAACTCGCTCGTGATACGGACGGACGGGACCCTTGCGCCCTGCTTCGAGCTCTACGCGTCGAAGAAGGACTGGGGCAGGGTATTCGAGCCGAACTTCCACGGGATGGAGCTGATGGACCAGAAGGAGGACTGCAACCCGAAGTGCCTGTCCACCTGCAACTACCAGGTCTCCCATTACTACAACTCCTATTCGAGCGGGCTTGAGTGGGTCTTGAAGCATTTCCACAAGGGGTTTTTTCTGAAAAGGCCCCATGCGGGCGCGGGGACCGCTTGAGAGCATGCCCCGCGGGAAGTCGAGTGAACGGTTTTTTTATTTTTAGGATGCCTCTAAAAATCAGGGATTTTTTCTGAAGTCAAGGAAGGGCGGAAATAAAAAGCGCAGCATATAAGTTAATATGTGAGCATTTTTATTTTCCCTACGCAGAGGTCAGGAAAAAGAACAATTTTTGGAGGTAGCCTTAGTATCCATGAGGAGGGGACGCGCAGATGCAGATGGAAGAGATAAGGCAAAAGGCGAAAACGCTTGGCATCAAGGCAACGGGGATAAACAAGACGGAGCTTGTAAGGGCCATACAGGGCGCTGAAGGGAACTTCCCGTGCTTTGCGACGGCAAAGGATTACTGCGACCAGCTCGGCTGCTGTTTCAGGGGCGATTGCCTCGAAAGGGAAGATACCGCGGCGCAGGAAGCGAAGGAAGCGCGCGGCGACATTTCGCGCGACGGGAAGAGGAAGGCCGTAAAACGCAAGTAAAAGGAGGTGTTCTTATGCCGAAAGACCCGGTATGCAAGATGGAGATAAGCAGGGAAGACGCGGCCGCTGAGTCCGAATACAAGGGCAATACCTATTATTTCTGCAGCGAAGAATGCAAGGAGAGCTTCGAGAAGCAGCCGGACAGGTATGCCGAGAGGGCTAAAAAGGCCGTATAAAAGAGCCGCGTGAGGCTGGGGCGGGGTTGACTACAGCCCCTCCGGAAAAGAAAAAGGCGCAGGGACTCCCTGCGCCTTTTTTATTTTTCCTTTTGCCTCTTAAACCGAGTCGACCCTTTTTATCTCGGGCGCGAACTTCTTTATGGCGCTTTCGACTCCGGCCTTGAGCGTCATGCCTGCCGAGGGGCATCCGCCGCACGCCCCCACGAGCTTGACCGAGACGGTCTTGGAGACGTCGTCTATATCGACCAGCTCCACGTCGCCGCCGTCGGCCTGAAGGTACGGCCTTACCTCATCGAGCGCGGTCTCGACCTTTTTCCTGAGCTCCTCGCCGGACGCCTCGGCCATCCTTAGCTTCGTTATGTTCACGACCCAGTCGGGCCCCTTTGAGACGTATTCCCACGAGTAGCTGTCCTTGTACTCGCCCTCGAACTGGTAATGGAGCGGCTTGGGGTCGTGGTCGTTTATTATCTGGAGGACCTCTTCGGCCTCCAACCCCTCCCACGCGTCGAATATCCTCGGGTGCCTCTCGAATACCGGGATAGCCCTTAAGTCGAGGGTCACTGTTTTTCCGGACATGATAGCCTCCTTTCAACCCATTTTCCGATTATAAAATGATACCACGGGGAGGCCCCCTTCCTCTATGATTTTTATCAGGTCTAAAAATTGTTATTTTTCCTGACCTCTGCGTCAGGCCGAAAATAAAAATGCTCACATATTTACATATATGCTCCGCTTTTTATTTCAGCCCTTCCTTGACTTCAGAAAAAATTCCTAATTTTTAGAGGCAGCCATCATCTTTTTTAAAAGAGGGCGGAGGAGGGGGGTCAGGCTATCAGGTTTTCTATTTCGGGGGCGAACTCGCCGGGGTCCTTCGAGGTTACGACCCACCTGCCTATCTCGTCCTTCAGGTCGACCTCGAAGGGCTTCGGCAGGCGGCTGCCGGACTTGTCGAATACCATCAGGACATTGGGCTGGAGCGGGTGGTCCCTGTTCAGCGACCTGACTACGGACATCTCACCGGTATTGAGCTCGACGAGCGTGCCTATCGGGTATATGCCGAGGCACTTGACGAGCCTCTCCACCAGGGACGGCTCGAACTGCTTGCCCCTGAGCGCGTACATCTTCTTCAAGGCCTCCTCGGGCAGGAGCGCCTTCTGATATACCCTGTTGCTGGTCATCGCGTCGTACGTGTCGGCCACTGCCGCGACCCTGGCGAAGACGTGTATCTCCTCCCCGGATATCCTCTCCCCGTAGCCTGCCCCGTCGAACCTCTCATGGTGGTGCAGCGAGACATGCCTTGAGCTGTCGCTTATGCCTTTGGTCTTCAGCAATATCTCGGAGCCGAGCATGGGGTGTTTTTTTATCTCGGCGTACTCGGCGTCCGAAAGCGGACCGGGCTTTTTAAGTATCGCCTCGGGGATGAGCATCTTCCCGATGTCGTGGAGTATCGCGCCGACCCCGAGGTCATGGAGAGAGCCCTCGTCAAGGCCCATCTGCCGCCCTATCGCTATCGCGAGTATGCTGACGTTCACCGAGTGGGCGAACGTGTAGTCGTCGAAGCTCTTGAGGCGCGCCAGGCTCGCAAGCGCGTCCTGGTTCTTGAAGACGCTGCCGACCATCCTGTCAACGGATTCGTTTATCGGGCCGGCCTCTATTTCCTTGCCCATGCGGACGTTCGCCATGAACCCCCGGACCAGGTCCTGCGCCTCCCGCCGTATCTCCTTCGCCTCTTTAACGGCCTCATGGAAATCCACCCTGTCAACGGCCGCTGGCCCTTCCTCCTCAGGGGGGGCGGGGGGCTCTGTCAGCGTTTGCGCGTCCGCGATTATCCCGGCTTCCTCTACAGCCTCAGTTTTTTCCGGCTCTTTTGACCGGGGCTCGTCGATGGGAACGGGGGGCAGGGGCGCGGGCAGCTCCTCTTCTATATCAACGTAAGCGGACCTGTAGCCGCTCTCGATAAACCTGCGTATATCGCCCTCGCCGTCCACGAGGATGTTGTTGACGAAGAATATGACCCCTGCCGCGCCTTCCTTTTCGAGCCCGCTTAAGTACATGCCGGGCTTAAGCTCGTCAATGCCTATTTTCTTGATCATTTTTCTCTCTTGGTCGGCTGCTGAAAAAGTCCATCTGCTTTGTTGTCATCAAAGCTCGTCATTGCGCCGTACAAACAAAGTACGCCTCATTCCTCGCTTCTCGACGCCTCGCGGACTCGATTTTGAGCAGCCTATTATGTTTTTTTAAATGGGAAAGACCCACGTTAGATATCGGAGGAATACCCCGAAACTTTAGCGAAAACGGACGGGACAAACGGCCGGTTGACAACACGTCGAACGGATATATACTCGAAATTGTAGACTTTCTCTGATCAATCCCAAGGAGGAGACCATGATAAGCATGCCAAGGATATTGAGCTGTTCGGTAACCGAGTGCGCATACAACGTAAATAACGAATGCCATACCCTGGCCATAACCGTCGGGGACGGCAGCCACGCCTCCTGCGACACCTATTACAGGACGAAGGTAAAGGGCGGGGCCGTAGACCAGATCGGCGGCGTGGGCGCGTGCAAGGCCGACGCCTGCAAGTTCAACAAGGCGTTCGAATGCTCCGCGCCGGGGATAAACGTCGCCGCCCACAGCGGGCACGCCGACTGCAAGACCTTTACTCAAAGGTAAAACCGTCCCTCCCAAAAGATTTTTTCCGCGTTTTCAAGGCGGCCGCATACCCGGTATGCGGCCGCCGGTCATTTATTTCGAAATCTCCTTTTGACAAACCATTCTCATAGGTGATATACGGGAATCACCCATGGCAAGGATAATAACCCTTACAACGGACTTCGGCCTGAGGGACCCGTACCAGGGCGCGATGAAAGGGGCTATCCTTTCCATAAACCCCGAGGCCGGGCTCATAGACATAACCCACCTCATAGCGCCGGGCAACATTCTCGAAGGCGCCTTCGTCCTTTTTGAGTCCTGCGGTTTCTTCCCCCGGGGGACGATACACCTTGGCGTGGTAGACCCCGGGGTAGGGGGCGAGAGGAGGCCGATATTGCTGGAGACCGAAGACTGCATCTTCGTCGGCCCCGACAACGGCCTGTTCAGCATAGCCGCGAAAGGGAAGGTCAGGCGGGTCATCCACCTCACGAAAAAGGAATATTTCAGGAGCGAGGTAAGCAGCACCTTCCACGGCAGGGATATCTTCGGCCCCGTGGCCGCCCACTTAAGCCTCGGGGCAGACCCCGGCGTGTTAGGGGAAGAGACAGGGTCGTTCAATGAAGTCGAGCTCCCGGCCACTGAGAAAAGGGGCGGGGCCATATACGGCGCTGTCATCTACATAGACTCCTTCGGCAACCTTATCACCAACATAAGTAAAGTTGACGCCCTCGGTCTGGGCGGCGTCCTCGAGGCCGAGATCAACGGCTTTAGCATAAGCGGCCTCAAGAGGACTTATTGCGACGTGAAAAAAGGCGCCCCCGTGATGCTTATCGGCAGCTCCGATTTCCTCGAGATCGCCGTAAGCTCAGGCAGGGCCTCAACGGAGCTTAAGGCCAAAGTGGGCGATAAGGTCTTGTTAAGGCCGCTAAAAAGATGAGGGCGGTGGTGCAGAGGGTAGCAAGGGCGGAGGTAAGGGTAGAGGGGAGGGTAATAGGCTCCATAGGCAAGGGGCTTCTTGCTTATATAGGCGTTGAGAGGGGCGACGGCCCCGCTGACATCGAGTTCATATCAACGAAGTTAAGGTCGATGAGGGTCTTCGAGGACTCGAACAACAGGATGAACCTCGATGTGGGGGAGATAAAAGGGGGTTTCCTAATCATCTCGCAGTTTACGCTTCACGGGGACCTGAGGAAGGGGAGGAGGCCGTCTTTTGACGCGGCTGAGGAGCCCGGCAGGGCGCAAGAGCTCTACGGGGCGCTCATAAGAAATTTGAGCGAGACCGGGCTTACGGTGGAGGCCGGCTCTTTCGGCGCGCACATGGAGGTCGATAGCGTAAACGACGGCCCTGTCACAATGCTGCTTGACAGCAGGAAGATATTTTAGCAGGCTGCTCAAAAACTGTTTAGTATGTCTGAGCGAAGAAGAATCTGGAAGTTAATAGAATCGACAGTCCAAGAGATAACAGGCTGAGGAATAGGCGGGTGATTGAGATGAGGGTAACGGGGCTCGGCCAGTGCTCGCTCGACCATATCGCCGTCCTGAAAAGGTTCCCCCAAGAGGACACCAAGGAAGAGGCGCTCGGACTTGCCATGCAGGGCGGCGGGCCAGTGGCCACGGCGCTCGTGGCGTTAAGCAGGCTCGGGGTAAAGACATCGTTCATCGGGATGGTATCTGACGACGCCATCGGCGCCGAGATACGCAGAGGCCTCAAAGCGGAAGGCGTCGATGTAAAGGGCCTCAAGGTAAAAAAGGGCGGCTCGTCACAGGCGGCGTTCATCCTCGTAAACCCCGCCAAAAGCTCAAGGACTATAATATGGAAAAGGCCGACTGTCCCGCCGCTCGGCCCCAAGGAGATAGACCTTTCCCTGATAAGGGGTAGTGACCTTCTCCTGCTCGACGGCCTCATGGCCGGGGCTTCGCTGGAGGCTGCAAGGACGGCAAGACTACTTGGCATCCCGGTGATGCTCGACGCCGGGAGAATGAGGCCGGGGATGATGAAGCTCTGCTCGCTTGCCGATTACATCGTGGCGTCGTCCGAGTTCGCCGCCGGGCTCGGCCCCGGTACAATTGAAGCTATAGAAAAGCTCTCCTCATACAACCCGAAGGCAGTTACCATAACGCTCGGGAAAAAAGGCAGCGTCACGTCATTTAACGGAAAGTTATTCAGGCAAAAGGCGTTCAAGGTGAAGGCCGTGGACACGACCGGCGCCGGAGACGTCTTCCACGCCGGTTATATCTACGGTCTTCTTAAAAATTGGGCAATCGAAAAGACCGTGGAGTTCGCCTCGGCCTTCGCCGCGCTCAAGTGCCTTAAAGCCGGTGGCAGGGCAGGCATCCCGACCCTTTCGCGGACGCTCAAGTTCATGAAGGACCCCGCCGCCCGCCGGTAGCTTTCTACCCTTCCCGGAAGCCATTCCTTTTTTATGATAAACTCGGATATGGGCATGAAGAGGTTCGACCTTGTCATAGTCGGCGGAGGGGTCGCCGGGCTTGTGGCCGCCAGCGGGGCGTCTCAGCTCGGGGCGAGGGTAGCCCTTGTCGAGAGGGTCTCGCTCGGAGGGGACTGCCTGAGGACCGGCTGCGTGCCGACGAAGAGGCTTATCCGGTCGGCCAAGGCCGCAAGCCTCGTCCGCCGGGCCGGAGAGTTCGGGGTCGAAGTAAAGGAGGCGAATGTAGACTTCGCGAAGGTCATGGATGGGGTTAGAAACGTCCAGGGCAGCATTGGCGTCCATGACAGCCCCGAGCGTTTTAAGGAGATGGGGGTGGAGGTCATAATCGGCGCGGGCAGGTTTGTCGACAAGGGCACGTTTGAGGTGAACGGGCAGAGGCTTGCGGGAAAAAAATTCATAATAGCGACCGGCTCCTCGCCTGTAATAATCCCGGTGCCGGGCCTTAAAGAGGCCGGGGTGCTCACCAACGAGACGGCCCTTGATTTAAAAGAGCTCCCCAAGACCATAGCCATACTCGGGGCCGGGCCCATCGGCATAGAGTTCGCGCAGGCTTATGGGCGGCTGGGGTCAAGGGTGACGGTCATAGAAAAGCAGGAGCGGATACTCCCGCGCGAGGACAGCGAGGTATCGGACATGCTCTTTAAGATACTCGCTGCCGAGGGCGTAAGGATAGACGTCTGCACGGAGATAAAAAATGTCTGCAAAGCCGGAGGCAGGAAGGTCCTGAACGCCCGCTGCCCCACCGGAGATAAGGTCTACGAGGCCGACGAGGTGATGGTCGCCATAGGCCGCGCGCCGAATGTAGACGGCATGGGCCTTGAGGCCGCCGGGGTCGCGTATGACAGGAGGAAGGGGATAAAGGTAGACGAACGGCTCCGCACCACGAACAGGGACATCTACGCCTGCGGCGACGTGGTCGGCCATTACGCCTTCACCCACGTAGCCGAATACCACGCGGGGATAGCCCTGGGCAACGCCCTTTTTCCGTTCATGAAGAGGCGGGTCGATTACAGGGCGGTGCCGTGGGTCACGTTCTCAGACCCGGAGCTTGCGAGGGTCGGGCTTACCGAGGCCGAGGCGAGGGAGAAGTTCAAGGACAGGGTAAAGGTCTACCGCCATTATTTCAAGGACGTGGACAGGGCCGTGATAGAGGGCGAGGCGAACGGCATGATAAAGCTCGTCTGTTCAAAAGACGCGGCCCTCCTCGGCGCGCATATCCTCGGGCCCAATGCCGGGGAGCTGCTCCCTGAATACGTGCTCGCCATACGTGAGGGGCTGCCGGTTACAAAGGTCTCGAGGGCCATCCACGCGTACCCTACTGAGGCCATGGCGTTGAAGCGGGCCGCTGACGAGTATTATAAGGAGAAGCTCTTTACTGGATGGGTACAGAGGCTTGCAAAGCGTCTTATAAGGCGTGGAGGCTGAGGAGCGGGCAATGTCACGCAACAAGATAAGGTTCGTCATCCTTTTGATTTTCATCGCGGCCTCGTTCATATCGATAAGGTTCTTTAATTTGAGCGGATACCTCGATCAGGAAAGGCTCAGGGGCTGGATAGACGGCTTCGGGGTATGGGGGCCGCTCGTGTATATCCTCGTCTACGTCCTTTCAGCGAGCCTTATGGTGCCGGGCCTGCCTGTGACCGTTGCCGGAGGGGTGCTCTTCGGCCCTGTTAAAGGGTCGATATATGTTCTGATAGGGGCGACCCTCGGGGCGATGGCGGCCTTCCTGATAGCGAGGTACATGGGCAGGGGATGGGTGGAGTCGGTCTTCAAGGGCGGCAGGCTCGGGGAGCTCGACCGGAAGGTAAAGGAGCAGGGCTGGAAGATAGTGGCAATAACGAGGCTCATACCGATTTTCCCGTACAACTTCCTCAACTACGCCTACGGGCTTACGAGCATCAGGTTCAGCCATTACCTCCTGGCGACCGCCGTTTTCATGATACCCGGCGTAGTGGCCTACGTGGTATTCTCAAGCTCGATAATCGACCTCTTGAAAGGCAGGGCCTCAAGGGAGTTCGTTATCGGGGTGATACTCGTCATTATCGTATCGGTCCTGCCGCTTATCTATAAAAGGTTTAGACCTGAAAGAAGGAGATAGGGCCTTTTCCATTTGACACCAGGCGCTTATGCGCTAAACTTAATAGAACCCGGAATTGTTCAAGTTGCTCAAAAAGCTCCAGATGCGAGGCGTCGAGGAGCAAGGAATGAGACGTACTCTCCTTACGTTGTGACAAGACGAAGACAACGAAGCAGATGGACTTTTTCAGCAGCCTGTTAGGTGAAAAATGGATACCATAAGCGCAATACTGGGATGGGGGCTTACCCTTGTCCTTTATAATGTCATTTGGGCTTTTTTCATCACGGGCCTCTTCACCCTTGTAATAGGCAAGTACCTCAAGAGGGAAAGAGCGAACGAGAGAGCTAAAAAAACCTAAGAAATATGATGGGTTGAGAGCTTATTTGGAAGCAGTCTCACCTGAAAATACATCTCCAAGTCCAATTTTACTTCCCGTGGACCTTCCTCTCAAGGCTGTTTTTTCCCCGCCCCTTTCGCAAACATTAAAAATATTGAATAACTCCGGGCTTTAAAGTAAAATCTATCTGCCCATGAGCTTGGGCGGAGAATTTTACGGTATGTCTGGAAGGCCTTAAAATCAAAGTATGTTTTCGGCAGGGTAAGGAAGTTACCCTGCCTTTTTTTACCTCATCCGGAAACCGGCGCGGAGGCTATGGAAGGGCAGCAGAAAAGAAGCATATTCATAGTCGATGACGAAGAGCCCATCCGCAAGGTCTTAAACACTCACCTGACCAAAGAGGGCTACGGCGTGATCCAGTCTCCCGGCGGCCCCTCCGTATTCGACATGCTCCGGTCCAATTCCTTTGACCTCGTCATAAGCGACATAAGGATGCCCGAGGTAGACGGCATCAAGGTGCTCGAGTTCGTGAGGGAGAGCTTCGATTCCGTCCCGGTAATCATGCTCACCGGGCTGAACGACATCTCCATCGCCGTAGACGTCATGAAAAAGGGCGCCTTCGACTTCATCATGAAGCCGGTGAGGAAAGAGGACCTGATGAACGTCGTGAGGAAGGCGCTTGCGAACAGGGACCTGCGCCTCCGGAACAAGGAGCTTGAGCTGGAGAACAGGGAGTACCAGCTCTTCCTCGAGCAGAAGGTCAGGGAGCGGACAAAGGAGCTCAACTCCAAGGCCATGGAGCTTCAGAAGGCGTACGGGATACTGAAGTCCATGAACATACAGTTCATAAACGTTTTGGCCGAGACTATCGAGGCGAAGGACCGCCACACGAGCGGGCACTGCAACCGCATGCGCCAGGTCTGCGTCGGGCTCGGCAGGCTCGCCGGGCTCAACCCGGAGGAGCTCGAGATACTCGAGTACGCCTCCCTGCTCCACGACCTCGGCAAGATCGGCATAAACGAGGCCATCCTCAACAAGGAGGGCCCGCTCACCGAAGAGGAGTGCAGGCACGTAAAGGAGCATTCGCTCATCGGGGAGAAGATACTCATCGGGATACCGCTCATGGAGCAGGTGGCCAGGATAATAGTGGCCCACCACGAGAACTTCAACGGCACCGGGTACCCGAGGAACTTGAAGGGTGAAGAGATCCCTTTCGCCGCGAGGATAATCTCCGTGGCCGACCTCTACGACGCGATGAGCAGCGACCGCCCCTACCGCAAGGGGCTCCCCCTCGAGGTGGTCGTTGAAGAGATGAAGAGGGTCGCCGGTACCCAGCTCGACCCCGGGCTCGTAAACCTTTTCCTGGAGAGCAAGGTCTACCAGTTCAGCAGGGGCTGACCCCGCTTGCGGGCCTCAAGTCCCGCCCGGAATGTCCGATAAGAAGAGGATTAAAGAAAATCTAACAGATTGCTGAAAAACTCGCAATTTTTTTGAATCTCCCCGCAGCAAGCTGCGGGGAATCTTCGACACATAAGGAAGATTCGATTTCGATTCGCTCGCATGCGCTCGCTATGCGTGTTCAGGCTGCTCAAAATCGAGTCCGCGAGGCGTCTTAGAGGCTTGGGGATGAGACTACTCACGCAATGACGAGCGAGGGAGACTAAGAAGCACCAGTTCGGATGGAATTTTTCAGCAGCCTGAATGTGCCTTTCGAGGAGGTCCCCCTCAAGGCCCCTGTCAAAAAAGGCCCCCGCCCATGATCAGAAGACCTATCTTAAGCTGTATCATAGCCGCCATAGCGGTGTTCATGGCCGCCGTCACCGCCATCTTCATCTATACGAGCGTCCACCTCAAGGACAAGGTGATATTCCGCATAGTGCAGCAGACCGAGCTCATCTCCGAGCTCTTGACGCGCTCGGCCATCGACACGATGAGCGCGGGCCATCACGGCAAGTACGACATGATACTCGCCTACGGCAACCTTATAGGCGTGGACGAGGTCGGGATATTCAAGCTCACGGGCGAGGAGGCGTCCTTCGGGGAGGGGGATGAGAGGGAGTCGATCGCCGGCGCGGGCTTCATAAGGAACATAGACGAGAACGAAAAGGAGAGCTTCTACAAGTCCGTGGAGACGATGAACTCCACCGGGTTCTTCAACCGGGCCAACAGGACATACTCCAGGTACGTCCCCCTGAAGTCCGAAGGCCCCTGCGCCTCCTGCCACCATACGGAGGGCGAGGTCCTCGGTGTGCTGAAGATAAGGCTCTCCACCGAGAGCGATTTCGATCTCCTCGGCTACATGCAGAAGCTCCTCTGGATACTCGGGCTCCTTGTCTGCCTGCCAGCCGGGGCGCTTATCGCGGCCGCGGCGGTCATTAGGGAGAAGAACAAGATATACTCGCAGCTCGAGGAGAGCAACGGCAACCTGAAGAGCACCTATAACGAGCTCCACGAGACCGAGTACTACCTCCAGATGATACTCGACAACTCAAGGGTCATCATAGTCACGACCGACACGCAGGGCAGGATAGTGGAGTTCAACAAGGAGGCCGAGGCGCTCCTGGAGTACACCAAGGACGATGTCGCGGGCAAGGACGTCCTCATGCTCTACGAGAGCCCCCAGCAGCGCTCCGAGCTCATGAACAGGGGCAGGCCCATAGACAACGAGATATGGGAGGTAAGGAACAGGGACGTGAGGTTCAAGTCGAAGTCCGGCAAGGTCTTCCACGTGAGCCTTACGCTTTCCACCATGGTAAACGACGAGGGCAGGATCATAGGCACCGTCGGAGTAGGCAAGGACGTCTCCGAGCAGAAGATGCTCCAGTTCAAGCTCCTCCAGTCCGAGAAGCTCGCCGGCATAGGCACTCTCGCCTCGGGCATAGCCCACGAGATAAATAACCCGCTCGCGGGCATACTCGGCATGGCCGAGGCCGCGATGGACGAAGACGACGCGGCTATGGTCAAGTCCCATATAAAGGACATAATCGAATACACGGTCAACGCGAGGAACATCGTAAGGGAGCTGTCGGCCTACTCGCGCTCGGCGCAGAACTCCACGGAGTCGGTCGCGGACCTCGCCCACGCGATAGACAACGCATTGAAGATGGCCAGGCACTCCGCCCCTTCCAACGAGATAGACCTGCGCGCGGAAGCAGGGCAAGACTGCGTCATAAACGCGAGCCCCGTGGAGATGCAGCAAGTCTTCGTGAACCTCATAATAAACGCCATCCACGCCATTCCCGGAAGGGGGGCCGTCTCGGTAAAGTGCTGGCGCGAGGGCAACTTCATAAGGGCGACGGTAGAGGATACCGGCAGCGGGATACCGGAGAAGAACCTCACGCAGATATTCGACCCGTTCTTCACCACCAAGCCCGTGGGGATGGGCACGGGGCTCGGGCTTTACGTGGTCTACAGGATAGTCACGAAATACGGCGGCGCCATAGACGTGGACAGCAGGGAGGGGGCGGGCACGACCTTTTATCTGAAGTTCCCGCTCGCCGAGACGGCTATCGCCTAAACCCTGCCGGAAAAAGCCTTTTGAATACCGGCCGCTTTCCTGTATAATGCACCCCGAAAAAATTTTCTTTAATCGAGGAGATGTCCGCATGAGGCTTAAAGACCGCTTTACCTTCCTTATATTCGCCCTTTCGGTCCTTTTTATCCTGGCCGCCCTGCCGGCCCAGGCCGCCCAGGAAGACCGGATAGACAGGCTTGAGAAGGAGGTGGATGGGCTTAAGAAGGAGAACGAGGCCCTTAAGGACAGGGTCGACGCGGTCGAGGCCGAGGGCGAGGAGGTGAAGCACGGGGTCGGGACGCTCTCGAGGCTCGTCGAGGTGAGCGGCTACGCCGACGCGGAATTTACCTTTACGGACAACGAGGGCGAGAACAACAGGTTCAGGATACGCCACCTGAGCCTTTTCTTCACGAAGGACATCCAGAAGGAGTGGAAGCTCTTCACCGAAATAGAGTTCGAGGACGCCCCGAGGATAGAGTCCAACACGGCGAGCGATACCGTGAACAAATCACAGGGCACGCTCTTCGTCGAGCAGATGTACATAGAGTACCACCCGCAGGTCACATGGGACTTGCGGGTCGGCAGGCTCCTGACCCCCGCCGGCATCTGGTCTATATACCATTACCCGCCCTACGTCCCCACCCAGACCGGGCCGCTCTTCTACAAGGTGATATTCCCCGAGGTCACGGACGGGGTCCAGCTGAGGAACTCCTTCACGATAAAGGACTCCGCGCTCGACACGCACCTGTACGTTGCCAACGGAGGAGGGAACCCGGGCAGGATCGACAGGAACCAGAACAAGGCCGTGGGCCTCAGGGTAAACTACGGGCTCCTCGGCGGCGTGTCGGCGGGCGCGTCCTATTACCGGGAGAAGGACAACAGCGACGTCATGAGGAACAGCTACGGGGTCCACCTCCTCGTCAACTACGGGCCGTCCCTGAGGTTACAGGCCGAATACGCCCTCAGGCACAATAAGCCCGAAGGCGCGGACAGGTTCTACGACAAAGGGCTCTACGCCCTTGCGGCCTATGATATCGGCAGATGGACCGTGGCGGGCAGGTACGACTGGTACGACGAGAACTCCTCGGACCCGCAAAAAGACCAGTTCAGGTACACGGGCGCCCTGAACTATCACTTCGCACACAACGTGATAGGCAAGGCCGAGTACAGCAAATACGTCTTCGACGACCCCTCGAAGAAGGACTTCAACGAGTTCATAATGGCGATAGTGGTCGCGATAGGAGACCTTTAATCGATGAGACCCGTCCTTACGGCGGCCATTGCGGCGGCGCTGTGCCTTCTTTCCATCGGCGCGGCAAAAGCGGCCGACACGGTCGCCGTCATAATAAACAGGGCCAACCTGGTGGACAGGCTCAATGAGAGCGAGATAAGGAAGATATACACCAATACCACGCTCTCATGGCCGGACGGGACCCCCATAACCATCTACGACTTATCCCTGCAGGACCCGCTTAGGGGGCTCTTCTCGGAAAAGATACTCGGGAAGACCCCCGACAAGGTCGCCGAGGAATGGGCGCACCTGAAGATCACCAACCAGGCGAAAAACCCGCCACAGGCCATGAAGAGCGAGTCTTTGATAGTAAGGAGGGTCTCAAGGGAGAAGGGCGCGATAGGGTACGTCTCGATCGGGGCCGTAAAGAACAACCAGAGCATAAGGATTGTGAATATAATCGTGGAAGATAATTGAGCCTTAGTAGTCAGTTCCGCAGGGGCCCTCTGTTATCTCGCCTACAGGCCTCTGGAACGTGTATTTGACAGGCTCGCCTATTAGCCTCCTGGCCGAAACCCCCACGCTCCCGGTCGGCAGCGTGAACGGCAGCCCCACGACGAATACCGCTGTGCCGAGGACGATGGCCGCAAGCCCCAGCGGCCTTGTAAGGACTATGTCGAACATCATCTCGCCGCCCGTAGGCCCCTTGCAGTCTTCCGAGAAGGCCGGGACCGACGAGGCGAGGAATATGGCGGCAAGTATCAGGATAAAGGCCTTTTTCATTGGGCCCTCCACTACGAACGCAATAAAAGTCTTTATACTTTGTTGTACTCCTCGGAAAATCCTCGACGTACAAAAGAGTACGCCTGCGGTTTTCCTCGTCGTCCGCCTCGTCTAAAGCCATTTCTTGCGTTCGTAGCGCGTCGCTTTATTAATGCGAACGCAATAAATGGTTTTAGACTTAGTTGTGCCCTCGTCATGTCATTCTGAGCGGAGCGAAGAATCTCGAGTACGAACCAGTAAATTGCGAGATTCTTCGGTCACGCTGCTTCCTCAGAATGACAGGAAACTTCCTTATACTAATTAAACCCTCTAAATCGGGAAATTGCAAGCCCGCGGCCTATTCAGGCGGGCAGCCCTTTTTCTACCAACTGTCTAAATGACGGGTGGAACGGGCCGCATACGAGGCTCTCCTCGAGCTCCCTTGTGGGTTGTAGCCCCATCTTTATAACCGGTATCCCTGCTTCCCTGAAGATATCCATGACGCCGCGGCAGATGGATACCATCTCGTCAAGGGACCACGGCCTGTAGGAGCCGCTTAAATACATCCTGTGGAGCGGGGTGCCCTTAAGCACGAGCGTCGGGTAGACCCTTATGAAATCCGGCGATAGTGTTGCCACCCTTTCAGCCGTCGATATTATCGTATCTACCGTGTCCCCCGGCAGCCCCGGCATTATCTGTAGCCCAAGCCTCATGGACGAGCTTTTTATCAAGCGTGAGGCAAGCTCGGTTTGAGAGGACGTGTGCCCCCTGCCCGAAAGCCGTAAGACCTCGTCCGACATCGACTGGGCCCCGAGCTCTATCGTATCCACCCCGTAGCCCTTGAGGAAACCGACGGTCTGGTCCTGGACGCAGTCCGGCCTCGTTGAGACGCGGACGCCGTCTATAAGGCCTTTTTCGAGATATCCGTAAGAGACGGCCAGATAACGCGCCTGGTCCTCTTTTGGCAGGGCCGTGAAGCTCCCGCCGTAGAATGCGGCCTCCCGCCTCCCGTTGCCCTTCCACGTCGAAAGATGGGCGTCGATCGTTTTCTTCACCTCATCCATGGAGGGCAGAGCCGAGCTGCCAGTGATGCCGTTCTGGTCGCAGAAGACGCACTGGTGCGGGCAGCCGCCGAATGGGAGGAATATGGGGATTATAAGCTGTTTTTTCCTGGCCATCGGGGGGTTTCGGGGAAGTGTTCCTTGTATTTGAGCTTGAGCTTTTTCAGCGCCTCGCCCGCGGCGAACTGCTCGGCGTCTTTTTTCTTCGAGGCCGAGCCGGTGCCGAATATCTCCCCGGTTATCATCACCTCGACCTCGAACCTCTTCCTGTGGGCCGGGCCGTCCTCCTTTACGAGCCTGTAGACGGGGGCCTCCTTGAAGACCTTCTGCGCCAGCTCCTGCAGCCTGGGCTTGTAGTCGAAATGGCTGTGATCGAGGTGGGCCGTTTCAATAAGGGGCGAGAAGAGCGTATCGATGTAGGAGAAGACCCCCTTGAACCCGTGCTCGAAGTAAACGGCCGCTATCAGGGCCTCGAACGCGCCCGCGAGTATCGTGGGGTTGTCCGCCCCGCCGGAGTTCCTTTCGCCCTTGCCGAGGAGCAGGTATTCGTTCAGGCAGAGCTTTTTCGCTATCCTCGCCAGCGTGTGCCTGTTGACGAGCTTTGCCCGCAGCTTCGTAAGCTCGCCCTCGTCTATCTCCGGGAACTTCTGGTAGAGCATGTGGCTTATCGCGTTAGACAATACCGCGTCGCCGAGGAACTCGAGCCTCTCGTTCGATTCCGTAAACTTCAGCGCCGCGGCTTCTCTCTCGTTCAGGAAAGACCTGTGGATAAAAACCTTTTGCAGCAGCTCCATGTCGTCGAATGAAATAGGCAGGCTGTTCCTGAAGCCGTCGAGAAGGGTATGCTTCTTCACATTCCTCCGGATATCATAGCGTCCATCCCGCTCTCATTATACCCTGAAAGCGCCACCCGCGTCAGCGTATTTTTGAGCCGGTCGTCTCCTTGAAACGCCACGGGTATGTAGTTACGCGCCCTGCCTTTCAAGAGGTTGGTATTCTTATCCCTCGAACCCTCCACAAGGACCTCCGCCGTTTTATCGATAAAAGCCCTGTAGAATTCGAGCCTCTTTAGCGTATCGAGCTCCTTCAATTTCTCGCACCGCGCCCTTATCGCCTTCGGGTCCACCTGCCCCGGTGCCACGGCCGCCGGGGTCCCTTTCCTCTTCGAGAAAGGGAATATGTGGAGGTAGGATACCGGGAGGTCCCTTAAAAGCGAGAAAGTGTTCTCGAACTCCCTTTCCCCTTCGCCCGGAAAGCCCGCTATCACGTCAACCCCGATGGATATCTCTTTTACCATTGATGCCAACCTGACCTTTTCGGCGAACTCGCCCGCCGTATAGGGTCTGCGCATACCGCGGATAACGGCGTCGTCCCCGCTCTGCAAGGGGAGGTGGAGGTGGTTGCAGACCCTTTTCGCGCCCTTGAGGATGTCTATAAGCTCGCCGGTCACCTCGTCCGGGTCAAGGGAGCTTATCCTGAACCGGCAGGGGTAGTCCTCGTTTTCGATGAGCCGGAGTATCGAGGTGAGATCCGTCCTTTCCCCGAGGTCATTCCCGTACGCGCCGAGGTGTATCCCCGTAAGGATTATCTCCCTGTAGCCGTTTTCAATCAGCGTCTCTATCTCTTTCCGCACCTCCGGCAGGGGGAGGCTCTTTGAAGAGCCCCTTGCCTTAGGTATGATGCAGTAGGAGCAGGCCCTGTTGCACCCCTCCTGCACCTTGAGGTTCGCCCTCGTCCTTCCGCCGGAGCCGTGGGCGCGGAGCGTGAACGGCGCGCCGGAACTAAAGCCGCTTACGACGGTCCTCGTTGAGGACTGCCTGCCGCTTCGGAGGAATTCTACTATCCTGTCCTTCTCCGGGTTCCCGACGACAAAATCAACGCCTTCGATGCGGCTCACCTCTTCGGGGGAGACCTGCGCGTAGCAGCCCGTGACGATGACCACGGCATCGGGGTTTATCTTCCGCACCCTTCTTATGAGCTGGCGGGACTGGTAGTCGGTCTTGCCCGTGACCGTGCAGGTGTTTATTATGCAGGCGTCTGCCGCTTCAGGGAAGGGGACTATCTCGAGGTCCGCGCCCCTCAATGCCTCTTCGAGCGCGGAGGAGTCGTATTGGTTTGATTTGCAGCCGAGGGTCTGTATCGATACCCTTAGATGTCCTTTTCTTTCAGCAAGCATCTTTATTTTATCGCCCGCTCTATCCACCCGCCCCCGAGCACCTCATCATTCATGTAGAAGACGACGGCCTGCCCCGGCGTGACGGCCTTCTGCGGCTCCGTGAAATCGACCCTCGCCATCCCGTTATCAAACGGCCTGATGGTGGAAATTACCCCGGTGTGCCTGTAGCGTATCTTTACGGAAATCCCTTCAAGCCCGCCTTCCGAAAAAGCGCGCCCGGCGCTTTCAGATATCCAGTTTATCTCTCTCGCTATAAGAGAGCCTGAATAGAGCCCGTCTATCGGCCCTACCACGAGGCGGTTTCCGGCCGTGTCTATGTCGAGCACGTAAAACGGCCCGCCCGAGAGGTTCAAGCCCTTCCTCTGCCCGATGGTGTAGTTGAAGAGCCCGGCGTGCGAGCCGAGTACCCTGCCCGATGCGTCCACTATCTCCCCGGCCCTGGCACTTACCCTCGATGAGAGGAAATCCGCGTAGCTCGGCTCCTCGACGAAGCATATCTCCTGGGACTCCCTCTTATCAGAGGTCCGCAGGCCCCTTGCCCTCGCGTACTCCCGTACCTCGGCCTTTGTCATATCGCCGACCGGGAAGAGCACGCGGGAGAGCTGTTCAGAGGTCATGGTAAAGAGGAAATAGCTCTGGTCCTTTTCAGGGTCAACGCCCTTCAGGAGCTTATGCACGCCGTTGTCCTTTATGATACGGGCGTAATGGCCCGTTGCTAAGAAGTCGGCCTCGAGGCCCAGCGCCTTTTTAAGGAGCACCTCGAACTTCAGCACCTGGTTGCACTTCACGCACGGGTTCGGGGTCTGCCCGCTTAAATACCCGGCGACGAAATAATCGACGACCTCTTTTGAGAAGGCCTCCTCCACGTTTACGACGTAGAAGGGGACGTCCAGCCTATCGGCGACCGCCCTCGCGTCGTGGATGTCGTCGAGCGAGCAGCAGCTGCCGGATGTGCCGCCCCTGGCGTCATCTTTCCTTGAGTAGTCCCATAGCTGCATCGATACGCCTATGCACTCGTAGCCCTCGTCCTTCAACTTTGCGAGGGCCACGGAAGAGTCCACCCCTCCGCTCATGGCGACCATTACCCGTTTTCTGCCCATGGTGACCTGTATTAAATCCTCCCGGATAAAAAGGTATTTCCTTAATTTTAATAGAGAAAATGGAATTAATCCATTAAAAAAAGATTTGCATGCCATGTATAAGGTGTAAGCTGAAAACCCCTATGCCCGAAAGCGCATGGCAATGCGCAAAGAGGCCTTGGCTAAAAGATAATCTTTTTTGGTTTTACGAAGTTTAGGGTTCAGGTTACAAACCTGAACCCGCATTGTGTGGGGGGCAGCGGGGATTATCAAAAAACAAACCCCCCGCGTGAATACGCGGGGGGTTATCGATTAAAAGCCTTCAGTCCTGCTCCTACTTCGCGCCCTGCTTCTTCTTATAGTCCTCGATGGCCGAGTGGAGCGCGTCGGCCGCGAGGTTCGAGCAGTGCATCTTTACGGGCGGCAGGCCGTCGAGAGCCTCGGCCACCGTGGCGTTCGATATCTTCTCCGCCTCCGTAAGGTCCTTGCCCTTTACGAGCTCCGTGACCATCGAGCTCGTGGCGATGGCCGCGCCGCAGCCGAAGGTCTTGAACTTCACGTCGGTAATTTTATCGTTCTCGACCTTTATCGTGAGCTTCATTATATCGCCGCAGGCCGGGTTGCCGACCATGCCGGTGCCGCTCGGGTTCTCCACCTCACCGACGTTCCTCGGGTTCGAGAAGTGGTCCATCACCTTTTCGCTGTACATTTTATATCTCCTTGAAGAGTTATACCTGCTACTTCGCTGCCGCGTAGAGCGGCGACATCGACCTCATCCTCTCCACTATGGGCGGCATTATCTCGATGAGGTAGTCTATCTCCCCGGCCGTGTTCGATTTGCCGAGGCTGAACCTCACGGAGCCGTGAGAGAGCTCGTGGCTCAGGCTCATGGCCAGCAGGACGTGCGAGGGCTCGAGGCTCCCGGACGTGCAGGCCGAGCCCGATGAGGCCGCTATGCCCTTCATGTCGAGGTTCAAAAGGAGCGATTCGCCCTCGACGAACTCGAAGCTTATATTCGCGGTGTTCGGCAGCCTCTTTTCAAGGTGTCCGTTTACCTTTATGTGCGGTATCTTTTCGGCTATCCCCTTCTCAAGCCGCTCCCTCAGCGCCTTGAGGTGAGTTATCTCCCTGTCCATGTCCTTCAGGGCTATATCGCAGGCCTTCCCGAAGCCGACTATCCCCGCGACGTTCTCGGTGCCGCCGCGCCTGTTCCTCTCGTGGTGGCCGCCGTGGATCAGGGGGACGAGCCTTACGCCCCTGCGCGCGAAGAGCGCGCCTACTCCCTTGGGCCCGTAGAGCTTATGCCCCGAGATGGTCAGGAGGTCGATATTCAATTTCTGGAGGTCGATGGGGATCTTGCCCGCGGCCTGCACCGCGTCCGTATGGAACGTGACGCCCTTTTCCTTTGCGATATCCCCTATCTCCTTTATGGGGGAGAGGACCCCGGTCTCGTTATTGGCGAACATCACGGTGATGAGGATGGTCCTGGGGGTTATCGCGGACTTGAGCGCGTTGAGGTCGATCAACCCGTCGGTGTCGACGTCGAGGTAGGTCACGTCGAAGCCGTCTTTCTGCAGGTGCTTGCAGGTATTCAATACCGCCGGGTGCTCGACCTTGGTGGTGATTATGTGGTTGCCCTTGTCCTTCTTCGCGTAGGCGAGCCCCTTTATGGCGTGGTTGTCCCCCTCGGTGCCGGAGCTTGTGAAAATTATCTCGAGCGGGGTGCAGTTCAAAAGCCTTGCGACGCTTTCGCGCGCGTCCTCCACGGCCTTTCTCGTGCCCCTTCCGGCCCAGTGTATTGAAGACGGGTTGCCCCACTGTTCCTTGAGGAACGGGACCATCGCCTCGAAGACCTCGTCCAGCACGGGCGTGGTCGCGTTATGGTCAAAGTATATCTTGTTCAAGGTAAGAGACTCCTCCTTTCAATTTCACAAACAGCGCTGCAGGTTCGTTCCCGTGGAATTTACGTTGTGGAGCTTCGCCTCATGGCTCAGGTCCTCGATGGTCACGGAGTTAAGGAACTCGGCTATTTTTTCGGCAAGGCCCTTCCAGACCCTCTGGGTTATGCACTTCTCGGCCCTCTCGCAGCCGCTGCCGAGGTCGAGGCAGGCTACCGGGTTCAAAGGCTCCTCGACGACCTTTATGACCTCGCCGACGCTTATCCCGGAAGGGGCTTTTGCCAGCACGTAGCCGCCGCCCGGCCCCCTTACGCTCTTTACTATCCTGCCCTTGCGGAGCTTTACGAAGAGCTGTTCGAGGTAGGATAGAGATATACCTTCTTCGAGGGAGATGTCCTTGAGTGTCACCGGGTTTTCGCCGGAGTGGCAGGCGAGGTTCACCATGGCCCTTACCGCGTACTGTCCTTTTGTCGATAGCCTCAAATGCGGCCCCGTCCCTTTCAATCGCCGGGCAAATCTCCCGCGCCCGGCTAAAAACAAACTGTTTAAAAAGCGCTTACGCCAGATAAAAACAATCTAATATACCTTATCATTTTTGTCAAGTATTGTTTTGCCAAAAAAATCGCCTTATTGCATGGACAGCGGCAGGGGCCTCTGCTATAATGTCTAAGGCATGAGAAACATTGAACAATTCAGGTATATTACCGCTGCGGGCCTCGATAAGCTCGTCTCCCGCCTCATTGAAGATTATACAGTATTCGGCACAATAAAAAAGGACGGTTTCCCAGCTTTTTCGAAGATAACCGATGTAAAGGAACTTGAATTGGCCCAGACGCCCACGCACCTTTCGGCCAAGGAGTTCCTCTTTCCCCAGCGCGAAACCCTGTTGAAGTTCGACATCCGCAACAACATCCATGAGGCCGTAATAGAGGCGAAGGAGCAGGTCATAATAGGGCTCCATTCGTGCGATATCCACGCCATAGCCCTTATGGACAGGGTCTTTGCAGAGGGCAGGCCGGACGCGAACTACCTCGCCCGCCGGAATAAGACCATCATAATCGGCTCGGACTGCATGCCGGATAACTTCTGCTTCTGCAAGAGCATGGGCACCATGAACGCGGAGGAGGGCTTCGACCTCTTCCTCCACAAGGTCAAAAACGGGTACCTTGTAAGGGTCGGCTCCAAAAAAGGCGGCAGGCTCCTATCCAGATATACGGCAACACTCAGGCCCACGGCCGGGAAGTTCAGAGAGCTCGACGAGTCCATGAAAATCCGGGAGGCGTCTTTCGCGGCAAAGCTCGACGCGGGCGTTGAAGAGCTGCCTGCCATCTACGAGGGCGCATATGAAAGCCCGGTCTGGGACAAGATAGGCGCGATATGCACGGGCTGCGGGTCGTGCAACAACGTCTGCCCGACGTGCTACTGCTTCGACATCAAGGACGAGGTAAGGCCGAACCTGCGCGAGGGCGCGCGGGTCAGGGTCTGGGACGGCTGCACGCTCGAGGACTTCGCAAAGGTAGCCGGAGGGCACAACTTCAGGAAGACACGGGCTGAGCGTCTGAGGCACCGCTTCAACCGCAAGTTCAGGTACCTCTCCGACAGGTTCGGGGAGCTTTTCTGCGTGGGCTGCGGCAGGTGCTCGAGGACGTGCCTCGTGAAGATCAACATAGTGGAAGTAACGAATGAAATCATACGAGAGTCGAAAAGAGCCGGAAGAAAATAAGGCAGAGCCGATATTGGAAACCCTCGAATCCCCATACCTGCCCGCGCCCGGCATAATCGAGAGGGCCTTGAAGGTGACGGAAAAGGAGATGCTCTTCTCCGTGACCCCTTTGAACCCGCGGCTCCTCGATTACAGGCCGGGGCAGTTCTTCATGGTGGGCCTCCCCGGCTACGGGGAGGCGCCTATCTCCGTAACGTCCGCGCCGGGATCAAAGACCTTCGAGCTCTGCATAAGGGCCGTGGGTAACCTGACGAACGCCATCCACAGGCTCAATAAGGGCGACTGGCTCTGGATAAGGGGCCCCTTCGGCACAAGCTTCCCGCTCCATGAGATGAAGGGCAAGGACATCCTTTTCATAGCAGGGGGCATCGGCATCGTGCCGATGAGGTCGCTTATCAAAACGGTATTATCCGCGAAGGGCTTCGGGAAAAAGACCCTTGTCTACGGCTCAAAGAGCCCCGGAGAAATACTCTTTTCCGATGAGATGGACGAATGGAAGGAGCGCGGGTGCGATGTCCGCCTCACTATAGACAAGCCGCACCCCGGATGGACCGGCAACGTCGGCGTCGTCACCACCCTCATACCGGAGTTGAAGCTCAAGGAGGGCAGGACCGTTGCCGTAGTCATAGGCCCGCCAGTGATGTACAGGTTCGTTATCCTGAGCCTCAAGGAAAGGCTCGTCGGCCCGGGGGAGATATTCGTCTCCCTTGAGAGGAGGATGAAGTGCGGGGTGGGCAAGTGCGGCCATTGCCAGATAAACGGCTGCTACGTATGCCAGGAAGGGCCGGTATTTAAGCTGAGTGATTTGAAAGACCTGCCTGAGGCTCTGTAGAGACGGCAGCGTCTAAGAAGTTATCTGTTATCGGTTATCAGTTATCGGTTTATTGATTTTTTTATATTCACTGATAACCGACAACTGATAACTGATAACCATCTTTATACATGCTACGCATCCTTGTTGCCAAGCTGAATCTTGAACTCCCTCCACGCGTAATCAAAACCGGTATAGACAGTAATAAGCGCGGTCACGGCGGCAAGCGCCATGAAGCCCGCTCTTCCGGCGCCCGCGAACGCCAGCGCGTAAACGACCGTCACTATCTGTAGTATCGTAGTCATCTTGCCGAATATGGTAGGCGAGATCACGACCTTCCTTCCGGCGCCCCGGAGTATGATGACGCCCGTCAATATCACAACGTCCCGCAGTATAACGGGCGCGCAGAGCCAGAGCGGTATCAGGCCTTTTGCGGTGAGGATTATGTACGCGCTCATAAGGAGGAGCTTATCCGCGAAGGGGTCGAGGTTCGCGCCGAGCTCGGTCCGCAAACCGTAAGTCCTCGCGATAAAGCCGTCCACCGCGTCCGTTATGCCGGCCGCGACGAACACCACGGTGGCGTAGAAGTAGTTGTCTTCCGCTACAAGGAAGAGGAACAGGGGGACAAGCAGGATCCTGGATATGGTGAGGATATTGGGTATATTCGCCATGCCTCTTTATCTGTGTGAAGGAGTGCGGAAAAAGGCGCTCAGATTTGAATCTCCCCGCGGCTAAGCTGCGGGGAGATTCGACACATAAGGAAGTTCGATTTCGATTCGCTCGCTAAACCCGCTGCAAGCAGCGGGGTTGCGCTCGCTATGTGTGTTCAGGGCAGCCATTGGAAGAACGTCTTCTGGGCCCGTTTCGGGACCCCGCCCTGAGGCAGGGTCGAGAAGACCGCGTCGACGAACCTCTGCACCCTCGGCTCGTATATCTTTATTACCGCCAGCTCCAGAGGCTTCTTGTCGAGCCTCAGGTCCGATTCCTTTGTCGAGTATTCCGCACTCCAGAGGGGCTCCCCGCCGGAAGAATAGAGCTCGAACCGGGCCTTGACGGCAAGGGCCGCGTATGTGACCATCCTGTCCTTGTCCCATCCCGTTATGTGGATATAAAGGACCGCGTCCGAGTCGAGGTCGGCCGCGAGCTGCCTGCTCAAGCTTGCGGCGTCCTTCGCCTCGGGGCCGGCCTTCTTGATGTCCGGGTCTTCGGGCGTGACCACGCGGTAGTTCATGGCGCGGAGCTTTTCCCCGGTCATGGTCCTGAAGAGCCTGGCGATTTCCTTGTCCTCTACCTCGGACTGCCCTTCCCACGCAACGGGCGCAATCGCTATGGTATAGGGCCTGAAATCGTTATACCGGGGCGAGAGCGTGCTCTTTACCGGGTTAGCGCACCCGTACATTACCGCTAAAAGCGCTGTCAGTATAAGGTATCTTCTTATCATTCCAGGTGCCTCGGCGCCGGCCTTATGATTATCGCCTGCCCTGAGGGGAATACCACGAACCCTTCGGGCAGTTCCTTCGCTATCCTCTCGGCAAGGGCGGCGTTGGGGGCGTATGACCTTGCCGTAAGAGTCACCTTGCCCCTGTAGAACGAGTTGTACGAAAGCTCTTTTATGAGAGCGATCCTCTCAAGCGCTGATACCAGCCCCTTGAAGGCGCCGTAGTCGGTCACATCGAGTATATTGAGCGTCATCGGGTAGGTGCCTTCGCCCTGCGCGGCGCGGCCTATGGCCGCCCTTAACGCCTCGTTATCGACGCTCGCCTCTATCCATATATGGTAAAGCTCTACCCCCATCTGGGGGGCCGTGCGGTCGTCTTCCGGTGCGCTGTCCGGCACAGGTGTAGGCTCCATGTGCGTTATCCAGCCCTCGGAAATGACGTGGTAGTTGAGCACGTAGGAGCGCGGGGCCGAAAGGGTCTCTTTGTTTATTGGGCCCAGCCCGGCTATCCCTTCCTTTTTTGCCAGCTCCTTCAAAGCCTCTGCCACAGCCCCCTCAAGGGCCCTGTCTATCGCCTTTCTCTTGACTTCAGCCGCGTCCTCGGCCTTCCCGGCCACGCCCTCGGCCTTTACGACGGTCGCGTCCTGCGCCAGCGCTTTGAAGGGGGTGATGAGAACGGACAGGGCGAACAGGAGTATGAAGGACCGCGTCAGGACAAAAATTCGCTTACCAGTCCGATTATATCCTTTTTTTCTTCCGGTTTGAACCATCTTATCCCGTCGTCTTTCTTGAACCAGGTCATCTGCCTTTTGGCGTAATGCCTTGTATTCTTCTTAAGAAGCTCGATAGATTCGCTGAAAGAATATCTGCCCTCCAGAAAACCTATCATCTCTTTATAACCCAAACCGAGCATCGGCTTCAAGCCCGGCGAGTAGCCGGCCTCAAGAAGCCCCTTTACCTCGTTAAGCAGACCTTCCGCTATCATGAGGTCGACCCTCTTCCCAATACGCTCGTAAAGCAAGGCCCTTTCAATGAAAAGTCCTATTTTAAGCGCATCGAACAGTGCCCCGGAAGCCGCGTGCTCCTTCTGAAGCTCCGAGATGGGCCGCTTGGCGGCTTCATACACCTCAAGCGCCCTTATTACTCTCACGATATTATTCGGGTGTATGCGCGAGGCCGACTCAGGGTCGACTTCCTTCAACCTATTATAGAGATAAAGGCCCCCCTTCTCAAGGGCCTCTTTTTTAAGGAGCTCCCGGAACTCCTTATCCCCTTTCGGGCCGGGGAAGAGCCCCATTGTCAGGGCCTTTATGTAAAGTCCGGTCCCGCCCGTCACGAATACGTTCTTCCCCCTTGAGCGGATATCTCTTATCTTCAAAAGGCCGTCCCTCATGTAATCGGCGGCCGTGTACTCCTCTTTCGGGTCGACGATGTCTATGAGGTGGTGAGGGACCTCATCCCTATCCTTTTTGGAAGGCTTTGCCGTGCCGATGTCCATGGACCTGTAGACCTGCATCGAATCGGCGCTTATTATCTCGCCGTTGAACTCTTTGGCAAGCTCCACGGCGAGCGCGCTCTTGCCCGTTGCGGTCGGGCCTTGTATGATGACAATTTTGTCCATCAGGCTATCAGGATAACATAAAAGGCAGGGGGTTTTCTTCTTCGGAGGTATTTAAGCTCTTCTATCCGCGTTTTCAGGTCGCAGCCTTATCAATGTCAGCTCAGGCGGGCAGTTGAAGCGCACCGGTATCATCGATATCCCTATGCCCCTTGACACATATACCTGCGTGCCTCTTGCGAGCCTTACCAGCCCTCCCGAATACTTCTGCCCGTAGTTGGAGGGCACGATAGGGGCTATGCCGAATGGCAGCCTCACCTGTCCGCCGTGGGTATGGCCCGCAAGGACCAGGTCCACCCGCTCGCCTTCCGGCAGCTCCTCCGAGTAATCGGGGTGGTGCGAAAGCAGTATCCTCGGGGTCAACGGGTCTACGCCCTTGAGCGCCCCGCTTGCGTCCGGCCTGTCCTCGATATAGTCCGCTACCCCGGCAACGCAGATAGAGCTTCCCTTGCGCTCTATGATGGCATGGCTGTTCTTGAGGAGCGGTATACCGTGGGAGGCTATTACGCCCTCCGTATATGCCCTGCCCGGAAAGTAGTCGTGGTTGCCGAGTATCGACAGTACCCCGTATCCGGCCTTAAGCCCGCTAAGAGCCTTGATAGCAGGCTCCATGTACCTCTTTTTCTGGTCGATGTAATCCCCGGTAAGGACCGTAAGGTCGGGCTTGAGGGAGTTGGCAGTCTCTATCACCTTGTTGATGTAATTAAGCCTTATCACGCGGCTGTGGTGGACGTCGGTTATCTGGCAGATGGTAAACCCGTCGAACCCGGGGCCGAGGCCCGGTATCCGTACCTCCACCTCTTCGACACCCGCTTCAGTCGGCTCCAGGACGGTCCCGTCGAAAAGGACCCCGGCGCCTAAAAGGAGCCCCCCTTTTAAAAAATTCCTCCTCGTTATCACCTATCTCACCTCTTGAACATCTCCTCTACTTCTTCCTTTGAGAGCCTCTTTACAACGGGCCTCCCGTGAGGGCAGTGGCCGGCGAAGTCGACGTCGGCAAGGCTTTTAAGCAAGGCCCTCGCCTCTTCCCTCGTAAGAGTCCTCTGGCCTCGTATTACGCTGTGGCAGGCTATCCTCATTAAGGCCTCTTCGATGCTCTCCTCGGCGCCGACGGTGCCCGCGCCGCTCAAGTCCTTGGATACGGCCTTTATGAGCGCGGAGGCATCCCTTGATGATAGTATATCGGGCACGGACTTAATCATGAAGGTCTGCCCGCCCAGGGACGGCGACGGCCCGAAGTCTTCTACCTCGAAGCCGAGCCTCCCGAGGGAATCTAAGGTGGCGGTTAAATAGTCCCTCTCCTCGGGGGTCGTCTCCACGCGCTCGGGTATGAGGAGCATCTGCCCCCTTACGCCCCCTCCGTAATACCTTTCTTTCAATCTCTCGAACGCTATCCTCTCGGCGGCGCCGTGCTGGTCGATTATGTAGAAAAAATCCTCACCCTGGGCCACGAGGAACTCGCCCCAGAGCTGGCCCACGGGCTCAAGGGAGGCAAGCTCCGGGTTTTTTGCCTCTTTTAAACCCTCATCGAAGACCAGAGGCCCCGTTCTTACGGCGTATCCGGCGTTAATTTCCGCGGCCCTTTGGGAGGGCTGAAAGGGGGAGGGCGCAAAGCCCCTCCTCGCGAACGGGCCGTTGCTATCGGCGCGGTCGATCTTCCCCGGCAAAGGTCCGGAGGCGAACGCGCCTCTGACCGCGGCCTTTACGGTGTCGTAGACGAATCTCGGGTTTTTGAACCGTACTTCGCTCTTGGTGGGGTGGATGTTTACGTCGACATCCTCCGGGGGCGTCTTAAGGTCGAGCGCGGCGAAGGGGTATCTGCCGTCGATTATGGCCCCGTACCCTTCAATTATAGCATGGTTTACGGCTTTGTCGCGGACCGCGCGGCCGTTTACGAAAGTGTGCAGGGCCTTCGAGTTCGGATAGGAGAGCTCATGCGAGCCTATGTAGCCGTTTATATGCGGGCCCCTGACCTCGACCACCTTCTTCGCGACATCGGCCCCGAAGAGGTCGGCTATCCTCTCCTTAAGCGTGCCGGGCGGGGCCTCCACGGGCCTCGACGAGCCGTGGACGAGCCTGAACCTTATGGAAGGGTTGGCAAGGGCCAGGGTCTTAAAGATATCCGCTATCCTCGCGAACTCGGATTCCGGCGAGCGGAGGAACTTGAGCCTTGCCGGGGTATTATAGAAAAGGTCTTTTACCTCGATAGACGTGCCCTCAGGGCAGCCGTCGTCGGATACCTCCGGGGGGCTGCCGCCGTCTATCGTGACGCATGTCCCCGCGATCTCACCCGGCCGCCGCGTCTTCAATACGACCTTCGCGACCGCCGCTATCGACGCGAGCGCCTCGCCCCTGAAGCCCATCGTGCTTATGCGATCGAGGTCTTCCTCTTTTGATATCTTGGATGTTGCGTGGCGGTAGAAGGCGAGCGGGGCGTCCTCTTTCGAGATGCCCTCGCCGTTATCGACGACCCTTATGAGGCGCTTTCCTCCCTCGGTTATGTATACTGAGATGGCGGTGGCTCCGGCGTCGATGGAGTTCTCAATCAACTCCTTTACCGCGGAGGCGGGCCTGTCCACGACCTCGCCGGCCGCTATCTTGGAGGCGAGGGTCGGGTCGAGGATGTGTATTTTTCGATTGGGCATTTTTTTTAGACGCGCTTTACAGATATGCCTTGAGCGGGCAACTGCCGCAAAGCGGCTCCCTGTTCTTGCAGAAATATTTCCCGGTCCTTACGATGAGCGCGTGGTACTCGTTGAAGACTTGCGCGTCAGGGCCGAGGTTCTCCGTAAAGAGCGATTTGACCTCTTCATAACCGGCGTCAATTTTAACGAGCTTATGGCGCGAGAAGATCCGCTTAGTATAGGCGTCTACCACGAACTCCGGGTGGTTTGCCGCGTAAAGGACGATAGAATCAGCCGTCTCGGGGCCGATGCCGTTTATCGACAGGAGCTCTTCCCTGAGAGCAGGGGCGTCCTTTTTCAAAAGCCTGCTTAAGTTGCCGCCGTGTTTTTCAAAGAGGCGGTCCAGGAAATTTTTGAGCCGCTTCGCCTTTACGTTGAAATATCCGGCCGGTCTTATATGCGCGGCAAGCTCTCCGGCCTTGAGCGCGTGCAGCCTTTTCGGCGTGAGGAGCTTTTCTTTCTTGAGGTTGGCGATCGCCTTCTCGACGTTCGACCATGACGTGTTCTGGGTGAGTATCGCGCCGATGATGACCTCGAAGGGCGTCTCCCCCGGCCACCAGCCCTGCGGCCCGAAGGCATTGAACATGGCCGAATAGAAGGCCTTTAATTTAGCCTCTTCTTTCTTCATAGCTGGTCCAGGCTGCTCAAAAAGTCCCGGTTGTCATTCTGAGGAGCCGAAGGCGACGAAGAATCTCGTACCATGCTTGCTTCGAGATTCTTCCCCTTCGCTTCGCTCAGGGCTTCGGCTCACACGCTCAGAATGACGGACTAAAATGGTTTTTCCCGCCCCTGCTAAAGGCTTTTAAGCCTCTCGACTTCCTTAATGGTAAGCAGCCTGTACTGGCCGGGGTTGAGGCTCCCGAGCTTTAGGCCGGCGAACTCGATCCTCTTCAATTTGGCCACAGGGTGCCCTATGGCAAGGCACATCCTCTTGACCAGCCTGTTCCTCCCCTCGGTCACCGTAAGCTCTATCCAGGAGTTCTCCTGTGTCTTTCTTATGAAGCGGGCCTTTGCCGGGAGCGTCTTGCCGTCTTCGAGGTAGACGCCTTTTTCCAGCTTCCGGATCTCCTCCTGCGTGGGCACGTCCTTTACCTTTACCAGGTACTTCTTGGGGACGTCGAACTTCGGGTGGATGAGCCTGTTGGCGAGGTCTCCGTCATTGGTAAGGAGGAGCACCCCTTCGGCGTCGTAGTCGAGCCTCCCGACGGGGAATACGCGGGTTTTGCTTTTTATGAGGTCTACCACGACCGGCCTTTTAAGCGGGTCCGAGACGGAGCTTATGTAGCCTTTGGGCTTGTTGAGCAGGATGTACGCAGGCGGGCCTTTGTGGGAGATGTTCCTGCCGTCTACCTCTATTTTGTCCTTGAGCGGGTCGGCCTTCGCTCCGAGCTCGTCCACGACCCGGCCGTTCACCTTGACCCTGCCTTCGATTATAAGCTCTTCGGCCTTGCGCCGCGAGGTGACGCCCGCGTCAGCGATTATCTTCTGGAGCCTAAGAGGACCTGCCTCCGTCGCTTCCTTCTTCTCCGGGGCCCGCTTCGTTGTGGTCTTCGGGGCCTTCTTCGCCGGGAGCTGGCTCTTCCACTCGCCCTTTGTCCTCGGCTTGGCTTCCGGAGCTGTCTTGAACGGCGTCCGTGCTTGTGTCCTGGGCCTGGGCGTTTTCTTCCCCATTTTCTTCCTCCATCTTCTGTATATCCTTGAGGCTCGGCAGGCAGGACAGGTCCTTCAGGTCGAAGGTCTCGAGGAACTCCCTTGTGGTGCCGTACACTACGGGCCTGCCGGGGACCTCTTTCCGCCCCACTATCTTTATGAACCTCTTATCCATAAGGGTGGCGAGCACCCCGCCGGAATCGACCCCCCTTATCGCCTCGAGCTCGCCCCTCGTGACGGGCTGCTTGTATGCTACTATCGCGAGGCTTTCCATCGCGGCCTTGCTTATCTTCTGAAGGCCGATCTTAAAGAGCCTCCTGAGCCACGGCGCGAACTCGGGGTTCGTCCTGAACTGGAAGCCCCCGGCGGCCTCCTCCATGAGGACCCCCCCGGCCCTTGCCCTGTAGTCCTCCATGAGCTCGCTGAGCGCGGCCTTTATTTCGTTCTTGTCTTCGCCTTCGAGCACGCTTGCCATCTTGTCAAGGCTAAGGGCGGTATCCGCGGCGAATATCAGGGCCTCTATCACGGCCTTAAGATTGGGTCTATCGAGCACTGGAAGCCTCTTTCTTCTTTTAGGCTGCCTCTAAAAATTGTTATTTTTCCCGATCTCTGCGTCAGGCCGAAAATAAAAATGCTCACATATTAACAACATATGCTGCGCTTTTTATTTCCGCCCTTCCTTGACCTCAGAAAAAATTCCTAATTTTTAGAGGCAGCCTTTATTGTTCCGTTTGCGCCTGCGCCGGGGCGGGCGAATATACCCTTATGACGCCGTCGTCGGTCTGGTGTATCTTTATCATGAGGAGCTTCGCCAGCTCAAGTATGGCGAGGAAGGTGACGACTATCTCGCCCCTCGTGGCCGACTCCTCGAAAAGGGATGTGAAGGCCGCGCTCTTTTCCCTGTTGAGCACTTCCATCACGTAGTTTATCTTGTCCGCTATCCTGAAGCGCTCGGAGGTGAGGTCTATCTTTCTCTCTTTCGGGGCCCTGGCGAGTATGCCCTTCAGGGCCTCCATGAGGTCGAATACCGAGACGCTCATGAACCCCGCGCCCTCTTCGAGCCCCTCGATGGGTATCTCCGGCCCCCGGAGGAAGACGTCCCTGCCGACTATGAGCCTTTCGTTAAGGTCCTTAGCCGCCTCTTTGTACCTCTGGTACTCGAGGAGCCTCCTTATAAGCTCCTCGCGCGGGTCTACGCCGTCATCTTCTTCCTCGACGGCCTCTTCGTCGATGGGCAGGAGCATCTTGCTCTTTATGTGCACGAGGGTGGCGGCCATGACGAGGAACTCGCCGGCCACGTCGAGGTTCATCTCCTTCATCATCTCGATGTATTCGAGGTACTGCCCTGTTATCGTGGCTATGGGGATATCGTAGATATCGACCTCGCTCTTCTTTATGAGGTGCAGCAGCAGGTCGAGCGGGCCTTCGAATATGTCGAGTTTTATGTTGTAAGCCATTTTACTCCAGCCCCATCGCCTTGCGGACGTCCGTCATGGTCTTCTGCGCCACCTTCGAGGCCTTGATGCTCCCCTCCCTGAGTATATCATCGAGGAGAGCGGGGTTTGCCTCGAACTCCTTGCGCCTTTTCTGTATCGGCCCGAGCATCTCGAGGACCTTCGGTATCACGGACCTCTTGCACTCCGTGCAGCCGATCTTCGCCTGCGTACACCCCTCGCGCACCCACTCCAGCGTCTTATTGTCGGAATAGAGCAGGTGGAACGTTATATAGAGCGGGCAGCGGTCGGGGTTGCCGGGGTCCGTGCGCCTTTTCCTCGCGGTGTCGGTCATCATCTGGAGCATTTTCTTCTCGACCACTTCCGGCGGGTCTGAGAGAAGTACCGCGTTATTGTAAGACTTGCTCATCTTCCTGCCGTCGGTGCCGAGCACCTTCGGGGACTCTGTAAGGAGAGTCTGGGGCTCCGGGAAGACCTCTCCGTAGAAGTGATTGAACCTTCTCGTTATCTCCCTTGAAAGCTCGAGGTGAGGGGCCTGGTCTATGCCCACCGGGACCTTCGCCGCCTTGTATACGATTATGTCCGCGGTCTGGAGGACCGGGTAGCCGAGAAAGCCGAAGGTATGCAGGTCCTTGTCCCTAATCTCCTCAAGCTGCTCCTTGTAAGTCGGGTTCCTCTCAAGCCAGGGCAGGGGAGTTATCATCGAAAGCAGGACGAAAAGCTCGGCGTGCTCCTTTATAGCCGATTGGCGGAATATCGTCGCCTTCTTCGGGTCTATGCCTACGGAGAGCCAGTCGAGGAGCATCTCGCGGACGTTGTCCTTTATGCCCTTCGGGGCCGCGTAGTCCGTCGTGAGCGCGTGCCAGTCCGCCACGAAGAAGAAGCACTCGTACTCCTTCTGGAGCCTTAGCCAGTTGACGAGCACGCCGTGGTAATGGCCGAAGTGGAGCTTGCCGGTCGGCCTCATTCCGCTAAGGACGCGGGCCTCCATCAATAGACGCCTCCCGTGAGGAGCCCGACCATAAGGAAGACGAGCGGGGAGATGAACCTGTCCAGCATGCCCGTCATTATGAGCACAAGCAGTATCATGAACCCGTAAGGCTCTATCCGAGAGAACGCGAACGCCTTCTGCGGCGGCAGCAGGTTGGCCAGCACCTTGCTGCCGTCGAGCGGCGGCACGGGGACGAGGTTAAAGACCGCGAGCGAGACGTTTATGAGTATGCTCCATCTGACCATCAGGAAGAGCGGCTTGTAAAGCCCGGGAACGCCCGCGAGGAACCCGCCCACGCCCGCCACCATGAAGAGCTTATAGGCAAGCGCGGAGAGCGCGGCGAGGAAGAGGTTTGAAAGCGGCCCGGCCAGCGATACCCAGACGATGGCCCTGGCGGGGTCCTTGAAGTACCTCGGGTTTATCGGGACGGGCTTGGCCCAGCCGAAGAGCCCCGAGAAAAATAGCATTATCGTGCCAATCGGGTCGAGGTGCTTAAGCGGGTTCAGCGTAACCCTCCCGAGGAGCTTTGCCGTGGGGTCGCCGAGCTTGTAGGCGGTGTACGCGTGCGCGCACTCGTGCACGGTGAGAGCAAGCAGTATCGGCGGCGCCGTAAGTATTATTCTTTGCAGATATTCCTGGAACATGGGTTCACACCTGTAACTTTCAAGTTTATCAGATGAGCAGATGGAGCGTCAACGCAAATCTTAAAGGAATACGGGGCGTTTTTTGCCGTTTTAGGACCGGCTTCGAGGCTTTGCGGTCGAATTGATTTACAGTTAGGCGAAAAAGTGCTTTTTGTGGTATAATTGCTAAAATTAACAAGTGAAATCAAAGTATTAGACCTGCGGTAGAGAGTTTGATATCAAAGACCTTTAAAAACCTCACGGCCATTATCTTTATCTTCCTTCTCGCGGGCTGTGAGTTCCTTCCCCTGGCCGTGCCGATAATGGTAAGCGGCGCGGGCGGCGGCGTCGCTTACACCGTCACGAACGTGGCGTACAAGACCTTCAGCTACCCCATGAAAAAGGTCGAGGCCGCCACTCACACGGCGCTAAAGAAGATGGCTATAAAAGAGGTCAAGAGGGAGGCGAGCGACGACGAGACGGTCCGTATCACCGCCTCGACTAAAAATCTCACGATATACATAGACCTTGAGAAGATTACCCCCGCCACCACCAAGATAAGCGTCAACGCCAAGAGGAACACCGTCCTCAAGGACAAGGCCACGGCAACGGAGATAATAGAGCAGACCGAAAGGGCGCTTGAGGGGGGCTGGAACGGGGGGAAGAAATAAGATAATAGCGGAAGTGGGCTGATTTAAAAAAGCAGTTGGCAAAAGCGGCAAGGCTGAGGCCTTGCTTTTTTCATTTCAGGGCCTGTTATTGGGGGTGGGCAAGCGGGCGAAGTATCATCCCAATCCCCCTCCCTTGACGGGAGGGGGATAAAGGGGAGGGTGGAGAAAAAAACAAGGCTTGCGCCGGTATTTATGTTACAATCCCCTCTCATTAAACTGGCGCAAAGGGGTTTTGAATATGTCCGGAGACTTTATATTGACGCTTGGCGGCATTGTCTACGGCGCCGCCCTGATATGGACGATGTTCGTGAGGAACAAGGTCACGGAGGCCTTAAGGGTCGACACGCTCTTCATACCCAACGCGAGCGAGAGGACACGGCCGCTCAACCTCGGCCTGGGAGTAATTGTGGTGTGCTATTTCATCTACGCGCTTTTCAGGGATTACATTCTGAAGTAAATCCGGGGGAAAGATTTTGTTGGGTTTTACTATGCTCAAATCCAATCTTGCCCACTACTTAAGTATCCGTTTGGTGATGAAAAAAGCAAGTAAAGTCGTTGCTAAATCAAACAACTTTCTTGGTGCTCTCGGATATTCTTTAGCAAGGTTTGGTAGTTCTTCGAATTTACTTATAACGCAGATAAAAGAATCGCAACGATTTTATGCGGGTTCAGGTTTGCAACCTGAACCCTTTTTAATTCGTATAACCCTTTGCGTTAACGATGACTTTTAGCTTTTCAAATTTCGCCGGTTCAATTTGCAAAATTGAACCCGCAGAGTAAATCCGGGTGGAAGGGAGATTTGTCGGGTTCCGCTATGCTCAACTCAACCCACAAGGCTGCTCACAGAGTCAGTTTTTTTCTTCAGGCGGCCTTGTAGCACGAAAACTTTTATACAAAAGCAGATCGTAGATAATCTTTATTCCACCTGCCAGAAAGAATGGAACGCTCAATAAAGCGGGATTACCGAGCAGCAGTCCAGCAAATATGGGAGATAAGGCGGCACCGGTAGTCCGGGCAACGCCGGTTATGCCTGCGGCAGCGGATAGCTCATCGTGGCTAACCACTGCAAGGGTGTAAGATTGGCGCGCCGGAACATCCATCTGGGATATGCTGAAGCGTAGCAGCAGAACAACTATTGCCAGAGGCAGGTTTGGCATAAGAGGCACCAGTATCAGCAATACATTCGAGGGGATATGCGTAAAGACCATCGTCCTTATCAGCCCGATACGCGAGGCGAGCTTTGCCGCGGCCAGGGCTGAGATACCGGCAAGGATATTGGCTCCGAAGAAGATACCACCAAGAAGCCCCGGCTCTACGCCAAACCTGATATGGAACCAGTACGCCAGCATACTCTGGATGACAAAACCGCCTGCAAAGGCATCCAATGCGAATAACGCGGACAGCTTTAATACTATGCCCCGGGAGCGGTGCAGGCCGAAGCGTGTAGAAAGATCCTGTTTTTCCCCCCTTTTTGGCGTCTCCACTGCAGGGGATAGACGCATAAAAAACACCCCAAGCGCCAACCCTATCACCGCATAAAAAAAGACTATGACCCGGTAGCTTCCGGCCTGCGGCATGCCAGCCTTCATCAACAATTGGGCCAACACTCCGCCGGTCAGCGCACCGGCCGCGGTAGCCAATGAACCGGCGAGGTTGTACCAGGCAAAGACATGCGTCCGCCGGGTGCCTGGAACGGTCTGTGTAAGCGCCGCCTGCTCGATAGGCAGAAACGGGCCGACCTCGTAACCGCTTGGGCTTATTACGCCGATGGTCGCCGCGATAAGCAGGAGCGTGAAGTCCCGTGTAAGGACGAACAGTATGCCGGCAAAGAGCATAAGTCCCGCGCCCACTATAAGCATCCTGCGCCTGCCTATACGGTCGGCTGTAGTTGTGATCCACAGAGAGATGATTGTATCGCCGATTAAAGTGAGAGTAAGGAGAAGCCCGATTTCCCCTGCCGTCAAACCTATCTCCGCAAGATACAGGGCGAGCACGACGGCAAGAAAACCATAGGCAAACATACGCAGCGTCCGTGTAGCAAAAAGCAGACGTCCATCGGCCGTTAACATACGGAGGGTATGCGGGTTGGTTGATGAATTGGACATGTAAGCGTATTGGCGTTTATTTGAAAGCCCCGGCGGGCTTTCCCTGCCTTACCATCTCCTGGCAATAGGCATAGAGCGCATCGTAGACGATCCATTCCGCAGAGTTTATCTCAAAGTCATCCTTATACCCAAGGCGCTGAAACCCCTCGGCTATAGCCTTTAATCCCGGCCCTTCAGGCTGGTTCCAGAGCGTATTGTCGGTGTCTGCCCCGTTCACGATTTTTCCGAGTAAAGCGAGCGCCGAATCGTTGATTAAATTATATTTCTTAAGGATTGACTCGAATGAGCACTCCTTTCCATGATGGCCGAGTTCCGCGTCTTTTACGTCGAAGGGCGTTGCTCCCAGTCTTTCAGTTTCCTTCATTACCTTGTCAGCTGGGACGAAGTAAAATTCGGCTTCCCTGTCTATGAATTTTTTTATAAGCCAGGGACAGGCAACCCTATCAACTTTTACATGTTCACGTGTGATCCATTTCATGCGTACCTCCTTAATGGTAAATAGCATGGAGACTTATCACGGTCTTTTGTAAGCGGTCCCTTCCGTCGTGGGAGCGGCTTTTATGCCTCGTATGACCTCGTCATTTTTCATATTGATGATGGTGAAACCCGGTAGGCGCGCCATTCTTCCTTAAATATACATCATTAAGAAGGGCATAACAAATGGGAGTCCAGAAAGAATTTGTTCCGGACTATACAAGGCAGGCTGGTTATATCATGTTTTTACAATTTACTTTCTCCCCCCCTCTTCCTCCCCTTGGGCTTCATGTATCCTTTCACGAACCCCTCTTCTTCCTCCCTCGATTCTATCTCGTTGTCGAGCCGTTTTTTGAATAGCTCCCTCAGTATCTCCCCCATGACAGGGCCTTCGGGCACGCCGAACTTTTTAAGGTCCCGTCCTTTAAGGGACGTCTCGGTGTACTTGAGCTTCGTTATATACGCCGAGAGCGCCTTTTTAACGCTCTCCTTATCGGCCCTGGCGAGCAGGTAAAGGACTATCTCTACGGGCAGTTCTTCGAGGAGGCCGTAGAGGTCGCTGTTTTTTTTGACCAGCCCGGACCTGAGCCTGCCCAGCGCCCTGAGCCCCTCAGGGCGCGCCTCTATCACAAGGACCCTCTTTTTACCCGATATCATCAGTCGTGCGGAAAGTTCTTTAAGCTCCTGCTCTGTCAGCGAGTCGGTAAGCGCGAGGAACAATACCAGCCAGTCCTCCACAGTATCTTTCGTATATAGGAGCCTGTGCCACGCAAGCACCTCCTTTGTCCTCTCGAAGAAAAGCTCCCTGTCGAGGTCCCACGTGATCGACCTGTGTATGTGCTTCAAGAGGCCCAGCTCGTTCAGTTTTTTTATAGCCTTTACGGCGGTCTCCTCGCCGAGTATGTTCTTAAGCTCGTCCAGGAGCCTCGCGCCGGAGAGCTGCCTGAAGATGTCGAGCTTCACGAAGTTCTTTATGAGGTTCAGGGTGTGCTTGCTTATCCTGAAGTCGAACTTCTCCGAGAACCTCACCGCGCGCAGAGCCCTCGTCGGGTCTTCGACGAAGCTCAGGTTATGCAGCACCCTTATGGTCTTCTCCTTTATGTCCTTCTGCGCCCCGAAAAAATCTATCAACTCCCCGAACCTCTTCGGGTTCAGGGCCACGGCCAGCGTGTTTATTATGAAGTCCCTCCTGTAGAGGTCGAGCTTCAGCGACGACCTCTCCACCGTCGGCAGGGCCGCGGGCTTTTCGTAATACTCGAGCCGGGCGGTTGCAATGTCCACCTTGAACCCGTCCGGGAAGATGAGGACGGCAGTCCTGAACCTGTGGTGAGGGCGCACCCTCAGGTTCCTTTTCTTGGCGAACTCCCCGGCGAAGACTATCCCGTCCCCGCCTTCTATGACTATGTCTATGTCGAGGTTCTCTCTCCGCAAGAGCAGGTCCCTCACGAAGCCGCCGACCGCGTATGCCTTGAACCCGAGCTTATCCGCGACCTCCCCGGCCTCCCGCAAAAACTCCATCACCCACGCCGGGAGCTCCTCCCGCATGAGCTTCGAGAGGTTCTTCGTCTTCTGGCCCCTTCCTGTGGCCGCCTCCCGGAGCTCCTCCTGCAATAGTTTAAGGAGGTCGGTCCTCGTTATGACCCCTGCTATCTTCTTATCCTTGAGCACGGGCAGGAGCCTCTGGCCGTGGCCTACTACCTTCTCCCGTATCTCGTCGAGCGAGGTCGCTACGGAAACGGAATCGAACTCGGTCGTCATATAGTCGCTCGCAGGCGCGGCCCCGAGCCCGTGGTAGACGGCCTTGTCAACGACCTGCCTCGTGATGACGCCGACGATAGATTCGCCCTTCACGGCCGGGGCGGCGTTTATGTTGTATCTCCGCATAAGCTCCATCACTTCGCGTAGCGGCGTTTCCGACGGGACGGTAATCGGGGGGAACGACATGATCTCCTCGGCGGTCTTCCTCGGCACAACGCACTTCCTTATGGCGTCAAGGAGCTTATCCTTCGCCTCTATGAGGGTCACGCCCTTTAGGGTGGCGGAGGCGGCGGTGGGGTGGCCTCCGCCGCCGAGCATCCTGGCTATCTTGCCCGCGTCGACCGCCGGGTTCTTGCTTCTGGAGATAAGGTGGACCCTGTCCTCGGAATCGACAAGGAGGAAGAGGCTGTCCATCCCCTCTATGTCCCGCATCTTGTGCGCGAGTATGGAGATATCTCCGGCGTATTTTTCGAGGTACCCCTCGGCAACGACGATCTCGGCCCCGCCGATGGTGTATGTGGTCTCGGACTGGAGGAACTCGTTTAAGAGGTTGACCTCTTCGGGGGTGAGCTCTTTTTTCAGAAGCTCGGATACGGCAATAAGGTCGGCGCCGTTCTTAAGGAGAAACGACGCGGCCTCGTAGTCCTTTTCGGTGGTGGTCGGGAAAGTAAGCGAGCCAGTGTCTTCGTAGATGCCGGCCATCAGGACGGTGGCTTCCTCACGGCTGAGTTTAACTCCCCTGTCTTTGAGGACATGGGTAAGGACGGTAGTCGATGAGCCGTAGGGCCTTATCTCTTCCACGGACCCGTGGAGGTCTTCGGGCGTGGGCGGGTGGTGGTCGTAGATGTGGAGATCGAGGCCGGGCTTGTTGATTATTTTGTCAAAAGGGCCGAGCCTCCCGGCCTGCCTCACGTCTACAAGGATGAGCCTTGTGACGGAGTCCATCTTTATGTCTTTTATGCGGTCGAATTTGTAGGGGAGCTTGAGCCTCTGGATAGCCTCCTTGAGCCCCCTTTCGAGCGAGCCGGAGAATACAAGGCGCGCCCTCGGGTAGAGTTTTTTCGCGGCTATCATCGAAGCGAGCGTGTCGAAGTCCGCGTTGGTATGGGCTGTTATGACCTCCATAGGCCGATATTAGCATACTTGTAGCGAGCTTACAAAGGGGGTTATGGGTGGAGGGATAAAATGAACTACCCCGCCGCAAGCAGGGGTCTTCTATACTTCCCCTCCCTTGATGGGAGGGGATTAAGGGGAGGGTGAGTTTTTAGAAAGTTATCAGTTATCGGTTTTCCGTTATCTGGTGATAACCGATAACCGTAAACCGATAACCGCGCGGCAAGCCGAGGATATCAGACCCTTAGAGAGAAAAAAAGAGGCAGGCGGATTTTTCCGCCTGCCTCTTTTCAATCCCGGATGAGGGGCTTATTTTTTCTTCTCGTCCTTTTTTTCGTCTTTCTTCTCATCCTTCTTTTCTTCCTTCTTCAGCTCGGGCGCGGGCTGCGAGTGGCACCTGAAGCAGTCGTCGAGCGGGAAGGCTACGTAGCCGTGGCACGCGCCGCAGTACTGCCCCGCCATTATCTTCATCATGTTCATCTCGGGGTTGCCGCCCTTCTTCTGGTTGAACGGCTTCGGGTGGCAGGCGGCGCATTCAAGGACCTGGGTATGCGCCTTATGCGGGAAGAGCACGTCCGGGGGAGCGGGCGTGAACTTTGTGACAGGTATTATGACGTCCATGTCGAGCGCGCTAAGCTCCCCCTTGCCGTCGAGATTAGCGGCGGGCTTTATCTTGTTATCTTTTACGGCAGCGGCCCAGTTCACCCCGTTCCCGTAGGTGTCTTTCGGCAGGTCTTTAAGCGCCTCGGCGAAATTGCTCCCCTTAACGCCCAGCCTGTAGGAGTGGCATTTTTCGCATTCGGAGACACCGAAGGAGGCCTGCCCGTTATGGCACTTGCCGCAGAACTTCCCGCCTTCGATATCCGCCTGCTTTATGTCGGTCCCGCCCGCCTTCATCTGGAAGCCGAGGTCGGCATGGCAGACCTTGCACGAGTATTTGGCCCTGTGCGCCCAGTGGGGGAAAAGGACGGGCTTTACTGTTTTGGAGTCTTTCGTGTTCTTCTCCATTATGACCGTCCCGTAAGAGCCGGGCGGCTTTATCCTCCTGAACTCAGGCCCCGTGACGTCGCCCTGGGCAAAGGCCCATGTCGGCGCCAGGAAAAGCCCCGCCGAGACGACAATCGACGTCAGGAGCAATATGGCTTTTTTGTTTCTTTTCACTTTGGAACCTCCGTCTTTGAAAATGCGTAGCTGGCGCTCCCCGCTTTCGCGGGGAGCGCGCGTATAGGAATCGTCAACGCCTTACATCCCAAGGCCCGCCGCGATAGCGCAAGGGGCCTTCAGGCTTAATACCCCGCGTGGCAGAGGACGCACAGCCTCAGGTATTCGACCCTGAGCATCATCGGGTGCTTTGACCCGTGCGGTGCGTGGCAGGTATAGCATACTATCTGCCCCTGCGGCGACAGCGGCAGCGTCGGCGGCAGTTTTATCCGCGGCACCGTGCCCAGCGGATGCTTTGCCACCGGGTGGTTCTCGATATTGCCGTGGTGGCACTTTACGCACGTGGTGACCGGGTCGAATATCAAAAGCGGCGTACTGCCCCTGTGGCAGGCGCCGCACATGGTCTTATCCCTGAAATCATGCGGGTTGACTATAACTGTGCCGTTCTCGCCGCGCGCCGTCCATGCCGCCGGCCCCAGGAGGATGGCTATCGCAAGCGCGGTCACGGCGAGCAGACCCCGCGCGCGCCTGCCGGCAAGATCGGAGAAAAGGCGCTCTGTCATTTCAGTTCCGGCCGTACCGGCCGTCCGCTTTTGTACGGCACTAATTGGCGCAAGACGAGACCGTGTTGCAGTCGTAGTTGGCCGTATTGCCGTTAGTGAAGTTGGTAAAGTTATTGTTGCATACCTTGTCGGTCCCCGGCGTAACGCTCCTGAAGAAGAGCTGCGTGTTCGCGAAAGTTGTCGGCCTTATATACGACTCCACGCACGCGCCGTTCATGAGCCTGTACCCGAGCGGGTCGGAGCCGACCTGTGAGCCGGCCGCGGCGTTCGACCCGTGGATGCCCTGCATGACGTTGTTCGTCGAGTCGTAGGCCCCGCCGTGGCACGTAAGGCAGAGTATGCCGAACTTGTTCCCGTTATTGCCGGTATTGGTCCCGGCGGTGTAGAAAGGAGAGCTCAGGCCGAGCCCGTCCACCGGGTGCGTTACCCTCGAGAAGTTCGCGTTCGGCCCCAGGTAGCCCTCGTCGCCGTACACGTCGCGCCTGTGGCAGTTGTAGCAGTAGTTCTGGGGCGAGCCCACGCCGGTCTCGTTCCTGCGGAGCACCCATTTGTCGTTGGACCCGTGCGGGCCCTGTGGGTCGGACGCGGTGCTCGACCCGTGGCAGTCGGTGCAGGTGCCCGTGGAGTTATGCGCCACGTTGTAGAAGCCGGTCCTGTCCCCCCCGGGCAGGTCGACGTACCTGAAGGTGTTCGTAAGCCCCAGGCTGTTGGCCGGCCAGTTGGGGTTCGCGGCCACGGGCGGCCGGTTCTGCCCCTGGGCGAATACGGGATGGTACGCCATGTTGTTTATGTTGAAGTCGGTGGTCACGTCGGACTCGAAGACCGGGGTGTTGTCGGCGTTGCCCGAAGGCACGCTCGGCGGGGTCATGCCGTACGCGTAGTACGAATGGCACTTCACGCACAGGTACCCTTCGAGGTTGTCGGACCCGGGGGTAAGCGAATTGAAGTCCACGGCCAGATACGTGGTGGACGCGTTCCCGGCCGGGGCCCACGGGTTCGGCTTCGCGCCCCAGCTGCCGAGCACGTTAGCGCCTATAATGTTGCCGTTGACGCCCCCGACCACATGGTTGCCGGTCATGGACGCGTGCGAGTTGTGGCAGTCCGCGCACTCGGCGTGCCTGTTCGTGCCGAGGTTCGAAGCGCTCTCCCTCGCGGGCTCTCCGGGCAGCTGCCTTGAGGGGGTATGGAGCCCGAAGGTCCCCTTCACGTCGTGCTTGTACATGTAGTTGAAGAGCGAGTCCATGTCCTTGGCCGCGACGTTCCCGTTATGGCAGTTGAGGCACGTCCATTCCTCGTCCTCCACGAGCATGGTGGAGGGGTTAGTGCCCTTAAGAAGGCTCTTCCCGGCCGCCCCGTTGTGCGAGCGGTGGCAGGCGAGGCAGCTCTGCATCATCGGCGTGTCGTCGGTGAAACCGGCGGCGCCCATGTCCTCATGCCACGGGTTTATCCCGGCCTGGTTCCATGTGGCCCCCGAGGTCTTGTGGACCGAGGGGTTCGTGGCCCAGTACCTCTTGTCGTGGCACGCCGAGCAGAGGTTGCCGTTGTCGAGCGAGGCGACGAGGAACTTCTGGTTGGCCGTGCCGTGCGGGTCATGGCAGCTCGTGCACTGGACCTTGTTCGACGAGTCGAGCTTCACCTCGGCGGGCAGGCTCATGCTGTCCTTTATCTCCGGGTTCTGGCTCGAAAGCGAGTAATCGAACGAGATGGGATGGTCGTCCCTCAGGTCGGTCCCTATGAATGCCGTGGAGGCGGTCGTCAGCTTCCCGGCCGTGACGCCGGGGCCCGCGACGGTAAGCGCGCCTTCCAGCCCCTTGCCCGGCATATTGAGGAGCGAACCTATGGCGATAGTGCCGTCATGGCAGGACAGGCATAGTTTTGACGAGCCGGTAGGCTGGCCGAGGGCCGGCGAGTTGGGGCTGAGCGTCGCGGCAAGGGTCTGGCTCTCGTAGACGTTGTACGTGGAGCCCTGGTCCTGCTTGTTCCATACGGGCCCCGAGGGGTTTGAGTTGTGGGGCGTATGGCAGAATACGCATATCTCCGTGGAGTCCGAGCTCTTTATGGCGGCCGTGGAGAGGGAGCTAAAGTTGTGCTTGGTGCCGGCGACGGTGGCCGAGGAGTTGGCGGCGGAGAAGATCATGTACCCGGCCCCTATCGAGGCGAGCCCCAGGGCCGACGCCTTGAGGAGCCGCGCCTTGAGCGCGGGGCCTAAGATAAAAGAGCCCCTGCCTTTATTGCGCTCCTTGAGCCGGGAGATCATGTTCGGGAGAAAGGATTTCATCTTAGCCCATCCTCAGCCTTTATTTTTTTCCAACGGCCAATCAGCTGTGCCCGAGGTAATCGAATATCTGGATCCTCTTGTTGTAGGAGTCCGAGACGTATATCTTGTCTCCCTGGTCGATGAACACCCCGCACGGCAGCCAGAACTTGCCGGCCTCCCTCCCGAGCGTCCCGAAGTTGAGGAGGAAGTTACCCTTTCTATCGAATATCTGCACCGTATCGAAGAGCGCGTCGGCCACGTAGACGTTGCCGTCCCTGTCCACGGATACTCCCTTGGGCCTGCCGAAGTCCCCGGTCCCGTCCCCCTGGTGGCCGAAAGCGGACTGGAACCTGCCGTCTTTGTCGAATATCTGGACCCTGTAGTTCATCGAGTCCGCCACATAGAGCTCGCCGTTATTGTCGACGAAGATATCGACCGGGAAATTGAACTCGCCCGGCTTGTTGCCCAGGCCGCCGAAGGTCCTTAAGTGTTTTCCCTTGAGGTCGAACTCCTTTATCTCGTGGACGCCGGTATCGACCACGTAGACGGTCTTTTCGCGCCTGTTTACGGCTATGCCGGTAGGCCTTTTAAAGCCGTTTATGCTGAAAAGGAGCTTCCCTTTGGGGTTGAAGACGAATACCTTCGCGTAAAGGGAGTCCGTCACATATATGTTGTCCTCGGCGTCCACTGCCGCGGCTATGGGGGAGTCGAGGTTCTCGTCCCCGATACTTTCGATATAGAAGTATTTGTTCTTTTTCGCGTCGAAGACGTGGACCCTCTTGAGGGCGGTATCCACGACTATGACCCTGCCCGTGGAATCCGCCGTGATGCCGTAAGGCTTCACTATCTCGTCGGACCTCGGCCCGAGGAAGAAGTCGGACAATTTCCTGAAAAACCCCCTGTTCGCGCCGATGTCCTCGGGCTTCTCTATGGTCCTTGAAAAGGATATCCTTGCCGGCTCAGGGGGCGGGGGCCATATGAGCTGCCTCTGCGGCGTCTGTTCCTCGTCCCTGACGGCCGAAGGCGCGCATCCCGCAACCGAGAGCAGCAAGATGATGAGAGCGGCGGCGCCCAGCCTGAGGGAGAGTCCGGCGCCCGCGCCGGAGGGCGAGTGGAATATTTCGCGGAAGGTCTTTCGCATTACCCACCTCTGAAAGGCAAGGGACGATTGTGCGGCAAGAGGCCCGTCAAAGAGGCCTTGAATTCCCCGCGGCTTGCCGCGGGGAATCTTCGAGACATAAGGAAGATTACGTTCTCAATTCGCTCGCTAAATCCCGCTGCAAGCAGCGGGGGACGCGCCTGCTATGTGTTCAAGCTACTTCCTGTGGCAATACGCGCAGATGTCCAACCCGGCTGACCGGAGCCTCAGGCTGTAATCGCCGCCCCAGTCGGCCCTGCCCGCGAGCAGGCCCCTTTCGTGCGGGTTATGGCAGGTGGCGCAGATTATCTTGCCCGTCTTGGGGTCGAGCGGCAAGATAGTCGGGATCTCCTTCAAGGTAAGCCTTATCGACGACAGCATCTCCTTCGGCGGCGCCGTCAGGTGGTCGGGCGCCACAAAGCCGCTCATAGTCGCGCTTACGCCCTCAGTGCCGGGATGGACTATGACAAGGTGGCAGTTCCTGCATATCTTGTTCGGGTCTTCCTCGAAGCGGAGGCTGATGTCCTTTATGCTTTTTTCCTTCTTGATGTCAGGGACGCTGGTGTGGCATACGAGGCAGGTCGACCAGATGACCTCCCCTTCGTCGTTTATCTGGTTGTGGGGGTTTATCATCGAATCCAGCGCGTCCGGGCGCTCGTACGGGGGAGGGGGCGGCTCGACGATAGCCCCCTGCTTGTCCGCGGAATGGGATATACCCGCCGTAAGCGTCAGGACGCCCGCTAAAAGGAGTGTTTTAATGAAGCGCTGGTTATTCATTTAAGTACCTTCTTGAGGCTACCTCTAAAAATTGTTCTTTTTCCCGACCTCTGCGTCAGGACGAAAATAAAAATGCTCACATATGCACATATATGCTGCGCTTTTTATTTCCGCCCTTCCTTGACTTCAGAAAAAATTCCTAATTTTTAGAGACAGCCTTATAATAAGGATTCCGGTCCCGTTGACCTCAGGGCGCGAAGGCGTAGACCCCGCCGTCCTTCGAGCCTATGTACAGAGCGTTATCGAGCACCGCCGGCGAGGAGTGGACACCGCCGTCCGTCGTGAACCTCCACGCTATTGCGCCCGTCCTCGTATCGACCGCGTATACGTTGCCGTCCTCGCAGCCGACGTATAAAAACCCGTTGTTCGCGACTACGGGCGTCGAGTTTATCTCGCCCGGCAGCGTAAAGTCCGAGGTCTCGGCCCCGCCCACCCTGTTGTAGGACTTTATATGCCCGTTCTTGAAGGCGACGTATATTTTGTCCTTTGTGACGGCCGGGGCGGCGTATACCATCTCCTGCTCAAGGTTCTTCTTCCATGATATCTTGCCGGTCTGGGTGTTTACCGCGTAAAGGGTCCTGTTGAGCGATACTATGTAGAGCGTGCCCTCCCTCACCACGGGAGAAGAGTATATGGCGGAGTCGGTCCTTACCGACCAGTTCCGTCCGCCCGACTTCGCCTGGACGGAATATATGGACCCGTTCTTGCCGGCAGAGAATACGGAGCCGTCCGCGTACGCCGGAGAGGCGTAGACCCCGCTGTACTTTTCGTAATCCGTAAGTTTCATCTTCCAGACCCTCTTGCCGTCGCTCGCGGAGAGGGCGTAGAGGTAGAGGTCCTTTGAGGCGATAAAGACGTTGCCCTCGGCCACGACCGGGGAGGTGACTACGCTGCCTTCGGTGGCGTACTTCCAGACGAGCTTGCCCGTCCTGGCGTCCACGGCGTAGACGTTTTTGTCCTTCGAGCCGAAAAATACCGTATCGTTGGAAACCGCGGGCGTGGAGAAGACCTCCCCGTCGGTCTTGAAGGCCCAGAGCTCTGCCCCGGTGGAGGCGTCGAGCGCGTAGAGGCTCTTGTCGTAAGAGCCTATGTAGAGCTTATTTTTGGATATCGCCGGGGAGGAGTAGACCGGGCCTTTCGTGGAGAACTTCCACTTCAGGCTCAGCGGCGGCTGAGGCGCTTTCTCGGATATTGCCGTGTGGGCAGGGTTTTTGAGGAACATCGGCCAGTCTTCGGCCCGGAGACCGGGCGCGATAAACAGGCCTGAGAGCAATACGAAAGCTAATGCCGGGGCCCCTTTCATTATAATAGCCTCTTTGATGCTCGAACGGCGATGCACATTTCCTGAACGCATATTCCCTGCCATTTTTTTGTTAGACTTTGAACCCGGACAGCTCGCGCCGTACCGATTCCCTTGCTTCACCCAGTTCTTTTAACGCCTTGAGGGCGTCCGCCTTGCTTACCCTTCCTTCGATCGACGCCGACAGCTCCGCGCACCTGCCCTCGAGGCCTTCCACCGAGCCCTTTAAAGCCCTGAACCTTTTCTCCAATGACGCCGAGACTTTGTTGAAGGCCTTTGAAAGCCCGCCCGTGAAATCGTCCCCGAGCGTTCCGGTTAAGTCCCCGAGTCCAGCCCTCCGTATGGCCTTCCTGAAACTTACGAGCGGGACCTCCACCCTGCGGGTCAGGTAGTAGCCGAGGACAGCGGAGGCGATGAGGATAACGGGCACCGTCACCGCGCCGAGCTGCCAGAGTATGGGGGCGGCGATCTCCGAGGTCGTCCTTATCTTTATATGGATTTTATATAACTCCCGCGTGAGTTCCCTGTCAATTAAAAAATAGACGAACAGGAGGTTAAGTATGAAGCCGAGGAAAACGGCCAGGGAGAAGCCGATTATGAACCTTGTCTGGAGGCCCTTGTTTATAAGGTAACGGCGCCTCCGGTAGCGGGGGAAGGATTCGTTCGTCATAAGCCCCTTAAGAGGTTGCTGAAAAAGCCCAATCTGCTGCGTCGTCTTCAAAATTCGTCATTGCAGCGTACAAGTACGACTCGCTCCTTAGCTCTCGACTCCTTGCATCTTAGACTTTTTGAGCAGCCTCTTCGAATTTTGAGTTTTTCAAAACTCTGGTTAAAGCTATCATATTTCAGAGCCTAATTCAACCGGTCTGATATTAATACATTGATATTAAGCATATATTAAATCGGCATTAAATGTCTTTACTTTAGCCCGTCCCGCCTATTTGACGTGGCAGGCGAGGCAGAGGGCGCTCTTTTCGTTGGACATGACCAGCTCGCTGTGCTGTTTGGAGTAAGGGTTATGGCAGGTGCCGCAGCCCACGAGCCCGCCGAAGAGCTTCATCTGCGGCGGCAGCTCATTGATCGGCCTGTAGGCGCCCTTGTACTTCATCCTCGTCTCGATGTAGGAAACTCCTATGGGGTGGCTTACCCCTATGTCGTTGCTGTTATGGAACAGCCCCTTCACCATCTTATTATCGACGATGGCGTCCCCGGCCGTGGCGGCGTCGTGGCACGACATGCATTTTATCGACAGGTCGTCGAGCGCGTTGCCGAGCTCGTTTATCTCGAACCTCGCGCCGGTAGTCTCGGATACGTGGGCCGTTCCTATCGAGGCCTTGTGCATCTCCTTTTCGAGATCGCTGTGGCACATGGTGCAAAAGCCCGGCCCCGACGCCTTCGACCTCAGGTGAGAGGTCCCGAACCCGTCGTCGTGGACGGGGTGGCAGGTGGCGCACGTGACCTCGCCCTTCCAGTCGAGGGGGAAGACCGCGGGCACGGACATCTTCGGCTTCACATCGACCGGGTGCGAGAGCTGCTTCTCGTCGGCGTGGCAGTCCAGGCACATGGCGCTTATGTCCTTCTTGAACGCCACCGGCTTTTCATTCTCCTCGGGGACCGTGATGTGGCAGTCCAGGCACCTGTCCCGGAAGTCATGGTAGCTGTCCCATTGGGAGAGCGAATAGCCCGCGAAAGCGAGCAGGGCCAGCGCTATCAGGATAATGGTTTTTTTTATCACGTCTTTATCCGGTCTTAACGGCCGAGGCGTATTTTTTAAGCTCGGCTGCGGCGCGTCTGAGCGCCTGCATGGCGTCAAGGATCTCCTGCTCCGGCGTATCCTTCGCGTTTAGAAGGAGGGCCAGCCTCTCTTCGCACCTCCTGCACTCCTCAAGGGCGTCCACGGACGTCCTTACGATGTGGTTCAGCGACCTGACCATCCCGTTTATCTCGTCAGCCAGCGACACGAGCTGGTCGTTGCCCCTGAACCGGGTATTGAGCGTCAGGTCCCCGGAGCTGATGACGTCGAGGTTTTTTTCGATGCGGTATATGGGCCCGGCTATCTTGTGCGAGAAGAGCATGGCGATGACGGCTATCGCGGCCGTGACCACGGCGAGGATGAAGACCGAGTAGAAAGAGGCGAACATCAGCGTGAATATGTTTATCTTAAGGTTGTAGATAGTGTATATCGCGCTCCCGTATGACTCCCCCAGGCTCCTGGAAGTGAGGAAGTAGAGCGACAGCGTCACGGCGAGCACGCCCGCTATGGTCAGCAGGCATAGCTTGAGGCCGAACTTCAGCTTGAAAGACCGTAGCACCAATCCGGGGTTTTTCATATCATGGGACTCCGCCAGTTTTTTTGTTCTGGGAGCTGTTGCGGGATGATCGCGAGGGTGTGGCCGGCTCTCATCAAGGCTTGTCTTGGCCGATTTTCCTGGTGAGCTGGCTTAATTGCTACTGCATTATATACTAAAAGGCGCAGGATGTGAAGCGGGGCCGGAAAGCCCGCGGCATGCCCCTTTGAAATGCCTTGAAAAACCCGGCCTCTTTAAATATAATGTAATGCTTGTTCTCGCGGCGCGTTAAAGGTTGAGGAAAAACTCAAAATCACATCAAGGCTGCTCAAAATCGAGTGCGCGAGGCGTCAGGAGCGAGGAATGAGACGTACTCACCTTTCGTTATGACAAGACGAAGACAACAAAGCAGATGGACTTTTTCAGCAGCCTGTTAAAGATAATACTTCCCTGAAGGAGATCTATTTTATGGCAAACGATACGTTCTTGAAGGCATGCCGCAGGCAGCCCGCGGACCATACGCCGGTATGGCTCATGCGTCAGGCAGGCCGTTACATGAAGGAGTACATGGCTATAAGGGAGAAGCACTCCTTCCTTGAGATGTGCAGGAACCCGGAGCTCGCCTGCGAGGTGACGCTCCAGCCCATAAGGGCGTTCGACCTCGACGCGGCCATAATATTCGCCGACATACTGCTGCCGCTGCCGGGCATGGGCATAAAGCTCGAATTCGCCAAGAACGAAGGGCCCGTGATAGGCAACCCCGTCCGGACCCGGAAGGACATAGACGCCATAACTAACATAAACCCGGAAAAAGACGTCCCGTTCCTCATGCAGGCGATAAAGATGGTGAGGAAGGAGCTTGACGGCAAGGTCCCGCTCATCGGCTTCTCGGGCGCGCCGTTCACGCTGGCGAGCTACATAATCGAGGGCGAGGGCTCCCGCAATTACGTCCATACGAAAAAGATCATGTACGAGGACCCCGGCGCGTGGAAGGCGCTCATGGATAAGATTGCCGACGTCGTCATCGTGTACCTGAAGGCGCAGGTGGAGGCAGGGGCGCAGACTTTGCAGCTCTTCGACAGCTGGGTAGGCTGCCTCGGGCCGGACGACTTCAAGGAGTTCGCCATGCCCTACACGAAGAAGGTCATAGACGCCCTCAAGGACACGGTGCCGGTCATAAACTTCGGTACCAATACCGGCACCTACCTCGACATAGTCAGTCAGGCCGGCGGCGACGTCATAGGCGTCGACTGGAGGGTGAGGCTCGACACGGCGTGGAAGACCATCGGGTACGGCCACGCCATACAGGGCAACCTCGACCCCGTGGTGCTTTTCGGCCCGGTGGCGGCCATAAGGAAGAGGGTGAAGGAGATAATAGACATGGCGGGCGGAAGGCCCGGCCACATCTTCAACCTCGGCCACGGCATAGTCCTCGGCACGCCCGTGGACAACGTAAGGGCGGTCGTCGACGCGGTCCACGAGTTCAGCAGCAAAAAGTAATGCGGCCGGAAGAAAGACCGCCGGGTGAAGAAAAAATTTTTTAACGAGGTCCGTAAATGAGCAAAAGAAAAAAGGCCTTTGTGCTGCTCGCCTTCGGCGGGGCGGACTCCATTGAGAGCGTCGAGCCGTTCGTAAGGAACGTGCTGAAGGGCAGGCCCATAACGCCTGAGCTTATAGAAAAGACAAAAGAGCGGTACAAGCTCATTGGCGGAAAATCGCCTCTTCTCGACATAACCCGTGCCCAGGCCGAGGCTATAAAAAAGCTCCTCAACAAGGACGGGCTCGATTACGGGGCCTACGTGGGGATGCGCTACTGGCACCCCTTCATAAAGGACACGATGAGGCGGATAAAGGACGACGGAGTCGAGGTGCTTACCGCGATCATCATGTCTCCCTTCACTTCACTTATTGCCACCGGCGCGTATGAAAAAGACGTCGAGGAGTTCTTGAACTCCTCGGGCGGGCCGGACACGGCCTATATCGACAGGTGGCACTTAAACGCCGTCTTCCTCGATATTATAGCCGGGAACGTTGAAAAGGAGCTTGCCTCGTTCCCCGACAGGAAAGACGCGCTTGTCATATTCAGCAACCACAGCCTGCCCTTGATGTCGCTCGAGGGCGACCCATACGAGATGCTCATAAACCAGAGCGTCGAGGAGATAGTGAAAAGGACGGAGCCCATCGACTTTCAGGTCGGCTACCAGAGCAAGGGCGCGGGCCCGCGCGAGTGGCTCGGCCCCTCGACCGAAGACCTCATTGAGGGCGCGAAGAAGGCCGGGAAAAAGGGCGTTGTGATAGTGCCGCTCGGTTTTCTGGCCGACCACGTCGAGACGCTCTACGACATAGACATACTTTTCAAGGGCATGGCGGACTCCCACGGGCTCGCCTTCAGAAGGACACCTTCCCTGAACACCTCCCCCGGGCTCATGGAGCTTCTCGCCGGGCTTATAAAGAAAAGCGGTGAAAAGAGATAATGAAGCGCGTAGTCGTAATAGGCGGCGGGATAGCAGGGCTTTCCGCCGCCTATAGCCTCCGCGAGCACCAGCCCAAGGGCATGGACTTCGAGATAGTCCTTTTGGAGAAAAAGGAGACGCTCGGGGGCAACATCAGGACCGAGCGCGCGGGCGGTTTTCTGATAGAAGGCGGGCCGGACTGCTTCCTGTCGGAAAAGCCCTGGGCAATGGAGCTATGCAAGAGGCTCGGGCTTACCGACAGCCTGCTGCCGACCAACGAGTCCAACAGGAAGACTTTCGTCCTTTCAAGGGGCAGGCTCCACGAGCTGCCCGAAGGGGTCATCCTCATGGTCCCCACCAAAATACTCCCGCTCGCCACGTCCAGCCTCATAAGCCTTCCCGGAAAGATAAGGATGGGCATGGAGTTTTTCATCCCGAGGAGGAAAGACAGGGGGGATGAGACGCTCGGGGACTTCGTCAGGAGGAGGCTCGGGGCCGAGGCGCTGGAGAAGATCGCCGAGCCGCTCGTGGCCGGCGTCCACGCGGGTGACCCTGAGACGATGTCAATAAGGGCGAGCTTCCCGAAGTTCGTCCAGCTCGAAGAGGAGCACGGGAGCCTCATACGCGGGATGCTCAAGAGGATGGCCCAGATGAAAAGGCCCGGCGCGCACAAGCCCGCCCCACAGAAGCCGGGGCCGAAAGTCACGATGTTTATGACCTTGAAGGAGGGGCTCTCGCTCCTTATCGATACGCTTACGGAGCGCCTTTCAAAGGAACCTGATACGAAGATATACAAAGGCTCGGTCGTAACAAGCCTTTCAAGGAAAGAGGACATATTCGAGGTAGGGCTCGAAGGCGGCAAGCTCATACAGGCGGACAGCGTCATAATAGCGGCTCCGGCCTACGCCGCGTCGTCCCTTCTTTCCTCCTTCGACAGGGAGCTTTCGGAGAAGCTCTTGACCATCCCCTATGTCTCCACGGCCACGGTCTCCATCGCGTTCAAGAGGAGCGACGTAAAGCACCCCTTGAACGGCTTCGGCTTCGTGGTGCCGAGGACAGAGGGGAGGAGCATCATGGCCGCCACATGGACCTCGGTCAAGTTCAAATACCGCGCGCCCGACGACTCGGTGCTCATACGGTGCTTCGTGGGCGGCTCGAAGAACGCCGAGCTCGTATCGTTGAGCGACGAAGAGATGATAGCGATGGTGAAGGGCGAGCTTAAAGAGATAATGGGCATAGACGCGGCCCCGGTGCTCGCGCGGGTCTTCAGGTGGATAAACTCGATGCCCCAGTACACCATCGGCCATGAGGAGAGGGTCGCCTGGGTGGAAGACCGGCTCAACAGACACCCGGGGCTTTACCTTACAGGGTCGGCCTACCACGGCATAGGCATAAGCGACAGCGTCCGCTACGGCGAGGTCGTGGCGAAAAAGGCCCTCCACCATATAGGGTGAGGGTAAGTTAAAATAACGCCTCTTTGCAACCGGCCATGGACGAGCCTGTCAAAGCCGAAAACCGCAAGACCCTTTTCCTTGCCCTTATCCCGGCATTAATCACATTCATAATCTATCTCCCTGCCCTGAAGAACGGCTTCGCAGGCGTCTGGGACGACCAGTTCTATATAATCGATAACCCGCATATAAGGGAGATAAGCTCGAGGTTTTTCACCTGGGCGTTTTTGAGCGCATATTACGGCAACTGGCACCCGCTTACTACGATCGTCAATGCCGTCGAGTTCCACTTCTTCGGGCTTGAGCCGTTCGGCTACCACCTTGTAAATAACCTCCTCCACTCGATCGACACATTTCTTGTCTTCCTTTTGGGCTACAGGCTCATTACCCTCGCCAGCAGCAAGGGCAGGGGTCCGCTTATCGGCGCTTTTGTCGCGTCATTGCTTTTCGGCCTGCACCCCCTCCATGTCGAGTCCGTCGCGTGGGTCTCCGAGCTTAAGGATGTGCTCTGCGCCCTTTTTTACCTGCTGGCAATCCTGTCGTACCTTAAATACGCCTCTCAAGAGGCAGGGGCGTTTTACTTTCTTACCATAGCGTCGTTTATACTCGCCCTCTTCAGTAAACCGATGGCAGTATCGCTCCCGCCCGTCCTCCTTATACTCGATCTCTATCCGCTCAAAAGGCTAAGTCTAAAGTCTTTGATAGAGAAGGCGCCTTTGTTCTTCCTGAGCGCAGTATCTTCGGCATTGACCGTCCGGGCGCAGGGCAGCGGGGAGTCGATAGTGGCTCTTGAGGCGCATACCATTATAGAGCGTGTATCGACGGCTGTTAACGGGTATGCCTTCTATATCTATAAACTGGCGCTCCCCGCAAATCTCTCGCCGTTCTATCCGCTTCCGGCAGGGGAGGGTCTTTTAAACCCGGTATTCATGGCCTCTTTTCTGATATTCGTCTTTATAACCGTACTCTCCATAGCCCTCTTGAAGAGGTCGAAGGCGTTCCTCGCTTCCTGGCTCTTTTTCGTGGTGACGCTTCTGCCCGTGATAGGGATAGTGCAGGTGGGCGGGCAGGCCGCGGCAGACAGGTACATGTATATACCAAGCCTCGCCCCCTTTGTCCTCATGGGGTCATGGGCCGGGGACGCCTTCGAGGCGTGGAATGGAAGGATAAGGGTTTTGCCCGCCATCGTGGCCGTAGCCGTCTTATCTATCTTGTCCTTTCTGACCTTCAGGCAGACCTCTTTCTGGAAAGGCCCGATAGAGCTCTGGTCAAGGGCCATAGAGGTCTATTCGGAAAGGGTGCCTATAGCCTATTACCACAGGGGTATAGCCTACAGGGAGACCGGCAGGTACAACGAGGCCGCAGCCGACTTCGGCCATGTCATAGATGTCCTGCCCCGGATGCCTGAGGCATACTACAACCGCGCGCTCGCCAATTCTGAGATGAAAGACCATAAGGCCGCGATCGACGACCTTACTAGAGCCATTGTCCTAAACCCGGATTATACTGATGCCTACAACAACAGGGGCGCGGCGTATTTCAGGCTCGGGGCGTACGAGCAGGCGATAGAGGACTTTAAAACAGTGATACAGATAGACCCGCAATATTCCACGGCCTACCAGAACCTCGGGCTCGTATATTCGAAGATGGGGAACGCGGGGGAGGGGGCGTATTACATGGAGAGGGGGAGGGAGGTGGAAAATAGATAAAAAATTTGGACGTAGCGACAGCTTTTTTGGTATTGTTCCGTTCAGTATTATTGTTTTGATTGACAAAAACATAATTTTATTTTACAATTTAAAATAATCATATTTACAATTTTTATCAATTTAATTGACAATTAATTTAAGAGTATTGACAATGTCCAAAATACGTAAAAGAAGCGAAGAGATCTCTCGTTTCATCATTGAAAATGTAGAAAAAAACCCAATGGGAATTTGCAGGCTGACCTCGCAGAAGTTCAATGTTTCAATGCAGGCTGTCAATAACCATATACGTCGGCTTATTGCAAGTAATTTGATTGTAGCAAAGGGGACAACTAGAGCTAGGTCATATAAGCTTTGTCCTTTGGTTGAGTGGAGGGAAACTTATCATGTTGGAAAAAATTCGGCGGAAGATGTCGTTTGGAGAAACGATGTGTCTGCAGTGATAGGAAAGATGCCGGATAACATAATTGATATTTGGCATTACGGTTTTACCGAAATGTTCAATAATGCAATCGACCACTCCGCCGGCACGGAGATATGGGTTTATATTAGAAAAGATGCCTTAAATACCGAGATGATGTTGCATGACAACGGCGTAGGGATATTTGCTAAAATTCAGAGAGAATTAGGTTTAGATGACGAAAAACACGCAATCCTCGAACTGACAAAAGGCAAATTAACGACGGATCCTCATCATCATACTGGAGAAGGTATTTTTTTCACGTCCAGAATGTTTGACTCTTTCGATATACTCTCAGGCGGCGTTTATTTTACGCATAAATTTGGCGATACGCACGATTGGATTTTAGATAGTGACAATATTAAAGGCGGTACTTCTGTATGGATGAAACTTAATAATAATACTGCTCGGACAACAAAAAAAATTTTTGATAAATTTTTATCCGGCGACGATTATGGATTCAACAAGACTATCATTCCAGTTGAACTTGCTCGATACGGGAACGATAAGCTCATATCGCGGTCTCAGGCCAAGAGATTGATGGCAAGAGTGGAACTGTTCAAGGTTGTTGTCTTCGATTTCAAGGGAATAGAGTCCGTTGGCCCCGCTTTCGCGGACGAAATATTCAGAGTTTTTTCCAGAGATCATCCTGGAATTGATATGCATTGCATCAATGTGAATAAGGAAGTTGAGGCAATGATCAACAAGGCCAAGTCATCTGCAACTGAAGCCGGGTAGGAAGTAAAAAAATATTTTTTTGCTACCGACGGGGGAACTCGCCCTCCGCTTCACGGACATCCTGTCCGTTCGCTCCGGGTCCTGTCGCCTTCACTTCCGGCCGCACGCCTTCACTTCCGAACGCGTCCCTGCGTTCTCATCCTCGCTTATCGCTCGGCGTTCAGACGTTGCGACTGCGTCGCCGTGAAGGCGCCGTTCGAGTCCCTTCATCAGATATTAAAATAAAAAAGCCGGCCTGTTTAGGCCGGCTTTTTATATTTTGGTGCCGAAGGGGGGACTCGGCCTCCGCTCGCCGGACATCCTGTCCGACTCGCTCCGGCTCCGGCCTTTCTCACTTACGGCTTCATCCTGAAGCCTCATCCTCCCTATCGGTCGGCGTTCGAAAGTCGTTCGAGTCCCGTCTCCA
>JACRCL010000018.1 GCA_016219015.1 Deltaproteobacteria bacterium
AGGAGAAAGCGCGCGAATTTCATCAAGGCCAGGACACTTTCTATAGTCCACGCAAAGGCCGAATATATAAACGCATCCCTTGTTCCGGTCTGCAGAGCGGATAAATCATAGTTGCATCAGGGGCTGGGTCCATATATAAAATTGTGCTAAATCGTGTCCAAATAGGCAAGAAATCCCAAAACAAGCAAATTCTTCGTAGCATTTATAGCCTCTTGATTGATAAGGCAAAACGAGAAACCTAGCCATAAATCAAGGTGTTATAGTTTTCAGTCCTTTTGGACTTTCACGGCGGTAACCAGGGTTCGAATCCCTGTGGGGACGCCAATGTATTTGAGGGGGCTGCTAAAGCAGCCCCTTTTTATTTTGACGCGCCCCAGTAGGGTGAAGCGAACATAGAACTTGTCAATATAGTGAAAAATGAGGTAAAACTCTGATTAAGAGGTGGGCTGAGCCCACCCTACGGGACTGCTTTTGCGGCCCTTTTTATTTTGACGCGCCCATAAGGGTGAAGCAAATATAGACCTTGTCAACACAGTGAAAAATGAGGTAAAACTCTGATTAAGAGGTGGGCTGAGCCCACCCTACGGGGCTGAAATAACGGATTACTCCTCCCCCTTTTCTAAAGGGGGTTGGGGGGATTATCTTTTAGGCAGAGGCCTTTTGTAAAAGCGCGGACCCTGAAAAAATTTTAGATTTTTAAAAATATCGCCGCGTTCCCACCTTAAAATCAGCTTGACTTTTCGGCCCTCCGGGATTAATATGCTACTGAAAATTTAAGGCTTTCCGCAACTGACGGAATAAAGGTGGCAACCACCGGGGAGCGGAAGGTAACTGATTGTCGACCGTCTGGGCATCATTTGGGGTTATTGACCCGAAGGATAGCCTCAGGCGGTTTTTTTTCGCCCAAAAAAAGACGAAAGGAGCCTGAAAAAATATCGATAATCCAAATAGTTACAGAAGCGGCTCCTCGTCGCTCGCAGCATGTGGCTTCAGAGCTTAAACGAATGCCTTTTCGCTTGACTAAGGCTCCAGTGATTTGTTAGCTTTATCTGTTAGTTCCGGCAATTCTTAAACTTAATCGACCGTATTTATTAAAGGAGGATTCTTAAGGTTATGAGAAAGAAGTATCTCTTGGCGCCGGGGCCGACGCCTGTCCCCGAAACAGCGCTCCTTGCAATGGCACAGCCTATAATCCACCACAGGACGCCGCAGTTCTCCGAGGTCTTCAGGGAGACAGCCGACCTCCTTAAATACGTTTTCCAGACAAAGCAGGACGTCCTTATACTCGCGGCCTCGGGCACGGGCGCGATGGAAGGGTCGATTGTGAACCTCTTCTCCCCCGGCGACGAGGTCATCGTCGTGAACGGCGGGAAGTTCGGCGAGCGGTGGGGCAAGATATCCGAGGCCTACGGCCTTAAGGCCCACTGGATAAACGTCGAATGGGGCAAGGCCATAGACCCGGCCGCCGTCAAGGCCGTCCTCGACCAGAACCCGAAAATAAAGGCGGTGCTCGTCCAGGCGAGCGAGACCTCCACCACCGTAGCCCACCCCATAAAAGAGCTTGCCGCCCTTACAAAAGGCAGGGACTGCCTCCTCATAGTCGACGGCATCACCGGCGTAGGTGTATTCGACCTGCCGATGGACGACTGGGGAATAGACGTGCTGGTATCCGGCTCGCAGAAGGCGTTCATGCTCCCTCCGGGGCTGGCCTTCGTGGCCCTGAGCGAAAAGGCGTGGAAGTTCCAGGAGACGGCCAAGTGCCCGAGGTTCTACTTCGACTACAAAAAAGAGAGGAAGAACCTGAAGGACAATACGACGGCCTATACGCCCGCGGTATCGCTCATAAACGGGCTGAGGGAGTGCCTGCTTCTGATAAAGGCCGAAGGGCTCCAGAACGTCTTTGCAAGGCATGACAGGTTGGCCCGCGCCACGCGCGCGGCGTCAAAGGCCCTCGGGTTGAAGCTCCTTGCCCCCGAGGCCCCCTCTAACGCGGCCACCGGCGTCTTCGTGCCCGAGGGAGTTGACGGCGGGAAGCTCGTAAAGTACCTCCGTGACGAGGTCGGTGTGACAATGGCCGGAGGGCAGGACCACCTGAAGGGCAAGATATTGAGGATAGCCCACCTCGGCTACGTCGATACCTTCGACATCATCATAGCCATATCGTCCATCGAGATGGCGTTAAGCAAGTTCGGCCACAAGGTCAAGTTCGGCTCGGGCGTTGGCGCGGCGCAGGAAATACTTATCGAGGGCTATAAATAATGAAGATACTAATAAGCGACAGCATGTCAAACAAGGCGGTCGAGATACTGAAGGCGACCCCCGGCATAACCGTTGACGTCATAACCAATCTCAAGCCCGAAGAGCTGAAGGCGAAGATAAAGGACTACCACGGCCTTGTCGTCCGTAGCGCCACCAAGGCCACGGCCGAGATAATAGAGGCCGCCGAGAACTTGAAGGTCATCGGCAGGGCGGGCACGGGCGTGGACAACGTCGACATGAACGCGGCCACGAAAAAGGGCATAGTCGTCATGAACACCCCCGGCGGCAACACTGTGACGACCGCCGAGCACGCCGTAGCCATGATGATGGCCCTTTCGAGGAAGATCCCGCAGGCGACCGCCTCCATGAAGAGGGGCGAGTGGGAGAAGAAGAAGTTCGAGGGCACGGAGGTGACGGGCAAGACCCTCGGCATACTCGGCGTGGGCAATATCGGCAGCGTCGTGGCCTCCCGCGCACTGGGCCTCCGGATGAACGTCATAGCGTACGACCCCTTCATCTCCACCGAAGCGGCCGACAAGATCGGGATTTCTCTCGTGACCATGGACGAGCTCTTCAAGAAGAGCGATTTCATCTCCATACACGTCCCTCTTACGAACGAGACGAAGAACCTCGTGAACGCCGAGGCCTTCCAGAAGATGAAAAAGGGAGTGAAGATAATAAACTGCGCCAGGGGCGGTATCGTATCCGAAAAGGACCTCGCCGAGGCTATAAAGGCCAAGATAGTCTCCGGGGCCGCATTCGACGTATTCGAGAAGGAGCCGCCAGCCGCCGACAACCCGCTCCTTCAGCTCGATGAGGTAATACTCACCCCGCACCTCGGGGCCTCGACCTTCGAGGCGCAGGAGAACGTCGCCATAGCCATAGCCGAGCAGATAGCCGACTACCTTACGACCGGCACCATAAGGAACGCCGTTAACGTGCCCTCGATACCCGCCGAGCTGCTTGTATCCCTCGGGGCCTACATAAGCCTCGGCGAGAAGCTCGGGAGCTTCCAGGGGCAGATACTCCAGGGAGGGATCGAGGAGATAACCGTCGAATACTCGGGCGAGGTCGTAAGCTACGACGTCGCGCCGATAACCATAGCCTGCATAAAGGGCCTGCTCGACAAGGTGCTCGACACCTACGTGAACTTCGTGAACGCCCCGTTCGTTGCCAAGGAAAGGGGCATAAAGGTCGTGGAGGTCAAAAGCTCGCGCCCGACCGACTTCGCCAGCTCAATTACCATTAAAGTCCGGACAAAAGACGCCGAAAATATCGTGGAAGGGGCGCTCTTCGGCAAGAAGGAGCCGAGGATAGTGAGGATCGACAAGTTCTTCCTCGACGCCGTGCCCGAGGGGTATCTCCTTCTCCTCCAGAACGAGGACAAGCCGGGCGTCATCGGGAACGTCGGCACGCTCCTGGCCGCGAACAACGTCAACATCGCCCGCCTCCACCTCGGCAGGCAGTCGACAGGCGGCGAGGCGGTATCCGTATGGAGCGTGGACACCCCGCTTTCAAAGGGGCTTATAGAGAAGGTATTGAAGCTCCCGCACATGATCTCCGCGCACGTCATAGAGCTCTAACAAACAAGACAGGCCGGGGGAAAGCCCTATAGGGCTTTCCCCCGGCCACCTAAACAATACCGTAGACCGTGACCCCTCTTTCATGCTAATGTAGGGGCGACGGTCAAAATATTCCATGACGATCCAGCCTTTTATATCCCTCCCGCAGGGCGTACGGGACATCCTGCCGGAGGAATCGAAAAAAATCCGCAAGGTAGAATCAGGGATACTCCAGGTATTCGAGAAGTACGGGTTCAAGAAGGTCATAACCCCGCTCCTCGAGTACGTGGAGGTGTTGTCCCTCGGCATGGGGGAGAACTTGAAGGACCGCGTCCTCAAGTACATCGACCCCTCCACCGGCAGGGTAGTGGCGATAAGGCCCGACATAACCCCGCAGATAGCGAGGGTCGTGGCCACGCGCATGAGGGACTACCCGCTCCCCTTGAGGCTTTGCTATAACGAAAACGTTCTCCGGCACCAGGGCGACGGCAAAAACAGGGAGGTCCTCCAGATAGGGGCAGAGTACATATCCGCCGCCCCCTCTCCCGAGGCCGACGCCGAGATGATAATTATGGCCATAGAGGCCCTGAAGAGGATAGGCCTCAAGGACTTTAAAATTGACATCGGGGACGTGGGGTTCCTGCGGGCCGTGCTCGGCAGGCTGCCGGTCAACGTGGAAGACAGGGCCCTTATAAAGGATGCCATCGCCATAAAGGACACCTCCTCGCTCGAATCGATACTCAAAAGGACCGGCAAGGGGATAAGGAAAGACGACAGGGAACTGCTGCTGAACCTCGCCACGTTCTACGGCGAGGAGGAGGTCATAAAGAAGGCCTCGTCCCTGACCCGGGACCCCGCGGCCAAAAGGTCTCTTTCGAATTTAACGCAGGTAATAAAGGCCGTCACGAAAAAGCGGCTCATGGACTCCGTCACCATAGACCTCGGAGAGGTGCGCGGGTTCGATTATTACACCGGGATAATCTTCGAGGGTTTCGCTTCAGGCGTGGGCAAGCCTATCTTGAGCGGGGGCAGGTACGACAACCTCCTTGAGAAATACGGCTACGGCTGCGCCGCCACGGGCTTCGCTTTCGACGTGGAAAACACCGTATCCGCTATGGAGAGGAAAATATAAGGGTCCAGAGATGGCGAAAAACGTTGTAGTAGTCGGCGCGCAGTGGGGGGACGAGGGCAAGGGCAAGATCGTAGACATCCTCACCGAGAGCGCCGACATAGTCGTAAGGTTCCAGGGCGGTAACAACGCCGGCCACACCGTGATAGTGGGGGAGGAGAAGTACATATTCCACCTCATCCCCTCGGGCATCCTCCACGCGGGCAAGACCTGCATAATCGGGGACGGCGTGGTCGTGGACCCGGAGGTGCTTATACAGGAGATAAACGTCCTTAAGGCGAAGAACCTCTTCAGGCCCGAGGACCTCCTCATAAGCAAGAACGCGCACCTCATAATGCCCTACCACAAGAAGCTCGACATAGCGAGGGAGCGCTTGAGGGGCGAGAACAAGATAGGCACCACGGGCAGGGGCATCGGCCCGGCCTACGAGGACAAGGTCGCCAGGTGCGGCATCAAGTGCGGGGACCTGCTGTGCGAGCAGGACTTTAGATTAAAGCTCAAGGCCAACCTCCTTGAGAAGAACCATTACATAAGGACGATACTCCACGAGGACGGGTTCGAGATACACCAGATATACCATACCTACATGACGCTCGCCGCGACCATCGGGCCTTTCATAAAGAACACCTCCAAGTTCCTGAGCAAGGCCATGGAGTTCAAGCGGAGCATACTGTTCGAGGGCGCGCAGGGCACGCTCCTCGACGTCGACCACGGCACATACCCGTTCGTCACGTCGAGCAATACCGTCGCCGGCGAGGCCGCGACGGGCAGCGGAATAGGGCCGTCGAAGATAGACGCGGTAATAGGCGTGACAAAGGCATACGCCACTCGGGTCGGCGAGGGCCCCTTCCCAACGGAGCTTTCCGGCAAGGAGGCCGACAGGCTCAGGGAGCAGGGCGGGGAGTACGGCGCCACCACCGGCAGGCCGCGCAGGTGCGGCTGGTTCGACGCGGTGGCGCTCAGGTATTCCGCCAGGATAAACGGCCTTGACGGGCTCGTGGTGACAAAACTCGACGTCCTCGACAACCTCAAGGAGATAAAGGTCTGCACCGGGTACAAGCTGAAGGACAATCTCATCGACGACTTCCCCACGGAGTGCAGCTGCCTGTGGAAGTGCGAGCCGGTCTATGAAACTCTCGAAGGCTGGATGAGCCCGACGCAGGGCGTAAAGAGCTTCTCAAAGCTCCCGAAGAAGGCCCAGGCCTACATAAAGAGGATCGAGGAGCTTACCGGCGTGGAGGTCATAATCGTGTCGGTGGGCGCGAACAGGCGGGACGCGATAATATTAAAGGACCCTTTCAAGGGTCTTTAGGCTGCCTCTAAAAATTGTTCCCTGAAGCGGGGTCAGGTTTGCAACCTGACCCCTAAAATTCATAATCCTTCTGAGATTATCTTTAGCCCAAGGCCTCTTTGCGCATTGCCATGCGCTTTCGGGCATAGGGTTCGGCTCCCCCCTTCCGCCAACTACAGCCTGCAACGGTTTCGGGAGTCGAACGGCTTGCGAGCGGCGACGTAGTCGCAACGCCTGAACGCCGAGCGAAAAGCGAGGAAGAGGCCGCATGGATGCGGCCGGAAGTGAAGGCGTGCGGCCGGAATGACGAGGCAGGATGCCGTCGAGCAGAGACCGGCTCCCTGCAGCCCCCCTGCCTCCGGGCGAGCCAGCCGAGCCTTCCTTGAAAATAAAGAGGGCAGGCGCTTGAAGCGCCTGCCCTCTTTTATTAGTCCTTATTGTCCTCTTACTTCTTTTTTGCCGCCTTGGGCTTGGCCTTTCCTTCGAGCGCCTGTATATGCTCCTGCGCCTTCATCCACCACTTGCTGTGCGGCTGGGACATCTTCGCGAACTCCTTCCAGTTGGCTATGGCGTTCGCCTTGTCGCCCTTTTTCTCATACGCCATCGCGAGCCCGAAGAAGCCGTTGGCGAGGTTCGGGTTTACCTCTATCGCCTTTTTCTGCGCCTCTATCGCCTTATCCGTTTCCCCCTTGTCCAGCAGCGCGAACCCGAGGTTGTTGTAGGCCTCGGCGCTCTTGGGGTTGAGCTTGATCGTCTCCTCGTACTCCTTTATAGCGTCGTCGAGCTGGCCCTTGAGGGAGTACTGGACCCCCTTCTCGAAGTGCTCCTTGCCGGGATCGGCCGCAGGGGCTACGGCCGTCTCCTGCGGCTTCTGCTCCTGGGCCTTTTCCCTTGAGCAGCCGGAAAATATCAAAAACGCCATTGCCGAAGCAAAGGCGAACCTTAGACCTGTCGTTAGAGCCGATTTAAGCATCAATCCCCCTCCTGTGACGATAATGTGGATAATCCTGATTAGACTAACAAATATGTTTTTAAAAATCAAGCTCCCAGTGTTTTTGGAGGCTGAAGGCAAGCCGGCCATGAATGAATGCTAAACCTTTTGACCTTTTTAAGGATATGTGGTAGACAATATTGGGAAAGGGGCACCCGATGGAGATGGAGAAGAACTTCAAGAAGTTATCGCGCGCCGACAGGTTCGATATCCAGATACTCGGGAAGATCACGCTCGAGAGGGATAACGAAGAGGGCGAGCTCGAGTCCTATATCTGCAACACCATAAACATCAGCCTCTCAGGGGCGCTCGTGGAAACCGGCAGCCCCATACCCGTGGGGTCGCTCCTCAAATATTCGTTCTGCATGCCCGGGTTCAATATCCCGGTCAATATAATCGGTGAGGTTGTCAGGGGCGAAAGGGACATGCCCCAGGCCGCCATCCAGCCTGAAAAGGTGCATAAGGCCCTGAACCGCTACGGTATCATCTTCCTCGACATGAAGGATGAGGACAAGCTCTCCCTGAAGAACTACCTCGTCCAGAAAAGGAAGAAACCCAAAGAGATTATAAAGCCCGATGAGCCGGAGCTGACGGATTGACGGAGATGACAAGAGGAAATCAAAAAGGGGCTTTTAAAAGCCCCTTTTTGATTTTGACGGTTACGTTCCTCCAAAACCACTTGGCATCATGAATTTCAGGGTTCAGGTTGCAAACCTGAACCCGCATGCGAACGCAAGGGATGGCTTTAGACGAGGCGGACGACGAGGGAAACCGCAGGCGTACTATTTTCGTACGTCGCAATGACGAGCGACGAAGACAACAAAGCAGATGGACTTTTTGGGCTGCCTTACCGCCCCACCATCCCCTCCAGCCTCCTAATCCTCTCCTCTATGGGCGGATGCGTGCTGAAGAGCCTTAAGAGATTGCCGCCGCTAAGCGGGTTCACTATGAACATGTGGGCGGTGGCCTCGTTGCCCACGTGCATCGGCATCCTCTTGTTGTAGTATTCGAGCTTCCTGAGGGCGTTCGCCAGGTATAAGGGGTTGCCCGCGAGAGTTGCCCCGCCCGTGTCGGCCCCGTACTCCCTCGATCGCGATATCGCCATCTGTATTATCATCGCGGCTATGGGCGCGAATACCATCATGAGGATTGCCACAAGGGGGTTGCCGCCCCTGTCGTCGTCGCGGCTGCCGCCGAAGAGCGAGGCGAAGTACGCCAGGTGCGACATATAGCTTATGGCCCCGGCTATGGTGGCGGCTATCGTCGAGATGAGTATGTCCCTGTTCCTTATGTGGCTCAGCTCGTGGCCTATTACGCCCGTAAGCTCCTCCCTGTTAAGGAGCTTCATTATACCGGTGGTGACGGCAACGGCGGCATGAGAAGGGTTCCTGCCGGTTGCGAACGCGTTAGGGGTCTCGGTCGCCATCATGTAGACCTTGGGCATGGGCATCCCGGCCTTCATGGTGAGGTCGCGGACTACCCCGAAGAGCTCAGGGGCCTCCTTCTCGTCCACGGGCTTCGCGCCATACATCATGAGGACTATCTTGTCCGAGAACCAGTATGTGCCGAAGTTCATCACCCCGGCGAGTATGAGCGCGGTAATGGCCCCCTGCTTTCCGCCGATCAGCTCGCCGAAAAAGACGAGGAGCACGGTCAGTACCGCAAGGAGAACCGCGGTCTTGAAATAGTTCATCCTAAACCCTCCACCTATGATTATATTTGGGAACCTCTGATTAATTCGCAACTGCACGTCATTCTGAGCGTAGCGAAGAATCTTGTAATATACAAATCAGCAAGTTATGAGATTCTTCGGTCGCTCCGCTCCCTCAGAATGACAGGAAGACATAATAAATCAGAACTTTCTTTTATTTATCCATCAATATAGGGCCCTCGCTCTTTCCTGTCAAGCCGCCCCGGCCAGGTCCCTTATCGCCTGCTTTACCTCTTCGAGCGCCACCCCCGTTTCCATGCAATAGCCCCTCGGCCTCTTGTTCACTATGGCTATCACCGGCAGGGGGTAGGAGTCCTGCAGGCCGCTCGTAAGGTCCCTCTCGCAGGCGACCGCTATGACGGCGTCGGGCCTGTCCTCAAGGACCTTGCGCCTCGCTACGGTCCCGCCGGTAGAGATGAACAGGCTCACCCCGAACTCGTCGCTCAGGGAGAGCAGCCCTCCTATCTCGCATTTGCCGCAGCCCGCGCAGTTCCTGACGTTCCTCGTGACCTTTATCTTGCAGTTGTCGTACTGTATGCAGTGCGGCATTAGTATAAGGAGCTTCTCGGGCCTGAACTTCCTGCCCATCATCTTCACCATCTGGTTATTGAGCTCGATGAACGCCCTCTCTATCTTTATCTTCGGTATCTTGAGTATCCCGCCTGCCATGACCATCAGCGGCAGGTATACCTTCACGAGCATCCACCTGAACCGGCTGGAGTAAAACGGCACCCTGCCCCTTATGGCCGCGCTCGTAATAAAGGCCGCCCCGCCTATGATAAAGAGGCTTACGGCCAAAAGCACGGCCCCGAGGAGATAAGGCAGCAACGGGTGTATGCTTCTGAGCCCAACGGTCGGTATGTACCAGAAGAAAAACCCGCCGAAGAGCACCGCCAGCGCCGAGACCGCGAGGAGGGCGAGAAAGACGCCCTTGCCCGGCTTATAGGCGATCGATTCCGGGCTGCCCTGCCATTTCTCGGTGTCGTTAAACAAACCGCTCTCCCGCCTTTATCCTGTAGCCCTGCGCGAACTCCCCTGCCGTCATGCGCCTCTTGTTCTCGGGCTGAAGCTCAGTTATCCTGAAGACCCCTTTGCCGCACGCTACCGATATATCTTCCTTCGATACCCCTGCGACCGTACCGGGCGCCGGGGCTCCGATGACGGCCGGGTCTGCCTTGCCCGCGTGTATCTTCAAGACCTTTTCATTCCAGTATGTATATGCGCCGGGCCACGGGTAGAGACCCCTTGCGAGATTTTTGATATCCTGCGCCCCTTTATTCCAATCGACGCGGCCGTCTTCTTTCTTCAACATCGGGGCGTATGTCGCCTCATTGTCGTCCTGCGGCACGGGCTCAATCCTGTCAAGCCACAGCTCCTCCAGCGTCCGCACAAGGAGCGGCGCGCCTATCCCGGAAAGCCTTTTAAAGAGGTCCTCGGCGGTATCGTCCGCCCCTATGGCCGTCTTTTCCTTGAGGAGCATCGCCCCGGTGTCCATACCTTTGTCCATGAGCATGGTCGTAACGCCAGCCTCTTTATCCCCGTTTATTATCGCCCAATTTATGGGCGCCGCGCCGCGGTATTTCGGAAGGAGCGAGGCGTGGAGGTTTACGCATCCTTTCGGGGGGATATCGAGTATCGCCTGGGGCAGTATCTTGCCGTATGCCACGACCGCTATGAAGTCGGGGCTTAAGGCCTTCAGCCTGTCGATAAACCCAGGGTGCGACGCCTTTACCGGCTCCAGCACCTCTATCCCGTGTTTCAGGGCCTCGCATTTTACCGGCGAAGGCAGGGGCGCAAGCCCCCTGCCCCTCGGTTTGTCTCCTTGAGTTACGACCGCCCTTACCTCGAACCCCGCGTCAATAAGGGCCTTTAAAGAGGGGACGGCGAACGCAGGAGTCCCCATGAAGATTACCCTTACCCGCCCCATCCTTTTTACCCTTATAGCGCCCGTTCTTCAGCCTCGAGCGCCTTCCGTATTTTTCTCTTTATCATCTCTCTTTTGAGGCGGGAGAGCCTGTCTATGAAAAGAACCCCGTCCAGATGGTCTATCTCGTGCTGGATGGCGATGGCGAAGAGCCCCTGGGCGTCGAACTCGACCGTCTTTCCGTCCCTGTCGAGCGAGCTGACCCTGAGGGCCGCGTACCTTTGCACGTCGGCCGTAATCCCGGGGATGCTCAGGCAGCCTTCCTCGTAGACGATAGAGCCCTCGGCATGGAGTATCCGGGGGTTTATGAGCACGATAAGGTTCTTTCCCCTCTCCTTACGCTCGTCGTTCTCATCGGGCACATCGAGCACGGCGATCCTCTTATCGATCCCGACCTGGGTCGCGGCGAGGCCGATGCCCCTCGCGTGGTACATAGTCTCTATCATGTCCGGGATGAGGGCCTTTACCTCGTCTATCCCGGCGACCTCGGCCGCCTTTGTCTTTAAGAACGGGTCCGGGTATTTCAATATGTTAAGAAGCATATCTTAATCCTAAAGGCCGTAAAATAATATGGCCTTTATAAGGTGTTCTATTAGAATTATACCTTAAATCACATTCTTATTGCCTTAATATCATATGATACTATTTCTATTGAACCGATGTAAAGTCTTCCTGTAGAACATCAAAAAAAGGCAAAAAAAGCCTTAAAAAGGGGAAGCCCCGCAAAAAGGGTATTTAGCCCTTTTTGCGGGGCTTTTACGATACTGAGTCCTGTTTACTGGTTTACTTAGGGTTGGTGCGTCTTATACGGCTTTGCGGAACCTCTCAGCAGCCTCTTTCTCTTCCCTGCCCGCGGCTTTCATCAGGTGGGTAGGCCTTCCGGCCCATCCGCCGAAAGCTGCGCCTATCGCGCCAAGCAACAGCCCTATGAAGCCCCAGAGGGCCGCGTTGGGCAGTGTCCTTGCGACTTCGCTGATAGCGCCGGTGACCTCAGGACCTGTAGGCATCCTCATCGCGGTAAAACCCATTCCGAGCGCGCCGGCGGCTGAACTAATAAGGCTTCCGAAGGCGCTTGTCATCAGGTAAAAGGTCACAAGTGTGGAAAGGCCCCATATCACAAGGCCATGCAGGATCCCCTCTACCGGGAGAAGGACGCCTGACATGCGTGTGGCGACCCAGCCGCCCACAAAGAGCGAGATTATGGAGCTAAGCAGCAGCCATACTCCTGCTATTGCCCCTATGCCGCCCGCGGCGGGCTGGATAGCCCTTATGCCCATTCCGAGCAGGCTTAGACCCACCTGCACTACAAGGGCTACAACGGTGCCTGCGAATATGGCACCCCATGAAATCCTGTAATTGACTATAGACTCAATACCTTCCCCAACTGTTGTTGTTCTGTACTCAACTGCCATAGGTACCTCCTTCTAAATACACACCATATAACACATTAACCCCATAATTAATTCTATAGCGGGTTTCCCCGGCAGTCAATACCATGACAGGGCCGAAAACCAAGGTAAATTGAAGGTTTGAAGAAAGCCCTTAGGGGCGTGGAGGGCGTGGGGGGACCTTTTCAGGCTATCGTGGCGGGGTCCATATCTATAGTAAGCGTGACCCTGTTTTTATTCATCTCCATGAACCTGTCCCGCAAGGCCTTTACGAACGCATGGAGGGACTTCGTATCCCTGCCTTTTATGAGCATCTGGAATCTAAAGCGGTTCTTCACCCTTGATAATAGCGCGGGGGCTGGCCCGAGGACGGCTATATCCTGCCTGTCTTTGAGGAGCCTTAAGGCCGTCTTTTTAAGCCCCTCAGAGGCTTTGACGACCTCCGCCTCCTTGAGCCCCTCCAACTTCATGTTGCAGAGCCGCAAAAAAGGCGGGTACCCGGCCTCTTTCCTGAGTTCTATCTCTTCCCTGAAAAACCCCTCGTAATCATGCGTACTGGCGGCATGGAAGCTGTAATGCGTGGGGTTCAAGGTCTGGATAACGACGTTTCCTTCAGTATCGCCCCTGCCGCCCCTGCCCGCCGCCTGTGTTATGAGCTGGAACGTCCGTTCCGACGACCTGAAATCGGGTATGTTCAACGACGTATCCCCGGAGATGACCCCCACGAGGGAGATGCCCGGGAAGTGATGTCCCTTTGAGACCATCTGTGTCCCTATCAGTATATCGACCTCCCTCTCCTCCACGGCGTCTATTATCTTTTTAGCCGCGCCCTTCCTCCGTGTGGTGTCCCTGTCCATCCTGCCTATCCGGGCCTTGGGGAAGAGCCTCCTTACCTCCTCTTCGACCTTCTCGGTGCCCGTGCCCGGCGCGACAAGGTTGTAGCCTTCGCATTCAGGGCAGGCCCCCGGTATCTCCATTGAAAGGTCGCAGTAATGGCACTTGAGGACGCCTTCGCCCCTGTGCATGGTCAATGAGACGCTGCAATTGAGACAGGCGAACTGATGGCCGCAGTCCCTGCAGATGATCGAAGAAAACCCTCTCCTATTGAGGAAAAGGAGCGCCTGCTCGCCTGAACCCAGGGCGTCGGAAAGGGCCTCCGTGAGCCTCCCGGAGATGACCGCCTTGTCCCCCTTCATGTCGAGGACCTCTATCCGGGGGAGCTTCCGGTCCTCCACCCTCTTTGTAAGGTATAGCGGAGTTATCCTGCCCGTCTTCGAGTTATGGAAGGTCTCTACCGAGGGCGTTGCCGAGCCGAGCACGACAGGTATGCCGAGCGTCTGGCCGAGCATCAGGGCCGAGTCCCGCGCGTTGTACCTGACGCCGTCTTCCTGCTTGTACGATGTCTCGTGCTCCTCATCGACAATGATAAGGCCCAGGTCCTTTAATGGGGCGAACAGGGCCGAGCGCGCCCCAACCACTATGTCCACATCCCCCCTGACTACCCGCTCCCACTCGTCATACCGCTCGCCCTCGGAAAGCCCGCTGTGCCAGAGGGCGACCCTGCCGGGGAACTTCCATTTCAGATACGCCGCGGGCCACGGGGTAAGCGCTATCTCGGGGGCGAGTATTATCGCCTTTTTGCCGGACTTGACCGCCTCATCGAGTATCCTTATATACACGAGCGTCTTTCCGCTCCCCGTGACGCCGTAAAGGAGGAACGGAGAAAAGCCGCCCTTTTTAATCGAGCTTACTATCGTGTCTATGGCGGCCGCCTGCTCCGGGTTGGGGGCGTGCGCCATCTCCTTCGGCTCTATGGAGCCGAGCGGGCTCCGGAGCGCCTCTTTCCCGGACGACCTTAGAAGCCCTTTTTCGCGTAGCTTTCTTACAGCGTCACCGACGTTGCCCAGGCTTTTTCTTATCTCCTCCATCGAGGCCCCGTCGTTCTCAAGCAGGAACTTATAGACCTTCGCCTGCATGGGGGACCTCTTAAGCTCCGCGCTCAGGTCGGCCGGGCCATCTACAGAGAAGACTTCTATGGTCTTTTTCTTCCCGCCTGACAGGAGCGTCTCTTCTTCTATAAGCCCCTCGCCTTTAAGCCTATCGACAGTGGAGTAGACGGGCTTACCCCTGAGCCTCTTCACAAGGGTGGAGATGAATACGCCTTTTTCAGCGGCCTTCAGGACCTCGAGATCAAGCCCTTTCTTATCCGGGAATGACGCGCCCGGAGCTAAAAAAAGCCTCCTGCGGCTGCTTACGCTCGCGCTCCCCGGCGATATCAGTGAGAGCGCCTCACCTATGGGGGAGAAGTAATACTCGGAGAGCCATCTGAAGAACTTAAGCCTTTTGGCGTCGAAGACAGGCGCCGGGTCGAGGACGTCGATTATCGGTTTTACATCCTTGACCCCCGGCGGCTTATCGCCCGATAGGCCCACTATGTAGCCTGTGACAGTCCTTTTGCCGAAGCCCACGAGGACGCGCATGCCGGTGGCGGCCTGATTCTTAAGCCCCTCGGGGACCGAGTAGCAGAAGGTCTTATCGAGCGGCAGCTCCACTGCTATGTCGGCAAAAAGTTCTTTCATGGACTCCAAAAATGGCGGCTTTTTTCTTTTAAGAACCCACTGATTAATCCGCAACCACTGTCATTCTGAGCGTGTGAGCCGAAGCCCTGAGCGAAGCGAAGGGGAAGAATCTCGTGTGTGGACAGATCAGCAGGTTAAGAGATTCTTCGGTCGCTACGCTCCCTCAGAATGACAGGAAACATAATTAATCAGAACTTCCTTAAGGATTTTATAAGAGAAGTGAGGAAGTTGGAAGGACAAAAACCGTACGGTATGCGCCCGCTATGTGTGTTCAGGCTGCTCAACGCTGTGTGCTTTGATGCCAACGAAGCAGATGGACTTATTTGAAGCCTGTCTACTCGACCCACTCGCTCTGGACGTCCATATACTCGGGGGCCTGGTCCTCGAACCGGGTATATTCGTTCAGGAAGGTCAGCTTGATGACATCGGTCGGGCCGTTACGCTGTTTGGCTACTATTATCTCGGCGCCCTTCCTTCTGCCGCAGGTGCAGAGCTCCTTCGGGCATTCGCAGGGCTTGTAGACAGACTCCCTGTATACGAACATGACCACGTCCGCGTCCTGCTCGATAGCCCCGGACTCCCGGAGGTCGGAGAGCTGCGGCTTGTTGCCTTCCCTCCGCTCGGTCATACGGGAGAGCTGAGAAAGCGCTATGACGGGCAGTTGCAGCTCCTTTGCCATCGCCTTCAACGACCTCGATATGTCGGATATCTCCTGCTCGCGGCTGTCGGCGCTCTTCCTGCCGCGCATGAGCTGGAGGTAATCGATTATGACGAGCTTCAAGCCGAACTCGCCCTTCCACCTGCGCGCCTTCGCCCTCATCTCAAGGACGGACTGCGCCGGGGTGTCGTCTATGTATATCGGCGCGTCGTAGAGCGAGCCCACGGCAGTGGTGAGCCTGCCCCAGTCCTCGTCCTTCAGATGCCCGCTCCTCAGTTTCTGCAGATCGACCTTGGCGCGGGAGGCGAGCATCCTCTGCACCAACTGCTCCTTGCTCATCTCGAGCGAGAATACCGCCACGGGCGAGCCCGTCTCTATCGCAGTGTTCTCCGCTATATTGAGGCAGAATGAGGTCTTGCCCATGCTTGGACGGCCCGCTATTATGATGAGGTCCGAGTTTTGAAGGCCGGAGGTGAGCTTGTCGAGTTCCTTGTAGCCGGTGCCCACGCCGGTTATGTGGGTCTTTTTCTCGTAGAGCTTCTCGATGGTTTCGAACGTGTCCTTTATTATGTCCTTCAGGGCGAAGAAGGACTTCTTCGCCCTGTCCTGGGATATCTGGAATATCTGCTGCTCCGCGTAGTCTATGAAGTCCTCAGCCGACTCGACCCCCTCGTAGCCCTTGGTGATGACGTCCGTCGAGGCGCTTATTATCCGCCGCAGCAGCGATTTTTCCTTAACTATCCTCGCGTAGTACATGATATTGGCGGCTGTGGGCGTGGCCTCGACTATCTCTCCTATGTAGGAGATGCCGCCTACCGAGGACAACGCGTCCGAGCTCTTGAACCGGTCGGTGAGCGTTACCGCGTCTATGGGGACGTTCTTTTCGAAAAGGTCGACCATGCCCGCGAATATCCGGGCGTGGGCGTTATGGTAGAAATCGCTCCCGTCGGAGGAGAGGACCTCGAGGACCTTGTTTATCGCGTCTTTCTCGATAAGGATTCCGCCGAGGACAGACTGCTCGGCCTCGATATTATGGGGGGGAGCCTTGTGAACAGGCTCTTTCTGGACCCGGAGCGCCATAGACCGTACCACGGTATCATGCGACCGTATTCCAGAGGTTTTTCAGGGTCACGGATACGGCCGAGGATAACCGGTTCTTAGATTGTTAGCGAGTATCCACCGCATGGATCGATCTGCGGAGGCCTTGCGGGAAAAGAAAAAAGCCGTTAAAGCGCGCCCGCCGGCATGGCCGGCGGGCGCCTATCCTATTCCTCTTTTGCGACCTCTATCTTCAGGTTCGCGGTGACGCGGGAGTGGAGCTTTACCGCTACCGTGAACGAGCCGAGCGCCTTTATGGGCTCGGCCAGGAGTATGTCCTTTTTCTCCACCTCGAAGCCCTTTGCCTTGAGCGCCTCTTCGATGTCGTGGGAGGTGACGGAGCCGAAGAGCTTCTCGTCCTCGCCCGCCTTCCTTGAAAAGCTCAAGGTGACGCCCTCGAGCTCGGCGCTGAGCTTGTCGGCCTTTTCCTTCTTAACGGCGGCCTTCCTCATGAACGCGTCCTTCTCGGCCTCGAACTGCCTCATGTTGCCGAGGGTCGCCGTGACGGCGAGCCCCTTGGGGATGAGGAAGTTCCTCGCGTACCCATCGGCCACCTTCACCTGGTCGCCATAATGGCCGAGCTTGTCCATATCCTTCTTAAGAATGACCTTCATCGGTTTTGCTCCTTAACAGGCTGCTGAAAAACCCCATCTGCTTCGTTGGCATCAAAGCTCGTCATTGCGCTGAGTAGCCTCATTCCTAAGCTTCCCTATTTCCATGGGGGCCTCGCATATGGAGCTTTTTGAGCAGCCTCTGAAATTTTGTGTTTCCGCGCCCGCTAAATGCTCGTTGCCGTGAACGGGATTATGGCGAGGTTCCTCGCCCGCTTGACCGCCTCGCATACGACCCTCTGGTGCTTGGCGCAGGTGCCGGAGATCCTCCTCGGCACGATCCTGCCCCTCTCGGTTATATATGGCCTGAGGGCCTTCGCGTCCTTGTAGTCTATCGTCAGCCCCTTGTTCTTGCAGAAGCGGCAGACCCTCTTCTTCTGGTAGGGCCTTCTTCCCTCAGGGCCGCGCTCCCCCGGAGGCCTGCTGGGCCTGTCTCTTTTTATGAACGCCATTACGCTACCCCTCCTTCCGTGGCCGCGGCCTTTGGCTCTTCGGCCTTCTTCTCTTCGGCCTTCTTCTCCTCGGCCTTCGGCTTGTCCTCAAGCCGTATCGTCTGGTGGCGCAGCACGTCCTCGTTAAGCCTCATGAGCCTTTCGATCTCTTTGCTCACGTCCGGAGAGCTCGTGTACTCCATCACGAAGTAGTAGCCCTCGTTCTTCTTCTGGATGGTATAGGCGAGCCTGCGCCTGCCCCACTCATCCAGCTTTACAAGCGCCCCCCCGCCCGATTCGAGCGAAGCGGTCGCCTTCTGGATGAAGCCCTTGATGACCTCATCCCCCGCATCCGGCTTAAGGATGCAGACTGTCTCGTACCTGTTGGCCATGATTCCTCCTTCTGGCTCCCCGTCTATTCAACGGGTTCGTCCCGTGAGGGACAAGGATTTTTTTTGCGGCGCCGCACCATGCGGCGCCGACTTCCGGCCTTGAAAGCCGCCGGATACCGGCTATGCCGGGGTTTGGGTAATGAGATTATATACTATTTCGCGGGAATTAAATCAAGGGAATTAAGAGACGGACCTGCGGGTATTCGGGGGCGGGCCGATCGGGCTCTACAGTTCCGTTTGCGACGCGGCACATCTCCAGAGCCGCCTAACCTATTGATTTACCTTGGCAATGCCGCTTTATGGGTGGACCTCTTGAATAGCTCCCTGTGCCTTGCGAGGTAATAGACTATGGCTGAGTTTATGATGAGGATTACGAGCTTGAAGACCGTGAACGCGCGGAGCATCTCGTAGAGCTCGTATGGGATAAGCATGCCGGTTGCTATCACCGTTAGCCACTCCGCCCACCGGAGCCTCATGTGAAGGCCGTAAGCCTCAACGAGGTTGAATACGCCGAATATCAATATAACGCAGGTTATGCCGAAGTAGGTGGTGTGCTGGACCATCCCGGCCTGCTTTATGGCCGAGCTTATGATGTGGTTCTCCGTATTGAGGTTGAGGTTCAGGGCGAGTTTTTTGAATACGGCCTCCATGTCGCCGTCAAGGTATTTGAAAAAGCTCACCGAGAGTATCAGCTCGATAATACCCATGAAGGTCTTGTAGCCGATTATGAGTTTGAGGAACTGTCCCCGCTCTTTCATGGCTCCATGTCAGGGGGCCTTATCTTTATCCCCTTTTTGCCGAGGTACTCCTTTGCCTGCGGTATGGTATAGACCCCGAAGTGGAATATCGACGCGGCCAACGCCGCGTCGGCGTGCCCGGCCGTGAACGCCTCGTACAGATGCTCCAATGTCCCCGCCCCGCCCGAGGCTATGACGGGTATCGAGGTGGCCAGCGCTACCGCCTTCGTAAGCTCTATGTCGTAGCCGTCCTTTGTGCCGTCCCTGTCCATGCTCGTAAGGAGTATCTCCCCTGCCCCGTACGCGTCCATCTTCTTCGCCCACTCCACGGCGTCAAGGCCCCTCGGCCTTCTCCCCCCGTGGGTGTAGACCTCCCAGCCGTCACTGCCGTGCTTCCTTTTCGCGTCTATGGCAACGACTATGCACTGGCTCCCGAACCGCTCCGAGGCCCTCCGGACGAAGTCCGGGTCTTCCACGGCCGAGGTGTTTATAGAGACCTTGTCCGTGCCAGCGCGGAGCAGTTCTTTTATATCGTCGAGCGTCCTGATGCCCCCGCCTACGGTCAGGGGCATGAATACCTCCGAGGCGGTCTTCTCGACGATGTCGAGTATGGTCTTCCTCTTCTCGTGTGAGGCCGTGATATCGAGGAAGACGAGCTCGTCGGCGCCCTGCCCCTCGTACGCCTTCGCGGCGTCGACCGGGTCGCCCGCGTCGCGAAGCTCCACGAAGCTTACGCCCTTGACGACGCGCCCGTCCTTTACGTCGAGGCACGGTATTATCCTTTTGGTGAGCATCGTTCTTTCTAACAGGCTGCTAAAAAGCCTTCGGCTAACCTGCCGCCTCTATCGCTTCCTTCAGGTCGAGGTCCCCCGAATAGAGCGCCTTGCCGATTATGACGCCTTCTATCTTGACGCCTCTGTACGATTCTATGTCCTTTTTCGACGAGACCCCGCCCGAGGCCACGACGGGTATCGATACCGACTCGGCCATCTCTTTCGTGGCCTCTATGTTCGGCCCCTTGAGCATCCCGTCCCGAGATATGTCAGTGTAGATGATCGCGGCAACACCTATGCCCTCAAGCCTTTTCGCAAGGCCAATGGCGCTCTCGTCCGTGACAGTGACCCAGCCTTTTATGGCTACGTGGCCATCCTTCGCGTCTATGCCCACGGCTATCCTGCCGGGGTATCTCCGTGTGAGGGTCTTGAGGAACTCCGGGGCCTCATACGCGGCAGTGCCGATTATTATCCTCTTCACATTGGGGAAAAAGAGATACCTCTCGGCGGTCTTCTCGTCCCTTATGCCGCCGCCTATCTGGACGGGCACCTTTACGCCTTCGATTATCCCCTTTATCACGTCGAAGTTCTTTGCGTTCCCCTCCACGGCCCCGTTAAGGTCGACGAGGTGGATAAGCCTCGCGCCCATCGACTGCCACTTTTGGGCGACTTGAACGGGGTCGTCGGAATAGACCGTCTCGGCGTCCATCCTGCCCTGTGTAAGGCGGACGCACCTTTTGTCCTTTATGTCTATGGCCGGGATGATAAGCAAGTTTTAGCTCAGCTCGCTGAAGTTCTTCAAAACCTTGAGCCCCGCCCTCTGGCTCTTCTCCGGGTGGAACTGGCAGGCCATGACATTGTCCTTTTCTATGCTGCTCGTGAACTCCACCCCGTAGCCGGTTGTCGTAAGGTCCACGCCTTTGTCAACGGGGACCGCGTAGTATGAGTGGACGAAGTAGAAAAACGGCTCCTCCGGCAGGTTCTTCAATAGAGCTGAGTCTTTTTTAACGCTTACATTATTCCAGCCCATGTGCGGGACCTTAAGCTCCCCTTCGGGGAAGCGGACGACCTTGCCCTTTATAACCCCGAGGCCCTTATGACGCCCGAACTCCGCCGATTCATCGAACAATAGCTGGAGGCCGAGGCAGATGCCGAGGAAGGGCTTGCCCGCCTCTATGGCCTTCAATATCGGCTCCACGAGGCCGTAGTCGCTCAAGTTCCTCATGCAGTCCTTGAACGCGCCGACGCCGGGCAGGACTACGTGGCTCGCCTCCCTTATAATTTTCGGGTCGCGCGTGACAGTAGCCTTCGCTCCGACCTTTTCCAATGCCTTGGTCACGCTCCTCAAGTTGCCCATGTCGTAGTCGATGACGGCTATCAAAGCTTCCCCTTTGTTGACATAACTCCCTTGATTCTCTTGTCCTTCGTAACAGCCGCGCTCAAGGCCCTGCCGAGCGCCTTGAAGACCGACTCCATCGAATGGTGGATGTCCATGCCGTAGTGGATCGTCACGTGGAGGTCGGCCCCGAGACTGTTGGAAAACGCCTTCAGGAACTCCTGCAAAAGCCCCATGTCGAAGGCGTCGACCATCTTGCCGTCTATCATGGCCGAGACCATCTTCTTCGATACGGCGAAGGAGTCCTTCGTGGTGTTGAACTTGAAATACGGCCTGTTGCTTATGTCGCAGACTACGGTGGAAAGTGAGTCCATCATCGGAAAGTCCGCGCTCCCGCACCTCTTGATCCCGGAATTTTTGCCGAGCGCCTTCTTGAACGCCTCGCCGAGGGCCAGCCCTACGTCCTCTATCGTATGATGGAAGTCCACCTCGACGTCGCCCTTCGCCCTTATCTTGAGGTCGAAGAGCCCGTGCTTCGTAAAGTTCGTGAGCATGTGGTCGAAAAAGGGTATCGGCGTTTTTATGTCGCCCCTTCCGCTCCCGTCGAGGTTTACCTCGACCGTGATGTCGGTCTCCTTCGTCTTCCTCGCGACTTTCGCCTTACGCGACATAACGGCCCCTTTGGTAGGGCGGGGCCTGAAGCCCCGCCTGTGTGGTTACTTCTTTTTTTTAAACCGCGCCTCGACGCTCCTGCCGTGCGCTTCCAGCCCTTCCATCTCAGCGAACCTCTTTATATCCCTGCCGAGCGAATCTATCGCGCCCTCGGAAAAACTTATCACGCTCGTCCTCTTCACGAAGTCCCAGACCCCGAGCGGGGAAGAGAACCGCGCCGTGCCCCCGGTGGGGAGCGTGTGGTTCGGGCCGGCCAGATAGTCCCCGGCGGCCTCGGGGGTGTTCCTGCCGAGGAAGACCGCGCCCGCGTTCCTAATAAGCCCGAGTAGCTCGAAGGGCCTTTCGACAAACAGCTCGAGGTGCTCCGGGGCTATGGCGTTCGAGATGCGGGCGGCCTCTTCAAGGGTACCGGCTATTATTATAAGCCCGTACCTGTCTATCGACTCCCCGGCTATAGCGCGCCTCTTAAGGCCCTTCAACAGCCTGCCGACCTCTTTAGCGACCGCCTTCGCAGTCTTCTCGGAGGTCGTAATGAGTATCGACGAGGCGAGTTCGTCGTGCTCTGCCTGCGAAAGGAGGTCTATAGCCATCCACGAGGGGTCGCCCGTGCCGTCGTTTATTATGAGTATCTCGCTCGGGCCCGCTATCATGTCGATATCCACGGCCCCGAAGACGAGCCTCTTGGCGGTTGCCACGTATATATTGCCCGGCCCGGTAATCTTATCGACCCTCGGTATCGACTCTGTCCCGTACGCGAGCGCGCCTATGGCCTGCGCGCCGCCTATTTTAAATACCCTGTCAACGGACGCGGCCTTTGCCGCAACGAGCACATACGGGTTTACCCCGTCCTTGCCGGGCGGTGTCGCCATGACGACCTCGTCGACGCCCGCGACCTTTGCCGGTATCGCGTTCATCAGGACGGTAGAAGGGTACGCGGCCTTGCCGCCGGGCACGTATATGCCCGCGCGCTCGAGCGGGGTCACCTTAGAGCCGAGGACGGTGCCGTCAGGCTCGGTCACGAACCATGAATTGTCCGATTGCCTTTTGTGGAAGGATTCTATTCTCTGGGCGGCGAGCCTTATTACGGCGAGGTCTTTCTTTGGCACGGCCCGCAAGGCGGCGGCGAACTCCTTTTCCCTCACCTCGAAGGCGTCGAGGTAAACCTTGTCGAACCGTTTCGTATACTCGGCTACCGCGTGATCGCCCCTTGCCCTTACGTCGTCGAGGATGGCCTTTACAGTGACCTCGACCGCGGACGTGTCCGCCTCGCCGCGCTTCAGGACTCCGGAGAGCGTTTGGGCAAAAGATTTATCGTTCGATTTTATTATGCGCATTGGGGGGCACATTATTTAACGGGGAATACTATTTAGTCTATCATTCCAGACGTAGGGATCGACAAATTACGAGATTCTTCGTCGCCTTCGGCTCCTCAGAATGACGACTTTGCGAAATTATCTCTTCATCCGGGCAAGGGCCTTGCCGAGGCTGTCGACAAGCTCCTTTACCCTCCTCGGCTTTGTCTTCAGGCTCGCCCTGTTGCATACGAGCTTTGAGGATATCCCCATAACGTCCTCTACCTCTACGAGGCCGTTCTTCTTCAGGGTCTCCCCGGTCTGGACGAGGTCAACTATGCGCTCTGAAAGCCCGAGCAGAGGCGCGAGCTCTATCGAGCCGTAGAGCTTTATTATCTCGACCTGTATGCCCTTGTTGAGGAAGTGCTTTAAAGTTATGTTCGGGTACTTCGTGGCCACCCTTATGTGGGTCCAGCGGCTGGGGTTGTCGCGCGCGCCGAGCGCCCTGGGCTCGGCCACGACCATCCTGCATACGCCGATATTCAGGTCAAGCGGCTCGTAGAGGTCCTTCGCCTGCTCGAGGAGCACGTCCTTGCCGGCTATGCCCATGTCGGCGGCGCCGTACTCGACGTAAGTCGGCACGTCCTGGCTCCTTATTACCATGAACCGAAGGCCGTCCGCAATATCCTCGAATATGAGCTTCCTCTCGTCGCTTAATATCTCGCTGAAATCGACCCCCGCGGCCCTGAACAGCTTCGCCGCCTCTTTCAATATCCTGCCCTTGGGCAGCGCTATCGTAAGGGTGTCCCGTAACGGCCTTCTCATTCTTTGACCCTCTCTATGTTGGCACCGAGGCGCTTCAATTTTTCCTCTATCCTCTCATAGCCGCGGTCGAGGTGGTATATCCTCGACACCTCCGTCCTGCCCTCGGCCACGAGCCCGGCGAGTATCAGGGACGCGCTCGCGCGGAGGTCGGTGGCCATAAGGGGCGCGCCGCTTAAACCCTTTACCCCCCTTACGACCGCGCTCCTGCCGTCGATCTTTATGTCCGCCCCCATGCGCTTCATCTCGCTTACGTGCATGAACCTGTTCTCGAATACCGTCTCGGTAATGACGCTTAATCCGCTCGCTATCGTCATCATGGCCATTATCTGCGCCTGCATGTCCGTGGGAAAGCCCGGGTAGGGTATGGTCTTCACGTCCACGCTCCTTATCGGCCAGTCCCCTATGACGCGGACACCGTTCTCTTCCTCGGTAATCTCGGCCCCGGCCTCTTTCAATTTCATGTTGAGCGAATCGAGGTGCCAGTACGGGCAGTCCTTTACGAGCACGTTGCCCCTTGTCATGGCAGAGGCGACCATGAAGGTGCCCGCCTCTATCCTGTCCGGGATGACCCTCACGGTAGTGGGCCTGAGCTCCTTCACGCCTTCTATCTTTATCGTATCGGTGCCCGCGCCCGTTATCGATGCGCCCATCTTGTTGAGGGCGTCCGCGAGGCAGACTACCTCGGGCTCGAGGGCCGCGTTCTCCAGTATCGTCGTGCCATCGGCGTGGACGGCCGCGAGCATCAGGTTCTCCGTGCCCGTGACCGTGGCTGTGTCGAAATATATCTTCGCGCCCTTCAGCCTCTCGGCGGCTACGTTTACGTACCCGGCGTCTATGCTTATCTCCGCGCCCATCTTCTCGAGGCCCTTCAGGTGCAGGTCCACGGGCCTCGCCCCTATGGCGCATCCGCCGGGCAGCGATACCCTTGCCCTCTTGAACCTCGATACCAGCGGGCCGAGTACGAGTACCGAGGCGCGCATCGTCTTTACGAGCTCGTACGGCGCCTCAGGAGCCTTCACGTCCCGCGTCCTTATCTTCAAGACGCCGCTCGCGGGGTCGGCCTCGATATCGGAGCCGAGGTGCCTGAGGAGCGTCTTGAAGGTGTCTATGTCCTTGAGCCGGGGGACGTTGGTGATGGTGTTCCAGCCCTCCACGAGCAGGGAGGCCGCCATGAGCGGCAATACCGCGTTCTTCGCGCCGCTTACCTGTACGTCGCCTACGAGGCGTCCGCCGCCCTCTATGACTATCTTATCCATAAGCTATCCGATGTTGAAAAAGTCCATCCATGGCTTTTTCAATCACGGTTTGGCCGAAGTGAATCCGGCCAAACCTTACAAATTGCTCGACTTTTCAAGTCTCGCAATTTGGCAATCCGTCCATGGATTGCAAGCAGGGTGTTTTTCAACACCCTGCTATCCGCGCGGGCCTCAAGCGGGCACCGTATTTTCCGCGCCCTTGAGCGCCTCTGTCTGGTAATAGCCTATGAGGTTGTCTATAAGCTCGTTCAGGTCGCCTTCGAGAATTTCGTTCAGCCTGTGGAGCGTAAGCCCTACCCTGTGGTCCGAGACCCGGTTCTGGGGGAAGTTGTAAGTCCTTATCTTCTCGCTCCTGTCCCCGGTGCCGACCTGGGTCTTCCTGTCGAGGGCTATCTTTTTCTGCTGTTCCTGTACCTTCATGTCGAGTATCCGGGCCTTGAGCACCTTCAGGGCCTTGGCGCGGTTCTTGTGCTGGCTCTTCTCTTCCTGGCAGGCCACGACGACCCCGGTCGGTATATGGGTCATCCTGACGGCGGTCTCGACCTTGTTGACGTTCTGCCCTCCGTGGCCGCCGGAGCGGTACGTGTCCACCCGGATGTCCTCCATCCTCACGTCGACCTCGACGTCCTCGGCCTCCGGCATCACCGCCACTGTGACCGTTGACGTGTGCCTCCTGCCCGAGGCCTCCGTCTCGGGCACGCGCTGGACCCTGTGGACCCCGCTTTCGTACTTGAGCCTCGAGTAGGCGCCCTTGCCTTCGATATTGGCTATGACCTCTTTAAGGCCGCTAAGGCCCGTGGGGCTGAAGCTCATTATCTCGACCTTCCAGCGGTTCCTCTCTGCGTACCTCGTGTACATCCTGAATAGCTCCGAGGCGAAGAGCGCGGACTCGTCCCCGCCCGCGCCGGCCCTTATCTCAAGTATTATGTTCCTCTCGTCGTTCGGGTCCTTTGGGAGGAGCATTACCTTTATCTTCGAGATCAGCTCGTCTTTGCGCCTCTGGAGCGCGGGTATCTCTTCCTTGGCAAGGGACTTCAGCTCCTCGTCCTTGCCCTCGAGGATGGCTTTGTTCTCGGTCAATTCCCTGTCGGCCTTTTTAAGCTCCCTGTAGGCCTCAATGATATCCCTTAAAGAGGCGTGCTCTCTGGCGTACTTCTGGTAGACCTCCTGGTCGCCGATGACCTCGGGCCTGGAGAGGAGATCAGAAAGCTCCATATATCTTTTTTCTACGTCTTCGAGACGCTTTTGTATCATAGTATTTAAAAGTATTTAAAATTCGTTAAATATAATTATTTGATTAGCTTTGAGCTATTGGAGAATCTTACAGGGCCCTGAACTTCTCCCTTATCTCTTTGGGCCTGCCGCAGGTCATCTCGCCCTCGCCGCATTTGCCCGGCACGCACGAGGGGCCTGCGTCCTTGAATATGAAAGGGGCCGTGTTTTTCACAAGCCTCAACATCTCGGTGGCCATATCCCTTATCTCCCACTGGGCCCTCTCGCAGCAGCGGAGCCTGAAAAAATGCAGCAGCTCCCTCGCGTTCATCGTGACTATTATCTTCGTGCAGGCGGCGTTCGGCAGGATGAACCTCGCGTCCTCGGCCGGGACGCCCTCGTCCACGAGGTCCTGATAGAGCCTGTAGACGGAGTTGACGGCGTCCTCGAAGCGCTTCTTCCTCTTCGCGTCCCTGCCGATGGTCTCGGGGGTGACGTACTCGGGCGCCGAGAACTTCACGTACCTCTGGCTCTGCTGGGAGTACGAGGCGAGCCTGTGCCGGACGAGCTGGTGGGATGCCGCCCTTGAGATGCCTTCTATCCCGAAAGTGAAGGAGGCGTGCTCAAGGACCGAGGTGTGCCCCATTTTAAGGATTTTACCGAGGAACTTCTCGCAGGACAGGCCTTTTACCTTATCCTCAAGCGCCTCGATCGTGGAGTCGGAATAGCATAGCCGGGCGGCCATCGCGACCGTCTTTTCAGGGTGGGGAGTGAAATTGAGGAGGGTTACCTTCAATCTCTTCTCCCGGCCTTACGCTCCCTTTATCCCGTACTTCTTCCTGAACTTCTCGATCCTGCCGGCGGTGTCAAGGAGCTTCTGCTCGCCCGTGAAAAAGGGGTGGCAGCTCGAGCATATCTCGACCGCTATCTCCTTTTTCGTGGAGCGGGTGGCGATCACATTGCCGCATACGCAATGTATCTTCGTATCCTCGTATTTGGGGTGGATTCCTTCTTTCATGGTAGAGCCTCCGTATGATTTTTATCTCAGGCAGCCTCAAAAGCGGGCCTGGGCAAAAAAAAGCCCCTCTGCGCCCTCCCGGGTCAAAGCGTTTAATAGTCAATATTAACAACTATGTATCCTGAGCGCAAGGGAAAAAAGCCGGGGGGCGGAAAGGGTGTACCCTGAGGGGTTATGGCGTGAAAGAGCCGCGAATAAGGGCGCAATCACAAAATACCATGACTGGCAGGGTATTTTGATGGTAAGGAAAATCTTCTTTATTTTCCAGCCTTGACCCGCCCCTACGGGATTGCGGCTTAGCATACCCATACAGGCTGCTCAAAAAGTCTAAGATGCAAGGAGTCGAAAAATGAGGAATGAGACGTACTCACTTTGTACGTCGCAGTGACGAATTTTGAAAACGACACAGCAGATTGGGCTTTTTCAGCAGCCTGTGACGGGCCCTACCTGCTCATCGATTCAAGGAAGGCCTTGTTAGAGGGCGTATGCTGAATTTTATCGAGCAGGAACTCCATCGACTCTATCGGGTTCAGCGGCTGGAGGACCTTCCTCAGTATCCATATCCTGTTGAGCGCCTCCTTGGCAAGGAGCAGTTCCTCTTTCCTTGTGCCGGACTTGTTCAGGTCTATGGCCGGGAATATCCTTCTCTCGGACAGCTTCCTGTCGAGGACGATTTCCATGTTGCCCGTGCCCTTGAACTCCTCGAATATGACCTCGTCCATGCGGCTCCCGGTGTCTATAAGGGCCGTGGCCATGATGGTAAGGCTGCCGCCCTCCTCGATGTTCCTGGCCGCGCCGAAGAACCTCTTGGGCTTATGGAGCGCGTTGGAATCGACGCCGCCCGAGAGGACCTTTCCGCTCGGCGGCACGACCGCGTTGTACGCCCTGGCAAGCCTCGTAATGGAGTCGAGCAGTATTACGACGTCCTTCTGGTGCTCGACGAGCCTCTTGGCCTTCTCTATGACCATCTCGGAGACCTGCACGTGCCTCTGCGCCGGCTCGTCGAAGGTCGAGCTTATGACCTCGCCCTTTACGGACCTCTGCATGTCAGTGACCTCTTCCGGCCGCTCGTCTATGAGCAGCACGAGGAGGACGACCTCCGGGTGGTTGGCGGTGATCGAATTGGCTATCTTCTGAAGGAGCATGGTCTTACCGGCCCTCGGTGGAGATACGATAAGCCCCCTCTGCCCCTTGCCGATGGGCGTGAAGAGGTCCATTATCCTCATGGACATGTCGCTGTTGGGGGCTATCTCTAAGTTTATCTTCTCCTGCGGGTAGAGAGGGGTCAGGTTGTCGAAGAGGATCTTCTCCCGAGCTATCTCAGGGTCCTCGTAGTTGACCTTCTCGACCTTGAGCAGGGCGAAGTACCTCTCGCCTTCCTTAGGGGGCCTTATCTGGCCGGAGACTATGTCCCCGGTGCGGAGGTTAAACCTCCTTATCTGCGAAGGGGATACGTAGATATCGTCAGGGCCCGGCAAATAGTTATAGTCGGGCGCCCTCAGAAAGCCGAAGCCGTCCGGAAGGGTCTCGAGCACGCCTTCGCCGTATATTAGGCCGTTCTGTTCGCTCTGGGATTGGAGGAGGGCGAATATCAGGTCCTGCTTGCGCATCGACGACGCGCTTTCTATGTTATATTTTTTAGCGAGCGTAGTAAGCTCGTTTATCTTTTTTTCCTTAAGTTCCTTGAGGTTCATACAATACTCCTGTGGGGGGTTTTGTGGGTGGAATGGAAATATAGCGGTTTTATTAGCAAACGGTTAAATAGGGTTATTTATCGAGAGATATTCAATTTAAACGGGTTTTCCTCTGGGCTTAAACCTTCTGGATTGAAGCTTGCGAGGGCAGTCAGCATTGAGAATAATTGATAGGTAAATTCAACCTTAGCACGGTTATTTATGCCTGTCAACCCCTTTTTTTAAGGTTTTTTTACGGCTTTCAGGCTACGGTAGAGCTCCTGCGCCTTTTTGATAACATCTTCGACCGTGCCGTCGTTGTATATGACATAATCGGCGTACCTGAGCTTTTCCTTGAGCGGAATCTGTGAATTTATCCGGCACCTTGCTTCAGTTTCGCTAAGGCTGTCCCTCTTCTTTATCCGCTCTATCTGCCTGTCTTCGCCCGCGTAGACGACTATCACTTTATCCACCGACTTATGCGCCCCTGACTCGATAAGCACGGCCGCGTCCACGACTATGACGGCGTCTTTCCCGCCGGAATTTATCCTCGATATCTCCTCTTCGATCCTCTTAAGTATCTTCGGGTGGGTGATGCTGTTTATCTTCTTCAGTTTCTCCCTGTCCGAAAATACCATCCTGCCCAGGGCCTTTCTGTCGAGGGTCTTGTCCTCCCTGAGTATCCCCTCCCCGAACGCCTCTATAAGCTCCTTATAGGCGGGCTTGCCCGGCTCCACTATCTCCCTCGCGATAAGGTCGGCGTCGATTATATGCGCCCCGAGCCTTTTCAGCTCGTTAGATACGAGGCTTTTGCCAGTGGCTATACCGCCGGTAAGGCCTACTATCATGCCGCCCTCAGTGGCCGTGTCCGTGGTCATGGTCATGCCCGTGGTCATGGCCGCAGGTCTCTTTACGAGTGCATTTAAGCATTATGAAGCTCAGCTGCCTGCCGGTATTCCCGCCTGACTTCCTGTAAGAGAAAAACAGGCTCGAGCTGCACGAGGTGCAGTGGCGCTCCGTGGCGATGTTCGAGTCCTGCACCCCGGCCTTAAGGAGCTGCTGCATGTTGGCCCTGCCGATGTTGAGCCAGTAATCGCCGTCTTCCTGCAATATGACCGACTGCACCGAGCCGGGGATATTGAGCGCCTTCCAGCCCTTCCTGAACTCCTCGGCCACATCCTCTTTTACGGGGTAGCAGCACGGCCCGATGAAAGGGCCGAGGGCCGCCCTGATGTCCTTCGGGTCTGAGCCGAAGTTCCCGGCCATAGCCTCCACGGCCTTGATGGTCACGCCGAGGACAGTGCCCTTCCATCCGGCATGGACCGCGCCTATAGCCTTCTTCACCGGGTCGAACAGGAGTATCGGCAGGCAGTCCGCGGTAAGGACCCCTATGGGTGCGCCCTCGATGTTTGTGACGACGGCGTCGGCGTCCTGCCTCTGTCCGCCCTTTTCCCTTAAGACCAGCACCGTATTGCCGTGGACCTGGTTTACAGTCGTGACCTCGTTTATGGGGGAGTTGAAGGCCTTCGCGGCGATCATCCTGTTCGCCTCTATGTTCTCCGCCGCGTCCCCTCCCCTGCCGTCGAAGTTGAGCGAATCGAAAGGGGGCTTGCTAACCCCGCCCGCCCTCGTAAGAAAGGCGTGCACGATGTAAGACGATTCGAGGACCGGGGAATAGAGGAAATTCAAGCCGTCTATCTTGAACATATTTCATTCAACCTTTCCGCTGTATTCTTTTTCCATGAGCTTTATGAGCCCTTCCATGTCAGGCGGCATCGGGGCGCTGAACTCCATGTACGCGCCTGTGGCCGGGTGCGTGAAGCCGAGCATAATGGCGTGGAGGCACTGCCTTTTTATCTGCTTAAAGCCGTCCACGATATGCTTGGGCAGGACCGATGGCAGAGCCCTCCTGCCGTACGTCTGGTCTCCGACTACCGGGTGGTTTACGGCCGCGAGGTGGACCCTTATCTGGTGCGTCCTGCCGGTCTCGAGGGTAAGCTCGATGAGGGTGTTGCGCGGGTAGCGCTTCAACACCCTGTAATGCGTCACGGCCTTTCTTTTGCTCCGCGCCCTTATCGATATCTTCTTCCTGTGGACGGTGTCCCTGCCGAGGGCATAGTCTATCGTCCCCTCGTCTTCCTTTAACGCGCCCCATACGAGGGCGACGTACTTCCTTGTGCTCGTATGGTCCTTGAACTGTTTGGCGAGGCTTATATGGCTCGGGTCGTTCTTGGCCATCACAAGGACGCCTGTGGTGTCCTTGTCGAGCCGGTGGACGACCCCCGGCCTCAACGGCCCGCCGATGGACGAGATGTCCTTCGTATGGGCAAGGACGGCGTTTACGAGCGTGCCGGAGGCCCTTCCGGCCCCTGGGTGGACCGCCAGCCCCGCTGGCTTGTTTACGACTATGACGTCTTTGTCCTCGTAAATGACCTCTACCGGTATATCTTCCGGCTCAACGCCGAGCGGGGCCTTAAGGGGTATCTCCACCTCGACACGTTCGCCCACTTTAAGTTTCTGCCCCGCCTTTACGCCCTTGCCGTTTACCTTTACCCTGCCAGCCTTGATGAGCGCCTGCGCCCTTGAGCGGGTGATATCAGGGACCCTCTCGGCGACAAAGACATCGAGCCTCCTGGCGGCGTCTCCGCCGGAGACGACAAAACTGTGGGTAGTTTCCATCAAGGATATTCGCTGGAAGGTTCGCGCCCCGTGGGAGCTTAGGGCGGCTAAGCAGCCTAAACGTGATTAACGGCGGCGGACGGGGTCATCCTACCATATCCCGGATTTTATGCTGCCGTTTCTTTTTATGAGTATATCGACTATGGCCCTGTTGTAGAAGCTGTTCTTCGTGTCCAGCTCCGGGCTTACCCTGCTCCTGTAGAGGTCGAGGCCTTCTTTCAGCTCCTTTTCAAGGAGGTCGAATATGTTGTCGTCCTTTATGCCGTTAAGTATCTTTTCCCTGTTGTACAGGGCTATATCCGAGATTATCGTCCGCGCGAGGCGGGATGCCGCGTCAGGGGTATTAATTAAAGCCATATTTTGACTTTTCCTTGAGTATTTCCTCTACGAGGATGTCCCTGCCCCTCTCGGCGTTCGCCCGCACCAGGGTCTCGACGAGCGCGGTGTCCGCGTTCTTGAACGCCTCTATTATGCCGTTATGCTGTCTTACCGAATCCCTCATCCTGCCGGGCAGCGCGAGGGCCGTGAACCTGAACCTCTCGAACTGCTGCACAAGGTGGTGGACGAGCACGCAGAGCTTCTCGTTCCCGCAGGCCCGCAGGAACGTATCATGGAACTGGTTGTCGAGCTTGAAAAACCCCTTGACGTCGTTCTTCTCAGCGCACCTGTCCATCTGCGCGTTGAGCGTCTCAAGCCTCTTTATCTCCTTGGTCGTGAGCTTCTGGCACGCCGTGCGGGCCGCGAACCCTTCGAGCAGGCTCTTTATGGCGTAGAACTCCTTTACGTCCTTGTCGGTAATCGGGCTTACAACCGCCCCCTTCCTCGGGGTCACGGTTATGAAGCCCTCGGACTCGAGCTGTCTGAACGCCTCGCGTATGGGTGTCCTGCTGATGCCGAAGCTCTCGGCTATCTCCTGCTCCGGGACCCTCTCGCCGGGCTTGAGCCTCCCGGATACGACGGAGTCCTTGATGAAATCGACGATCCGCTCCCTTAAGGTAAGGGGCTTATCTACCGGGTAATCCAGTATACGGACTTTTTCCATGGGCGGTTAAAAGAAGGTCTTGCAATGCCTTTCGGCTCTATACCTGAGACAACGGGCCGAAAAGCCTTATCCAATATATTGTATACTGTATACACCGGCCAAAGTCAAGGCATTTCTCCTTTCCCGAAAAGGCGGTGCATGAAGGAAACCTCATGAAAAACGCGTAGATGCGCCGCACAGCACTATCCTTACTTGCCGAGCTTCTTCGGGTCCTCGTATATCATCAGATGGGCATACGGCGTGCCCTCGTACATTATGTAGGCGCCGAACTTGCCGGGCCTGTCCGGCAGCATCGAAGTCTTCACATCGAAAGGCCACAGTATCATCCAGTGTGGCGGCTCCTTCACCCTTTTCGCCCCCGGCGTATCGGACATCACGACGCGGCCGTCTTTTTCCCAGTGCCATCCGCCCCGCGCCATGTAGCCTATGCCGGGCTCAGTGTTCGACGGCTTCTCCTCCTTGTTCATCATCGACATGATGAACTCGGTGGCGGCCCTGTCCCCGCAGAAGGGGTCGGGTTTTTCCTGCCCGCTCAGGTCCGGTACGCAGGTGAACCCGTTCGTTCCTTTCTTCGCCTCCATGAGCTTCCCGTCCGGGCCGGGCACGAGTATGGTTGCGTTGTCAGAAATCTTCGACGGCGCCGCGCTCCTGGCCGTCTTCATCATCTCTTCCTGCGACATCCCCTTGACCCCTTTCTCTTTGGCGGCCCTCGCATCAGTGGCTACAAAGGAAAAGACTATGCCGAAGGCTAATAACGGCGCGATCGAAGCGGCTATCCTTTTCATATCCTGCTCCTTTCTTTTCCGGCATTTTTAAGTCCACAAAGAAAAGTATAGCAGAACCGCGTCCGCTGTCATTTCTCGAATACACCCGGCGCGTCTTAGAATTAGCTTGAACGCGGTGCCTCCTTCGGGTTATATCTCTTTTCTTCTTAACAGAGTGCTAAAAAACTCAAAAATCGAACAGGCTGCTCAAAAAGCTCCAGATGCGAGGCGGCGAGGAGCGAGTAATGAGACGTACTCACCTTACGTTATTACAAGACGAAGACAACAAAGCAGATGGACTTTTTCAGCAGCCTTTTAAATCCACCGGGCGGATTGAATTGAAGGCCTTCCAGGTACACGTCCCCTATACCGAGCTCCTGGTGAGGCTCGACAGGTTCCTCGACAGGAAGATCAACCCCGAGGTGTATATCGACGGGGACGCGCTCGACTGCGCCCGCGGCGCGGACCTGCGTATGATAAGGGAGGCTTTCGAGAAAAGCTCCCTTACCGTAACGATGCACGGGCCCTATCTCAACATAAACCCAGGGAGCGCCGACGAGGCGGTAAGGGCCTCGACGGAGAAGAGGTACGAGCGCGTATTCGAGGTCGCGGAGGACTTGAGGCCCAGGAACATCGTGCTCCACGCCGGGTACCACGAGAGGAAGTTCCGGGGCGACTCCGGGCTCTGGCTCGGGCAGAGCATGAAGACCTGGCCCCGTTTCGTAAAAGAGGCCGAGAGGATCGGCGCCGTAATAGCCGCGGAGAACATATTCGAGAAGACGCCGTCAACCCTGAAGACGCTGGCCGATGAGATAGGCTCCCCGAACTTCCGCGTATGCATCGATTCAGGCCACCTGAGCGTCTTTTCCTCGGTGGCGGTCGAAGACTGGTTCGTGGAGCTCGGGACTTTTATAGCAGAGGTACATCTGCACGATAACAACGGCGTGGCGGACGAGCACCTACCCATAGGAGAGGGCTCGATAGACTTCAAGACGTACTTCAGCCTTATCGAAAAATACGCCCCGCAGGCCGTCTATACGATTGAGCCGCACGGCGAGGACGAGACAAAAAGGGCTATAGAGGCGATAAAAAAGTTTTTAGAATTCCCTTGACGCTCAATGCTCAAACCTGTTAGCCTTAATCCACTCGCAGACGGGTGCCCGCACAAGCGGGCTAAAAGGGAATCCCGTATATAATCGGGAGCTGCCCCGCAACTGTAAGCGGCGACGAAATCCTTGACTGCCACTGGCGTACGCCGGGAAGGCAGGGAGAGTAGGACGACCCGCAAGCCAGGAGACCTGCCCGTATGTATCTGAGTCAAGGCCTTCCGAGGGAGAAGGCCCGGAAACTTCCTGTATTTTCCGACACGGGCTGCGCGCAAACTGCTAAACCCATCCCTCGAAAGAGGGATGGGTTTTTTTATTATGTTATATGACAATTATTATTTATGACCTTTAACTCAGGGGTTAAGATGAACGGTCAGGGCCTGATACATATATATACGGGCGACGGCAAGGGGAAGACGACGGCCGCCATAGGGCTCGCGATAAGGGCCGCCGGGCAGGGCTTCAAGGTGCTCTTCGTCCAGTTCTTCAAGGAGGACGGCGCCTCGTCCGGGGAAAAGGACATTTTCAGGTCGTCGGGCATCGAGCTTATCCGCTCCAACTGCAGGCATCCGCTGTTCACGAAGGAACGTACGGACCATCAGAAGGTAAAAGAGGCCATCCGAACGACTTATGAGGCGGCGAAGAAAAAGGCCGTAGAGGAAGGGGCCGGCCTCCTCGTGCTCGACGAGGCGATATCCGCGATAAACGGCGGGTGGATAGAGCTGGAAGACGTCCTCGGCTTCCTTAAAAACAAGCCCGCCCGCCTCGAGGTAGTGCTTACGGGCAGGAACGCCTCGATGGAGCTTGTGCAGGTTGCCGACTACGTGACCGAGATGCTAAAGATTAAGCACCCGTATGATAACGGAGTAAAGGCGAGGAAGGGGATAGAGTTTTAAAGTACGTCCTTCCCCTCAGTCCCCTCCCTTGATGGGAGGGGACTGAGGGGAAGAGTTATCAGTTATCGGTTATCCGTTATCTGGTGACAACCTATAACCGTAAACCGATAACCATTTCACCCCCACCCTACCCTCCCCCGTCAAGGGGGAGGGTTTAAAGGGAAAACCGCAGGCGTACTTGTGTAGTAAAAAATTTTCCAAAACTATGGATAAGAAATTCATCTTCATAACCGGCGGCGCCAAGAGCGGGAAAAGCTCATTCGCCCTGGGGCTCGGGCAGGGGTTTGCCGGGCGGAAGATATATCTCGCCACGGCAGAGGCGCTCGACGGCGAGATGGAAGAGAAGATAAGAAGGCACAGGCAGGAGAGGGGCAACGGCTGGACGACGATAGAGGAGCCCAGGTCGATTGAAGAGAGGCTCAGGGGCCTTGAGAAGGACGGAGCCGGGGTAGTGCTCATAGACTGCCTTACGCTCTGGGTCACGAACCTGCTTGCGGAAGGCTTGAATGATGGCGAAATAGAAAGAAGGGGCGCTACACTTGCCTCGGCCTGCTTTAGCTCCACCCTGTCGATAATAGCGGTATCGAACGAGGTCGGGCTCGGCATAGTCCCGGCAACGCCCCTTGCGAGGAGGTTCAGGGAGCTTTCGGGGGTAATAAACCAGCGGATGGCGGCATCGGCCTCAGAGGCGTATTTTGTGGCCGCGGGGATGCCATTAAAACTAAAGGCTGCCTCACAAAAATTAGGAATTTTTTCTGAGGTCAAGGAAGGGCGGAAATAAAAAGCGCAGCATATATGGTAATATGTGAGCATTTTTATTTTCGACCTGACGCAGAGATCAGGAAAAAGAACAATTTTTAGAGGTAGCCTTCGGAGGGGCATGAACAACAAGATAAGAATATTCGCGGCGTTCTTCGCGGGCAACATGGCGTTCTTCTTCATATACGCCTTTATTTTGTGGGCACTGACGGCCCTCAAGGTTTCGCCATACGGCAGGTTCATGGCGACGTTCTTCAAGGGCAGGACCTCGGACGAGGCAAAGGCCTTCATAGCCGCCAACCAGGGGCTCTTCGACAGGATGCTCCCGGAGGCGTCCCGGTTCTCCAACCTCTTCATAACCCCCGGTGTAGGGCTCGTGATGGGCGTGATAACCGGGCTCATAATCTCCGCTAAAAACATCAAGGCCGGGATAATCTGGCCCGTGGTGCTGACGCTGCCCGTAGCGATACTCTTCTGGACAAGGTCCGCGGGCGAGCCGAACAGGGTCTTCTATTTTATATTGCTCCTTGCCCTCTCGGGCGTGGGGGGCCTAATAGGCACGCTAATCTCATCAAAATACTTTCAGGAGAAAAAAGATGCGGCTGTTGAATAGCGCCCTTGAAAAGATCGTACCGATAGATACGAATCTCCTCGATAAGGCCCAGGCCCGGCTCGACATGCTCACCAAGCCCAAGGACAGCCTCGGCCGCCTCGAGGAGTTCGCGAGAAGGTTCGTGGCCATAACCGGGGAGACGATGCCCCTGGTAAACAGGAAAGTGATATTCACCTTCGCCGGGGACCACGGAGTAGCGGACGAGGGCGTGTCGGCCTTCCCCAAGGAGGTCACCCGCCAGATGGTCTATAACTTCCTTAACGGCGGGGCCGGGATAAACGTGCTCGCCAGGCACGCGGGCGCCGAGGTCGTCGTGGTCGATATCGGCGTGGACTTCGACTTCGGAGACGTTCAGGGCCTGCTCAAAAGAAAGGTCATTAGCGGCACGAAGAACATCAGGCTCGGCCCGGCCATGACAAGGGAACAGGCAATAGCGTGCATGGAGGTAGGCATAGACCTCGCGTATCAATACGCCGTCAAGGGCGCGGTATTCGGCACGGGCGAGATGGGCATAGCCAATACTACGCCTTCGAGCGCGATAATCGCGGCCTTCTCCGGTTTACCCGCCGAGGAGGTCACGGGCAGGGGCACGGGGATCGACGATAAAGTGTTCGAGAACAAGGTCAGGGTCATAGAGGACGCCATAAAGGTAAACAGGCCCGACCCGTCCGACGCCATCGACGTCCTTTCAAAGCTCGGCGGCGCGGAGATAGCCGGGATAGCGGGCCTCGTCATAGGCGCGGCCGCCAAAAGGGTCCCCGTGGTCGTGGACGGGTTCATCTCCACGGCCGGGGCGCTCGTGGCCTGCGAGCTTAAAAGAGAGGTCAGGGACTACATCTTCTCCGCGCACAACTCCGTCGAGAAGGGCCACGCCGTGATGCTCAAGAGGATGGGGCTGAAATCATTTGTGGACCTGAACTTAAGGCTCGGCGAAGGCACCGGCGCGGCGATCGGGATATATCTGGTCGAGGCGGGCGTAAAGATATATAATGAGATGGCGACCTTCGGGGACGCCGGGGTTTCCGAAAAAAACGCCTGAGAAGGCGTCCTGTTGGATAAAAAATGAAGCGCCTCATACTCGCCTTCCAGTTCCTTACCGTTTTCCCTATAAAAAAGGATATGGCCCCCCTGCCCGAGGAGCTTTCAGGCTCGATGGCATGGTTCCCGGTGGTGGGCGCGGCGCAGGGGCTTATACTCGTGGCCGCGGATTACATCCTTTCAGGGCTGCTGCCATCCGGCATTGTGGCCGGGGCGCTGGTATTGGTCCTTGTGCTCACTAACGGGGGGCTCCACCTCGACGGCTTCGCCGATACGGTGGACGGGCTGGCGGGCGGGAACACGAAGGAGGAGAGGCTTACGATCATGCGCGACTCCTCCTCGGGGGCCATAGGGGTCGCCTTCCTTATTATACTTATACTCCTTAAATACCTCGCTATAGATAACCTGCCGCAGGACGCGAAGAGGCAGGCGCTTTTCATATTCCCGGTAGCGGGCAGGTGGGCGATGGTGCCGATGGCCTACGCGTCCTCTTACGCGAGGCCCGGCGGAGGGCTCGGGGCCGCGTTCACGGGCATACGCGGCGCAACGCTTGTAAAGGCTACGGTCATCACGGCCGCGTTGTCCGCCCTCGCGCTCGGTCTGTTCTCCCTGATACTCCTCGGCGGCCTCTGGGCCGTGACATGGGGCTTTACGCGCTTCTTTAAAAATAAGCTCGGCGGGGTCACGGGGGACGTCTTCGGGTTCCAGAGCGAGGTGGCGGAGGTGCTCTTCCTCGTGATGTTCCTGGGGCTTGCAAACATACTTACAGAGTATTATTAAGGACATTTATCGCGTTCGTGTTAGAGGTAGAGCATGGAGATGACAAGGTTAGTTCTAATACGCCACGGTCAGGTGGTAAACCACCACGAGTACCGGTACAACGGCCACTTCGACGTTGACATAACGGATGTCGGAGTAGAGCAGATGGACAGACTCGCCGCGTTCCTCTCGGGCGTAAAGATAGACGCCGTCTATTCGAGCGACCTCAAGAGGGCGGCAAAGGGCGCGGACATAATAGCCAGGGGGCTCGGGCTTACGCCCAAAAGGGTACACGCCCTGAGGGAACTGCACCTCGGCAGGTGGGAGGGGCTCACAAGGGAGGAGGCTATCGTAAGATACCCCGAGGAGTCGGGCTTCAGCTTCAGGGACCTCGCAACATCCAGGGTAAAGGAGGGCGAGAGCCTGGGCGATCTCAAGGCGCGCGTGCTCCCGGCGATAGAAAATATCATAAACGCCCACACGGGCAAGGCCGTATGCGTAGTGGCGCACGGCGGGGTCAACAGGGTCGTGCTGACCGACGCGATGGGCCTGCCCATCGAGAACTTTTTCAGGATAGAGCAGGACTACGGGTGCCTGAACCTCATCGATTACTTCAGCGACGGGGTAAAGGTCGTAAAGCTCCTTAACGGCGGGCCTAACCAGGAGATGGGAGAGACAAAGCTCTATTAGCCCCGCTTTACTATCTCGACAAGGCCGACTATGAAAAACAGAAAAAGCCCGTCTGCCTTTATTATAGCCGGGACAAATAGCGGCGTTGGAAAGACCGTCATTACCCTCGGCATAATGGAGGCCCTGCGTAGAAGGGGCGCGACTGTCCAGCCCTTCAAGGCAGGCCCCGACTACATAGACCCCGGCTACCACGCCGCCTTACTAAAACGCCCCTCCTACAACCTCGACACATGGATGATGGGGCGGGAGGCCGTAAGAAAGACCTTCTCTGAAAAGATGGACGGCGCTTCCATAGGCGTCATCGAGGGCGTAATGGGCCTGTTCGACGGCAACGGCCCGTCGGAGGAGGGCTCGACCGCCCATCTTTCAAAGGTCCTCAAGGTCCCTGTCCTCCTCGTCATAGACTCGTCGAAGGCTTCGAGGTCGATAGGGGCGGTCATAAAGGGCTTCAAGGAATTCGACAGAGGCGTTGATATACGGTGGGCCGTCTTCAACAGGGTCGGCTCGCAAAGGCACTTCGAGATAATAAAAAGCTCCATCCCCGCCAAGTCCGGCATAAAGACGCTCGGCTATATCCCAAGGGACGCCGGGTTGACTATACCTGAGCGCCATCTCGGGCTGATGACGCAGGGGGAATTCAAGACAGGCGGGTGGGAGAGGCTCGTTAAAAAGGCGTCTTCCATCGTCGAAGAAAATATCGACCTTGGCCCGCTCCTTAAGGGTATGAGGCCCCCCCGGCCCGTAAAGACAAAGAAAAGAGATTCCGAAAAAACCGTAAAGATAGCCGTTGCCCTCGACGACGCCTTCTCATTCTATTACCGGGAGAACCTCGAAATACTCGAAGGCCTCGGCGCGGAGTTGGTCTTTTTCAGCCCCTTGAAGGACAGGCGGCTGCCCGAAGGGGCCTCGGGGGTCTATATCGGCGGGGGCTACCCGGAGCTGCACGCCGAAAGGCTCGCGCGGAACTCGTCCTTGAGAGATGAGATAAGGGCGCTCGCCCGGAAGGGCATGCCGATATTCGCAGAGTGCGGCGGGCTCATGTACCTCGGCGAAAAGATGCGGGATAGCACGGGGAGGTCCTTTGAAGGCGTGGGCCTGTTCCCGTGGGAGACGGAGATGATGGGTTCGAGGGCGGCCCTCGGCTACAGGGAGGTCACGATAAGGCGGGGTTGTCCCTTTATCAAGGAAGGCTCGGTCCTTAAAGGCCACGAGTACCATTATTCAAAAATCTCGAAGGCGTTGCCGGGGATAAAAAAGGTGTTCACAATCAAAAAAGGCGGCGCGGGGTCCCCGGAAGGTTTCCTTTACAAGAACGCGCTCGCCACGTACATCCACATCCATTTCGCGTCAAACCCGGCCTTTGCGCCGGGGTTTGTCAGACTATGCGAAAATTTTAATGGATGAAGGCCGCTTTTCCTTGTATCATGCGTTTTTTACTGTTACCATCAAGCACAGTTTAGGAATTCCAATAAAAGATTCATTACAATCTGAGTTTGGAGACACTCCGCAATGCTCGCTAAGGTCTGCACAAGCGCAACCCTTGGGATAGACGCTTATCTTGTCGAGGCCGAGGTCGATATCTCAAGAGGCCTCCCTTCCTTCTCGACGGTCGGCCTGCCCGATAACGCCGTAAAAGAGAGCAAGGACAGGGTAAAATCCGCAATAAAGAACTCCGGCTACATCTTCCCCGCGAAAAGGATAACCGTAAACCTGGCGCCGGCCCATACAAAAAAGGAAGGGACCGCGTTCGACCTCCCCGTGGCAGTAGGCATACTCAGGGCCGAGGGCGCGGTCAATAACGAAAGTTTAAGCGAATACATGATGCTCGGGGAGCTTTCGCTCGACGGCAGGGTAAAGCCCATAAGGGGCGCGCTCTCAGTCGCCCTGTGCGCGAGGGCCCACAACAAGAAGCTTATCATCCCGAAGGAGAACTCGATCGAGGCCGCGCTGGTCGAGGGGACGGAGGTCTACGGGGTCGAGAGCCTGCCGGAGCTCGTCCAGTTCCTTAACGGCGAGCTATCTATGGCGCCCGTCAAGGCTGATATAAAGGAATCCTTCTGGAACCCCGGGGTTCCCGCGCTCGACCTGTCGGAGGTGAAGGGGCAGGAGGCCGTGAAAAGGGCCATGGAAGTGGCGGCCGCCGGGGGCCACAACATGCTCATGATAGGCCCGCCGGGCTCCGGAAAGACCATGCTCGCCATGAGGCTGCCTGCCATACTCCCGGACATGACGCTCGACGAGGCCATAGACACAACCAAGGTCCACAGCATTGCTGGAGTGCTCGACCCAAGCAGGGCCCTCGTCACGGAGAGGCCGTTCCGGTCCCCCCACCATACGATATCGGACGCCGGGATGATCGGCGGGGGGAAGATACCGAGGCCCGGAGAGGTCAGCCTCGCCCATAACGGCGTGCTCTTCCTCGATGAGCTGCCCGAGTTCAAGAAAAACGTCCTCGAGGTCCTGAGGCAGCCTATAGAGGAAGGCAAGGTATCTATCTCGAGGGCGGCGATATCGCTCACCTACCCGTCGGATTTCATGCTCGTGGCGGCGATGAACCCCTGCCCCTGCGGGTTCCTCGGGGACGCGCACAAGGAGTGCGTCTGCACGCCCATGCAGGTGCAGCAGTACAGGTCGCGGATATCGGGCCCCCTGCTTGACAGGATAGACATACACTGCGACGTGCCTGCCGTAAGGTTCAGGGAGCTTACGCGCGACGGCGCGGGCGAGTGCTCCGCGGAGGTGAAAAAGCGCGTGGACAGGGCGCGAGGGGTGCAGGCGGAGCGCTTCAGGGGGAGCAAGGTCTTTTCCAACAGCCGCCTCCCGTCGAGGCTCATAAAGAAATACTGCGGTATAACCTCCGACTCATCAAGGCTGCTGGAGACGGCGGTCGACAGGTTGGGGCTCTCGGCCCGGGCCTACACGAGGATACTCAAGGTGGCAAGGACCATAGCCGACCTCGAAGGAGAGGAGAACATAATGTCCCACCACGTCTCCGAGGCGATACAGTACAGGACCCTGGACAGGCACCTTGTCTTATAGGAGGCCGCGCCTGAAAGAGGTCTGAGGGGAAAGACGTTATGGAAGATACCGAAAAAAATCTCAAGGATGAAATAGAGTCTCTAAGGAGGCGCTTAAGCGAGATCGAGCGCTGCGGAAAGCCCGTCTCGCCGAATGAGGCGTGCTATCGCGAGATATTCCGGTCCGCCATGGACGGGATGTTCATAATCGACCTCACCGGGCGCTACGTGGACGTGAACCCGGCCGGCTGCAGGATGTTCGGCTATGCCGAAGAGGAGTTCCTCTCGTCCGACGTAAGGCTTCTCCTTTTCCCGGAGGACGTGGAGGCGGCCTTCAAGCGGGGGGAGCAGAGCTGGAGGCACGGGGCCTTCGTCCCGGAGTCCAGGATGAGGAAAAAAGACGGCTCCGAGGTCTGGGTCGAGCTTACGGTAAAGCCCTTCAAAAGCAACGGGAAGGACCTCGTCCTCGGGATAAAGCGCGAGATAACCTCGCGGAAAAAGGCCCAGGAAACCCTCTTGAAGACGAGGGAAGAGCTTGAGCGGAAGGTCGTCGAGAGGACAGCCGAGCTTACCTCCATGAACGCCGCGCTCGAAGAGGAGATAAAAAGGCGCAAGGGCGTCGAAGAGATGCTCAAGGCGCTCATCGAGGGGACCTCTTCGGTAACCGGCGAGGAGTTCCTCCGCTCTCTCGCGCGCCACCTCGCCTCGACCTTGAAGCTCCGTTACGCGTTCGTAGGCGAGCTGCTGGGGGAAAACCGGGACAGGGTGCGCACGCGGGTGCTCTGGGCAGGGGACGGGTTCGCGGAGAATTTCGAGTACGGATTGGCCAACTCGCCCTGCGAAAAGGTGATAAACAGGGGCCTGTGCTGCTACCCGGAGAATGTAAGCGCGCTCTTCCCCGAAGACATGCTCCTTGCAAAGATGGGCATAGAAAGCTATATCGGCGTTCCGCTGCTCGATGCCGATAAGGAACCCTTCGGGATACTCGTCGCGATGGGCACCGAGCCCCTGCCCGCCGAGCCGGACCCGTGCGGCATCTTCCGGATATTCGCCCTGAGGGCCTCCCTCGAGCTCCGGCGCGAGAAGGCCGAGGAGAGCGGAAAAAAGACGATGGAGATGCTCCAGTCGATAATCGACAACTCCATGGCCGTCATCTACCTCAAGGACAGGAACGGCAAATACATGCTCGTGAACAGGCGGTACGAGACGCTTTTCAATATAAAAAAGGAACAACTATTGGGCATGACGGACTACGGCGTATTCCCTGAAGATATGGCGGATAAGTTCCGTGAAAACGACAGGCTCGTCCTCGAAGCGGGCCTCCCGCTCAAATTCGAGGAAAACGCGCTCCACCCGGACGGCAACGTACATACGTATATCTCGATGAAGTTCACCATCCCGTCGATACCCGGGGCCGTGTGCGGGATATCCGCCGACATAACCGAAAGGAAGGCCGCCGAGGACGCCTTGAGGGCGAGCGAGGAAAAGCTGAAGGAGGCCCAGGAGATAGGGCATATCGGGAGCTGGGAGTACGACATAGTAAAAGATAAGAAATACTGGTCTGATGAGGTCTTCAGGATATTCGGGGTCACAAAAGAGGAGTTTTATGCGAAATACGCCACTTACGAGTCGATGCTGAAGCTCGTCCACCCCGACGACGTCGAGCTTTTCAAGAAAACGGCTGAAGACGCCTTCAAAGGCAAAAACCCGTATTCTTTCGACTACAGGGTCGTGCTGTCTGACGGGAGCGTGCGTACCGTGCATTCCCGGGCACGGGTCTTCTTTGACAAGGACGGCGCCCCCCTGAGGATGTCCGGGACCGTGCAGGACATAACCGAAAGGAAAAGGGCGGAGGAGAGGCTCGCGGAGTCGGAAAAGAAGTTCAGGGGCCTGATCGAGAGCCTGCCCATAGGCGTTTCCGTCACGAACGAGGCGGGCGATTTCCTTGAGGCCAACACCGCCATCTGCAGGATATTCGGCTTCGGCTCGAAGGAAGAGCTCATGAAGTTTACCGTCCCGTCGCTGTACGTAAACCCGGAAGACAGGGGCGTATCAGTCGAGATGATAAAGCTCGGGGCGGCCAGGGAGATCGAGATAAGGTGCAAAAAAAAGAACGGGGCGGAGTTCCTCGGCTCTCTTACATCGGTAAGCCAGACGAGCGCGGACGGCGAGCCCCTGTTCATAAGCATATTACAGGACATAACCGAACGGAAGAAGATAGAGGCGGAGCTTCTGAAGGCCCAGAAGCTCGACTCCATCGGGGTGCTGGCCGGGGGCATAGCCCATGACTTCAACAACCTCCTCCTTGGCGTGCTCGGAAACGTATCCATCGCCAAGAACTACCTCAAGCCCGGCGACAAGGCCTTCGAGCTCCTGGACAAGGTCGAGAACGCGGCCCTGCGCTCAAAGGACCTCACGAAACAGCTCCTGACCTTCTCGCGCGGGGGAGAACCCCTTACCGAGCCTTCGCACATAGAGCAGCTCATAAGGGACTCGGCCGGGCTGGTATTGAGGGGCACCGACGTATCCTGCAAGTTCCTTTTCCCGCGCGGCCTCTGGCCTGTCGAGGCCGACCAGGGCCAGATAGCGCAGGTCATAAATAACATCATACTGAACGCCCGGCAGGCGATGCCGGGCGGGGGCGCGGTCACCGTAAGCGCGGAGAACGCCGTCGTGGACTCCGTCACGGCGCTCCCGCTCAAGCCCGGCGAGTACGTGAAGATAACGGTAAAGGACCGCGGCATCGGGATGACCAAAAAGGTCCTCAGCAAGGTCTTCGACCCGTTCTTTACGACCAGGAAAAAAGCGAGCGGGCTGGGGCTGGCCATCTCATATTCGATAATAAAAAAGCACCGGGGCCACATAGCCGCGGAATCGAAGGCCGGAGAGGGCTCGAGCTTTTCCATCTACCTACCCTCGGCGCAAACGGCCTCTTTGACCGAAGGGGCCCGGAGGAACTCCGCGCACAGGGGCAAGGTGCTCGTGATGGACGACGAGCAGATGGTAAGGGACGTATCAGGGGATATGCTGGAGCTGCTGGGCTGCACGGCCGAATTCGCCGGGACCGGGGAAGGCGCCATAGAGCTGTTTAAAAAGGCTAAAGAGGCGGGCTCGCCTTTTGACGCAGTCATATTGGACCTTACCGTGCCGGACGGCATGGGCGGGAAAGACGCCTTGAAGCGGCTCCTTGAGATAGACCCCGATGTTAGGGCGATAGTATCGAGCGGCTACTCAAAAGACCCTATCATGTCCGAATACCATAAACACGGGTTCAAGGGCGTCATAACAAAGCCCTATACGGTCCCCGAGTTCGGCAGGGTGATAAACGCCGTGCTCGCGGACAGGAGGCCTTAGCAGGCTGTTTAAGGATAAACTTTTTCTACATCATTCAAGCGTCTTGACCCGGCCAAGCCCTTTCAGCCGCCCTTTTAGCACCCTTTTTACCTCAAGCTCCTGCCTTAAGGCGTTGATGAGCGTTTTGTCCTCCTGTCTTGTCCTTACGGCCACCCTCAAGTACCTCCGCCCGAGGCCTTTGAAAGCGCTCAAGTCCCGTATGAGTATGCCGCGGCTCAAGAGCCTTTCCCTTATCTCGTTTGCCGGGGGCTGGGTTGAGCCGGTCTTCGCCATGAGGAAGTTCGCGGAAGACGGGAAGACCTTCAGCCCCAGCCCTGAGAGCGCGCCGGAAAGAAAATCCCTTTCAGCGCCGAGCCAGGCACGGGTCTTATCGATATAATGCCTGTCATTAACCGCGCCCATCGCCGCGTAAGCCGCGAGCGTGTTCACGGACCACGGCGGCAGGGACTTGCGGAACCTCTCCGCCGTGCTTCCATTGGCTATCAGGAACCCGAGCCTCAGGCCCGCCATCGAGAAGAACTTCGTCATCGAGCGGAGCACTATCAGGTTTTTCTCCCTGCCTGCGGAGGATTTCACAGACCCATCCTCGCAAAAATCCATGAACGCCTCGTCTACTATTAGCCACGCGCCGTTTTTTCTACAGAGCCTTGCCGCCTCCATGAGGGTTTCTTTCCCTATGAGCGCCCCCGTGGGGTTCGAGGGGTTGGCGATATAGACGGCCCCGTAGCCCCTCTTTACCTTCCTGCCGAAACTGTCGAGGTCGAGCCTGAAGCCCTCTTCCTCCCTGAGGACAAGGCTTTCCGTCCTGCACCCGGAAAGCTCAAGCGAGCTCCTGTATTCGCTGAAGGCAGGCTCCACTATGAGCGCCCTTTCAGGCCTCAGGACACGTGGGAGCGCGTAGATAAGCTCGGTTGAGCCGTTGCCCGGGACGATACCGTTGGTGTCGATGGCATGGAAAATGGATAGCGCCTGCCTGAGTAAAAAAGATGACGGGTCAGGGTAAGGGGAGACGTACCTCAAGGCGTCTTTTACAGCGGACGCGGCCTTCTTCGGAAGGCCGAAGGGGTTTAAGCTGGAGCTGAAGTCCAGTATCTCGCCCGGGCTTTTACCGGCCCTCCTTGACGCCTCCCATATATCCCCGCCGTGTATGTCTTTCATGACGCCCTCTCCTAAAAAACTAAGCGGCTGGCAAGCCGCTTTCATTATCCAAAACTTATGCAAAAGCCTCAACGCCAAAAAACGCCTCAGCCCCCTTATCCGATGACCGCCCTCGCGTCCACGGCTATCGCCCCCTCGTCGTAGACGATAAGGGGGTTTATCTCTATCTCCTTCAGCCCGTCGGTCGAGCTTATCACTCCGGCGAGCTTTATTATGACGTCGGCTATGGCGTCGAGGTCCTTGAACGAGCCGCCCCTGAAGCCCGTAAGGAGCGGGAAGCCCTTGACCTCCGCCATCATCTCGAAGGCCTCTTTCTTGTCGAGCGGGGCGAGCCTGAAAGAGACGTCCTTCATAAGCTCGACCGCGACACCGCCGACCCCGAACATCGCCACCGGGCCGAACTGCTCGTCCTTTATCGCCCCTACTATCACCTCGACCCCCTTCGGGGCCATCTCCTCTATAAGGAAGCCCTCGATCATGGCCACCGGGTTCTCGTCGGCCACGTTCAAGATCATCTGCGACCACGTCAGCTCGAGCTCCTTCGCGTCCTTTATCCCGACAGCGACCCCGCCCACGTCGCTCTTGTGCGTTATGTCGGGCGATACGAGCTTCAAAACAAGCGGGTAGCCTATCCTGCCCGCGGCCTCCACGGCGGCTGTTACGTCCTTCACGACCTGGAACCTCGGCACGGGTATGGAGGCGAGCCTCAGGACCTCCTTTGCCTCGGGCTCGACGAGCGTCTTTTTGCCGAGGCTTACGGCCTCTTTTACGAGCCTCTCTATCTCCCTGTTATCCATCTGCCCTCTTCCTATTGCGGGCGAGCGCCGCCGCCCCCCTTACCGCGCCCTCGGGCGTAGTGAAGACCGGGAAGCCGAACTTCCTGAAAAGGCCGAGGCGCTGCCTCGTATACTCGCCCCCCGGCGAGCATATTATGACGGGCTTGCCCGTGAACACGGCCTTTTCCGAGAGAAGCTCCGGCAGGTCGTCCGTAAGCGCGGGCGGCCCCCAGAGCGCGGCTACTATCGCGATATCGAAGCCGTCGCTCGACATGGCCTTCTCGAGGGCCTGCGCGAACATATCGTCGGTCGCGCTGCCGGTCAGGTCTATGGGGTTGCCTATGGCGAAGTACTGCGGGAAAAGCGGCGCGATGGCTTCTTTTACGTCCTCTGTAAGCGGCGGGACCTCAAGGCCCATCGCGAGGCAGGCGTCGGCTATCTCGACGCCCATGCCCCCGCCGTCGGTTATTATCATCACCCTGTTGCCTTCCGGCCGGAGGTCTTTTCCGAAGACCTTACACCCGGCGAGGAAGTCCTCATACCCCGCAAGCTCGACGACCCCGGCCTTTTTGAAGGCCGCGCGGTAGACCTCGAGCCTCCCTGCCATGGCCCCGGTATGCGACAGCGCCGCCCTGGCCCCGGCGCCGTATTTGCCCACCTTCACGGCCATGACGGGCTTTTTCGAGGAGCACCTTTTGGCCGCCTCGACGAACCGCCTGCCGTCCTCGACAGATTCTATATACAGCGCCACCGCGGTCGTGGCCGGGTCGTCGGCGAGGAACTCGAGGCAGTCGGACTCGTTCACGTCCATCCTGTTCCCGTAGCTTATCACCCGAGCCACGCCCACGCCCTCGGAGGCGAGCTCGTCCATCGCTGTTATGGCGAAAGACCCGCTCTGGGAAATTATCGAAACGCCTCCGGGCGCGGGCCTCCTTATACGCTCCGTGGAGATGAAGAAGGTATCGAGCCTGGAAACGTTATCGTATATGCCCATGCAGTTCGGGCCGATTATCCTTATGCCCTCATGGCGGGCCGTCTCTTTAAGCTCTTTTTCAAGGGCCCTGCCGCTCTCCCCCGCCTCGGCGAACCCGCCGCTTACAAGTATCGCGCCGCCCACCTTGCCGGACGAGGACCTTATGGCATCGGGTGTCGCACCGGCTGGCAGCGCGTATATCGCCAGGTCTACCTTGCCGTCGATATCCTGCACCGATGGGTAGCACTTGAGGCCTTCTACGGAGGTGTATTTCGGGTTTACGGGGTATATGGGGCCGGGGAAGGCCGCCTTGAGGCTCCTGACGATTATGTTCGATATCTTTCCGGGCTTGTCCGAGGCGCCGACAACGGCCACCGAGCGGGGGTCAAAGAAGGGCTTGAGGTTGTTATTACCCATCAAACTGCTTACTCCTGAAAATGCACGGCGAATAGGCTGGTACATCCGCTTCGAGGCGGGTTTCAGGCTTTAGGCATCCTTTATTAAAAAATGAGATCGGCGGACAAGCTCAATCCACCTTGAAGGCGACCTTTATGACCGACTGGAACTCCGTTATCTTCCCGTCGGTTATCTTTCCGTGCTGCTCGGTCACCTCGAACCAAGCCATGCCGTGGAGGCTTTTTGCGGCCTTGTCTATGGCGTTGTTCACCGCGTCCTCAAAGCTCTTTGAGGAGATACCGACCAGCTCTACCTTCTTGTAGGTCCTGTCCATAAACCCTCCTTTAGGGTCGAGACTAAAGCCTCAAGCTTCGGGCCATGAAGTATATGACCGCCACCCCGGAAGCCATCGTGACCATGTTGAGCATGTAGCTCTGCATGTGTATGGACTTGAAGTCCGCCCTGAGCGATTCCTTTTTAACGGGGTCTTCGGCGGCCATGATGCGGGCCTGCACCTCCTTCGCCCTCGTGTTCACGACCATGCCGTTATAGAAGGTCACGGCCGTCATGAGGGATATGAGGAGCAGGCGCGCGGCCGGGAAGCCCTTCTCTATGAACGATATGGCTATCAGGGACCCGAGCGAGAGGACCCCGGAAACATAACCGGCTATCCAGAACTTGGGGAATATCTCGGAGACCAACGCGGCGGCCAAATCTTTCGGGAGCACCTTGAATATACTCGGGGCTACGATGAAAGTAAAGAATATAAGCATGCCCACCCATACCACTATGCTGATGTAGAGTATGAACCGCAGAGCATTGAGCATGGGAACCCCCTTGCGTGCTTATATCTTTGTTTTCGAGCCGTTATACAATACTAAAGCGCGCTTCACAACAGAAATATCGCTATAACCCTGAAGACGAATGTCAGAAACACCATGATAAGCGAGCTTACGCCCATTATCCTTACGCTCGAATCGACGTCTTTCACGGTTATGGCCGCGCCATCCCCTTCGCCTATGAAAGGTTTGGGCTGGAAGACCCCCCCATAGTCAGCCCCTCCGCCGAGCCTTATGCTCAGGGCCCCGGCAACGGCCGCCTCCGGGAAACCGGCGTTCGGGCTCGGGTGCGCCCTGCCGTCCCGGATGAGCACCTTGAAAGACTTTATCCAATTATATCCTAAAATAAAAGAGGCGCACACCATGAGGAGCGCGGTTATCCGGGCCGGGAGGTAGTTGGCGAAGTCGTCGAGCCTTGCCGAAAACCTGCCGAAGTCGATGTACCTCTCGTTCTTGTACCCGACCATCGAATCGAGCGTATTTACCGCCTTATATGCGAGCATAAGGGCCGGGCCGCCGAGGGCGAGGTAGAAGAGCGGGGCTACTATGCCGTCGGAGGTGTTCTCGGATACAGTCTCTACGGTAGCTCTTAAGACCCCCTCCTCCGTAAGCCCTCCGGTATCCCTCCCGACTATCCTTGAAAGGCGGCTGCGCGCTTCATTCAGCGTCCCCCCTGTAACGAGGCCGGCGACCTCCCTCGCCTCTGTTCTCAATGACTTTATCGAGAGGCACGACCAGACAAGGTATGTGGAGACCAGAAAATATAGCGGCGTGGAAAGGCTGTAGGCAAAGTAGAGCGCAAGAAGCGCGGCCCCGTATGTCGCTGAGACCGTTATCACCCCCAGGGTGACGCCCGCGAGCCTCTCTTTTTTCGGAGTGGGGGCGGGTCTCCTTAAAAGGTTTTCAAGGAGTCCTATGAGCCTGCCTATCCACCTTACGGGGTGCGGGAGCCTCTCCGGGTCGCCGATGACAAGGTCGAGTATTACGCCGAATACGACTATTATCGGCGGGAAAGGGACGGGGTTTATGGGGTTGAACATTATTGTATTTTCCTTATTTTATAGAACCAACAAGCAGATTCTTCGTCGCCTTCGGCTCCTCAGAATGACGGCTCAGGGAACTTCTTCACTTTTTTAGCAGCCAGTTAAACCTATGAAGCCCCTGAGCATCTCCATATCGATATTTTCTTCCACAGTGCGGGCAAGCCTTTCTATCGCGGCCTCTTTTATGGAGCCGTAGGAACCCGCGCTTACCGCGCCTATCCCCTTCTTCCTCTTAAGCTCCGATAGGAGCTGATTTCTAAAGCCGTCGTTCTCGAACAGGCCGTGTATGTACGTGCCCCAGACCCTCAAGTCCTTCGATATTGACCCGTCTTTTATATTTACCTTCTTCCCGTTCCTCTCCTTTATGGTGGAGAAGGGCGCTTCGTTTGAAGCGGTCTCGCCCATGTGTATCTCGTAGCCTTTTATCCCTGAGCCGGAACCGAGCCCGGCAAGGACCTGGAAGGTCGCCTTTTCTTTTTTCAATGTCGTCTCGGAGTCGAGGAGCTTGAGACCCTCAGCAGACCCGATGGAGGACTCGACCGCGTGCGGGTCGGATACCCTTTTGCCGAGCATCTGGAACCCGCCGCATATCCCGGCCACCGTGCCCCCGGCCTTGTGGAAGCCCCTTATCGCCTCAGCGAACCCTTTCTCCTTCAGCCACTCAAGGTCCCCGAGCGTGTTCTTTGTCCCCGGTATTATAACGAGGTCCGCCCCGCTTATATCTTCGGGGTTTTCTATGAATCGAAGCTCGACCGACTCGTCAACCTTCAACGGGTCAAAGTCCGTGAAGTTCGAGATGCGCGGGAGCTTTATTACGGCGATATTTATCTTATCCGCGCCTCCGCCTTTCCCGTTGTCCGAGACATCGAGCGAGACGCTGTCCTCGTCCGGCAGGGCGATGTCTTTTATGTAAGGCACCACGCCGAGGACGGGCTTGCCGGTCCGTTTTTGCAGGAACTCAAGCCCCGGCCTCAACAGTCCGATATCCCCCCTGAACCTGTTTATTATAAACCCCTTGACCCGCTCCCTCTCCCCTTCGGATAGCAGTTCGAGCGTGCCGACGATCGAGGCGAAGACCCCGCCCCTGTCTATGTCCCCCACGATAAGCACGGGGCTGTCGCACATCTCGGCTATGCCCATGTTAGCGAGGTCGTTCTCCCTCAGGTTCACCTCAGCCGGGCTCCCGGCGCCCTCTATGACGATAACCTCGTAGTCTTTAGCGAGGCTCAGGTAGCTCTCAAGGACGAACCTCCGCGCCTCTTTCTTGAAGGAATGGTACTCGGAGGCGGACATCATCCCGTATGGCCTGCCGTGTATTATCACCTGCGATAGGGAATCCCCGGTGGGCTTCAGGAGTATGGGGTTCATGTGGACGGTCGGGACGCACCCGGCGGCCTCTGCCTGGAACGCCTGCGCCCTGCCTATCTCGCAGCCGTCGGATGTGACGAAAGAGTTCAAGGCCATGTTCTGCGCCTTGAATGGCGCGGCCTTGATGCCCCTGTTCCTCAATATCCTTAAAATGGCGGCCGTTATCACGCTCTTCCCGGCATTGGAGTGCGTGCCCTGTATCATTATGGGCAAAGCGTTGTTTTTGTTTGCTTTTGTCATTTTGAAATGCTAAAATCCCTCTGGATGTGCGGCTTATTTTAGATCAGGCAACACCATCTCAATTTACCCGGAAAGAAATTGAAGGACCTTAAAAAGACATTCGGACTTGTCATAATGATATTCTGCGCGCTTGCCGTCATGCGCGGCGCGGCGCTCGCCTCAGACGACGGGGCCGACCTCCTGAGGCTCAAGGTCGATAGCATATCGAAGAGGCTTGAGCCTTTCACGGGATTAAGTCCGAAGATAGTCCTCTCGGACGAGAAGGAGCTTAACGCCCACGTGCTGCCGGACAGGACCGTCGTCATAACAAGGGGGCTTCTGGCCGCGTGCGCCTCGGACGATGAGATAGCCTTCGTGATAGCCCACGAGATAGGCCACCTGAAGGCGAAGGACTACTATACCATAACTCCGGGCCTGAAATCCGACGACAGCGCCTCCCAGCTACACGAGATAAACGCCGACATAAACGCCGTCTTCTTCACGCAAAAGGCCGGCTTTAACCCGAACGCCTCTCTGAGTATCCTTAAAAGGGTAGCAACCGGCTCCAACAGCACTTTCATGAGCAGGCTCAATACCCTTGCCAGCTTCCTGAAGACCCTCCGGAACTGATACGAACGCAAGATCACTTGATTAATGCGTTTGTATTGACCCCTTTTTCTTCTTCCATCCCAAGCTGAAACCAGTTAAGGTTATAATAAATTTATTCCTCAGGCAAGGGGTTTGTTCCTCTTTTTCCGCATCCATTTAGCAGGACGCTGAAAAACTCAACACCTGTAGATAATGACTGGACACGGCGAGATAAGACTCGATAGTAAAGGTGCAATAGAAAAGGCGCTCCGCCTCGAAGGCCCGGCGTTCGACTCTCTTTTGCTCTGGGCGCCGAGGGCGGGCGCGGCGTTCACGGTCATCGACAGCGACGATACCCTTTTCAGGGCAAGGCTTTTGGAGCTTAAGGAAGGCTCGGCTGATATCGTCATCTTCGAGGAGGTCGGGAAAATCGATAGCTCCCTTGAGGTCATACTCCTTCAGGCCCTTCCTGAAAAGGAGCGGATGGAGCTTATAATCCAGAAGACGACCGAACTTGGCGTTACCGCGATAATCCCCTTCAAATCTGAAAAGTCCATCAGCATAGGCGAAAGGGACGCGCGCCAGAGAAAGTCCCACAAATGGGATGAGGTCGCATTGAAGGCCGCGAAACAGTCGAGGAGGCCGGACATCCCTCAAATCCTTCCCTTCCGTTCATTCAAAGATACGCTTACGCACGGCAGGGGCCTGAAGATATTGCTCTCGGAAAGGCCGGATGCCGTGGGCTTAAAAGAATTCCTGCGGGGAAAAAAGGACAGGACAGTCACGATACTCGTCGGCCCCGAAGGCGGTTTCACGGAAAAAGAGGTGGAAGAGGCCACAGAAGCCGGGTTCACGCCCGTAAGCCTCGGCAAGAGGATATTGCGTACTGAAACCGCCGCGATAGTGGCGGTGGGGATAGTGGGGTATGAGATGGGGGAGTAACTATAAGTCAACACTTGGCGATTATTTTGAAATAATGTAGATTATAACCTTGTATCAACAATCCATTGTTGGGATATCGTTCTTTTAATCAACCTACGAATTGTTCGGAGTAGCGTAGATACCGTTTTGTCCGTCAAGCGATATTTTGCGCGTGATGCGGATTGAATGGCTTGCCGGTTTTTAGTACGCCGTAGATTATGTGAACGAGCTTTCGCATTGCGGCGCAGACGATGACCTTGCCGTTTTTACCGTTC
>JACRCL010000019.1 GCA_016219015.1 Deltaproteobacteria bacterium
CTACAACAAGAGGATACCGATGCCGGGGAATAACGGGGCCACGGCGCATATGTTCATCGTAAGCCCGCTGAGCGGAGGCAGCCTCGTCAAGCTCTTCAGCACGCACCCCCCGACTGAAGAACGCATAAAGAGGCTTGAGGCTATGGTGGGGCACATACACTGAACATGCATGACGAGCGCGAGGCCCGGGCCTGTCGCCGGGTCAGGCGAGCGAATAGAAATTGTTCCCTTATATGTCGAAGATTAAGCGCGGAAAAGCCGCGGGGAGTAACAACCGGTAAAGACCGGGGCGGCGCTCTACGGACAAAAAAAGGGGGCTTTCATAGAACAAAAAAAGGGGGGCTTTCATAAAGCCCCCCTTTTCAGCTGATACGATCAACACGCCACAGGATTCTTCGTAGCCTTCGGCTCCTCTGGATGAGGCCATTGAGAAATTTTTCCGCGACCTTTTGAAACGGACCCGGCATGGTGCCGACGGTATTACGAAGGCCGTTTCTTATTCCCCTGCGGGCCTCCATGCTTTTTCGACGGCCCGTCTTTAGAGAGCAGGTATTCCTCCATCACCCTCCTGTCCTCGTCTTTCATGTCAAGGAACATTATGCCGTAGCGGTTAAGCCTTCTCTGGGCCGATTGCATGCCGGTCTGGTGGCCGTAGTGGGCCATGGACGGGGCGCCCTCGCTCCTCACTATCTCCCCCGTTATATTGAGCGGGGTCTTGATGCCCGGTATGCAGAAAGAATACTTCAGGAGCGAACCTATCGATATGGCCGCGCCCGTCTCAACGAACGCGCCGCTCAAGCTGACATTGACGGTGTTGCAGAAAAAGGACTCCTCGTTGCCGTTGCCCCTGTCAATAGTCAGCCTGGCAAGGATCTGCAGGACATGCCTCGATGCCCTCGTGAACTGTTTTCCGGTATCTTCCATATCCGTCATTTGAAAGGGTCCTTGAGTATTATGGCTTCCTTTCTGTTGGCGCCCACCGATATTATATACGGCTCCACCCCGGTAAGCTCCGCGAGCCTTTTTATATAGGCCCGCGCCCCTTTGGGCAGATCATCGAAGCTCTTGGCGCCCTTGCTGCTCCGCCTCCATCCGTCGAACTCTTCGTATACGGGCTCGCACCTGGACAGGATGTTGCTGTCGGTCGGGAAGTCGTCAATCAGCTTGCCGTCTAACCTGTAGGCGGTGCATATCTGGAGCTTATCGAGGTTGTCGAGCACGTCGAGCTTGGTTATCACAAGGCCGTCCATGCCGTTTACCCTTGCGGCATAACCCGCCGCCACGGCGTCGAACCAGCCGCACCTGCGCGGCCTCCCGGTGGTGGCGCCGTATTCGCAACCCTGCTCGCGGAGTCTATCGGCCTCGTCCCCCTTGAGCTCGGTGGGGAACGGGCCCTCGCCGACGCGGGTGGAATAGGCCTTTGTCACGCCTATGACGGCGTCTATCCTGGAGGGCCCTATGCCGCTCCCCGTAGAGGCCGCTCCGGCCATCGTGTTGCTCGACGTCACGTAAGGGTACGTGCCGTGGTCGACGTCCAGAAGCGTGCCCTGGGCCCCCTCAAAGAGTATGTTCTTCCCGGACCTCATCGCCGTATCGAGGAACTTCGAGGTGTTCTCTATGAAAGGCTCCATGATAGCGGCGAACCGCATATAGTCGTGGTATATCTCGTGTATCTCAAAACCGGCCTCGTGGAATACAGTCTTTATGTAGTGGTTCTTCTCAAGGAGGTTCTGTTTAAGCTTCGCTCTGAAGTCCGCTTCGTTCAGGAGGTCGCCGCACCTTATGCCGCACCGGGCGGCCTTGTCCTCGTACGCGGGCCCTATACCCCTGCCGGTGGTGCCTATCTTGTTGGCGCCGCGGAGCCTCTCCCTCGCGACGTCGAGCCTCTTATGATACGGCATTATAAGGTGCGCGTTCTTGCTTATGAGCAGGTCCTGCGGCCTGAATATGCCGCGCTTCTTCAAGACCTCTATCTCCCCGAGGAGCACCTCCGGGTCCACGACCACGCCGTCGCCTATCACGCATGTCTTGCCTGGATGGAGTATGCCGGAAGGCAGGAGGTGGAATATGAACTTCTCCTCCCCGACGATGACGGTATGCCCGGCGTTGTTGCCCCCCTGGAAGCGGACCACGACATCGGCACTGTCCGTCAATATGTCTACTATCTTGCCCTTACCCTCATCCCCCCACTGCGCCCCTACGATTACAAGGTTCTTTGCCATCTGATACCGGTTTCCTTCAGCCGGGGACTCCCCGGCTGTATTGAAATTTAAGCCCCTGCTATTTTACAATATTCCCGACGGATTACAACGTTTTTAACGCTCCGGCCTCAGCCCGGCGCCCTGTCGAGCGCGGAGACGATGTTCTCCACGTCAAAGGCGAAACCCGTTGCCGCGCAGGCGTAGCCGTACCTCGCGAGCAGTGTGTCGTATCTGCCGCCGCTCAATATAGGCTTGCCTATGCCAGAGGCAAAGCCTTCGAATATTATCCCGGTATAGTAGTCAAACCCCCTGAACTCTCCGAGGTCTATGGTAACGAATGAGCCGAGGCCGCACTCCGCGATTATGGCGACAACGCGCTGGAGGTGGCTCAATGACGCCCTCGCGTCCGCGTCGTCGCTGAAAGAGAGGGCCTTTTCTATGACCGAGTCCTCCCCGTAGAAGGTGGTGAGGTTCAGCAGGAGCTTCCTGTCCCGCTCCCCTATGGACGCGCCGATGTCATCCAGCACGGATTCAAGGCCGGAGGCGTCCTTTATCGCTATCGTCTCCTTTATGACCCTGCGCGCGTCTTCCGCGACCGGGAGGCGGTTCAGTATGGCCCTGAGGAAACCGACGTCGCCTATGTCCATCTTGAAGCTCTTTACGCCGAGCTTTTTCAGGGCCTCTATGCCCATTATTATCATCTCGGCGTCGGCCTGCGGCTCCGCCCTGGCGGATATGTACTCGGCCCCTATCTGGAGGACCTCCCTGCTCTTGCCGTCCCTCGGCTCCTGGTACCGCAGGACGTTTTCATTGTAGCAGAGCTTGAGCGGCAGGGGGAAATCCCTCATCCTGGTCGCCACCACCCTCGCTATCTGCGGGGTTATGTCCGGCCTGATGGCCACCACCTTGCCGGTGGACGGGTCTATGAACTTGAGCACACGCTCCTTCAGGTTCTCCCCCATGCCAAGAGAGAGCACGTCCACGTACTCGAGGAGCGGGGTTATCACCTTCTCAAACCCATGCGCCTCGAATACCGAGAGTATGGCGGACTCGACCGCCCCGATCTTCCTTGCCTCGTCGGGGAGGATGTCTCTGACGCCCTGTGGGAGCGATATGCCGGGCTGAATGATC
>JACRCL010000020.1 GCA_016219015.1 Deltaproteobacteria bacterium
CTCCTCGGCAAGCATGGTGGTTATCAAGTCTCTTTCAGACAAAGACAGGTGTACATATTCTCTTTTTGACATAGCCACTTAGGATAGCATCTTCCTTCCTGCTCTCCCAAGTGTTGCACTTCGCTATTGAACCGGCGTAATTAAGAATATCCCTTTAGCGGAGCTATCCATGCGTAAGGTCCTCGTCATCCAGCACGTCCCTCACGAAGGGCTCGGCACCATAGGCGGCTCCCTGAGGGAGGCCGGCCTCAAGACGGAGTTCCTTAAAACCTACGAGAACGCGAGGATGCCTGCCGATATCAAGGGCTACTCGGCCCTTATCGTAATGGGCGGGCCGATGGGCGTCTACGAGGACGATATCTACCCCTTCATAAAAAAAGAGCTGAGGCTTATCGAATCCGCGCTCAAGGGCGACACCCCGGTGCTCGGCGTCTGCCTCGGCTCCCAGATGCTCGCAAAGGCCGCGGGCGCGAGGGTCTACAAAGGAAAGGCCAAGGAGATAGGGTGGTACAGTACGTCGCTTACGGAAAGCGGCCGGGCCGACAGGCTCTTTACCGGCTTTCCGGATGAGTTTACGGTATTCCAGTGGCACGGGGATACCTTCGACGTCCCTCCCGGGGGAGTGAACCTCGCGTCTTCAGAGCTCTTCCCGCATCAGGCCATACGGGTGGGCAGGCGCTCTTACGGGTTCCAGTTCCATCTCGAAGTCACGGAGGAGATGATATCCGGCTGGATAGGCGTGAACGCGGATGAGTTGAGGCCGCTCAAAGCAATAGACCCCGCCCGGATAATAAAGGAGACCCCGGAGAGGATAAAGACCCTCCACAGGTATGGAGGAACGGTGGTATCGAGGTTCTTGAGGCTGGTCGATTAATAGGCAGTCCCTGATTATCTTTAAGGCACCCTCAGGGGCGTTTTTATTGGGAAATATGCGTTTTCATGGGCTTTTCAACTGGCATTGAAGTTGCAACCAACTAAAGGACAGATATAACGGTTACAATGGCGTAACCTTAAAAACAGGCATTTTTTGAAAGAAGGCAAAGGCGCCTTTCCTCAAGGGGGGCGCCTTTTTTTCCCCCCTCAAAAACAAAAAAATCATGGGGAGGAAGAGAAGATGAAGCTCAGGAGATCGATTACAACGGTTCTGGCAGGCGCTGCGGCGGTTTTAACCACGGGAGGCGTTGCCATGGCGACGCCTTCGACAACATACTGGACGCCGGCGACATCTGACATACAGCCGTACAAGGTCCTCCATATCGGGATAGACAATTACTTCACCGTCGGGAGGAAGAACGAGAGGAGCTCGCTCCCCACTGACGTGGGCCTGACCATAGGCGTGCTCCCCTATGACAAGCTCCAGCTCGAGGTCGGTATAGACCTGATGGAGCCTTCGACAGACCCTATCTTCCTTAACGCAAAGCTCGGCACGCCGGAGGGCGCGCTCTTCGACGGCTCGCCCGCCTTCAATATAGGCGTATTCAACGCCGGGACGGACAGGAAGGACGCCACAAAGGACGGGGACGGCAGGACGGACTACAATATCGCGGACGTCATAATCGGCAAGACCCTTCCCTACGGCCTCGGCAGGATACACGTCGGCGCGTACTACGGCAACCCCAAGGCGCTCGTAGACAAGAACGGGGATAAGGAGAACACCGGGTTCATGGTCGGCTGGGATATGGGGATAATGAGGGAGAAAGAGCACGACGGAGGCGAGTACCACAAATGGGTCTTTGCGGCCGACTACGCATCGGGCAAGAACGCCATCGGCGGGGGCGGCGCGGGCGTGTACCATTACTTCACGAGGAACATATCGCTCCTGTTCGGCCCTGTCTGGTACAACGAGCCTTCGGTCGTCGGCGTCAACGGGAGCGCGAAGTACGTCTGGACGACGCAGATCGACATAAATTACTGAGTAAGGCGACAATCGAATAAAAAGAGTCTTAATGGAAGGCCGAGGCAGGCAAAGACGCCCCTGCCCGCTTAGGGTGCCGGGCCTTCCAGATCAAAGCAGATCAAACGAGGAGGTAGCAGGAGATGGTACGGAAGCTGTTTGAGGGGCTTGGAAAGGCCTCTCGCAAAGGGATACTGATGGCGTCGCTCATACTGATAATACAGGCCATGGCCGCACCGCTGTCATACGCCGGGGAGAACGCGGCGCGGATAGACAAGGCCGACACCGCCTGGATACTCGTATCAACGGCCATGGTCATGTTCATGACACCGGGGCTGGCGATATTCTACGCGGGCATGGCGCGCAGAAAAAACGTGCTCAGCACCATGATGCAGAGCTTTTTCATACTGTGCCTCATAAGCCTCCAATGGGTGCTGCTCGGGTATACCCTGAGCTTCGGCCCGGACTTAAGCGGCTTCATAGGGGCGCTTGACTTCATAGGCCTTGCCAATGTCGGGGTGGAGCCGAAGGGCACTATCCCGCATCTCATATTCATGATGTTCCAGGGGATGTTCGCGGCGATAACCGTCGCCCTCATAACAGGGGCCTTCGCCGAGAGGATAAAGTTCTCGGCGGTCATAGTCTTCAGCCTGTTGTGGGCGACCCTCATATACGACCCGCTCTGCCACTGGGTATGGGGCGGCGGGTGGATGCAGAAGCTCGGCGTCCTCGACTTCGCGGGCGGCATAGTCGTCCACATAAGCTGCGGGCTTTCCGCTCTCGTATGCGCCCTCTACGTCGGGAAGAGAAGGGGCTGGCCGAGGGAGCTGATGGCCCCGCATAACCTTACGCTCACGGTCATAGGCATGGGCATACTCTGGTTCGGCTGGTTCGGCTTCAACGCGGGCAGCGCCCTTGCCAGCGACGGGAGCGCTGCGGTGGCGTTCGTCACCACCAACACGTCCGCCGCGGCTGGCACGCTTACATGGGCGTTCATAGAATGGGGGCACAGGGGAAAGCCGACGATGCTCGGGGCGATGTCGGGCGCGGTGGCCGGGCTCGGCTCGATAACTCCGGCAGCCGGGTTCGTCACGCCGGGGGCCTCCATAATAATAGGGGTAATAGCCGGCGTCCTGTGCTACGTGGCCGTCAGCGTCTGCAAGCCGAGGTTCGGCTATGACGACACGCTCGACGTCTTCGGCATACACGGGGTGGCGGGCACGTGGGGGACGATAGCCACGGGCATATTCGCCTCGATCGGGGCCAGCGGGCTTCTTTACGGCAACCCCGCCCAGCTCACGAAGCAGGCTATAGCCGCGGCCGTCACGATAGCGCTCGCGGTCGTGGGGACGTACATACTGCTTAAGATAGTCGACCTCACGATAGGTTTAAGGGTGTCAACGGAGCAGGAGATAGAGGGCCTCGACCTTTCCCAGCACGAGGAGAGCGGCTATACGATGTAGGCCTTTTAAAAAAATAAGGAAGACCGTTGCTACAGGGCTGTAGCGCCGGTCTTTAAAACAAGGCAATGGCGCCTTTGAAGACGGTACCGTACCGTCATTTGAAGGCGCCTTTTTATTTCAGATGAAAGGGGTGGAGCGATGAAGAAGGTAGAGGCCATAATAAAGCCTTTCAAGCTCGACGACGTGAAAAAGGCTCTCAGCGAGATAAACGTCGAGGGCATGACCGTGACCGAGGTCAAGGGGTTCGGCAGGCAGAAGGGGCATACGGAGTTCTACAGGGGCGCGGAGTACACGGTTGATTTCCTGCCGAAGATAAAGATCGAGATAGTGACGGCCGAGGAGATGGCCCCGAAGGTCGTCGAGGCGATTGTGCTTGCCGCGAAGACCGGCAAGATCGGCGACGGCAAGATATTCGTGACATCGATCGAAGAGACCATAAGGATAAGGACAGGCGAGGGAGGGAAAAACGCGCTTTAAAAAAAGGATTTAACGTTCCACCGTTTTATTAATACACGAGAACTTCTTCGAGGGAGGACAAAGATGTCCAGAAAGATAGGACCGATACTGTTGTTGATTATGCTTCTCGCGCCACTGACGGCGCTTGCGGACCAGGCGGCTGCGCAGCCGCATGTCGATACGGGGGATACCGCATGGGTGCTTATATCGACGGCCCTGGTCCTCCTTATGACGGCCCCGGGCCTCGCCCTTTTCTACGCGGGCATGGTCAGGAGAAAAAATGTGCTTGGCACCATCATGCAGAGCTTCGTGATCCTTTGCGTCATAAGCATACAGTGGGTGCTCTGGGGCTACAGCGTCTCCTTCGGCCCCGACAAATGGGGCGGGCTCACCGGCGGGCTCGAGTGGATAGGCCTGAGCGGCGTGGGGGCGAGCCCTTACGCGGACTACGCGCCCACCATCCCCCACCAGACGTTCATGCTCTTCCAGATGATGTTCGCGGTGATAACTCCCGCGTTGATAGCCGGCGCGTTCGCGGAGAGGATGAAGTTCTCGGCCTTCCTCGTCTTCACGATCCTCTGGACGACGATAGTATACGACCCCATCGCCCACTGGGTATGGGGCATGGGCGGCTGGCTCCGCAACCTCGGCGCGCTCGACTTCGCGGGCGGCACGGTAGTACACATAAGCTCCGGGGTCTCGGCCCTTGCCACGGCCCTTTTCATAGGCAAGCGCAAGGGGTATCTAACGGATTCGATGGCGCCGCATAACCTGCCGCTTACGGTAATAGGGGCGGGCCTTCTCTGGTTCGGCTGGTTCGGCTTCAACGCGGGCAGCGCGCTCGGCGCCAACGGCCTGGCCTCTTCCACGTTCCTTGCGACCAACACCGCCGCCGCGGCCGCCGCGCTCTCCTGGATGGTAGCGGAGTGGGCGCACAGGGGGAAACCTACGCTCCTCGGCCTGGCCTCGGGCCTCGTGGCCGGGCTCGTCTCCATTACCCCGGCGTCAGGCTTCGTCGGTCCGGTCTCGGCGCTTGTCCTGGGCCTCGCTGCCGGGGTCATCTGCTACATATCGGTAAGTTTCATAAAGCCGCTTTTCGGGTATGACGACTCCCTCGACGCCTTCGGCATACACGGCGTCGGCGGCATCTGGGGCGCGCTCGCAACAGGCCTTTTCGCCACGGTCGCCGTGAACTCGGCCGGCGCCAACGGGCTCTTCTTCGGGGACAGCGCCCTGTTATGGAAGCAGGCCGTAGCGATCGCCGCATCGGCCACCTACTCCTTCGTGCTCACTCTCATAATACTCAAGGTAGTGGACGCCACCATCGGGCTCAGGGTGGCGCATGAGGACGAGGTGATGGGGCTCGACTTAACGCAGCACAGCGAGAGCGGATATACCTTATAATATGAGATAGACATAAAACCGTTACAAGGTTGTAACGGATAGACAGGGCAAGGGCGCCTTTTAAGGAGATTTTAAATCATCCTGGAAAGGCGCCCTTGGTTTTTTAGAGGCATGAGCAACAAGGGGTTTTCTTATCGGGACAGGAGAGGAGGGAAAGATGCGCAACGGCAAGCTCAAAGAGAGAGGACTGAGTACCTGTAAATAAATCACGGGAGGGAAAAAGGAGGTTTGAAAAAATGAAAAAGACAGTAATTATAATAATGCTGATCCTGATGACCGGGCTGGGGCTCTCGGCGCAATCAGCGGCTGAAGAAGCAGCCTCTCCCGCCCCTTCGTCAGGGCAGGCACAGGCTCAGCCTGCAAATACCCCGCCCGCGTCCGACCCATCAGGGGCCAGGACCGGGGGGGCCGCGGACGTGGTCGGGGCAAGCAGCAACGCCCCCACGGCCGATGACCTTAAAAACCTTGGGGAAAAAGAACCGCTTGCGGCAAAACTGGCGGATGTCGTCGGGCATAACAGGATAGCGATAAACATGGTCTGGACGCTTCTGTGCGGCTTCCTTGTCATGTTCATGCAGGCCGGTTTCGCCATGGCCGAGACGGGTTTCACGCGCGCGAAAAACGCGGGGCACACCATGGCCATGAACTTCATGGTCTACGGCCTGGGGATGCTCGGCTACTGGATATGCGGGTTCGCACTTCAGATGGGAGGGGTCGGCGGCGTGGCAACGCTCGGAGGCGGCACCGCCCTTGACAGCGAGTTCGTGGTCCATCTTTTCGGCAGGGACTTTGGCCTGTTCGGGACAAAGGGGTTTTTCCTCTCCGGCGTGACCTATGACGCGGTGATCTTCACCGTATTCCTCTTCCAGATGGTATTCATGGATACCACCGCTACCATACCGACAGGCTCGATGGCCGAGCGCTGGACATTCAAGTCATTCGTCATTTACGCGTTCTTCATCTCGATGTTCGTCTATCCGCTGTACGCCAACTGGGTCTGGGGCGGAGGGTGGCTCTCCCAGCTGGGCAAGGGCTTCGGCCTCGGGCACGGCACCGTGGATTTTGCGGGCTCATCGGTCGTCCATATGACCGGGGGCGTGGCCGCGCTGGTAGGGGCGAAGATCCTCGGGCCGAGGCTGGGAAAGTTCGGCGCGGACGGAAAACCCCGCGCCCTGCCCGGCCATCATATACCGATGGCGATCACGGGCTGCTTCATCCTTGCCTTTGGCTGGTTCGGGTTCAACGCGGGGTCTTCGCTGGCGGGCGGGGACTTCAGGATCGGCGTCGTGGCCACGAATACGATGCTCGCCTCGGCCGCGGGCGCGTTTTTTTCGATGATGTACATGTGGGCGGTCTACGGCAAACCGGACATATCGATGATCGCTAACGGCTTTCTCGCCGGGCTTGTCGCCATTACCGCGCCATGCGCCTTTGTCAATTCGGTCTCCGCGGTGATTATCGGGTCAGTGGCGGGCGTAATCCTGTGCGCGAGCGTCTTTTTCGTCGAGCGCGTCATGAAGATAGACGACCCCGTGGGCGCGATCTCCGTCCACGGCTTGAACGGCGCATGGGGGCTCCTTTCCCTGGGGCTCTTTGCCGACGGCACCTACGGCGACGGCCTTAACGGCGTCTCCGGGGCGGTAAGGGGGCTATTCTACGGCGACGCCTCGCAGTTCATGGCGCAGCTGTCGGGGGTTGCGGCCAACTTCGTCTTCGTCTTCGTCGTGATGTACGTCTTCTTCACGGTGCTTAACAAAATAGTCCCGCTCAGGGTCCCGAACGAGATGGAGGTCGACGGCCTGGACCAGCACGAGGTCGCTGTCAGCGCTTATCCTGAGTTCATCTCGCCTTATTTTTCGCCCTCGCCCGAAATGCCTGAGGGCAAAAAGAGGACATCCGAGTACGTGGTTCCCCTGAAGGAGGCGTCCAAGACGGTAGAATAAAAACGCCGTAAAAAAGTCCGGCCCTTTCCCTCCTGATGGGTGGGGACGGGGCCGGGCCGCATAAAAACTTGTTCCAACCGGCAAAGGCGCCTGTTTTGGGCGCCTTTGCATTTTCAGGAAAGGGGGGACCTATGAAAGGGAAAAAGAGGCTCGCGGTCATAGGCAGCGGCATGGCGGGGGTCGCGTGCGTGGAGGAGGTACTGAGGCTCGACCCTGAAAGGTTCGAGATATCCATGTTCGGGGAGGAGAGGCAGAGCTATAACAGGGTGCTCCTCGCGCAGGTGCTCACGGGCGAGAAGGCCCTTTCCGACATCTCGCTCCACCCCGCGGACTGGTATAAGGAGCGGGGCGTGAGGCTCTTCGCCGGGCAGAAGGTAAGGGAGATAAAAAGGAGGAGCCGGAAGATAGTGCTGGAGGACGGCCCCGGACTTTCGGAGGAAGGCTACGACAAGCTCATAATCGCCACGGGCTCTTCTCCTATAGTACCCCAAATACCCGGCATCGACAAAAAAGGCGTATTCACGTTCAGGAACATGGGGGACTGCGAAAGGATCCGGCAGGCCTGCAGGGAAGGCGCGAAGGCGGCCATAATTGGCGGGGGGCTCCTCGGCCTTGAGGCGGCCTGGGCCTTAAAGGGGCTCGGCATGGAGACAACGGTCGTCCACCTGATGGACAGGCTGATGGAAAGGCAGCTCGACGCCGTATCCGCCGCATTCCTGAAAGAAGACCTCGAAGCCCTCGGCATCACGGTGCTCCTTAACAGGGAGGCCGTGAGCGTTTTGGGGGATGGGGACGCCAGGGGGGTCGCCTTCAGCGACGGTACCGAGATGGAGGCCGGGATAATAATCTTCTCGATAGGGATAAGGCCCAATACCGGGCTCGCAAGCTCATCGGGGCTTTACTGCGAAAAGGGGATAGTCGTAAGCGACTGCATGCAGACATTCGACCCGGCTATATTCGCCGCGGGCGAGTGCGTCGAGCACAGGGGCAGGACCTTCGGGTCGATAGGGCCGGTGTTCGAGCAGGCGCGCGTGGTCGCAAACCACCTCGCCGGGGACTGCCGTCTCGTATTCAGGCACGAGCCGGCTTCCACGCGCCTGAAGGTCCCCGGCATAGAGCTCTATTCGGCCGGGGAGGTGGACGACAGGGGCGCCGAGCCTATCGAGTACACGGACCGGGCGGCACGGTGCTATAAAAAGCTCATAATAAGGGAGAACAGGCTCAAGGGCATAATAATGTACGGCGATACCTCAGGCGCGCCGGAGCTATTTTCATCCGTCATAAAAGGCTTCGAGATAACGGACAGGAGGGGGCTATTGCTGGCCTCGGCCAGAGCCCCCTCCAACGCGGAAGATATCCCCGATGACGCGATAGTTTGCGGGTGCAACGGAGTTACGAAGAAGATGATAGTGGAGGCGATAGAGAAAAAGGGGCTCTTTACGAGGGAGGACGTAAAAAGGGAGACACGGGCCTCGGGCTCGTGCGGCGGGTGCGCGCCGCTTGTGGACCGCATACTCGAAGCGACCCTCGGGGCGGACTTCCAGGGCAATTCCTCGGCGCCGGACATCTGCGCCTGCACGAGGTATTCGAGGGAGGACGTTATAAAGAACATAAGGGAGAAGAGGCTCAAGTCCGTAAGGGAAGTGATGGACACCCTTGGCTGGGAGTCCGTGGGGTGCGAGCAGTGCAGGCCCGCGCTCAACTACTACGTGAACATGGTATGGCCCGGTGAGTGCGAGGACGACCGGACGTCCCGGCTCGTGAACGAGCGGATGCACGCGAACATCCAGAAGGACGGGACCTTCTCGGTCGTGCCGAGGATGTACGGAGGCGCGGCCTCTGCCGGGGAGTTGAGGAGGATAGCCGACGCGGCGGTGAAATACGATGTGCCCCTCGTAAAGATAACGGGCGGGCAGAGGATCGCGCTCATGGGCGTGAAGAAGGAAGACCTCCCGGGCGTGTGGAAGGAACTCGGCATGCGCTCCGGATACGCGTACGGGAAGGCCCTGAGGACCGTGAAGACCTGCGTCGGGTCGCAGTTCTGCAGGTACGCGACGCAGGATTCCCTGGGCCTCGGGATAGAGCTGGAGAAGAAGTTCGAGGGGCTCTGGATGCCCGCGAAGGTGAAGCTGGGTGTAAGCGGCTGCCCGAGGAACTGCGCGGAGTCCGGGATAAAGGACTTCGGGCTGGCCGGGGTCTCCGGCGGGTGGGAGATAACCATAGGCGGGTGCGGCGGGATAGAGCTTAAAAGCGCCGAGGCGCTATGCTCCGTCAAGACAAAGGAGGAGGCCGTGGAGGTCATCGGCGCGGCGATACAATACTACAGGGAGGACGCTCGCTACGGCGAGCGGACGTTCAAATGGGTAAGGAGGATAGGCATGAATGCTATCAGGAAGGCCGTGGTGGAGGATACCGTGAACAGGACTGAGCTTAATGCAAGGCTTGAGGAGGCGGCAATAGCAACAACGGACCCCTGGGAGGAGAGGGCGGGGGAGGCCTTATGCGTCAAAGGCCGGCTCCTCCATTAGCAGGCTGTTGAAAAACAGCCTGCTTGCTTCCGTGGTTTCAGCCGCGGACCGCGTCCTTTATGACTTTGAGGAGCTCCGGTATCTCATACGGCTTTTGCAGAAAACGGCAGCCCCGCTCCTTTATTACCGGCCACTGGGACTCTATGTCCATGTAGCCGCTCGAAAATAAGACCTTCACGGGGGACATTGCCGCGAGCTTATCCATAAGCTCTATCCCGTTACTGTCCCTCAGTATCATGTCGCTGAAGACGAGGTCGAACCTGCCGCCCTCGCGTTCGAAGAGTCTTATCGCCTCCTTCGCGCTTTCGGCCTCGAATACCGAGTACCCGTTCTTTGAAAGCACGAGGGCGACGCTTTTGCGGAGCATCCTTTCGTCCTCTACCAGCAGGACCCTTTCGCCCATGCCGCGCTCCACGGCCTCCTCCGGCCCCGCCGGCCGGAGCGCGGGCGAAGTTGTCTCGGCCGGGAGATAGACCTCGAAGGCCGTGCCCTGTCCCAACGCGCTCTCGACCCTTATCTCGCCCCCGTGCTCCTTTACTATATTCTTCACCACCGCGAGCCCGAGCCCGGCCCCTATGCCCGCGCCCTTTGTGCTGAAGAACGGCTCGAAGATATGCTCCGACACGCCCGGGTCCATGCCAGCCCCGTTGTCGGCCACCGTAAGGCGTACGGACCCTCCCGTCCTTGAACAGGCCGCGTGCGCCGCCTTTTCCGCCGAAACGTTCACCGTCGAGATGGTTATCCTCCCGCCGTGCGGCATGGCGTCCTTGGCGTTCACGACGAGGTTCATTATTAGCTGCTCGATGTTGCCCTTATCGGCGCGCACCGTCCAGAGGTCCTGCTGGAGGTCCTTTTTTATCCTGACGTTCTCGCCTATGAGGCGGTAGAGCATCTTGAGCATCTCGTCGATGCACGAATTGAGGTTGATGAGGCTTGGCTCGATGAGCTGGTTCCTGCTGAATATCAGGAGCTGGCGCGTAAGGCCCGAGGCCCGCTCGGACGCGGCCCTTATCTGCTCGATGTAGGTATTGAGCCGCCCGGAATGGCCTTCTTTCAGGGCGAGGTTGCTGAAAGACCCGATTATGGTCATGAGGTTGTTGAAGTCGTGTGCTATGCCCCCCGCGAGCTTGCCTATCGTCTCCGTCTTCTGGGACTGCAGCAGCTGCGCCTGCATCTCCTCCCGTTCGCTCTCGGCGCGCTTGCGCTCGGATATCTCGGCCTTCAGCGCCTCGTTCGCCCTCACGAGCTCGCGGGTCCTTTCCCTTACGCGTTTTTCCAGCTCGTCGTTCTGTTTCTTCCGCTCGGTTATGTCCCTCGATACGCCTATAAGCCCGGTTATCCTCCCCTCGGAATCAAAGAGCGGGGCCTTCTTCGTGTCGAAAAAGCGTCTTTCCCCGTCATTCCCCATGTAGCTTTCCTCGACCCGGAGCGGGCCGCCTTTCTCAATTACCTTCCTGTCGCTCTCAAGGCAGTAGGAGGCCAGGCCGGACGGGAATATCTCATTGTCTTTTTTTCCTATGATCTCATTTTCGCCGAGGCCGGCGAACTCCTCGAAGGCCCTGTTCACTATCAGGTTCGTCCCCTCGGCGTCCTTGAAATATATAATGTCGGGGATGTTGTGGATAAGGGTCTTAAGCCTCTCGTTCGTCTCCTCCAGCCTCTTTCTCATGCGCTTGCGCTCGGTGATGTCCTTCGCGGCCCCTATTACCCCGGTAACGCCGCCGTCCTCTCCGCGCTCAGGCTGCCAGTGGGAGAGTATCCACCTTGTTTCGCCCTTTTTCGTATAATAGCGGAACTCGTTCTCAAAAGACTCCCCTGAAAGGGCCCCGAGGATGGAGGCCTTGAACCCGCCGAAATCATCGGGGTATATGATCGACCTCCATGAGCCCTGCTCCCTTATCTCTTCCATGGAATAGCCGGACGCGCCGATAAACCCGCCCGTTATCCATTCGAGGAAGAGCTTCCCGTCAGGGCGGAGCCCGAGGCTGAATATGTAGTCGGAGGTAAGCTCGGATATCCGCCTGAACCTCCTCTCGCTCTCGCGGAGCGCCTGCTCAGTGAGCTTATGCTCCGGGCTCTCGACTATCTCCCACCTGCCCCGCCTCTTTATGAGCGCGAACCGGTGGTTCGACACCACGTCGAGAAGCTCCTCCGCCCGGCACTCTTCAAGGGAATACGTGCAGACCGCTATCATCCTCAGCTTGCCTACGAGCTGGTTTACGACGCCTTCGTACTCCGTGAAGCTCTCCCACCAGCCGCCCCTTGAGAACGTCCCGTTACCTGTCACCCTTATGCCGTCATATCCCCTTGAGAGCGCCTCTTCTATCTTCGCCTTCCAGCCGTTCAGTACCCTCTCGGCGACAAAGACGGCGCCTTTCAGGTACCAATCCGTATGGGGGAATATCTCTATCTGGCCCTTTACAAGATACTCGTCAAAGCCGTCCACGGCGCCTCTCATCGCCTCCACCGCGTCCATCACGGTGAGCGGGTCGGAGGTTACCCAGACGCAGAGCTCGTTGCTCTCAAGCCCTGCCTTGAAGTACGGGACGAGTATTTTCAGGAGGTCTTCCCTGGTCTGGTAGAACTGGCAGAAGTGCGCGCCCCAGCCGATCGCGCCAATGGCGTCGATGCCGGATTTTCTAAGACGTTGAGGGGCAGAGGTTACGAGGCTCTCGGTGCTCATGCTGCCTCCGTACTGGAAGGGTGAAGTTGTAGGGTTATTTACCTTTTTATATAGGTTTTTTTTAAATATTTCAAGTATTTCTTTATTTTTGAGGGATGCTGAAAAAACGGCTTGGCTCGTTTTACAGAAGGCCTTCTTGCGTACGGCCGCGCGCATCGGCCATATTATTTTTTTCTTTACAACGAAGCAGATGGATTTTTTCAGCGGCCTGCTAAGATACTTTTTCCATCCTGGATATGATGGAGGATACCTTGAGCCTTATGTCAGGGGAAAGGAGTATGTCCGATATTATAGCCGCGCTGTCGGCACCGCTTTCCAGTACCCCTGGCGCGGTTTCTTCCGTGATGCCGCCGATGGCCGCTATCGGCAGGCTTACCGCCTCCCGTATCTCCCTTAGCTTGCCAAGACCTTTGATGACATCAGCGTCCGCCTTTGTCCTTGTTGGGAATATTGGCCCGAAGGAGATGTAGTCCGCGCCCGCGCCCTCAGCCGTTACGGCCTCCTCGACATTATGGGTCGACACGCCTATTACGGCGGAGCCACCGAGTAGCTTTCTCGCCTCCTGCAAAGGGATGTCGTCCTGCCCGAGGTGGACCCCGTCCGCGCCGCACATCACGGCAACGTCCACCCTGTCGTTTACGATAAATACAACGCCCGCCCTGGCGGTTACGGGCCTGAGCCTCCTGCAAGCCTCAAGGGCCGCCCTTGCTCCGGAGCCTTTTGAGCGGAGCTGGAGGAGGCGCGCCCCGCCTTCGATTATCAGGGACGCAATCCTTTCAAGGTCCCCGAATGACACATACGCCGTGTCTACTATGGCGTAGAGGCCCTTTATCCGGGGCTTTTCCTTTTTCATCCCTTCGTCCTGTCTATCTTTATGTTCAGGTCCTTTATCTTTTTCCGGAGCGTGTTCCTGTTTATGCCGAGCAGCTCGGCGGCCTGCACCTGGTTGCCGCGGGTCTTCTCGAGGACGAGTTTTATAAGGGGCCTCTCGATGAAAGGCATTATGAAATCGTAAAGCTCCTGCTTGCCGCTGTGGTCGGTCTTTTCTATGAACGGGCGCAGGCGCGCCGTTATGACCTCTTCGAGGGACTCCTTCCTGTGCCTTGCCTGCGGGAGGTTCAGGTCCTCCGTGGACAGGTTGATGGAAGGCGAAAGGAGCACCGCCCTCCGGATGATGTTCTCAAGCTCCCTGACGTTGCCCGGCCACCTGTAGCCCTCCATGGCCTCCAGCGCCTTGGGGGAGAGCGTTTTGGGCACGCCCCCGAACTCATGGCTGAACCTGTCGAGGAAGTAATCGGCAAGGAGCGGGACGTCTCCCTTCCTGTCCCGCAGCGGCGGCAGGTTGAGCGTTACGCCGTTAAGCCTGAAGAGCAGGTCCTCCCTGAACTTTTTTTCCTGTACGGCCCTGTCGAGGTCCTGGTTCGTCGCGGCTATTATCCTCACGTCTACCTTTGTGGGCTCCCTGCCTCCGACCCTGAAGAACTCCCTTTCCTGTATCACACGCAAGAGCCGGGCCTGAAGGTCCGGGTTCATGTCCCCGACCTCGTCGAGGAAGAGGGTCCCCCCGTCGGCGAGCTCGAACTTGCCCTTCTTGCCTTCGGTCGCGCCGGTGAACGCGCCCTTCTCGAACCCGAAGAGCTCGCTTTCCATCAGGTCCCTCGGGACCGCCGCCGAGTTTACGGCTATGAACGGGCCGAGGCCGCGAGTGCTGTTCGAGTGTATGAGCTTTGCGAGCAGCTCCTTGCCCGTGCCGCTCTCGCCGAGGATGAGGACGGTCACGTCCCTGCCCGCCACCTTCCCGGCGCTTTTGAAGACGTCCTGCACGGCCTTGCTCTTGCCTATGAACGCGGTCTCGGCCGCGAGGCGCTCTTTCAGCCTCTCGGTAAGCGTCGATACCTTCTCCTTGAGCTTTATGTTCTCAAGCGCCCTGCCGGCTATCGCGTCGAGCTCGCTCAAGTCGAACGGCTTCGTTATATAGTCGAAAGCACCCCTTTTCATCGCCTCAAGGGTGTTCTTCATGGTGGATTCCGCCGTCATTATGATGATAGCGGTATCGCACCCGGCCTCCTTCGCCTCTTTAAGCGCCTGAAGCCCGTCCTTGCCCGGCATGTTTATGTCTATCACCGCGAGCGACAGCCCCGGTCCTTTAAGGAGCCGGGCCGCCTCGGAGCCGTCCCGTGCCTTGACAACGGCCACGCCCTTCTCGGCGAAGAACTTCTCCAGTACCCAGAGTATCGACTCGTCGTCGTCGGCTATGAGCGCTTTCTTCTGGTTCATCCCGCCTTTTCCTCCCCTATCGGCAGATATACGGCCACGTCAGTGCCCTTGCCGGGCGTCGAATCTATCTTCAGGAGCCCGCCGTGCTCCTTTATTATCTTCAGCGATATGGCCATCCCGAGCCCGCTCCCCTTCGCCTTGGTCGTAAAGAAGGGGGTAAAGACCTTCTCGAGGTCCTCGGGCTTTATCCCGCAGCCGTTGTCCCGTATCTCCACGGCGGCCATCTTTCCCCCGGACGAGCCCGGCTCGACGAGGTGAAATTCCGTTATCATCCTCGTTATTATCTGTATCCTGCCCTCCGCGGGGGTCGCCTCCTTCGCGTTCTTGACGAGGTTCAGGAAGACCTGCGTAAGCTGGTTCTCGTCCCCGAAGACGTCCGGTATGGAGGGGTCGTACTCCTTTATGAATACCGGCGAAGTCCCGCCCTGCTGGAGGAGCAGGACGACCGAGTCGAGGACCATGTGTATGTTGAACGGTTTTTTATTCAGCCTGGCGGGCCTGGCGAAATCGAGCATCTCGTTGAGTATGAGGTTAAGCCTGTCGGACTCCTTCATTATCACGGCCGTGTACTCGCCGAGCCGCGCGTCCTGCACGCGCTTTGAAAGGAGCTGGGCCGCCCCCCTTATGCCGCTCAGGGGGTTTTTAATCTCATGGGCGAGGTTGGCCGCGAAAGTCCCTATGTAGGCGAGCCGTTCCTTACGTAATGACCCGGCCTCAAGGGACTTTATCCCGGATAAGTCCTTTATGAGGGCCACCGCTCCGGTCAGGTTGCCTTCGTTGTCGAATATCTGGCTCGTCGTTATGCCCACGGGCAGCGCCCCGCCCGAGAACCTCCTGTGGAGCTTCTCCTCGTACTCGGCAAAGAGCCTGCCCTCCTTGAGCGTCTTCTCGAGCATCTCAAGGAGCCTTCCGTCCCTCCTGAAGGACTCGCTCGCGGGCCTGCCGATTACCATGGACCTCGAGGCCTCGGTCATCTTCTCGGCGGACTGGTTGAAGACGACGACCTTAGAGGCGAGGTCTATGACGATGACCCCCTCCGAGAGGTTCTCTACTATGTCCTCGTAAGATATCATAAGGGTACGGGGTGAGTGCCTAAATAATAGGCATCATAACAGCGCCGGAGAATAAAGGCAATGAAAATCAAATGGATAGTTTGTCATCGGCAAAAAATCTCTGGAGATAATGACAGGTTTTCTCTATATTAGGTCTTATGAAGCGGGAGCTTACGGCAGCCTTGATAATAAGGGACAAGAAGGTCCTCCTTGTCCATAACGCCAAGCACGGTCTGAGGGTCGAGCCGCCGGGCGGCAAGAGGCACGAAGGCGAGGGGGCGGAGGCGTCGATAATAAGGGAGGTCAAGGAGGAGCTGGGGGTCAGCGTAAGTCCAGTAAGACTCTTCGGCACCTTCGATACCCGTTCGCCGGAGGGGGACTTCTCCGTCCGGATGTTTATCTGCGAGATAACCTCCGGCGAGCCCGGGGTCATGGAGCCCGATAAGATACCGTCGTTCGGCTGGTATTCCTTCAGCGAGCTTGAAGGGTTGAAGGAAGACGGCTCCCTTGTGCCGAACATGGCCGAGGCGCTGCCGCTCCTTAAGAAGCTCATGTGACGGCAGCCTGCTGAAAAAGTCCCAATAGCGGGTTCAGGTTTGCGACCTGAACCCGCAAAATATTCCCCCCTTTTCTAAAGGGGGTTAGGGGGATTAGCTTATTGGGTATTGCATGGCGAGCATAAGGGAGAACACGCGAGCAGTGACGGGCCTTCAGCAGCATGCCGTTAGCGACCGTCTTTTGCCGCGTGCTTCGGCGGCTCCTCCCTCGCCTTTACCTGCGCCTCTAAAGCGGCCCTTACGCCTTTGGCCAGCCCCGCGGATGTCCCTGTGCCCCAGTAATGGATGAAGACAAGCCTCGGCACTTCCATTACCAGATGGTTGTGTATGGCCGTTATCTCGATGTTTGATGCCCTGAGCGCCTTCAGCACCTCCTGCAGCTCGTTTTCGAATACCACGAAGTCCCCGTTTACTACGGCCTCTTTGTCGCTCCCGGCAAAGGCGGCCCAGGAGTTTATGCCCATTGAGCTGCCCAACACCTCGCCGTAAAGGAGCGTCTGCCTGCCCAGTGTTGCCTTGAGGGCCCCGTTTGACTGCTCTACTTTTTCGCCGAGGGCGTCCTCTATCACGCCTTGCGTAAGCGGCCCGGCGCCTATACGCGGCCTCCGGGGCGCGGGGGGCGCGGGCAGAGACTCTTTCATCTTGTCGAGTACCCTCTTAAGGCCGTTGGCGAGAACGGCCTCGTCGCCGAGCCCGCTTATGTGCATGAACATTACGCGGGGGGACTCCCGGAGGAAGTGGTTGTGGAGCGCGGTGACGGAGAGGCCGCTGTCCAGGGCCACGCTCATGACGGGGTTGACCTGGTCCTCAAGGAGCACGATGTCGCCCGAGAGTATCGCCTTGTCCCTCGGCTTCTTGAAGCCCGCCCACGACGTAAGCCCCTGAGGTGGAGTAAGCGAAATCCCCAGCGCGGAGACCTTCAGCTCCTCATGGGGTATGGTTATCCTGTAGACCTCTTCCTTTTCGATGTATCGGCCCTTGAGCCCCGTTATATTCTCGATGCCCGCGATGTTAAGGGCGGCCAACGACAACGAAGGGAAGGACGCTAAAATAAAAAACAATACGGCGGCTATCTTCATATCGACCCCCTGTTCATGCGGCGGCGTTTTGAGCACAAGTTAAGGCTGGATTCGATAAAGGCGGGAGGTTATATTGAGTATAGCAGAAAAAAATCAGCCCCTTCGCGGGTCAGGCGTGAACGCATGGATAAAAGACTCGAGCCCGAGGAAAAGCACATAGTCGATGAAAGCCCCGAGATAAGCGTTGGCCAAAATCCGGGATGGGTGAGCGCTCTTGCCTCGGCCTTCCCCGCGCTCAGGATAAGGAATTACCAGCTCTATTTCACCGGGCAGTTCATCTCTCTGGTAGGCACATGGGTGCAGGCCGTGGCGCAGGGCTGGCTGGTGCTCCAGATGACCGGCTCCGCCTTCATGGTCGGGCTCGTGGCCGCGGCCTCGACCTTCCCGATGCTCCTTTTTACCCTCTTCGGCGGTGTAATAGTAGACAGGTTCTCCAAGAGGAAGGTCCTTCTGTTCACGCAGGCCGCGTCGATGGCGCTCGCCGTGATACTCGGCGCCCTCACCGTGGCCGGGGCCATAAACATCCCGGAGATTATGGCGCTCTCTTTCCTTTTGGGGGCCGTCAACGCCATAGACGCCCCGGCCCGCCAGGCGTTCGTCATTGAGATGGTCGACAGGGAGGCGCTCGCCTCGGCGATAGCGCTCAATTCCGCGATATTCAACGGCGCGAGGGTTATCGGCCCGTCGATAGCAGGGTTCCTCATAGCCGGCATAGGCACCGGCGGGGCCTTTCTTACGAACGGGGCGTCTTATGTTGCGGTCCTCATGGCGCTTCTTCTCATAAATGCGAAGGAGGCCGTCCACCCCAAACACGGGCCGGCATCAATGGCTATACGAGAGGGCATAGCCTATTCCTTCAGCCACCCGGTGATAAGGACGCTCCTCGTGTTTACGGCCGTGACGTCGATATTCGGCTGGTCGTTCACGACCATCATGCCCGTGATAGCAAGGGACGTCTTCGGGCTTGGCGCCGCTGGTCTCGGCCACCTCTATGCCGCGACGGGCCTCGGGGCGCTCACGGCGACGGTCCTCGTCTCCGTCTCCCCGGGGCGCGTAAGACCCTTTTGGTTCATACTCGGGGGCAACGCGCTCTTCGCCGCCTCATTGATGATGTTCACGTTCACCCTGAACATCTATCTGGCCCTGTTCCTCCTCTTCCTGGCAGGGATGGGCCTTCTTCTCCAGTTCTCGATGATCAACACGACGATACAGCGGATGGTCGAGGACAGGGTGAGGGGGAGGGTCATGAGCCTGTACGTGCTGATGTTCCTGGGGCTGTCGCCTTTCGGCAGCTTCGAGGTAGGGTTTCTCGCCGAGAGGCTCGGGTCCAACGCGGCCATCAGGATAGGGGCGGCCATAGTATTCCTCTTCGGGCTTGCCGTCTGGCTCAAGCTGGGCGGCATAAGGAAGGCCCAGAGGGAATACGAGGCGGGCAGGGGATGAGAGATATTGATGATAGACTTCCGATAATCAGGGATTGTTTCGCCCTGTTCGCAATGGCACAATAAAAAAAGGGATGCCGTTCGTCCGGCATCCCTTGAACACACATAGCGAGCGCATTCCCCGCTGCTTGCAGCGGGGTTTAGCGAGCGAATCGGAATCGAAATCTTCCTTATGTGTCGAAGATTCCCCGCAGCTTGCTGCGGGGAGATTCAAAGTCCTTTGGAATTTCTTACCTGCCCACTTCTCCCTCCGTTGTCCGGCCGCCGTCGCCGCCCATGGAGGCCGGGCCGCCGGACGTGCCGGGGGCCGTGCTGCCGGGCGCCATCGGAGTTGTACCGGGAGCGCCTGACTCAGGAGCGCCGGGCGCCATCTCCCTGCCTGAAGGGCCTGCAGGGGGTATTGCCCTGCCGCTCAGCTTCTCGTCCACGCTCGCCCGCACCTTGCCGCCGAGCTCCTGCTCCGTTATGGTGCCCTGGTTCCGCGCCTGCACCTGCTCACGTAACGCCTGGTTCACGAGGGTCTGCGCGTCGCGGTCGGTAAGCCCCTTTGCCATGGCGGTGTTCATGGCCTTCAACGTATCGCTAAGGCAGTTCCCGGTACAGTTGTTCTGGACCGCGGTCTTCGCCACCTCGCTCATCTGTTTGGGGTCGCCGTTATGCTGGGAATACTCGCGGAGTTCGGGCTCAATCGCCTCGATGTCCTTCTTCGAGACGTTGGCCTCCTTCTGAAGCTGGTCCTTGAACTTGCTGATGTCCTTGCTGCTTTGCTCGCGAGCCGCGAAGGCCGGCACGCCCGTTGCGAATACCAGGCCCACGGCGAGCGCCAACTGGATAAACCTGCTGTTTTTCATTTTCGCCCCCTTTGACGGTTTTTTCACACATACAAAAATTATATACCAGTAAGTGCGAGCGTCAAGGAGGGGAGCCGTCTTTTTACCCCTCGCTACTTTCCTCCCTGTCGTAGCCGTAAAAGAGGAAGTATATTATCACCCCGGCGACGGTGATGAGCATGAATACCGAATAATGCAGGAGATACCAGCCTATCCCTCCGGCCACCCCGATAATGAAGCCGGCCTTGTTGGCCTTCTTGACCGTCCCGGGGTCCATCTTCTTTATCCACCTGTCGGCGAACCTGTAAAGGAAGACCATGGCTAAAAGCAAGCCGATGAGGAACACAAAGCTCATGAGGTTCATTGAAGCCCTATCCTTTCCTGAAAAGTCCTTTCAATCCCTTTGAATACGGCCGCCTTACCACGCCCCGCTCGGTTATGATGCCGGTCACGAGCGAGTTTGGGGTGACGTCGAAGGCCGGGTTCCTGACCTTGATCCCCCTGGGCGCTATCCTATTGCCCTTCACGTGGGTAACCTCGGAGGTGTCCCGCTCCTCGATGGGTATCTCGTCCCCGTGGCCTATCTTCAGGTCTATGGTGGAGAGCGGGGCCGCCACGTAAAAAGGTATCTTATGCTCCCTTGCAAGGACCGCCACGGAATACGTCCCTATCTTGTTGGCGACATCCCCGTTGGCGGCTATCCTGTCCGCGCCCACCACGACCGCGTCAATGAGGCCCTTTTTCATCATGTAGCCGGCCATGTTGTCGGTAATGAGCGTTACGTCTATCTTGTCCTTCTTGAGCTCCCACGCCGTAAGTCTCGACCCCTGAAGGAAAGGCCGTGTCTCGTCAGCGAATACCTTTATCTTTTTCCCGGCCTCTATGGCGCCCCTTATGACCCCGAGGGCCGTCCCGTAGCCCGCCGTGGCGAGCGCCCCGGCGTTGCAGTGGGTGAGGACGGTCGAGCGGTCTTTCAGTAGCCTGCCCCCGTGCTTCCCTATAGTCCTGTTTATCTCTATGTCGTCCCTGTGTATCTCTTTGGCTTCCTTTATAAGCCTCTCTTTAAGCTCCGGGATGGGCAGCGCCCTGTTCTCGGCAGCAACTTTCTTCATCCGCTCTATCGCCCAGAAGAGGTTTACCGCCGTCGGCCTCGTTGAGGCGAGCAAGTCCGCGACCTTGTCGAACTCTTTTCTGAAGGTTTGATAGTCCTTCGCCTTTATCTTCGAAGCGCCGAGCGCGACGCCCATGGCCGCGGCAACGCCTATGGCAGGCGCGCCCCTTACGACCATCTCCTTTATCGCGCCCGCGACCTCTTTGTAGCCCGTGTACCTCCTGTAGACCTCCTCTCCCGGAAGGAGCCTCTGGTCTATCATCACAACGGCGGAACCTTTCCACTCGACTGTCTTGAACATTCTATTCCCTCTCGTATTGGACTATAACGCTTAAAGTCTATTTGTTATATGACGGATATCAACAAGCGCTAAGGCTGCTCCAAAAAGCTCCAGATGCGAGGCCCCTGTTGAAATAGGGGAGCGAGGAATGAGGCGTGCTCACCTTTCGTTGTGCGTGACGAAGACAACAAAGCAGATGGACTTTTTGGGCAGCCTTGTTAATAGCCGGGCGCGTCCTTCAGGAGTATCGAAGGGTCGAAAGGCTGGACCTTCACGATATCGTCTTTTTTGAAGCCGGTAGAGTCCTGCGGCACTATTATGAACGAGTTCGCGCGCACCATCGTCGATATCACGCCCGAGCCCTGCCCGTCGAGCGGCGTTACGGAAAAGCCCGTATCGGTGGAGGCGAGCTCCGCCCTTATGAAGTTCATCCTGCCCGGCTTTATCTTCAAGTCCTTCGTTATCCTGGCGCGGAAGACGGAGGTGAAGATATCCTTCCTCCCGGCCATCTTGTAGAGCGCGGGCCTGACGAACTGCTCGAAGGCGACCATCGAGGAAATCGGGTTGCCGGGCAGACCGAACGCGGGCTTGCCCCCTATCACGCCGAAGGCAAGGGGCTTGCCGGGCTTCATCGCCACCTTCCAGAATATCATCTCGGAGCCGAGCTCCTTCAAGACGTCCTTTACGAAGTCGTAGTCCCCGACGGAGACGCCGCCAGAGGAGATGATGCAGTCGGCCTCCATCGCGGCCTTCAGCTTTTCCCGGAGGCTCTCTTTCGTGTCTCTCGCTATCCCGAGCTGAACCGGCTCGGCCCCGCACATGGCCGCGAGCGCGGCGAGCGCGTAGCCGTTGGAATTCAGTATCTTCCCCTTTGACGGGGCCTCGTTTATCTCGCAGAGCTCGTCCCCGGTGGAGACTATGGCCACCCTCGGCCTTCTGTAGACGAGGAGGAAGGGGGCCCCGACGGTGGCGAGCATGCTCACCTCCGCGGGTCGCACGAGGGAGCCTTTCTTTACCACGACCTCGCCGCTTTTGAAGTCCTCCCCGCTCTTCCTTATGTTCTCGCCCGGTTTTACCTCGGAGCGGACGATAACAAAGCCTTCCCCGGAAGAGGTCTTCTCGACCATTACCACGGCGGTTGCGCCTTCGGGCACCGGCGCGCCCGTCATTATGCGAACAGCCTGCCCCTTTTCAACCGGCCCCTTGGGCACCTGCCCTGCGGGGAGGTCGTAGATGACCTTGAGCCTTGCGGGCTTGTCATCTGAGGCGCCTTTGGTATCGGAGTCTATTAGGGCGTAGCCGTCCATCGCAGAGTTGTCCCAGGGCGGGTTGGGGCGGGTGGCGCGGATGTCCTCGCCCGTTGTCCTTCCGAGCGCCGTCATTACATCTACGCTCTCAAGCCCGAGCGGCCTTATCTCCTTTAATATGGTCTCCAGCGCGGATTCTACCGAGATCATTCGAACGCTCCATTTATTTGTATGTGGGATTCAAACCGTTTGATTATGAAAGATTATCATCATAAGGCAAATAAGTAAATGGGGAAGGGGGGGAGGGGGGAGGCAAGAATGGATTATGATTTTCTAAAGAAATGATATCCTTTTAGCATCTTGTCAACCTCAGAGCTACTACCGTCATATCGTCCCAACGGCCTGTCTTGCTTGCGATATTGAGTAAGGCAGTTGGCACCTCGGAGAAGTGTTCAAGCGCCGCTTTTCGAGTTGTTTTTTCAATCAGATAAGGACTCAGGGGAGTCCACGCACCATCAGTCATGAGTAACACTATATCCTTGTGTTTAAGAGTAAGACTAAAGGTAAACGGCTTTACCTCTCCGCTCCCGAGCCTCATCTTGTTACTTGAAGCAGTAATGAACCGATACCCTCCTTCCGAGCCGACCAGATAAGCACGCGAATCTCCAGCCGATGCGCCTATAAGCTGATCATTCAAAACTGTAGCCGCCAGGAATGTGCTCTCATATCCTCCAAGAAGAGAAGAATCTAACATCTTAACCCATTTGGTCCATGTCTCAGGCGTGAGAATTTGCTCGGAAGAAGCATCATGAATCCATAACTGAAAAAGCTTCAAGGTCTTTCGTGCCGTCTGTTCGGCATTCCCTGCGCCATCACAGACTACAGCAACAGGAACAGGCTCACGA
>JACRCL010000001.1 GCA_016219015.1 Deltaproteobacteria bacterium
GGGTCTACTATGCTCGCGGGAGTGCATCTTGTGAGCGACGGCCTTATTATAGCCGGTTTCATGCTGATGGCCTCTGGCTGGAGAAAAGTCCACGGGGCAAAGGGCGGACTTGTCACTGACGGGGCCTACGGGTATATGCGCCACCCTCAGTATTCAGGGCTGTTTCTTGTGACCATCGGGCTTTTTATCCAATGGCCGACCATAATCACTGTCCTCATGTGGCCTGTCCTTATCTTTGCGTACTACAGGCTCTCAAAAAGGGAAGAGGCGGATATGGAGCGGGAGTTCGGAGACGCTTACAAGTCTTACAGGGAGCAAGTCCCGATGTTCATACCCCGGATAAGGGCGGGAGGTATGAAGGAATAAGCGCGAAAAACGCGGAAAAGAGGCGTATATGGATTACGGAACGATACTCATAATCATTGTTGTAGTCGTTTTCATGTTTCTCATGCACCGGGGCGGCGGCGGGATGGGCTGTTGCGGAGGCGGGCACGGACACGGAAGGCCAAAAAAGGATGAAGATACTCAAAAGAAAGACGAGGAAGGGCATGGAGGAGGCCATCATGAATAAAAAGCTTACGGAGGGCAATTGATGCGTGAAGCGATAAGACCTGTAAGGCTGGGGGTACTGCTCGGACTCTTCGGGCTCGTCTTCGGGATAGGCTGGGCCTTCTGGCTCGTACTGGGGCATGAGAGGATACACGCAAGCCTTGAGGAGAGGGCCGCGGCGGTCGAGAGGACCGGCGTGGAAGCCGCCGTAACGGGACACGCCGAGCCTTCAGGACAAAAACCTGTTTTAAAGACCCACAGCCATACCCACGGAGGCGATGGGCATAATAATGCGGTAGCCACGGGAGAGATGAAGGCGCAGGAGTCTCACGGCGCGCACAAAAGCCCTGTAATGGAACTCGCCCATACGCGCCTTGTAAGGGGGCACCTGCACGCAATGGGGCTTGGTCTTGCCGCCGTCTTGATATCATTGGTTGTGGCGGGGACTTCGGCAAAAAACTGGTTAAAGACGGTTGCGTCCATATCGACCGGGCTCGGAGGGCTCATATATCCGCTTGCATGGGTTATAATGGGATACAGGACCCCTTCCCTCGGGTCTGATGCCGCCGAGGCCTCTGTAATGACTATCGCCGGGCCTGGCGTTGCCCTTGTCCTGCTCGGAATATCGATTGCCGCGGCCTTTTTGATAAAAGACATGTTCTCAAACCAATAGTACGAAAAGGAGGGCGTATGTTCAGACTGATTGCGGTTATTGCAGTCCTGTCACTTATTTCGGCGTCCCCGTCTTTTGCAGAGCAGATGAATAGGCAGGAGGCCCGGACTGAGGCCAGTGGGCTTGTACAGGAGGCCGAGGCAACGGGTGTGGCCGTAAAGGCCGTATATAAGAACCCCGGCGCAAAGGGGCCGGTCTTTCTTGTTGCGCTCGATACGCACACAACGGACCTCGATGGGTACAGGTTCGAAGATATTGTCGTCCTGCGTGATGACGCCGGCAACGAATACAGGCCTGAGACGGTCTCGGAGGAGGGTTCCGACCACCACAGGGAGGCGCTTCTCCAGTTCAAGGGCGCAATCCCCGCCTCGACAAAGACGCTCGACCTGGTCGTGAGAGGTGTGGCCGGGGTGGATGAGCGGGTATTCAAATTCGATCTGCGGAATAAAACCGGCAAATAGGATTTTTTTCAACGAGATATACTTTGTAATAGAGGTCCTGCAAGTTTTTCGACTGGAGGCGTCAAGGTAATGGCAAAAGACCCGGTCTGCGGCATGACAGTGGAGGCGGCAAAGGCCGCAGGAAAAAGCGAATATAAGGGAGAGGCCGTCTACTTCTGCTCTCTTAAGTGCAAGGGGCGTTTTGATGCCGAACCGGGGTCTTTTACCGGCGCTTCGGAGGGAGAGACGCAGGCGCGTAGCGCAATGACGGCCGCGCCGAGCGCCGCAGCGGAGACCGCCAAGGACCCTATCTGCGGCATGGTCGTTGAGAAGCGCAAGTCGCTTAAAAAAGAGGCCGGTGGCAGGGCCTACTACTTTTGTAGCGACGGGTGCCTTAAGACCTTCGTCGCACCTGAAGAGGAGTTGAAGAAGATGAAAAAGAGGGTCTCTATCGCCCTCTTCGGAGTCCTCGTCCTCGCCCTTTTGAGGGCCGCCTTCTTCCTCGGCCTCGCCGCGGGGGCGACCATCCTCACATGGGCGCCTATTCCTCAACTGCCCTGGTTCACATGGGGCGTGTGGCTCTTTATCCTCGTCACCCCGGTGCAGTTCATCGGCGGGTGGAGCTTTTACAAGGGGGCGTACAACGCGGTCAGGAACAGGATGATAAACATGGACTTCCTCATCGCCCTCGGGACGACGGTCGCGTACCTCTACTCGGTGGCCGTCATCTTCGCGCCGGATATGCTTCCGGTCAAGGTTGAGGAGCGGGACGTGTATTTCGAGGTCTCAGCCGTCATCATCGCCTTTGTCCTCCTCGGCAAGTACATGGAGGAGATAATAAAGAAGAGGTCGTCGGCCGCCGTCAGGAAGCTCATGGACCTTAAACCCCAGACGGCGCACGTCATAAGGGGCGGCATCGAGATGGAGGTCCCGGCCGAGACGGTGCAGATAGACGACGTCGTGGTCGTAAGGCCCGGAGAGAAGATACCCGCGGACGGAGTGGTCGTGGAAGGCTCGTCCGCGGTGGATGAGAAGATGATAACCGGGGAATCCATTCCGGTTGAAAAGAAGGCCGGGGACGAGGTCATAGGGGCGACCATCAACAAGGTCGGCCTCCTCAGGTTCAGGGCAAAAAGGGTCGGCTCCGAGACCACGCTCAGCCAGATAATAAAGATGGTCGAGGAGGCGCAGGCCTCAAGCGCCCCCATACAGAGGATAGCCGACCAGGTCTCGGGATACTTCGTGGTCTCCGTTATAGTTGTGGCCTTTCTTTCCTTCTTCGGGTGGTGGGCCATCGGGGACTTCCCCCAGGGGCTCTTGAGCTTCATAGCGGTCCTTATCATCGCCTGCCCCTGCGCCCTCGGCATAGCCACGCCCGCCGCGCTCATGGTGGGTGTCGGAAAGGGGGCTGAGGCCGGTATACTCATACGCGGAGGCGAGTACCTCGAAAGGGCGCAGAAGCTCAATACCGTCGTATTCGACAAGACAGGGACGCTCACGAAGGGCGAGCCGTCGGTTACGGACATCATAAGCCTTGAAGGTGATAATGACGCGGTCCTCCGGATCGCATCGATTGCGGAGAAGGGCTCGGAGCACCCTCTCGGCGAGGCTATAATAAAGGCCGCAAGGATGAAGGGGCTGGACATTCCCGACCCCGAGGGCTTCGAGGCAGTGCCGGGTCACGGCGTAAGGGTCGTCTATAATAAAGAGACGGTCCTCCTCGGGAACAGACGCCTCATGCAAAAATTCAATATCCCGATAGATTCAATCGGGGACAGGTTAAACGAGCTTGAGACACAGGGCAAGACCGCGATGCTTGTCGCAAAGGACGGCGTAATACTCGGCATCATCGGGGTCGCCGATACCCTGAAAGAGGGCTCAGTATCCGCGGTATCGGCCCTTAAGAAAGAAGGGATCGAAGTGGTCATGCTCACGGGCGACAATGAAAGGACGGCGAGGGCCATAGCCAAAGAGCTCGGCATCGAGAATGTTATAGCGAACGTCCTCCCTGGCGAGAAGGCCGGTGTCGTAAAGGGATTTCAGGCCTCGTCCAAGGTAGTTGCCATGGTGGGGGACGGGATCAACGACGCCCCTGCGCTGGCCCAGGCGGACATAGGCATAGCCATAGGGAGCGGCTCGGACATCGCCAAGGAGACGGGCGGCATAATACTCGTCCGCGACGACGTCCGGGACGTCGTCGCCGGGATAAGGCTCTCAAGGGCCACCATGCGGAAAATCAAGCAGAACCTTTTCTGGGCGTTCATATACAACTCCATCGGCATCCCCATCGCGGCTCTCGGTTTTCTAAACCCCATAATCGCGGCCGCGGCTATGGCCTTGAGCTCTCTTTCCGTCGTAGCCAACTCGGCTACTTTAAAGGCGTTTAAGATAGAGGTGAAATAAGAGTGAAAAAGGCCGTCTGGCTCTGCCCTCCCCTGATGGCGGCCCTCGCCGCGTGGGTATTCACGCTACTCGGGTATACCCTCTGGACGGCGGTCTTAATCGCCCTTCTCCTTGTATGCCCCGGTATTATCTTTTACGGCATAGTGAGGGTGTTCCGCCACCCCAGGGGGTTTTCACCGGAGACCATCCATACGCGCGGCATGCCGCTCGACCTAATTGCGTCCATATACGACAGATACTGTCCGATGATAGGCCTCGGAAGGGCGTTCAGGCTGGAGACGCTCCGGCACGCCGGTTTGAGAGCGGGTGAGTTCGTTTTGGATATCGGTTGCGGCACAGGTGTTTTGACGAGGCTTGCGGCCCTTGATGTCGGGCCTGCCGGGCGTGTCACAGGCATAGACCCCGCCGCCAGGATGATAGCAGTGGCGAAAAAGAACGGGCTTGCCGAAGGTAGCCGGGCGGAGTTCAGACCGGGGGTCGCTGAAGCCCTTGATTTTGAGGACAATTGCTTTGACTGCGTCCTTTCAAGCGCTATGCTCCACCACCTCCCCCCTGACCTGAAGATTAAATGCCTGTCAGAAGCGCTCCGCGTGCTTAAGCCTGGAGGCCGCCTTGTCCTTGTCGACGTGGACAGGCCCTCAAACAAAGCCTGGTGGATAGTCCTTTGGCCGCTCCTTTTCTGGTCGTTTACCGAAAGCCAGGTTAAAGGCAGGATCAAAGAGATGATGCTTAAGTCCGGATTTTCCAGGGCCGAAAGGGTCGGGGGTTGGGGCGGCTTACTCGGCTTCTGGAAGACCTTTAAGTGATGAGGTCGAGGACCAAAAAAACGCCCGCGGCTTTATGCCGCGGGCGTTTTTGTTTTTTGCTATCGGTTAAACACTTAACCCACGAACGTGCACTTCGAGGCCGCGGTCCTTGTGTCCATGTTGCGGCCCCTGTTTATGTGGTCGTCTATCTCTGAGGCGCATCCGATCATCCTGCCGAAGAGGAAGGTCGTGAACGCCGCTGACTCGACCTCCTTATCCGTCATCTTTCCGGAGTTGAACGACGCCCAGACGACTTTCAAGAGGATGACCGCGATTACCGCGTCGACGTTTACGCAGTAGACGTTCGACGACACCTTGGCGTCGAAGAGCGAGAGGACGAGGTTCTGGTAGAAGTCGAGGAAGACGTTGTATATCCCCTTCTCATCGAAGAGCGCGGATACGAACCTCTCCCTCGGGTCGTAGTTGACCTCCCTGCCCTTGAATACAGGGTGGTTGACGCAGGGGATCTTCAGGTACTCGATGTTCCCGAAGGCCTTCTGCTCGGCCTTGTACTTTGCGTACCACTTCGCGTACTCATCCGCTATGGCCTTGAGGTTAAGGCCGTGTACCCTGGAGGACGGGTCTTTAAGGCCGGTCTTTCCGAACCTCTCGATGAGGAAGGCTATCGCTTCATACCCGTTGCCGCCGTGCGCGAACCCCGTGTGCGTGAGGAACCCTATGAACGCCTTGTTCAGCTGTACCCTCGCCGTGTCCTCCGGGCCGTCTGAGCTGACGGCGCCCTTGCAACCCTGAGCGGATATAGTGCCGGGGCCGTTCGAGATGATGAGCCCGAGTAACATCGAGAACTCGAACCTCTCCTTCTCGTCCGGCTTTCTGCCGATAAGGGCGAGGAATGCCGCGTCGGTGAAGGTCCAGCCGCCGAGTAGCTCGTCGTTCTTTACGCCGCAGAAGGCGTCCTTAGTATGTTTGGAGACAGGCACGCTGCACCCGACAAAGGACGAGAATATGCGGGAGTACCACGGCAAGGCCGTGAGCGTCACCTTGGATATCGACCTCCTGACGAGCGGCTCCCAGCCGAGCGTCATCCAGAGGCCTGCCATGAGGGCGTCCGTTGACGGGTTGCCGCCTGCGGCGTCCTTAACGAGCTCGATAAAGACGGACTTCCTGCCAAGCGCGTCTATCGCCTTTAACAAGGGCTTTGCGAGCTTGTCGTCCTTGGAGGCAACGAGCGCCTTCTGCGCATCTTTCGGCATGGACTTTAAAATTGCCGAGTGATCGAACCCTGCCGTCGGGGAGACTACCCCGGAGGTCTGGAAGAGGTCGAGGAGCGCGTCCGTCGCCTCAAGCGCGCCCTTTACCCTGCCCCTGCCGATTATCGATATAGCCGAAGAGAGGACCGTGTTAGGGGAGCTCTCCGCCTCTCTTGCCGCGTCAGCCGCGATTGCGGCGGCGTCGCCGTCGTGGTTCAAGTAGGCGTTGAAGGCGATGTTCGCAAGCGCCCTTTCATACTCGGAAGGATACTTCTTCAAAAGCGAGAAGAAAAGGTTCTCTTCAAGAGAGCGCTTCGAGGCGTCGAGGATAGAGACGTTGTGGAGCTTCGTCACCTGCGTCGTTGGATCCATCATGGAAACGCCTGAGGCGTCCTTCATCGCCTGTCTCGGGTATTGCGCGCCTATCTGCCTGTTTATGTGGTCTATCTGCTCGTCGTACGGGGAGACTGCCCTGACTGCCTTGAAGTCGAGCTCCTTGGGCACCTGGATGGAGGCGTCGGAGGCGAACCAGCACTTAAGCGAGAGGTCCCCCTTTGCCTCGAAGTCGGGCTTTATGCCGTTAAGCTCCATTACCTTTGTGAGCGCCTCGGGGATGTACGCGATGTTCGTTACGACCGCGCCCTTTTTCGAGACTATCGGCGTCTGCGGCGTGTATATGCCGTTCACCCCGAAGTAGTCCATGTACCACTTTTCCTTGGCGTTCGCGTCGTCGCCGGTCCCCGCCAGAGACCCTGCGTGTCCGCAGGCCTTTGTGAGGCGCGCCTTCCAACGGCCCACGACGCAGGCGACGGTGGGTTTATTTATCTCAAGGCCGTGCTCGTAGTACCCGCCCGGCTCGGTGTAGATGACCGCGGCCTTGGACCTGTCGTCGTTGTCGAGGGCGTGGAAGAACTCCTTCGGGCCGTAGTGGATGTAGACGTCCTTTCCGCTCGATATCGAAGTCGTCGTCCCCCATCCCTTTGTAAGGAGGTATACGGCTATGGTGGTCGTAAAGTTGCCGGAGTTCGAGAACAAGGCGATAGAGCCCTTGACGAGGGATTCTTCGGGCTTGCTCCCTCCGAGCGCGCCGCCTATCCTCACCTTGTTCCAGGCGTCCGCGACTCCAAGGCAGTTCCCGCCGAAGACGTCCACGCCGTTGGCCTGGCAGATCGCCCTTATGACCCTGGCGTCGTTGACCGAGACCTTCTCGGTAAGCACGACGACCTTCTTGAGGTCCGGGTTGTGCCTTACGGCCTCGGCGACGCCGTCCTTCACCCCTGACGGGGGAAGGTATATGACGGCGGTATTGAACTTGAGCCCGGCCTTTATGCCTTCTTTTACCGAGTTGAAGACCGGGATGTTCCCCGCCTTTGTCTCGAGGAACTGGCCGGACCTTCCGGGGCTCGTGCCGAAGACGATATTGCCGCCCGAGTAGATGTGGCTTACGGGAGTAACCGTCCTGGACTCGTTTCCGAGTATGTTAAAGACGCATACCCTGTCCTCCCTCGTGGCTATCTCGGAGAGGGAGTTTATCCCGACGTAGTACGGGAACTTCTTGACGCCTTCCTTATGCATAGTCGTCCTCGTTTTTTTTCGAGTCTGCTCCTAAAGTCCATCTGCTTCGTTGTCATCGTCGCATCTGAAGCTTTATTAGCAGCCTCAATAATGTGTGTTCAAAAAACCATTTAGAGGTTAAACCCCGGCCTTTTGCTTCGCGGAGGCCGGGTTCGCGTTTGCGAAGAGGCCCCTGCCCTCCCTCTCCATCCACTTATCCACCGAGAGGGCGTAGTTGACGACCTCGCTCATTGCGGAGTCGTGGCCGAATATCCTGTACGGGAGCTTCAAGTTCTCGATCGTGTCCCTCAAGTAAGCCATGCCCCTTATGAGGTTCGGGCCGCCCCTGCCGACGACTACGAAGAGCGGGGTCGGGCCGTTCTTGTGGAAGAAGTCCTTCAACGCGTCGGCCATCGCCCTGAATGTCTCGTATATGTCGGTGTTGTTCGCCTTGCCGCCTATGATGAAGAGGACGTTGGACTGCTTCAGCCAGTACTTGAATACTATTCTCGATATCTGGAACATCTTCTCGTACGGCGGGTTGCCTCCGAAGTCGGACGAGATCGTCGCCCTCTCGCCGAGGAGCTCTGTGACGAGCGCGTTCGCGCCGCCGCCGAAGGTCGGGGCGGTTATCGTGCCGCGCGGGTTCATTACGAATACGTCGCTCTGTCCCTGGTATGTGCGGAGCTGATTTATCTCCTGCTCGAATTCGGAGTAGTCGGAGGCGAAGAGGTGGGCCGGGAGGCCAAGCCTCTTCCACGCCGGGTTGTCCTGGTCAAAGGACCCCTTGAAGTCGCAGGCGATCGGCGTAAGCCTGCCCTTTGAGTCCGGGGACATCCTTATCGGGTTCAATTCCAGGGTGGCCATCCCGTAGTTGTTGTAGAGCGTCCAGAGCTTCGGGAGGTTCTGGACGAGCGGGCTTATTATCTCGCTCGGAGCGCCGAGCTCGGTCAGCGCGTTCGATATGTGGAAGCTCTTCAGGCCCGTTAGCGGGTCGAAGGGTATCTCCTTTATCTTGTCCTTGGGCAGCTCCTCTATGTCCATGCCGCCGTGGTGCGTTATGGTCATTATCGGGGCCCTGTAAAGGGTCGAATCCGATATCGAGAAGTAGACCTCCTGCTCGGCCGGGACCCCGCCCTCGAACGTGACGCCGTCGGCCTTGGCGGTTGAGTTGCCGAAGGCATGCTCTATGAAGTAGAGCCTCTCTTTCTCCTTGAGGGCCGTGGCAATGTCCTTGGCCCTCCCGATGAGGCCGGCCTTGCCCTTCTTGCCGACGCCGCCCTTGAAGATGGGTTTTATGAAGACCTGCCCGCACCTCTTTATGAGGTCTTTTATCTCATCGACGCTGGCCTCGGGGCCAAGCACCTCTGCGCATGGGAACTCGACCCTTTTAAGGAGCCTCTGTCCCCACAGAAGGCCTGTGAGCTGCATAACTACCTCCGTTGTTCAATTCAATTGAGGCTACCTCTAAAAATTGTTCTTTTTCCTGACCTCTGTGTCAGGGCGAAAATAAAAATGCTCACATATGCACATATATGCTGCGCTTTTTATTTCCGCCCTTCCTTGACTTCAGAAAAAATTCCTAATTTTTAGAGACAGCCTTGAGTTTTTCCGCTTGATCCGGTTCTTCACTGTTCCGAAGACCGGGCAAGACCTCCATACCTTTTTCCTTATCAGATAGCGTCCACTATCGCGTTCAGGGTAGCGCTGGGACGCATCGCCTTTGACGTCTTTTCCCTATTCGGGTGATAATACCCGCCCATATCCTGAGGTTTTCCCTGCGCGGCGGTGAGCTCTCCAATGATCTTCGCCTCATTGTCCGCGAGCTGCTTCGCCGCCTTTGCGAAACGCGCCTGCAGGTCCTTGTCAGCGGTCTGCCCGGCGAGCGCCTGGGCCCAGTATAAAGCGAGGTAGAAATGGCTTCCCCGGTTATCCAGCTCGCCGACCTTGCGGGCAGGCGTCTTGTTGTTGTCCAGTATCTTGCCGTTCGCCTGGTCGAGAGTGTCCGCCAGCACCTGGGCCTTCTTGTTCTTGAACGTATTGGCGAGGTGCTCAAGGGATACCGCGAGGGCCAGGTATTCGCCGAGCGAGTCCCATCTCAGGTACCCCTCTTCCTGGAACTGCTGCACGTGCTTGGGAGCGGACCCGCCCGCGCCCGTCTCGAAAAGCCCGCCGCCGTCCATGAGGGGCACGATGGAGAGCATCTTGGCGCTGGTGCCGAGCTCGAGTATCGGAAAGAGGTCCGTTAAGTAATCGCGGAGCACGTTGCCGGTCACCGAGATCGTGTCTTTCCCCGCCCTTATGCGCTCCAGCGACAGACGCGTGGCCTCTTCCGGCGACATTATCTTGATATCAAGGCCCTTGGTATCGTGGTCCTTGAGGTATTTTTCGACCTTCTTGATGAGCTCCACGTCGTGCGCCCTGCCCCTGTCCAGCCAGAAGACGGCAGGCGCTCCGGTAGCCCTTGCCCTTGTTACGGCCAGCTTCACCCAGTCCTGTATCGGCGCGTCTTTTGCCTGGCACATGCGGAAGATATCCCCCTCTTCCACGCTCTGTTCCAGCAGCGCCTTCCCTGAGGCGTCCACGACCCTGATAGTCCCGTTCCCCGGGGCCTTGAAGGTCTTGTCGTGGGACCCGTACTCCTCGGCCTTCTGCGCCATGAGGCCGACGTTCGGGACGCTCCCCATCGTCCTCGGGTCAAAAGCGCCGTGCTTCCTGCAGTCTTCTATGACCACCTGGTAGACGCCGGCGTAACACCTGTCAGGTATCACCGCCTTGGTGTCGTGGAGCTTGCCGTCGGGCCCCCACATCTTGCCGGACTCGCGGATCATGGCGGGCATGGACGCGTCGATTATCACGTCGCTGGGCACGTTCAGGTTGGTTATCCCCTTTTCCGAGTTCACCATCGCGAGCTCGGGGCGGTTCTTATAGCAGGCCTTGATGTCGGCTTCTATCTCAGCCCTCTTGGCATCCGGCAGCTTCGCGATCTTCGCCAAAAGGTCGCTCAATCCGTTGTTGGGGTCTACTCCGAGCTCCTTTATCACCGCCGCGTGCTTTTCAAATACGTCCTTGAAAAAGACGGTAACGGCATGGCCGAACATGATAGGGTCCGAGACCTTCATCATCGTGCCCTTGAGGTGCAGGGAGAAGAGCACGCCTTTTTTCTTCGCGTCGTCGATCTGCTCTTCATAGAATTTGCGCAGCGCCCTGCGGCTCATGACCGTGGCGTCGATGACCTCGCCGGCCTTGAGGGAGGTCTTTTCCTTGAGTACCGTGGTCTTTCCGTCCACGCCGGCGAACTCTATTTTGACGGTCCCGGCTTCATTGACAGTAACGGCTTTTTCATTGCCGTAGAAGTCCCCGCCGTTCATGTGCGCCACATGGGTCTTTGAATCCGCGCTCCATGCGCCCATCTTGTGCGGGTTCTTCCTCGCGTAATTTTTAACCGACGTTGCGGCCCTCCTGTCCGAGTTCCCTTCCCGGAGGACGGGATTGACGGCGCTCCCCAGGACCTTGCCGTACCTGGCCTTTATCTCCTTCTCGGCGTCGTTCTTCGGGTCCTCGGGATAGTCCGGCACCTTATAGCCCTTCGACTGCAGCTCCTTGATGGCCGACTTCAACTGCGGGACGGACGCGCTTATGTTCGGCAGTTTTATGATATTGGCCTCGGGCTTCTTGGCGAGCTCTCCCAGCTCGGCCAGCTCATCGGGTATCCTCTGGCTCGGGGTAAGGTTTTCGGGGAAGTTCGCGATGATCCTTCCTGAAAGAGAGATATCCCTCGTTTCAACGGCGATGCCGGCCGCCCCCGTGAACGCCTTGACGATAGGGAGTAAAGAGTAAGTCGCCAGCGCGGGTGCTTCATCTACTGCCGTATAAATAATCTTTTCGGACATGCTTCCCTCCTGTTTGTCGTCTCAACAAATACAGGCTGCTGAAAAAGTCCATCTGCCGCGTTATCTTCGTCGCTCGTCACTGCAGCGTAGATAAAAACTACGCCTCATTCCTCGCTCCTCGATGCCTTGCATCTGGAGCTTTTTGAGCAGCCTGTTCGAATTTTGGGTTTTCAGCACCCTGTTAAGGATATTACTCCGTATTATTTCTGAAAGGCATCGTATATTTTCGCCGTTTTTATCGGTTTTTTTAAGGGTTTACTAAAACAGATTCCACAAGTTTTGTCAAGGCCGCGACCCTGTTGCGCGGGCATAAAAAAACCGCCGGGGCATATGACAAATACGAGCTTTCGCTCTATCTCATTTTGCCCAGACGGTCGGCTGATTCTTATTCATTCCGCTCCCCGGTGGTGCCCACCTTGATTCCGTCAGTAGCGGAAAGACGAGGGGAAAACCCTTATTTTAATCAGGGGAAAAATATTACATTAAAGGGGCAGGATTTGTCAAGTGCTATTTGTTCTCATTACGTGGGGCTTGCCTTGCGCCTGGCGGATGCGGAGCAATTATCTTGGCCTGTCATTCTGAGCGAAGCGAAGAATCTCGGAGCTGACGGAAGTAACAAGTTACGGGATTCTTCGTCGCCTTCGGCTCCTCAGAATGACGACATCGGGGACTTTTAAAGGCCCTTGAAGTGGGGGGCGAGCTTGTCGAAAGTGGCCTTGAGGTGTTCGGGGATGACCTTTACGTCTGAAAGGACCGGCATGAAGTTCATGTCACCGTTCCATCGCGGCACTATGTGCATGTGGAGGTGTCCGTCTATCCCGGCGCCGGCGGCTTTTCCGAGGTTCATGCCGACGTTGAAGCCATGGGGCTTCAATTCCCTCTGAAGGACCGAGACGCAATGGCGGAGCATCCTGAAATTGTCGAACCCCTCCTCGGGGGTAAGCTCCTCCACCTTCGATACGTGCCTTACCGGGGCTACCATGAGGTGGCCGCTGTTGTAGGGGTATTTGTTGAGCATCACTACCGATACCGAGCCGTTGAAAAGGACGAGCCCTTCAGACGGGTCTTTCTTCGGGGCCTCGCAGAATATGCAGCCCTCATCGGCATCGGCCTGTATGTAATCCATTCGCCACGGGGCCCAGAGCTGCCTCATACGTCTTTCTTGCCGTTGTTGATGCGCTCCCTTATCTCCTTGCCGGCCTTGAAGAAGGGCACCCGCTTCGACTCTATGAAGATGTTCTCCCCGGATTTCGGGTTCCTCCCCTGCCGTCCGTCCCGCTCTTTTATCTTGAATGAGCCGAAGCCCCGGATCTCGACCTTGTCGCCTTGCGAAAGGCTCCTGGACATGGAGTCGAAAAGGGTATCGACTATTATCTCGATGTCCTTTCTGGAGAAGGTGCTGACCTTTTGGGCCACCTGTTCGATTAGCTCGCTCTTAGTCATCTCTGCAGTGCCTCCTTGATAATTTTCGGCTGCCTCTAAAAATTGTTATTTTCCCCGGCCTCTGCGCAGGGGAAATAAAAATGGCCATAATGCCGCGCTTTTTATTTCCGTCCTTCCTTGACTTCAGAAAAAATCCCTGATTTTCAGGGACAGCCTTACCTTTCTGGATTGGGCGTCATATACATTATCCTGAGCCCTGAAAACAGCTCCGTGAAATTCTTCGCGGCCCCCTCCCCGAATACCGCCTTCCAGAGGCTCAGGCCCTTCCTCTCTGGGTAGATGACATTGGGCTTGCCTTCTATGCCCGCGAGCTTCGCGCTCAGCTCTATCGCGTCGGTAAGGCCGCCCAGCGAGTCGATCAGGCCTTTTTCCTTCGCCTGCTTGCCGGAGAATATCCTGCCGTCCGCTATCATGGCCACGTCCTCGACCTTCATGTTGCGGCCTTCGGCAACGGCCCTTATGAACTGGCCGTTTACGTCGTCTATGACGTCCTGGAGGAGTTTTTCCTCCTCCTTCTCCATCTTCCGGAGCGGCGAGCCGACGTCCTTGTACTTGCCGCTCTTTACGACGTACCCCTTGAGCCCTATCTTTGACAACAGCTCCTCGGCGTTCATGAACTCCACGATGACGCCGATGGAGCCTGTTATGGTGCCGGGGTTGGCCACTATCTTCTGCGCGGCCACGGCCGCGTAATAACCGCCGGAGGCGGCTATCGTGCCCATCGACGCGACGACCGTCTTTTTCTCCTTGAGCCTCTTTATCTCCCCGTATATCTCCTGCGAGGGCCCGACGGCGCCGCCCGGGGAGTCTATCCTCAGGACAACGGCCTTTACGTCGTCCCTCTCCTCAAGGTCCTTGAACTGGCGGCTTATCTCGGACGGGTCGGTTATTATCCCCTCAAGCTCAACCACCGCGACCTTGTCGGCCCGGCTTAACGACCCGCCGGAGAAATAGCTCACGGCGAGAGAAAGCGCTATGAGTATTATGAATACCGCGCCGACGGCGGCCAGGAGGTTCTTTAAGGTCTCTCCCTTCATCAGGAGGCTTCACCTTCGCCGTTGTTTGCGTCCTTCCTTGTCGTCCTTATGCTGAGCCCTATCTTGTTGTCCTCGGGGTCTACGTTAAGGACCTCCACCTCGACGACGTCGCCGACCTTTATGTCGGAGCCCTTCTTCTTGCCGCGGCTCAGCTCGGAGACATGGACAAGGCCCTCGAGCCCGTCTTCGAGCTCTACGAAAGCCCCGAAGTCCGCCACGCTCGTCACCCTGCCCTCGACTATCATGCCGGGCCTGTACCTCTGCTCGACGCCCTCCCAGGGGTTCTTCTCAAGGAGCTTGGTCGAAAGGGAGAACCTCCTGTTGGCGCTGTCTACGTTAAGGACCACGGCCTCGGCCTCCTGCCCTTTCTTGTAAAGGTCGGAGGGGTGCTTTATCTTCTTCCACGAGAGGTCGGAGACGTGGACGAGCCCGTCTATACCCTCCTCGACGCCGACGAATATGCCGAAGTCCGTGACGTTCTTCACGACGCCCTTTACCCTGGTCCCCTTGGGATACCTCTTCTCGACGTCATCCCACGGGTTCGGCTCCACCTGCTTTAAGCCTAAAGAGATGCGCTTTGCCGCGGGGTCTATGTCGAGGACCATTACCTCTACTTTGTCCCCGACCTTCAGTTTCTGCGACGGGTGTTTGAGCTTGGTCCAGGACATCTCTGAAATGTGTATGAGCCCCTCGAGACCGGGCTCGACCTCGACAAAGGCGCCGTAGTCGGTAAGGTTCACGACGCTGCCGGGTATCTTCGAGCCTATCGGGTACCTGTCCTTTACCGTAAGCCAGGGGTCTTCCTTGGTCTGCTTTATGCCGAGCGATATCTTGTTGTCCTCCTTGCTGAACTTGAGGATCTTGACGGCGACGCGGTCGCCGATCTTCAATATCTGGGACGGGTGGGTGACCTTGCCCCACGAAAGGTCCGTCAAGTGCACAAGCCCGTCTATCCCTCCGAGGTCGATGAACGCGCCGTAGTCGGTTATGTTCTTTACGAGCCCCTCTACGACCGCGCCCTCCTGTATGGTCCCGAGGGTGGTCTTCTTGAGCACCTCCCTCTCGTCCTCGAGTATCGCGCGCCGTGATACTATGACGTTGTTCTTGCGCCTGTTGTACTTGAGGACCCTGAAAGGGGACCTCTGCCCGATTAGCTTGTCCGGGTTCCTTACGGGCTTCAGGTCGACCTGCGAGCCGGGCAGGAACGCCGTCACCCCGCCGACATCGACGTAGAACCCGCCCTTTATCCTCTGGGTCACGACCCCGTCCACGGGCTTCCCTGTCTCATACGAGGCTACTATGTCGTCCCATATCTTTACCTGGTCGGCCTTCGCCTTTGAAAGCACTATGTAGCCCTGTTCGTCCTCCCTCTTTTCAAGGAGCACCGATATCTCGTCCCCGACCTTTACGGTGGGGTTGCCGTCCTTGTCCAGAAACTCCTTTAGCGGCACCTGGCCTTCGGACTTGTACCCGATATCGACCATTACGGAGTCCTGGGTTAACTGGACTACCTTTCCCTTGATGATGTCGCCTTCCTGAAGCTCTTTTATCCGCGCCTCGAAAAGCTCTTCGAAATCGGTTTTGGGCGCGTCATTGGCATGGGATTTTTCCTCTCTCCCTATCATTTAAATGCTTATCCTCCGTGGGTTTTTCTATTAATTAAAACAATATCATAGGCAGTTTCAAATGGCAAATCATTTTACTCGGATAGACCTTATCTTATCGGCCACTTCGCTTATGGCCCAATCAGGCGTGGAGGCCCCGGAAGTGATGCCGACCGAGGACGCGCCTTCGAGCCACGACGGGTCCAATTCGGCAGCAACCTCAATATGATATGTGCGCGGCTGTATCTGCCTGCATACTTCGGCGAGCCTCCTTGTGTTAGCGCTGTTCCTGCCGCCCACGACTATCATGACATCGGCCTTCGCGGCCAGCTCCGCGGACTCTGTCTGCCTTATCGATGTAGCGTTACAAATAGTATTGAAAACCTTTATTTCCGAGGCCTTTTTTAAACAAAAACTGACAACGGCGTCGAGCTTTTCCATAGGCAGTGTCGTTTGCGCTATGATGCCTATCCGTTTCTTTCTCGGCATGTCCGCAAGGCCTTCGGGCGAATCCGCTATCCTTATATCCGTTGTCCCGTAGCTTATAAGCCCTTTGACTTCGGGATGGTCCTTCTCGCCGACGACGACCACGGAGTAGCCTTCCTCGCTCAGCCGGGACACAAGCTCCTGCGCCTTCTTGACGAACGGGCAGGTCGCGTCCACTATATTGAGCCCCTTGTCCCTGGCCGCGTTAAGCTCCTCGAGCCTCACGCCGTGGGACCTGATTATCACGGTCCCCTTGTCTATCTCGTCGAGCCCCTTCTTGGCGTAGATGCGCGCCTCCTCGAGCTTCTTGACGACCTGTGGGTTGTGGATGATGGGGCCGAGCGTGTATATCTCGCCCTCCGTCTCCGAAGCGCAGTTATTGGCGAGGTTTATGGCCCTCTTTACCCCGAAGCAGAAACCGGACGACTTAGCTACGAATATCTCCAACTTTAAGCCTTTCACCTATTTTAACAAGTATCAACCGGGCGACATCCCCGGCTTCAAGCTCGCCGGTATCGATGTATATGGCGTCATCGGCCTTTTTTAACGGCGAGTTGGCGCGCTCAATGTCTCTCCTGTCCCTCTTCTCAAGCTCCGAGGTGACGGCCTCTTTGGAGGCCATCGCCTTTTCGGCTACCTCAATGTGCCGCCTCCCGGCCCTCACCTCCAGCGGCGCGTCGAGGAAGAACTTGATATCCGCGTCCGGGAATACCGCTGTCCCGATATCCCTGCCCTCCATGACCACGGAGCCCGAGGAACCGATCCTCCTCTGGAAGCTCACGAGGAACTCCCTAACTGCCTTTTTTACCGACACCACCGAGGCGAGCTCCCCGGCGGTCTGGCTCCTTATCCTGTCCGAATAGTCCCTTCCGTTTATAAGCGTATTGCCCGAGGCCTCGTCGAACGTTATCCGCGCCCTGGCGCAAAAACCTTCGAGCGCCTTAACGTCGTTAAGGTCCACGCCTTCTTCGCTGGCGGCAAGGGCGAACGCCCTGTACATCGACCCCGTGTTAATGTATCTCAAGCCGAGCTTCTCGGCTACAAGCCTGCTGACGGTCGTCTTGCCGACCCCGGAAGGGCCGTCTATCGCTATTATCGGGCCTCTCCGTTTTTTTCCGCTCATCGGACGGCCACCCGGGAAAGTATCTCAAAAAAGCCGGGGAACGACACGTCCACCGAGGAGGCCCCGGTTATACCGACCCCTTTGACGCACCTCAATCCGGCCATGGCCATCGCCATCGCTATCCTGTGGTCGCCGTGGCTCTCGACCTCCCCGCCAATGGCCTCGCCTTTCCCAAGCCCTTCTATCTCTATCCCCTCTTCCTCTTCCCTGTTATTAACGCCAATGGAGCTTAACGACCTCGACATGACGGCGATCCTGTCGCTCTCCTTGACCCTCAGCTCCCTCGCGCCGGTTATACGCGTCCTCCCGTGGGCGAAGGCCGCGGCAACGCATATAATGGGGAACTCGTCTATGGCGGGCACAAGCTCTTCCCCGCTTACCTCCACGCCCTTGAGAAGCGAGCTTTTTACCAGTATATCGGCCACGGGCTCGCCGGAGGAATCCCTCTGCCCACTTTTATTGAGAACTTCTATCGAAGCGCCCATCTTTTTCAATATCCGTATTATCCCGGTGCGCGTCGGGTTTACCCCTACGTCCCTTATAAGAAGCTCGGAGCCGGGGGTTATAAGGGCGCCGACCATAAAAAAAGCGGCCGAGGAAATGTCCCCGGGTATTTTTATTTTACACCCGTTTAGCTTTTTTGTCGACCCCACAATAACCGAATTTCCTTCTGTTTTTACCGTAGCCCCGAATAGGGCGAGCATCCTTTCCGTGTGGTCCCTCGACCTCTCGGGCTCCTCTATTATCGTCTCGCCTTCGGCTTGGATACCCGCCAGCAGGAGGGCGGATTTAAGCTGCGCGCTTGCAACAGGAGTCCTGTAACTGATGCCCTTGAGCTTGGAGCCGGTTATGGCGAGCGGCAGGAGATTTCCGCCGCTTCTGCCGGATATCCGAGCGCCCATCTTTGCAAGCGGCTCCACGACCCTCTTCATCGGGCGCTTTCTTAGAGAGCTGTCCCCGGTTATGACCGAGAAGAACGGCTGCGCGGAGAGGAGCCCTGTCAAAAGCCGTGTCGTTGTGCCGGAGTTCCCGGCGTCTATCACGTCCTCCGGCTCAGTAAGGCCGTCCATCCCCCTGCCGTGTATCACGACCCTTCCGTTATCGGGCCCGTCTATCTTTACGCCCATCGACCTGAACGCGGCTATGGTGCTCAGGTTGTCCTCGCCTTCGAGAAAGCCCGTCACTTCGGTGACGCCGCCGGCGATGGAGCCGAGCATGACCGACCTGTGGGAGATCGATTTATCACCGGGAACGGATACCTCCCCCCTGAGCCCCTTTGCCGGATGGACCCTGATAGAGCCTGAGAATATGTCCTTTTTGGCGGTCATTTATCTGTTCTCGACGATCCTTCCTGCCTTTTTTACGAGTGAGTCCCGCGTGACCTTCGCCCTCTCGAAGTCCTTTTTAAGCCCCTCGATGTCGCCTGCCTCTATGAGGTCTTTGAGCCCTTCGAGCCTCTTCTGGAAGTTATCTATCATCTTTACTATCGCGTCCTTATTCAACGCGCAGATATCGCTCCACATCTCCGGGGAGCTCGAGGCTATGCGGGTGAAGTCCTTGAAGCCCCCGGCCGAATAGCTTAGCGCGTCCACCCCGGCCTTCTCGATGTCGGCAACGGTATTGACGAGGCTGTAGGCTATCATGTGGGGTAGGTGGCTTATGGCCGCGAGGATGCCGTCATGGGTGGCCGCGTCCATCAGTACGACGTTGGAGCCGGCCTCCTGCCAGAGCGCCTTTACCTTTTCGAGCGCGCCGGGATCGGTCTTGGGCGTGGGCGTGAGGATGCATTTACGGCCGATGAAAAGCTCCGGGAAGGCGGCCTCTGAGCCTGAGTTCTCGGTGCCGGCTATGGGGTGGCCGGGCACGAAGTGGACCCCCTCGGGGACCACCGGCTCGACGGCGTCTATCACCGCCTTTTTGACGCTCCCGACGTCCGTTACTATGGCGCCCTTCTTGAGGCAGGGTGCCGCCGCTTTTATGGTATCCGCTATCTTTAGCACCGGGACGGCGACGATAACGAGGTCGGCCCCTTTGACGCCTTCGGCCACGTCGTGCGTGAAAGAGTCTATTATGCCGAGGCGTTTCGCGGCCTCGAGGTTGGCAAGCCCCCGCCCGACGCCCACGAACCTTGAGGCGAGCCCCTTCTTCCTCATGGCGAGCGCGAGCGAGCCGCCGATAAGCCCTACGCCTATTATCGCGGCTTTATTGAAGTGTAGAGGAGACATGGCTTGAGGCCCTGACTTCCCAGGTTTTCAGTATTTTCAGAAGCGGTTTGCGGCCCGTATTTTTTCTGGAATTGCGTTGAATCTCCCCGCAGCAAGCTGCGGGGAATCTTCGGCACAAAAGGAAAAAATTTCGATTCGCTCGCTAAACCCCGCCGCAAGCAGCGGGGAATGCGCTCGCTGTGCGTGTTCAAGCCTACAGTGTCCTCCCGACGGACGCGGCGACTTTTCTTACCTCGTCCATGAGGCGGGCGAACTTTGTCGGCTTCAAGGACTGCGCGCCGTCGCAGAGCGCGTTCTCGGGGTCGGGGTGGACCTCTATCATGAGCCCGTCGGCGCCCACGGCCACGGCCGCCCTGGCCAGCGGGGTCACGAGGCCCCATCTGCCCACGGCGTGGCTCGGGTCGATGAACACGGGCAGGTGCGTCTCTTCCTTCAATACAGGCACCGCGCTTATGTCGAGCGTATTCCTCGTGGCGGTCTCGAACGTCCTTATGCCGCGCTCGCAGAGTATTATCTGGGTGTTGCCCTGCGCGGCTATGTACTCGGCCGACATCAGGAACTCTTTAATAGTGGCGGAAAGCCCCCTCTTGAGGAGCACCGGCTTTCCGGATTTGCCGACCTCTGTAAGTAGCCTGAAGTTCTGCATGTTCCTGGCGCCTATCTGGACTATATCGACGTACTCGCAGACGATCTCGGTGTCACGCGGGTCCATGAGCTCGCTTATTATCGGCAGCCCGGTGGCCTTCTTGGCCTCGGCCAGGAGCTTCAACCCCTCGACTCCCAGGCCCTGGAAGTCGTACGGCGAGGTCCTCGGCTTGAACGCCCCGCCCCTCAATATGCGGGCGCCGCTCTCCTTCACTTTCCTCGCGCAGTCTATGAGCGACTCCTTGCTCTCGACGCTGCACGGCCCGGCTATGACCTGGAAGGCCGTATCGCCTATCCTCACCCCCTCGACGTCTATGACCGAACTCTCTTTCCTGAACTCCCTCGATACGAGCTTGTAGGGCTTCATTATCGGCATCACGCTCTCGACTCCGGGCAGGGCCTCGAGCGATATCGACGCCAGGCGGGACTCGTCGCCTATCGCCCCTATTATCGTCCTTTCCTTGCCCTTCGAGATATGGACGGCGAGCCCTGCGCCTTTTATCTTTTCGATCACATGATCGATTATTTCCTGAGTGGCTTCTCTCTTGATTACGATTATCATCGAATCTCCCCCCATATTTTTATTTGCCGGAGCCAACGGCTTACCGGATGACCTCGGAGAACGCCCTTATGAACCGCTCGTTCTCCCCGGGCAGCCCAACCGTTACCCTTATGTATTCAGGCAGGTTATAGCCGGCCATGGGCCTGACTATGACCCCCTTCCTCAATAGCGCGTCGTAGAACCTCTTGCCGTCGTTTACCTTTATAAGGAAGAAATTCGCCTCGGTATCGACGCACTCGAAGCCCAAAGAGCGGACCTCTTTAAAAAGGTATTTAATGCCTTCGGCGTTGTTCGCCCTCGTCCTTTCGAGGTGAGCGTCGTCGCCGAGCGCGGCGATGGCCGCCGCCTGCGCGAGCGAGTTGACGTTGAAAGGCTGGCGCACCCTGTTCATATAGTCAATCATCTGCGGAGGCGCCACCCCGTAGCCTATCCGGAGGCCCGCAAGCCCGTATATCTTGGAAAACGTCCGGAGGAGCAGTACCGGCCTGCCTTCCGTAATATGGCCGAGGGTGTCCGGGAAATCGGCGCTCCGCACGAACTCGCGGTACGCCTCGTCCACGCATACGATAACGTCCTCAGGGACCTCTTTAATGAACCTGTTGAACTCCCTGGCCGTTACTATCGTCCCGGTCGGGTTATTCGGGTTGGCGATAAATACTATCCTCGTCTTTTTAGTCACGGCCTTTGCCATGGCCTTAAGATCGTGCCTCATGGCTTTTAAGGGCACCAGCCTGCCTTTGGCCCCGACGGTCTTTATCACTATCGGGTAGACGGCAAAGGACGGGTCCGCCATCACCGCCTCATCGCCGGATTTGAGGAACGCCCTTACAAGAAGCTCTATTATCTCGTTCGAGCCGTTGCCGAATATGAGCGTCTCCGGCGGCACACCGAGGAAGGACGAAAGCCTCTCCCTCAGGTAATAGCATGAGCCGTCGGGGTACCTGTGGAGGTTCGACAGCGCCCCTGCGACGGCCTCGACCGCCTTCTTCGAGGGCCCGAGCGGGTTCTCGTTGGAGGCGAGCTTTATCGAGCCCTTTATCCCGAGCTCCCTTTCAAGCTCCTCGATCGGTTTGCCGGGAGGGTAAGGGACGAGTGAAGAGATATTTTTCGATACCGTGAGCTTGAGTGGTTTTTCTTTCGTTATCATGGAGTTTCTTTGAGCAGCAGTATTTTTTCACGCCGGTGAGCCCGTTACTGATGGGACCTCGCGTAGGAGCCGAGCACCTTCAGGAACGAGCAGGACTTTTCAAGCTCGGCGACGGCCTCTTTTACCGGAGAGTCGGTGATGTGCCCGTCGAGGTCAACGAAGAATACGTACTCCCACGCCTTTGTCTTCAGGGGCCGCGATTCTATCTTCGTAAGGTTTATCCCCCTTGACGCGAAGGGTTTGAGCATCGAATAGAGCGCGCCCGGTGAATCCTTTATCGCGAACATAACCGAGGTCTTGTCGGCGCCGGTCTTTTTGCTCTGGTCCTGGCCTATGACGAGGAAGCGGGTGAAGTTGTTCGCGTTGTCCTCGATGTTCTTCTCTATCACGCGGAGGTCGTAGAGGCTCGCGGCCGCCGGAGAGGCTATAGCGGCGGTCTGCGCGTCTTCCGAGGCCATCTGCGCGGCCATGGCCGTGGAGGAGACGTCGAAGACGAGCGCGTTCGGCAGGTTGTTCTTTATCCAGTACTTGCACTGGGCCAGCGCGTGCGGGTGCGAGCAGACCTTCGCGATGTCGGACGGATCGCCGGACTTATTCAACAGCGCCAGCGATATCTCGAGCAATACCTCGGCGGATATCTTGAGGTTCGAGGTGACGAACATGTCGAGGGTGTGGCTCACCACGCCCTCGGTCGTGTTCTCGATGGGCACGACCCCGAAATCCGCCCTGCCCTTCTCAACGTCGTCAAAGACGTCGGCTATGTCCTTTTTCGGGACGAACTCCCCTGATGCGCCGAAGTGCTGCATGCAGGCCTGGTGCGTGAAGGTGGCCACCGGCCCGAGGAACGCTATCTTTATAGGTTTTTCAAGGGAAAGCGAGGCGCTCATGATTTCCCTGAAGACGTTACGGAGCGCCTTGGTGGGGAAAGGCCCCCTGTTGTTCTCGGAAAGCCTCCTGTATATCTCCCGCTCCCTCTCCGGGGCGTAGAAGTCCCTCTGCTCCCTCGATTTCGCCTTCCCGACCTCGATCACGAGCTCAGCCCTTTTGTTGAGGAGCTCGAGTATCTCGATGTCGACATCGTCGATACCGCGCCTCAGCTCTTCTATGTCCGGGGGCCTTTTAGTCATCGGATTTCATGGATTTCCTTTGAGAATCAGAAAGATAGATTAATTTATTCCTTAATAAAAATCAACAGGTATTTACAGGGTTTCCGAACAATGCGGAATTGTTCAGGCTGCCTTAAAAAGTTCCAGATGCGAGGCGTCAAGGAGTGAGGAATGAGGCGTACTCTCCTTACGCTGTGACAAGACGAAGACAACGAAGCAGATGGACTTTTTAAGCAGCCTGCCCTGCTAATATCGTTTGGGCTCGGAGAATACCCCCATGCCGCGGAATTTTTTATACCTGGCCTCTATGAGGTCTTCCTGGCCGAGCGGGCTTAATTCCTTAAGGGATGAAATAAGTGCGGATTTGAGGTTCTTATAGGCGGCGTCAGGCTCCCTGTGGGCGCCTCCCACGGGCTCTTTTACGACCTTATCGACTACACCCATCTTCAACAGCTCCTCTGCCTCTATCTTCAAGGCCTTGGCCGCGAGGTCGGCCTTTGTGCCGTCTTTCCACAGTATCGCGGCGCAGCCTTCCGGGGAGATGACCGAATACGTCGAGAACTCCATCATAAGCACCCTGTCAGCCACACCTATGGCAAGCGCGCCGCCGCTGCCCCCCTCGCCTATGACGGTGGTGACTATGGGGACCTTGAGCCTCGACATCGCCATCAGGTTCGTGGCTATGGCCTCGGACTGGCCCCTCTCCTCGGCCCCTATGCCGGGGTAAGCGCCGGGCGTGTCTATGAAAGTGAATATGGGCCTCCGGAACCTCTCGGCCAGTTCCATGAGCCTCAGGGCCTTCCTGTACCCTTCCGGATGGGGCATGCCGAAGTTCCTGAGGACCTTGTCCTTCGTGTTCCTGCCCTTCTGCTGGCCGAGCACAAGGACGGGCGCGCCCTCAAGCCTCGCGATCCCCCCCACTATGGCCGGGTCGTCCTTGAAGCACCTGTCCCCGTGAAGCTCCATGAAGTCCTCGAATATGTTCTGGATGTAATCGAGGGTATAGGGCCTGTCAGGGTGCCTCGCGACCTGCGTTACCTGTGAGGGCGTAAGCCTGGAGTAGATATCCTTCAGGAGGTTCTTCGCCTTTTTCTCGAGCTTGGCTATCTCGTCGGCGTGGCGCGAGGGCCCTTCGGACTGAAAGGCCTTGAGCTCCTCTATCTTTTTCTCTATCTCCTCGACGGGCTTTTCGAACTCAAGCCAGTGCCTGTAGACCATCAAAAATGCTCCTTGATAAGTAAAGATTTCCTATTATATTACTTTAACGCTGCTCCCGTCTATAAGGTCTTTGATCCGCGCGAGCGCCTCTTCCGAGGGCGTTATTTTCATGCCTTCGCTTACGGCCACCACCACGTCCCCGTCAGGGTAGACCAGACGGAGGTATACCGGCGAGGAGCCGGGGTTTTCTTCGAGTATCTTCTTAAGCTCAGCGAGCTTGTCCGCGTTGAGCGATTCGGCCGGGGCCGATATATGCGTATTCTTGACCTTGAGCTTCTTCTCCATCTTTTTCGCCTCATCGACGGGCGTTATGTCGGTGGCGAGGAGCTTTACCTTGTCCTCGTCCTTCTCAAGCCTGCCGATTATCAGGAGCGGACGCTCCGATGAGATGGCGTCCCTTACCTTCCTGTAAAGGTCCGAGAAGAGCGTGACCTCCACCGAGCCGGTCAAGTCCTCCACCCTTATGAAGGCCATACGGTCGCCCTTCTTGGTCGTTATCTCCTTCAATTCAGTCACGATCCCGCCGACCGTGACCTCCGAGCCGTCCTCTTTTTCAACGAGCCCTTCGATGGTCGAGGTCGCGTAAAGTTCAAGCTCCTCCTTGCAGCCCGCGAGCGGGTGTGAGGAGAAGTAAAATCCGAGCGTCTCCTTCTCGAACGAAAGGGCCTCCTTGTCCGTCCATTCGGGGGCGTTCAACTGCGCGGGCGCGGTCCTTACGGCCGCCGGCGAGCCGCCGAGCACGTCGAATATCGACTTCTGCCCGTTGTCCCTGTCCCTCTGTACGCCCTGCGCCTCGTCCATCGCGGATTCGAGCGAGGCAAAGAGCCTTGACCTTTTCTCGCCGGTAAAATCAAAGGCCCCGCATTTCACGAGGCTCTCTATCACCTTCTTGTTCACCTTCCTCGAATCCACCCGGCTCAAGAAATCAACAAGGGACTTGAACGGGTCTTCTTTCCTGACCGACAATATCTCGTCTATCGCCGCCTCCCCGACGTTCTTGACGGCGGCAAGGCCGAAGCGTATCCTGTTGCCCGAGACGGTAAACTCCATCGAGCTGGCGTTCAGGTCGGGCGGGGCCACGGAGATGCCCATATCCTTGCACTCGTTTATGTATTTAACGACCTGGTCGGTATTATTCATGTCCGAGCCGAGCAGGGCGGCCATGAACTCGACGGTATAATGGGCCTTGAGGTACCCCGTCTGGTAGGCTATGAGCGCGTAGGCGGCGCTGTGGCTCTTGTTGAAGCCGTAGCCCGCGAACTTGGCCATGAGGTCGAATATCTTCTCGGACTTCTTCGCCGGTATGTTCTTCTTCTTCGCCCCGTCGAGGAACTTCGTCCTCTGGATGATCATCTCTTCGGGGAGCTTCTTACCCATCGCCTTGCGGAGGACGTCCGCGTCTCCGGGGGTGTAGCCCGCGAGCACCTTGGCGATCTCCATGACCTGCTCCTGGTAGACCATGACGCCGTAGGTGTTCTCGAGTATATCCTTCAGCTCCGGGACTTCGTACTGTATGGCGGTCCTCTTGTGCTTCCGAGCTATGAAGTCGTCTACCATGCCGCTCTGCAGCGGCCCCGGCCTGTACAGGGCCACGGCGGCTATCAAGTCCTCGAAGGTCTCGGGCTTTAATTTACGCAGCAGGTCCTTCAAGCCCGAGCTTTCGAGCTGGAATATGCCGTTAGTGTTGCCGCTGGCGATGAGCGTGTACGTCCCGGCGTCGTCGAGGGAGAGGTTATCGATGTCTATCTCCACGCCCCTGTTAGCCCTTACCAGCCTCACGGTCTTGTCTATTACCGTAAGGGTCTTCAACCCGAGGAAGTCGAATTTGACCAGCCCTATCTTCTCCACGTCCTTCATCGGGTACTGGGTCGTGACGACGTCTTCCTTCTGGCTCTTGTACAGGGGGAGGTACTCGACAAGCGGCCTGTTCGAGATGACGACCCCGGCGGCGTGGGTGGAGGCGTGGCGGGGCAGCCCCTCAAGCGCTATGGCGTAGTCTATGAGCTCCTTTACCTTCGGGTCGTCATCGGCGAGCTTTTTAAGCCTCGGCTCCTGCACAAGGGCGTCCGTGATGGTGATATTGAGCTGGTTGGGGACGAGCTTGGCGATCCTGTCGACGTCCCCGTAAGGCATGTCAAGGGCCCTGCCCACGTCCCTCAGGCACGCCTTCGCCTTCATCTGGCCGAAGGTTATTATCTGCGTGACGTTGTCCGCGCCGTACCTTTCGGTGACGTACTTTATGACCTCGTCCCTCTTCTCGAAGCAGAAGTCTATGTCGATATCGGGCAGGCTTATCCTGTCCGGGTTCAGGAACCTCTCGAACAGCAGGTTGTATCTTATCGGGTCGAGGTTGGTTATGCCGAGGGAGTAGGCGACGAGGCTCCCGGCGGCAGAGCCTCTGCCGGGGCCGACGGGTATGTCCCTGCCCCTCGCGTACTCGATAAAGTCGTTGACTATGAGGAAGTAGCCGGGGAAACCCATGCCCTTTATGACCTTCAGCTCCTTCTGGAGCCTGTCGTAGTAATGCCATTTTACCGGCTCGACGTCGATACCCTTGCCCGTCATGGCCGCGAGCCTTTTTTCAAGCCCCGCGGCGGCCTTCGCCTCTATTACGCTCTCAAGGGTCTCTCCTGAGGGCACGGGGTACTCGGGCAACTTGTTCTCCCCGAGCTTCATCTCGAAGTTGCACCGCTCGGCTATCTCTATGGTGTTGGCCAGCGCCTCGGGCGTGTCCTTGAAAGACTCGAACATCTCATCAGGGGGCTTGACATAGAGCTCGTCAGTGGTAAAGCGCATCCTGTTAGGGGTGTTCACGTTTGCGCCGGTCTGGATGCAGAGAAGGATATCGTGGACCTTCGCGTCCTCTTTTTTAAGGTAATGGCAGTCGTTGGTGGCTACGACCGGTATATCGAGGCTCCGGCTCAACTCAAGCAGCCCCTTGTTGACCTTTTCCTGCTCTTCAAGCCCGTTATGCTGTATCTCCAGGTAGAAGCGCCTGTTCGCGAATATTTCCTTATATTCGTTCGCCGCCCTTATCGCCGCTTCCTTCTGGCCCATCGAGAGGTTGTAAGCCACCTCCCCGTGAAGACAGGCGCTCAAGGCTATAAGCCCATCGTTATATTCCTTCAACAGCTCCTTGTCCACCCTGGGCTTGTAGTAGAACCCCTCCAGATAGGCCTTCGTGAGGAGCCTGCATAGGTTCTGGTACCCTTTGGCGTTCTTGACGAGCAGTACGAGATGGAAGGCGGTCTCGCCCCTTGTGGCGGTCCTGTCGGTCCGGCTGCCGGGCGCGACGTACATCTCGCACCCGATAATGGGCTTTACCCCCTTTGACATGGCCTTCTGGTAGAACTCGACGGCGCCGAAGAGGTTCCCGTGGTCGGTCACGGCAACGGCCGGCATCTTGTATTCCTTGGCAAGGGAGATGAGGGCCTCGGGCCTTATCGCCCCGTCCAGAAGGCTGTACTGGGTATGGAGGTGGAGGTGGACGAAATTGGAATGCATGGGTTAGAAGGTAACATATTTCGGGGGTTTTGGGTAGAGGATTGGATGGGGCTGGTTTTTGGGTAAAGCGGTACGAAAGAGTACGGTTTGAAAAAAGAGAAAAGAAAAAATAGTATGCGGGTTCAGGTTATTACCTGAACCCCGCAATAGCAAAAAATTAATGCGTACCCCCCCCCAAAAAATACATCTGGCGCGCGGGGGTGGATAACAGGACGGGGGCTGAAAATGCCCTGTCAACCGCTCCGCGCGCCATGTTCTAACTATTTTGGTCTGTCATTCTGAGCGCGTGAGCCGAAGCCCTGAGCGAAGCGAAGGGGAAGAATCCCGGAGCTGATTGAATCGGCAAGTTACAGGATTCTTCGTCGCCTTCGGCTCCTCAGAATGACAATTTAATGGACTTTTTCAGCAGCCTGACCCGCTAAAATATCTTTTTAACGTATATCTCTTTTATTATCTCCGGGTCGAGCGCAAGGGTAGTCTCGCCTATCTGTATGACGAAGGCGGGCCTCTTCTGGTGCACCCTCAATGTGGAGCCGGGGACTATCCCGAGGGTGCCGAGCTTGTCGAGCCTCATGTGGGAGTTCGACGCTATGAATATTATCCTCCCGCTCTCGCCGACATCCAGGGCGTTCAGCTGCTGGACGATGGGCTTCATCTCCCCGCGCTCCTTCTTGCAGCAGTTCCCCCTCGGTATCGGCAGGCCGTGAGGGCATGTCGGCGGATGGCCGAGCAAAGTGCAAATACTGTCTGTGACCTCAGGGGAGAGCGTGTGCTCGAAGGAGCAGGCGTTCTTCTCTATCGACGCCTCGTCCATGGCGAGCACTTCGGTCAGGAGCCTCTCGGCGAGCCTGTGCCTCCTTATGGCGGCCTCGGCAAGCCTCTCGCCGTCCATCGTAAGGACGATATTATCGCCGCTGATGTTCACCAGCCCGGCCCTTCCCATGTCCTCAAGGGTCTTTATGTCAGCCTCCTCGGCGACCTCCTCTATCCCGAGGAGCTGCCTTACGGAGTTGGACCCCTGCTCCCTCTGGGACCAGATGAACTCAAGGACCTCTTCGACGGCTTTGTTCCCGGCCATGTACCCTCCTTAAAGTGTGACGCCGAATATCTTTAGGATGAGATTGAGCGCCCCGCCCATGAGGACAGCGAACGGGAATATGAAAAGCGTCATCCAGACCGCCGCCTTAGCTCCCCTTTCCTTTACTATCATGAAGAAGTTGGCTATGCACGGCACGAAAAGCGTCATCGTGACGAGGCTTACCACGACCTGGTTCGGCGTGAGCAGCCCGTCCTTCTGCAGGGCAAAAAGCCCGGCCGCGCCGTAGTCTCTCCGCAAAAACCCGACTATGAAGGCCTTCGTCGTCTCCACCGGCAGGTCCAGGAAGCCCACTATCACCGGCGAGCCCGCGGCCTCCAGATACTTCAACGCGTTCGTCTTATCGAGCGCGAAGAGGAGCAGGGTGCCGAGCACGAAAAGCGGGACGGCCTCTTTCAGGTACCACTCTACCCGCACAAGGGTCTTCAAGACTATGTTCGAGAGCTGCGGCATCCTTATGGGCGGTATCTCGAGGATAAAGTCCGACGATTCGCCCGGCAATACCTTTGAGGCGAGATAGCCGACGAGGAGCGTCACTACCACGACGCTGCCCGCCCACCAGAGCGTGGCGGCCAAGGATACGGCCCCGAGCATGCCGAGTATTACCCCGAGCTGTGCCGAGCACGGCACGCCGAGCGCGAGCAGAAGGGTGACTATCACCCTCTCCTTTTTTGTCTCGAGTATCCTCGTGGTCATCGTGGCCATGGTGTCGCACCCGAGCCCCAGCACCATCGGCAGGACCGCCTTACCGTTAAGCCCCATGAGCTTGAATATCTTATCGACCATTATCGCGAGCCTCGGCAAATACCCGGAGTCCTCGAGGAAGCTGAAAAATATGAAGAAAAAGCCTACTATCGGCAGCACTATCGCTATGGCGTAGGTAAAGGCCATCGTTACGATGCCGTACGGCCCGACGATAAGGTCGTGCATAAGGCCGCTCGGGAAGACGTACTCCACGACCCTCGTTGTCCAGGGGTTTAAGTACGCCTTGAAGATAGTATTCTCGAAAAAGTTGACGCTTACTCCTGCACCGAGGACTCCGACGAACTCGTACATGAAGAACAATACAGCCAGCAGTATCGGGACCCCCCAGACGGGGTGCATCGAAAGCGACCCAATCAGTGTGGAGAGCTTGCTCTTTCCCGTGTGCTCCTGCCTTACGACCTTCTCCACAATGGAATCAACGGTCTTGAGCCTTGTCCTGTTTATGATATAGCCAATCGGCTCCTTGAAGCGGGCCTGGGTCTCCGTCCTTATCTGCTCTATCCCGGCCGTTGCGCCGGGGGCGCTTTCGGCCACCCAGTCGTTCAGGGTCGTATCGTTTGAAAGGAGCATTATCGCCAGCGACCTGTTCGATATCCGCGCCGCCGGAAGGAGCCCTCCTATCCTCTTTATGCCTTCTTCTATGTTCGGGTGGTAGGCGACGTTGAAGTCCGGGCTTTTCCTGTGCGTGAAGGCGTCAAAGAGCTTGTCGAGGTTCCACCTCTGGGTGGCTATCGTGGGCACGACGCCAAGGCCCATCGACCTGGAAAGGCCGTCCGCGTCTATCGTGATGCCCCTTTCCCCGGCCTCGTCGTACATGTTGAGCGCCAATGTGACCGGCAGCCCCATCTCCGCGAGCTGGAGCGTTATAAGGAGGCCCCTCCTAAGGTTCTTCGAGTCCATCACCTGCAGCACCGACCCGATATCCTCGTTCAGGAGGATGTCCCTGGTGACGCGCTCGTCCTCGCTCATGGGCACGAGGCTGTTCACGCCGGGGCTGTCGATTATGCCGAAGCGCTGGCCGCCGATCTTGGCAGTTCCGCGGGAGACCTCCACGGTCGTGCCCGGGTAGTTCGAGACGGTGGCGTACCTGCCGGTCAGGGCGCCGAATATGACGCTCTTGCCGACGTTGGGGTTGCCGACGAGGACCAGCCACTTCTCGCCCGCCTTCAACGCCTCTTTATGTTTGCCGTGACCGTGCATGGTTTGTAGGTTATATGATAATAATATTCATTTTCAATTACAAGACAAAAATTTTCAGGCGCAGTCCGAGCAGTAGCCGTAAAGCTCAAGCTTGTGGTTCACGACGGTGAACCCGAGCTTCTTCGCCATCTCGGACTGGAGCTGTTCTATCTTCTGGTTCTGGAACTCGGCTATCTTCGAGCACTTTATGCAGATAATGTGGTCGTGGTGGCCGTCCTCCGGGAGGTTCTCGTACCGGGTCTGGCCGTCCCCGAACTGCCTCGCTATGGCAAGCCCGCACTCCGTCAGGAGCTTCATCGTCCTGTACACCGTGGCGTACCCGATGTTCGGGGTCTTCCTTTTCACCTTTTTGAGGAGCTCTTCGAGGCTTATGTGGGTGTTGATCTTGAAGAAGACCTCGGCTATGTAGTCGCGCTGCGCGGTGGATTTCAGCCCCTTGGTCTCAAGGTAGGACTTGAGGATTTCCATCTTGGCGGATTCTTTCATAAACGGCCTTCTGAAAAGGGTTATTCCCGGGCGGAATCTATGGAGCGGGAGACGGGTCTCGAACCCGCGACCTCAACCTTGGCAAGGTTGCGCTCTACCAACTGAGCTACTCCCGCATTTAAGAATATAGGCTTCCTCTAAAAATTGTTCTTTTTCCTGATCTCTGCGTCAGGCGCGAAAATAAAAATGCTCACATATTACCATATATGCTGCGCTTTTTATTTCCGCCCTTCCTTGACCTCAGAAAAAATTCCTAATTTTTAGAGACAGTGTGTCCTGCGTCGTTGCGAATGCGCGACAAAGAATCTTATCATAACCATAACTACTGTCAATTGAAATCTTAAAATTCCGTGCTATTTACCCTTCCCTTTTGAGCCAGGACTCGTGAATTTCGTTAAAAATGTCGTCCAGATCCTTGGTGATGTCCCACCCCGGGTAATGGGCGCGCATCTTGGAGAGGTCCGAGATATAGCAGATGTGGTCGCCCTGCCGGTTCTCGTCCACGTACTCCTGGACCATCCTGTTGCCGGATATCCCCTCTATCTTCTCAAAAGCCTCCAGTATGGATATCGAGTTCCCTCTGCCGCCGCCTATGTTATAGACCTCGCCGGGCCTCGGGGCCGCTATGAACTCGGCTATGAACCGAGCGACGTCATATGAGTGGATGTTGTCCCGCACCTGCTTGCCCTTGTAGCCGAAGACCCGGTACAATTTCTTCTCCAGGTTGCACTTGATGAGATAGCTCAAAAACCCGTGCAGCTCGACCCCGGAGTGGTTCGGCCCCGTAAGGCACCCTCCCCTCAGGCAGCAGGTCGGCAGGTTGAAGTACCTCCCGTACTCCTGCGCCATGATGTCCGCGGCGACCTTCGAGGCACCGAAGAGCGAGTGCTTAGACTGGTCTATCCTGAAGTCCTCCTTTATGCCGTTACGGTACTCGGGGTCCCTGTAGTCCCAGCGGGTCGGAAGTTCGATGAGGCCGAGCTCGTTCGGGGCGTCGCCGTAGACCTTGTTCGTTGACATGTGGACGAACGGGGCCTCCTTGCAGGACTGGCGCGCGGCCTCGAGGAGGTTCAGTGTGCCGACTGCGTTCACGTCAAAATCGTCGAAGGGGCGGCTTGCCGCCAGGTCATGGCTCGGCTGGGCGGCGGTATGGACTATGGCGTCCGGCCTGAGGTCTTTTACGGTGGACAGGACCTTGCCCCTGTCCCTTATATCGAGCTCCACATGGCGGAAGTTGCGGTGCTTCTCGATGAGCCTCTTCTGGTTCCAGCGGGTGTCCCCTTTCGGGCCGAAAAAATCGGCCCTCATGTTGTTGTCAACGCCCCAGACGTCCCAGCCCGCCGAGCAGAAATACCCGACGACCTCGCTCCCGATAAGCCCGCCGGAGCCTGTTACAAGCATCTTTTTTGCCATGGGTTCCCCTTTTATAGCTATAGCGCCAATGAGTACATATCCCAAATAACCTATTTTTCATGATTTTGCAATACCTTATCGGCACGCGCCTTTTTGAGCTTAACATAAACCAAAAATGACAAAGAAGATATCATGGTGTATAATCCTCCATCATCAAGACGCTAAAAACGGGCCTCAGGCAAGGAACGCATGGGAAAAAACCTTTTCTCCAGGTCCGCTTTCATCATCTTATTTCTCTGCCTCACGCCTTCCTACGGCGATACCAAAACCAGGACCGAGTATCCGGCCCCCAACGGCATAGACGTGAAAAAGTTCGGCGCGGTCCCTAACGACGGCAACGACGACAGCGGGCCGATCCAGGCGGCGCTCGACGCCGCCAACGCCGCCTCACCGAACACACCGGTATACATCTGCGGGGTCTATAACCTGAGCAGGCCCATACACCTCTACAGCGACATGAGCATAGAAGGTTGCGGCTCCGGTTTCGGCATGGCCATACTCAGGCCGCATTCGAGCATGAAGGCCGGGGAATATCTCATCGAATCTGACAGCCTCTCCAGGGTATACATCCGGGACCTGACTTTGCAGGCCGAGAAGAGCGACACGGCCCACTACCAGGCCGTCAACGGGATCAAGGCTTACGGGCTTAACAGGTGGCAGGTCGATAACGTCATACTCTCCGGCTTCGACGCGGCGCTCGACATACGGCCCGGCTCCAAACAGGAGGCCAACAACGGGCTTTTCACGGGGCTCATATTAGAGAAATCAAGGACAGGACTGATAGCTTCGGGGCAGGACCTGCGCTTTATCCACCCCACCTTCGAGCAGAACACCACGGGCTTCGTCATAGGCGAACACAACGGGACGATATCGACCAAGGACGTAACCATCGACACCCCTCACTTAGAGACGAACCAGGTAGGGGGCTGGGTCGGGACGGCCCGCTCCGTGGGCCTGAAAGACGCGTACGCGTACTATAGCGATATTTATCTCAGCCCTTTCAGCATGAACGCTCGGATAGAGGCATTTCAGGGCATAAATTCAGACGTCATAGACACCGGGGTGGCGACCTCCAGGCGCGGCTATTCTTCGATAAGGCAGGGCCCTGACGGGGCCGACCCTCTTTACCGGGAATCCGGGCTGTACGGCTTCGACTGCGGGAAATGCGACACCGTATTAAGGAGCGCCCTGCCGAAGAACCCCGACTTCTCAAACACGGCCCTCGGCACCTCCGGCTGGACGGCCGCTAACGCCTCCATATCGATCCCGGGCGGCCAGAACGAGGCCCCTTACGGGCCGGGCGGCCTGAGGATTATCTCCACATCGGGGGCCGGATACGCCCAATCAACGGCCACGGGCGTCAAAGGGGGCGACGACTACCTCGTAAAGGGCGTCTACACCAACCTGTCCGGGGATAAGACCTACATGAAGATAGGGCTACACAAAGGCTCTGACGACAGTAGGATCGCCGAGAGCGCGGAGCTCAAGAACCAGACCGAGCGGTTCACCCCCATAGTCCCCGGCGCCTACTCGATGGTCGCGACCGTCCCGGCGGGCGAAAACTCCGTAAGATACAGGGTCTCGACGAACGACACCGACGCCAAACACGGCGGCATGCTCTTCAGGGCCGACCTTGTTAAATCGATACTCCGTAACGGCGGGTTCGACAGGTTCGTTGACGGGCGCCCCGAAGGCTGGCAGGCCGCGTCCGGCATGACCGCTGCCGAAGACTCCACAGCCGCCCGGACGAACAGGGCCGCGAAGTTTAGCATGCGCGCTTCCAGCGGAGTCGTAAAGCAGACCGGTGTCCCGGTGGCTGAAGGGCATACGTACCTTTTGGGCGGGTATATAAAGACGGACTCGGCAAAGGGGAGCTTCGAGATAAGGTGGGGAGAAGCCCAGCCGCAGAGGGTACTGCGCGGACTGGCTGCCAACGCCCTGCACGCCGGGAACCCGGCTGTTACGAAGGATTACTACATACCCTTCGTTGCCACCTGGCGGGTAAACAGCGCAAGCGACAACGTCCTTTCGGTCTTTGCCTCGAACATGTCGGCCTACGAGACCTTCACCCTCGACGATTTTTACATGGTGCCGGTGACCGGGGAGACGACCTTCCTGCCCCAGAACGAGAAAAAGGCGATAACCCAAACCGCCTTGCCTCTTTCAGACGCACCGTCCCGGACTATCGTCATGACCGCAAACGCCAACTTCACGCTCAGGGGCGCGAGGGTCATATACGACGAGGGCACGAGCGCGGATGCCGGGGTCACGGTATCGCTGGGCGTAAGACGCGGGGACGCATCGACAAACAGCTATTACGCGTCGATGACGACGGAGCCGAACAGGCTTGAGATGGGTTCGACCCCCATGAAGCTGTCGAACCTCGACATAAGGGAGGGGGACGTCATCTACGCCTACACTTCAGGCGGCAAGACCGGGAGCGGCAGGGTGCTTGTGGAGTTCGAGTACGAGTGAAGCGCCCCCCTCACGGACGCAAGAAATGGCTTTAGGCAAGGCGGACGACGAGTCCAACCGCAGGCGTACTTTTTTGTACGTCGAGGATTGGACGAGGAGTACAACGCAGCATAAAGACATTTATTGCGTCCGTGTTAAAAGGCGCGTGTTACTTCTTCTCAAGCTGATACCCTGCCCTGACCCATTCGTTGAAGCCGCCGAGGAGCGCGCTCGCCGACCTGAAGCCGTTGCCAAGGAGTATCTGCGCCGCACGGGCGCTCGAGTGCTCCTCCGTTCAGGTGCAGTAGGCGACTACCTCCTTTGACTTATCGAGCTCATTGAGCCTCGCAGCGAGCTCCGCAAGGGGTATCCTTATCGCCCCCGGTATCTTAACGTTACTGTTGCCGTAGTCCGTCGGGTTCCTTACGTCGAGCAGTATTAAATCCTCCCTGTTGTCGATCTTCTTCTTAAGGTCCTCCCTGCTTATCCTCGGGGCTTCCATAACGGCCTCCAGTTTAATTAATTCGCATTAAAAAGCATCATCAATTAGAATGCAAGAAATGGCTTTAGGCAAGGCGGACGACGAGTCCAACCGCAGGCGTACTTTTTTGTACGTCGAGGATTGGACGAGGAGTACAACGCAGCATAAAGACATTTATTGCGTTCTAACGCGTCATACAAGCTCCACTTCGTCTACGGTCGTGGTGCCCGCGCCTTTCTCTATCATCTCGTCTATCGCCTGCCCGGAATCCCCTTCCTTCACGTCTACGCCCTTTATCGCGTCAAGGAGGACCGTTACCCGCAGCCCCGCCTTGAGCCCGTCGAGGGCGGTCTGCCTTACGCAGTAGTCGGTTGCAAGGCCGCCGACATAGATATGGTCTACGCCTTCATCCCTCAAAACGCGAGCTAATTCTCTCCCATCAGGGTCTTTCCCGTCAAAGCCCGAGTAGCTGTCCTTTTCAGGGTCTTCGCCTTTCGTGATTACCGCGGCGTCAGGAGGGACCTTAAGCTCAGGGTGAAACTCCGCGCCCTTTGTCCCCTGCACGCAGTGAGGAGGCCAGGAGCCGCCGTACTCCTTGAAATGGACGGTCCTTTGCGGGTGCCAGTCCCTGGTGAAGTAAACGGGGAGCCCCGCCGCCTTGAAAAGGTCTATGTACCTGTTCAACACCGGCACGGTGCCGCGGCCGCCCTTTACCGGCAGCGCGCCTCCCTCGCAGAAGTCGTTCTGCACGTCGACGACTATAAGGGCGCTTTTCATCATAAACCTCTCCTTCTATTTTGAGCGTATCATCTTCCGGGGCCGTGTCAAGACGGGCGGAGCGCGCGGGTTGAAAAATAAACGGAAATGGTTTATCATTTTAAGTTCAGGGTGCCTCTAAAAATTAGGAATTTTTTCTGAAGTCAAGGAAGGGCGGAAATAAAAAGCGCAGCATATATGTGAATATGTGAGCATTTTTATTTTCGACCTGACGCAGAGGTCAGGAAAAAGAACAATTTTTAGAGGTATCCTTAAATTTATCCAGTGGTTACGGAGGTTTGAATGAGATTAAGACACAGGGCCGCTTTAACCCTTATAACATTTTTCCTCTTCCTCGGCTCCATTGCCTGGGCCGAGCCCGGCAGGCCCTTCAAGACAAGGCTCGACAACGGGCTTACCGTGATAATCGAAGAGGAGCATTCAGCCCCCGTCGTATCGGTGCAGATGTGGGTGAGGGTCGGCGGCGCGGACGAGACCGACAGGGAGGCCGGGATTTCCCATGTCTTCGAGCACATGCTCTTCAAGGGCACGGCCAGGAAGAAGGTCGGCGAGATAGCGAGCATCGTGGAATCCGTCGGCGGCGACATAAACGCGTATACCTCGTTCGACAACACCGTCTTTCACCTCACCGTCCCGAGCAGGCACTTCTCAACGGGCCTTGACATCGTAAGCGACGCCATACAGAACTCGTCCTTTGAACCGAACGAGCTGAAGAAGGAGCTCGAAGTGGTCCTCGAGGAGATAAGGATGAACGAGGACGACCCCGGAAGAAAGCTCTACAGGTCGCTCCTCGGCACGGCCTTCAAGGTCCATCCGTACAGGAGGCCGGTCATAGGCTATCAGAAGACGGTAAAGTCCTTCACGAGGGAGCAGATAATCGCCTTCTTCAGGAAGTGGTACATACCTAACAACATGACGCTCGTCGTGGCCGGGGACGTGGACAGGGCGGCGGCGCTAAAGGAGATAAAAAAAGAGTTCGCGTCTTTCGAGAAAAAGCCCGACCCGCACAGGAAAAGGCCGGTTGAGCCGCCCCAGAAGGACCTGAGGGCGGATGCAGCCTCCATGCAGATAAAAGAGGCCCACCTCGGGATGTCGTTCCACATACCGGAATTGAAAAACCCGGACACCTTCGCCCTCGACGTGCTTCAGGTAGTTTTGAGCGGAGGGGAGACCTCGCGGCTCTACAAGAAGCTGAAGCTCGAGGACCAGCTCGTCTACAGCATCTCGGCGTACCCGATGTCGCTTAAGAACCCCGGGCTTTTCTTCGTGACCGCCACCCTTGAGTCCAAAGACATCGACAAGACCGTGACCGAAGCGCTCCACGAGATAGACCGCCTGAAGTCCGAGGGCCCCGACCACGAGGAGCTTCAGAAGGCCAAGTTCAACCTGGAGAGCGAATTCATCTTCTCCCGCGAGACGATGGACGGCATAGCGAGCAAGATCGGCTACTACGAGACGAACCTCAACGACCCCGAATACGAGAAGGTCTACATCGAAGGCATCAGGAAGGTCACGCCCGACGACATAAAAAGGGTAGCCGCGAAGTACTTCTCAGACGGGAACATCACGATAAACGCCGTCCTCCCGAAGGCCGACAAGGACGTTGTCACGAAAGCATCCCTCGCCTCCGCGGTGCGCGCATCATTGGAGAAGGAAAAGGAGATGGCGCTATCCGGGGAGGCCGAAGGCAAGACCACCAAGGTAAGGCTCGATAACGGGATAACGCTCATCGTAAAAGAGGTCCACGCCAACCCCACGGTCGCGTTCTACGCCACCTTCCCCGGCGGGCTCCGCTTCGAGGAAAGCGCAAAAGACGGCATAGGCAGCTTTACCGCCGGGATGCTCACGAGGGGCACGGCGAAGAGGACCCGCGAGGAGCTCGCCAACGAGGTCGAGGAGATGGCCGGGGCCATAGGCGGGTTCTCGGGCTGGAACTCCACCGGGGTATCCGGCAAGTTCCTCTCGATGTCCTTTGAGAAGGGCCTGTCGATGATGGCCGACGTGATGCTGCAACCCGCGTTCCCCGAAGACGAGATAGAAAAGCTCAGGAAGGACACGATTGCCGCCATAAAAAGGCAGGAGGACTATCTGCCGGGCTACACCTTCAAGCTCCTGTACAGGGAGCTTTACAAAGTCCACCCCTACGGCATGCCGGTCATCGGGACGGTAGAGTCCGTATCTTCCTTCAAAAGGGACGACCTCGTAAGCCACTGGGAGGAGTTCTTCGTGCCTGAACGCATGGTCTTTACCGTCGTCGGGGACGTCAAGACCGACTACGCGATAGAGCGGGTGAATAAGCTTTTCGGCGGCTTCAAGAGGGCCTCCGGGCCCCTTGCCGCGCCTCCGCAGGAGGAGCACCAGAAAGAGGTCCGCATGACCGGCGACACCAAGGAAAAAGAGCAGACGCACATGGGGATAGGCTTTCTCGGCGCCACCATGGGCGACGAGGACAGCTATGCCTTGAAGGTGATGACGGAAGTCCTCTCCGGGCAGGGAGGGAGGCTTTTCGTCAACCTGAGGGACATGAAGAGCCTCGCGTACAGCGTAAGCGCGGTCGACAAGGAAGGAAAGGACAAGGGCGTCTTCGCCGTCTACATCGCCGCGGCCCCGGACAAGAAGGACGAGGCCATAGCGGGGATAATGAAGGAGCTTAAGGACATCAGCGCCGAAAAGGTGACGGCGGCCGAGCTCAAGAGGGCGAAGAACTCGATAATCGGCGGCTATGAGATAGGGCTGCAGGAGGTATCGAGCCAGGCGGCCGACATGGCTAATAACGAGCTGTACGGGCTGGGCTACGAGTTCTACAGGGAGTTCCCGAAAAAGATAGAGGCCGTCACCGAAGACGATGTGTTAAGGGCGGCGCAAAAATACCTGACCCTCGACGCGTATACCATATCCATCGTGGGGCCTAACGGCCTGAGCCTGCCGGCGAAACAATAGCTGCCAGGCTGCTCAAAAAGTCCATTATTTGTCATTCTGAGGAGCCGAAGGCGACGAAGAATCCTGTAACTTTTTCAGCGGCCTCTTAAAATAAAAAAGGAGGGGGTTTGATATACCCCCTCCTTTTTTTATCTTTGTTTTGCTTAACTTCTCGCCGCAGACCTGCTCACTGAAAAGAAGATAAGCAGCGCCGCCGCGGCGGCGGCGTAGAACGCGAGCCCGGCGGCCATCGTGGCGGTAAAGCCCCATGTTATAGAGATGCAGACGCTAAGGACCGAAGACACCACGCTTGTGGCGCCGTTTACGGCCCAGAACCACGGCGTATGCTCCTTGAACGACCGTGACGCGAGCGACATCCCGAACGGGAACGGCAGGCCCATCAGGAAGCCGATCGGCACAAGGAAGATGAGCGACAGCGCTATGCGCGCCCCGATCCCGTTCCTTTCAAACCCCGCGAGTATCCCGGGCTGGAAATAAAGCGTCAAGCCGAGCAACATTATAAGAGCCGCCATCAATACGGCTATGTGCGACGCCTTCAGCCCGCCTCCCCTTGTCCACAGGCCGCTCGCTATTGAGCCCACCCCGCTGGAAAGGAGCATGGCGAATATCACTACCGTGATGCTGTAGACCGGGTGCCCGAGGAAGATGATGAGCCTCTGTAGCTGGGCAATCTCGATGAGTATGTACCCGAACCCGATGGAGGCGAAGAACAGCAGGCCCACCGCGCCTCCCCCCGTGGGCAGAGGCGCTCGCCCCTTCGCGAAAAGGAGCGGGCCGAATATGAACGCCGCGCACAGGACCACGCTCACCACCATGAGCACAAGGAGCATCGTGACGCCTTCGGCGCTGAACCGCTGCTCTCTGAACTTGAAGTTCTTTCCTTCAAGCAGGTCCTTTATCCTGAGCGTATAGAAGAAAAACGGCCTGTCGTCGGTGGACGGCGAGAGGTCCAGCGGGACCGAGGCGTAGAACCGCTCGTCCCCGGCTTTTTCTATTACGTCCCTGAACATCGGGTCCTGATATCCCGCCGGGTCGTACACGAACTTGAAATCGAGGGCGATAACGGCGGCCCGGAGCTTGTCGATATCCGGCCCCGTAAAGGCGCTCTTTCCGATAAGGATAGTGGCCGAAGGCATCTTGCCCGGCATATCGCTCCGGACGACCGCTATGTGCCTTCCGGGGTCCGCCACACCCTGCATCTTCAGGGTATAGGACGCGAGGCTGGCGAGCCGGAGCAACTGTGCCGGGAAGTCCGGGCTGTACCACCTGTTGAAAGAGAGTATGCCGTTATCCGTGAGGCGGCCCATGAAGGTCTCCCACGCCTCGACCGTATATAAACTGTTCTCTGCCAGAGAGAACGCCCCGGCGGTCGTGGCCGACCATGTCGCTATGCAGGAGGCCTGGATGATGTCGAACCGCTCGTCCGACCTTGTTATGACGCTTCTGGCCTCGTCGTTTATTATCCTTACGTTCGGGAGCTTGTCGAGGTGGCCGGTGAAGTTTCCGAATGGGCCGTTTATAAGCTCCAGCGTCCTGTCGTTTATCTCGGCCCCTACTATCTCTTTCTGGTTGAACTCCCTCGCGGCGAGTATGTCCCTGCCGCCGCCGCCGCCGACGCCTATTATGAAGACCTTCGCGTTATCCCTCATGTAATGGGCTATGGAGGTGACGTCGTATTTGAGGTGCGGGGCCGAACCGGCCTTGCCGTCGTACATGGTCATTACGGTCTCGGAGATCCCGTCGATGTCTATCATCCTCTCGCCCACCCTCCTCTGCGGCGTGTAGGCGGTGCTTAAGCCCCAGCTGTAGGGGGACTTCACGTAATTGAGCGGATAGACGGCTATGCGGGAAAAGGCGTTCCAGGACTCCACGTCGGGACTGTTGAACTTGCTCTTTACCCACTCGAGCTTCACGGGCTGGAATACGGCGTTGGTGAGCGTGAAGGCCGTAAGGAGTAAAAAGACCCCGGCAACGCCTTTCTTGAGGCCCTCCGCCCGCCCTATTGAAATCGTCTTCGAGAAAAATATCGCCCCGAGCGCGCCGACCGCGCCGGAGAGCATTATGGCGCTCGGCGCGTCCATGGCGTTAAGCACCGGGAAGACCATGAAGGCCCCGGCTCCCGCGCCGATCAAGTCGGCGGCGTACAGGAGCCCCGTCTTTTCGGGGAACCTCGTAAGGCACAGGCAGACGACCACCCCGGCGCAGAGGAACGGGAACGCGAGGACGAGGTAGATTAATACCGTCGAGAAGACCCCGGTGCCGGTAAACCTCGGGTAAAAGGGTATTGAAAGGAATATCATCAGGGCGACGTCGACCGAGATCCCGAAGACGAGGGCAAAGGCCGTAAGCTTCGTATAGAGCTTTTCCCCCTCGAAGCTCTCCTTTTTCAGATAGACCGTGAGCGCGCCGAGCGTAAAGCCGAACATGGCTACCGAGATGGCGAAAAAGGCGAAGTAGTACCACGTGGCTACGCTCAGGACCCTCGTAAGGAGTATCTCGAGCATGAGCGCCGCGAGGCTTGTGAAGAAAAGGCCAAGGTAGGTATTTTTCATCGTTCCCCTTTCAACCTGCGAGCGCGATAAATGTCTTTATACTTCGTTGTGCTCCTCGGAAAATCCTCGACGTACCGAACATAGTACGCCTGCGGTTTTCCTCGTCGCCCGCCTCGTCTAAAGCCACTTCTCGCGCTCTAATCATCTCATTTCGGAGATTCCATGCTTATACTACTCACTCCAGCTCGAATATCGAAAAACCGTTCGCGCCGTACACCCTTCTTGAGCGCCTCTGGAAGAACTCCGCCAGGCCCTTCAGCTCATCCGCGCTGAAATTGTCGTTCGCGAAGCCCTCGAATATGCGATCGTTTACGAACAGATGGGTGACCCCGAAGCCTTTGAACGCCGCCCTGAGCCCGTCCGCGTCATTATGATACCGTTTCACGAGGCCTTCGAAAGTGACCCCGGTCCTATCCCAGTAGAGATACTCCCTTTCCCAGTAGTAGCCCCTGTCGCCGGAAAAGAGGAGCAGGACCTTCGCGTTGGCGGGGAGGTTCGCGTTCGCGTACTCGACGGCTTTGTAATCCGGGAGCGTTGCCTGAAGGTAATCGCCCCTCGCCCCGGCCCCAAGGAGATAATCGAAGGGCCTGTATTTCGAGTAGAGCCTGCTTGCGTAGAACGCGTTAAAGGCGAAAAGTGCAGCTAAAGCAGCTATCGCCGCCTCTTTCCTCGCCTCGAAGAGGTTCTTCGCCCCGAAGACGGCGATGACTATCACGGCGGGCAGCGCGGGCATCAGATAGCGCGTGGCGAGGTCGGCGGTCGAGGCGGCCATCACAAAGAAAAGGAGCGAGAAGAGGGCGAGGTGCTTGATGGCCCCATTGCTTTTTTTTATGAAGGCCAGGGGGATGAACAGGAGAAGGAGCGGGTTCAGGACGCCGTCGAACCGCTCTATCGAATTGTCCGCGCCCTCCCAGAATATCCGGAGCGGCAGCAGGATGACGTCGAGCGCCGTCTCTTTGTATAAAAGGAACCTCTTGCCCGCGGGCGCCATCTCGCCGGTGACATGGAGCCCCTCACCGCTTAAGGAAGAGCGGACGGCCGTCTCATATATCGGGTAGAAAGGGTTGTGGCCCCATAGATGGTTCCTCACGAGCCAGGGCGAGAGTATCAGCAGGGCAACGAAAATATATAGAGCGCCCGACCTCAAGCCTTCGAGCGCGCCGCGCCTGCGCGCGCCGTGGAAGACGATGAATGCCCCTATGAGGATGAGCGTGATCGCGGCGTTATACTTGACCCCTAAGGCGAACCCGGTCGAGGCGGCTGAGAAAAGCAGCCACTTGAGATCGAACCCGTCCTTCCATCTGAGGGCGGCGAAGAGGGCAAGGGTCGAGTAGAAGGCCGCGGCGTTATCGGTATACGCCATCCGGGAAAGGTTGAAGACGAGCGGGGTGGATATGTAGAGCAGGAAACCGAGCAGCCCGTAAGCCCTGCCCGCCCTTTCGGATACGTAAAAATATACAAGCAGGCCCGTAAGGACGCCGAAGCCGAGGTGGATGAGCCTCGGGACGATATCGCTGCCGAAGGCGAGCGGGACGAGGTACAGGAGGTCTATATTCTGGGGAAGGTACGAGAACCCGATAAAGCCTATCTCGAATATCCTGCCCTTTTGGAGATAGAGCCTGGGGAGCGCGAGGTGCTGGATAAGCTCGTCCCTGACCGCGGGCGGCAGTAACGCAAGCGGGATTATGGCCAGGAGGGCCGCAAAAGAGGCCAGGAGAAGCGCCCATTCGGCTTTTGAAAGTGGCGGCCTGGTCCCCGGATTATTTCGCCATCCGGAGATGAAAAAGACGGCCCCGGACGCAATAAGGGCAAGTATAAGGAAAGGGGATGAGAGCAGGCCGAGGTGGCCAAGAAAAAAGACTATAAGGCTCAACGCCCCGAGCGCGAAACCGGCCCTGTAAAGGCTCTCGATACGGAACATCAGCTACGGCCTTATGTTAAAATTAATGTGCATCAGGGCATCCAGATATACATGAAGCTCGTCCCGAACTTCCTTGAAAGGCCGGGGTCGATGTTTATGAGGTTCAACTGGGAGGGCATCTGCGGTACGCCCGAATAGATGTTGTTCCTGTACGCCGAGGGCGGAGCGTAGGTAATAATGCGAGCCTCCTTGACGCCGGAGAGCTTCTTGGCAGCCTCTATCGCGTCGTCCATGTAGCCGATCGAGTCTATGAGCTTCAGACTCAGGGCCTGCCCGGCGGTAAGTACCCTGCCGTCGGCTATCTTCCTGAGCTCGTCTTTCGGGATGAGCCCGCGCCTCCCCTCCACCACCACGTCGAGGAACCTGTCGTACATCGAGTCTATCACGGACTGGAGTATCGCCCTCTCCTCTTCCGTCATGGGGCGGAGCATAGTCCCGATGTCCTTCTTGTCCCCTGATTTTATGGTCTGGTCGGCAATGCCGATCTTTTCAAGGAGGCCGCTTGCGTTCACGCTGTACGATATCACGCCTATGGAGCCTGTTACGGTGGTGGGGTGGGCTATTATCATGTCGCCCGAGCTGGCTATGTAGTACCCGCCGGAGGCGGCCGTGTCCATAAGCTCGGCGACGACCGGGATATTCTTGTTTTTCTTGAAGGCTTTTATCTCGTGGCTTATGATGTCGCAGGAGGTGACCGACCCGCCGGGTGTGTTTATCCGCAGTATCAGGGCCTTGATGGCGGAGTCTTCCGCGGCCTTGTCGAGCTCCTCCTTGACCCTCGCGGTTATTCTCGGCTTTTCTTGCAGGATGCTCCCGCCCGGCTCGTCCTCTGAGATTATGCCGGAGATGTCCATGACGAGGACCTTGGCCGCGCCGCTGCCGCCGATCGTCTTTTCCTTCAGGGGCTGAGTCCGGGGAAGCCCGATGACCACGCACCCTGCAAGGAAAATAGATAATAAAATGGAAAGAAAAACAAGAGGTTTAAAGATATTCCTCATACTCATTCTTAGCCTTTTCTTCCGGCATTTTAAAATAGGATAGTACGTAATCAGTATAACAGAGATATGTCCGCGGACAAGGCTTGTTCGGAGGGCTTTTTCAGGGCGGGGCGTGTGACTTCCTTCAGCTCATCTTCCCCATCTTGGTGAGGAAGTCGCCTACCGCGACCCTTACCATGGCGCTCAGGGACCACCTCTGCCCGAGCTTTTCCCTGTACTCTGAGGCAAGCTCGTTGAGCTTTTCTATCTGGTCTTCCTCGAGGGCAATTGTTATCTTCTTAAGAGGCTCTTCCATTTAATCTTCCCAAGAAAGCTCTAATTGATTATATTTGCTTGTCATTCTGAGGGAGCTATTGCGACCGAAGAATCTCTTTTCTGATACAAGATTCTTCGCTACGCTCAGAATGACACGCGGTTCTAAGGCAGTATCTTCCTGCCCTTTACTTTTGTAGCCGCCTTCACTGCGCCCCTCCCCTTCGAGGCCGCTTTTATAAGCCTCATCTTCTTGTCCATGTGCCTGTTTATAATGGCAAGCACCTCTTTGGGGTCGTCGGTCAGGTCTATGAAGTCGAGGTCCTGGGGGTCGATGGTCTTGTACCTTATCATAGTCTTTTTCATGAAATCGACGAGCGGGGACCAGTATTCCTTCCCGAAGAGTATGAGCGGGAACGGGTATATCTTGTGGGTCTGTATGAGGGTAAGCGCCTCGAAGAACTCATCGAGCGTGCCGAACCCGCCGGGCATGCATATGTAGCCGATGGCGTATTTGACGAACATCACCTTCCTGGCGAAGAAGTACTTGAAGTGAAGGGACCTGTTCTGGTACTTGTTCGGCTTCTGCTCTTTCGGGAGCGTTATGTTAAGGCCTATGGAGACCCCGCCGTTCAGGGAGGCCCCCTTGTTCGCGGCCTCCATTATGCCCGGCCCGCCGCCGGTGATTATTGTGTAGCCGTTTTTGGAAAGGAGGCTCGAGACCTCCACGCTCTCCCTGTAATACTTGTTGTTCTTGTTTATCCGCGCGGAGCCGAAGATAGACACGGCCGGGCCTATCTCGGAGAGCTCGTCGAACCCTTCTATGAACTCGCTCATTATCCTGAAAAGCCGCCATGTCTCCTTGCCCTTCAAGTCCTCAACCATCAGCTTCACTCCCATTCTATGGTGGACGGCGGTTTGGAGCTTATGTCGTAAACGACCCTGTTGACGCCCCTCACTTCGTTTATCACCCTTTTCGAGATGCGCTCCATTACGTCGTAAGGGAGCCTTACCCAGTCCGCCGTCATGCCGTCTACGCTGTCCACGGCCCTGAGCGCAACGGTATTTTCGTAAGTCCTCTCGTCCCCCATGACCCCTACGGTCTTTATCGGCAGGAGCACCGCGAAGGACTGCCACATCTTCCTGTAAAGGCCGGCCTTTTTTATCTCCTCAAGCACAATTGAATCGGCCTCCCTTAATATATCGCACCTTTTGGCCGTGACTTCACCTATAATCCGTATGGCAAGGCCGGGGCCGGGGAAAGGCTGCCTGTCGATTATCTCTTCCGGCATCCCGAGCTCACGGCCCAGCAGCCTGACCTCGTCCTTGAATAGCTCCCGTAGAGGCTCTATGAGCTTTAGTTTCATGGTCTTTAAAAGCCCGCCGACGTTATGGTGGCTTTTTATCGTGGCTGAAGGCCCCTTGAATGACACGCTCTCTATAACGTCCGGATATAAGGTGCCCTGCGCGAGGAACTTGACGCTCTTAATCTTCCGCGCCTCATCCTGGAAGACCCTTATGAACTCGTTGCCTATTATCTTCCTCTTCCTTTCGGGGTCCTCGACGCCCTTGAGTTTTTTGAGGAAGCGGGCAGAGGCGTTCACCCTCCTTATGTTCATGTGGAAACTTCTTTTAAGGGTCTCCTCGACCTTGTCGGCCTCGCCCTTCCGCAAGACCCCGTTATCGACGAATATGCAGGTAAGGTTATTGCCTATGGCCTTGTGGACGAGGAGGGCGGCGACGGCTGAATCGACGCCCCCGCTTATCCCGCATACGACCCTGTCGTGGCCGGCCTTGCTTCTTATATCCTCTATCGCGGTATCGATAAACGACCTCATCGTCCATGAGGGCGAGCAACCGCATATCTCGAAGAGGAAGTTCTTTATTATCCTGTCGCCTTTCGGGGTGTGGACGACCTCAGGGTGGAACTGGACGCCGTATATTTTGCCCTTGCCGTCCCTCATGGCGCAGAGGGCCGAGTTGTCGCTCCGCGCTATGGCCTTGAACCCCGGAGGCAGCTCTTCGACCCTGTCCCCGTGGCTCATCCAGACCTGCAATGCGCCCATGCCCAATCCGCGGAAAAGGTCGCCTGCATTGTCAACGTAGAGCTCGGCCCCGCCGTACTCCCTTTTCTTCGAGCGCTCCACCCTGCCGCCGAGGAGCTTGGCCGTAAGCTGCATACCGTAGCAGATGCCGAGTATCGGTATATTCAGGCCGAATATCTTTTTGTCTATCTTCGGCGCGCCCTTGTCATAGACGCTCGAAGGGCCGCCGGAGAGTATTATGCCCTTTGGGTTGAACTCCTTTATGAAATCGAGCCCCTTATTATATGGGTGTATCTCGCAGTAGACGCGCGCCTCCCTGACCCTCCTTGCTATGAGCTGGGTATACTGGGAGCCGAAGTCGAGTATGAGGATTTTCTGGGAGTGGATGTCCATTGACCTTATGTCGCCCTTTTAAGAATTTTAATGGCTTTAAAAAAGTTTTTCCGTGACTGAAGTATTGAATCTCCCCGCAGCAAGCTGCGGGGAATCTTCGACACAAAAGGAAAAAATTTCGATTCGCTCGCTAAACCCCGCCGCAAGCAACGGGGAATGCGCTCGCTGTGCGTGTTCAAAAAAACCGCCCTTATATCTCCTGCTTATAGTTCGGGGCCTCTTTTGTAATCGTCACGTCATGGACATGGCTCTCGCGCAGCCCCGAAGAAGTAATCTTCACGAACCTCGCCTTCTCGTGGAGGTCCGGTATAGTCCGTGCCCCGCAGTAGCCCATGCCCGCCTTCAGCCCGCCTATGAGCTGGAATATGGTGGAGGCTATCGGCCCCTTGTGCGCCACCCTGCCCTCTATGCCCTCGGGGACGAGTTTAAGCTCGCTCTCAACATCTTCCTGGAAGTATCTGTCCTTACTGCCTTTTTTCATAGCCTCGATAGAGCCCATGCCCCTGTAGACCTTGAAGGTACGGCCCTGGTAGAGGACCGTCTCTCCGGGGCTTTCATCGGTCCCGGCAAAGAGCCCGCCTATCATCACGGAATCGGCACCGGCGGCTATCGCCTTTGTTATGTCTCCGGAGTATTTGATCCCTCCGTCGGAGATGACAGGGATGTTTTTCTTCTTCGCCACGTTCACGACGTCGCTTACCGCGGTTATCTGGGGCACGCCTATGCCGGTCACGACCCTCGTGGTGCAAATGGAGCCCGGCCCCACCCCGACCTTTATCGCGTCGACCCCGGCCTTTATGAGCGCTTCTGCCGCCGCGGCCGTGGCGACGTTGCCTGCTATGAGCTGGCAGTTGAAGCTCTTCCTCGTCGACCTCACGGCCTCTATGACGCCGTGGCTGTGGCCGTGCGCCGTGTCTATCACTATGCAGTCGGCGCCCGCCTGCAAGAGGGCCTCTATGCGGGCCTCCCTGTCGAACGATACGCCTACCGCGGCGCCGACCCTCAGCCTGCCGAAGCCGTCCTTGCAGGAGTTCGGGAACTTCTCCCTCTTCTCGATGTCCGTTACCGTTATCAAGCCCTTCAGGTGGTTCTTTTTGTCCACCACCGGGAGCTTCTCTATCCTGTGCTTATGGAGGATCTCCTTGGCCTTCTCTATAGATATCCCGACGGGGCCGGTTATGACCTTCTTCGTCATTATCTCGGAGATCTTCCTCATGGGGTTCGTCTCGAACCTCAAGTCCCTGTTCGTAAGTATGCCGACGAGCACCCCGTCCTTTACGATGGGGAAGCCGGATATCTGCTCTTTTCTCATTATATCGAGCGCGTCGGCCACCTTCTGCTCAGGTGTGAGCGTCATGGGCTTCGATATTATGACGGACTCGTACTTCTTGACCTTATCCACCATGGCGGCCTGCTCGTCTATGGTGAGGTTCTTGTGTATCATGCCTATGCCGCCCGCCTGCGCTATGGCTATCGCCAGCTTCGATTCGGTGACGGTGTCCATGGCCGCGCTTATGAGCGGGACGTTAAGCCTTATCTCGTTCGTGAGCCTCGTGGAAACCTCCACGTCCCTCGGCAGCACCTTCGAGAACGCGGGCTCAAGGAGCACGTCATCGAACGTCAACGCGGTCTTTATCTTCAGATAGTCCATAAAACTGGCCCTCCGCTAAGCGTTTTTTGTCTCCCCAATTCTGCGGATAATAATCCCTTCGAGGAGCCCTGCGTCGCTTACCTTTATTTCGTTAAATCCAAAAGACTCCATCGTAAGGAGCGTTATCGCGGAGCCCGGTATGATGAGGTCCTCCCTGCCCTTCTCAAGGGTGAGTATCTTCTCGCGCTCCTTGAGCCTCATCCCCGAAAGACGCCGGTACATCTCCCCGACCTTCTCCTTCGTGAGGGTGTAGTTGTTGATCCTCTCCCTGTCGTATACGACGAGGTCCTGGTCGAGGGCGGCCAGTGTAGTTATCGTCCCGGCCGTGCCGACGAAGACCGCGCCCTTTTTCCCCGAATATTCAAGCGGCTCTACCGCCTCTTTCTTCATCAGGGCCTTAAGCTCCGATATTACGCCCTTTATCTCGCTTTCGAGTGCGCAGAGATCACGTTCTCCAGGCGGGTCGGATTTAAGATATTCTTCCGTCAGGTGGACGACGCCCATCTCCATCGACCACGCGCCCGCGATATTCGCGCCGTCCGTGAAGATGAACTCGGTGCTGCCCCCGCCTATGTCCATGACGAGCTTCCTGCCGTTTCTATCCTCTATGACGGAAAGCACCCCCAGCAGGGACAGCCTGGCCTCCTCGTCTCCGGAAATGACCGAGATTTTTATCCCTGTCCTCCTGAAGACCTCCCCTGTGAACCAGTCCCTGTTGCGAGCCCTCCGTACCACGCTCGTGGCAAAGGCGAGGACTTCCTGAGCGTTATTTTCGGAGATTATCTTTTTAAAGTCCTCGAGGGCCTCGAAGGTCCTGTTGGCGGAATCTTTGTCTATGCCTGCCTCGTCCGTATACTTCCCGCCGAGGCGCGTTATGGCCCGCTTGTATATCAGGGGCTTCAGCCTGCCCCCCTCTTCCCCGGCTATGAGAAGACGTAACGTATTGGTGCCTATGTCGATGGAGGCGTATATTTATTTCCTTCCTTCCCGTTCCGTAGCTATTGAGAGCTTGGTTGCCCCGGCCAGCTTCGCCGCGTCCAGCGCCTTTACTATGACGCCGTGGCGGGTGTTCCCGTCTGCCTTTATCACGACGTTCTTATCGACGCCGCTGTCGAACGCCTTCTTAAGCTCTGAATAAAGCCCGTCGAAGGGGATGTTCTTGCCGTTCAAGTTCACTACGCCGGATTCGCTTATGGATAACACCGCGCCCTTGCCCGGCTCGGTATCCGAGGTGACCGCCTTCGGGAGCTTTATCTTGAACGACTCGGTCATTATAAAGGGCGTTGTGACCATGAATATCACAAGGAGGACCAGCATCACGTCCGTAAGCGGGGTGATGTTTATCTCGGAGATGAGCCTGTCGTTCTCCTTCGTCTTCCAGCCCATTTACTTCTCTCCGGCTATCCGGTCCGTAAACTCGGACGCCGATGTTTCGAGCTCAAGAGCGCAGCGGGACGCTGACCTAACGAAATAGTTGTAGGCCATGGTCGCGGGTATGGCCACGAAAAGCCCCGTAGCGGTCGCCACGAGCGCCTCGGCTATGCCGTCGGCCACGGCAGCGGGGCTCGCACCCTGGGTAAGCGCCATGTCGCTGAAGGCCCTTATTATGCCCAGCACCGTGCCGAAAAGCCCGATGAACGGGGCAGTCGAGCCTATGGTGCCGAGCGCTCCCAAAAACCTTTCAAGCCTCTGCAGCTCCGCCCTGCCCGCAAGCTCCATCGCGGTGGAAACCTCTTCCCTGCCCTTTCCCCTCTTCGTGTAGCCTGAGAGAAAAACCGGGGCAAGGGGCGAATCGTTCGCCCCGCAGAGGGCGGAGGCCGCAGTCAGCCCGCCGTCCTTTACCGTCTTGCTCAGGGCCGGGGAAAACGCCTTCAACCCTTGCCTGAACTTCCTGAAGGCCCAGGCGCGCTCCAACATTATTGCAAGGGATATTACGGAGAGGACTCCGAGTGCTATTACCGTGACGCCCCCTTTTTGGAGGAGGCCTATGAAGGACAAGTTTTCAAACATTTTTTAAGGCTAAGTACCCCTTACGGTGATAGACCTAAACGCCCTTATACTCCACGTAGTTCTTCGCGTAGCCGATATAGTTCTCCGCGGACCTCAATATCCGGGCGACCTCCTCGGGCTTCAACTGCCTTACGACCTTTCCGGGCAGGCCGAGGACGAGGCTGCCCGGAGGGACCTTCATGCCTTCGGTCACGAGCGCGCCCGCGCCGATTATCGAGTCTTCACCTATCTCGGCGTTGTCGAGTATTATGGAGCCCATGCCTATAAGGCACCTGTCCCGAACCGTGCAGCCGTGGAGGACGACGTTATGGCCTATGGTCACGTCATTGCCGATGATGAGCGGGTAGGTGTCTTTCGTGACGTGGAGCGTGGAGTTGTCCTGGACGTTGGTGCGGCTGCCGATCCTTATATAGTGCACGTCCCCGCGCACGACGGCGTTGAACCAGACGCTCGAACGCTCGCCTATCTCGACGTCGCCTATTATCCTGGCGCTTTCCTCGATATATACGGTCTCATGGAGCTTCGGCCAGACGCCCTTGTAAGGCAGTAACATTTCTGCGCTCTCCGAAAAACCCTTTAGTAAATTTTTTTAATATACCAAAATATCGGACAAACCACAATAAAATAAAGGCTGCCTCTAAAAATTAGGAATTTTTTCTGAAGTCAAGGAAGGGCGGAAATAAAAAGCGGAGCATATATGGTAATATGTGAGCTTTTTTATTTTCGACCTGACGCAGAGGTCAGGAAAAAGAACAATTTTTAGAGGTAGCCCAAAAAGAAATCAGCCCTTACCGCTCACCCATTCGACCCTCAAGGCCCTCCCGCCGCCTTTTTCGGCCTTGAAAAGGTCCGACCGCCTGACCCCGGCTATCCAGAGTACGTCCTTGTCCGATGTGACAAGAGGTATCGAGCCCCTTTCCCTCAGTGGCACCTTCTTGTCTATAAATAAGTCCTTCACCTTCTTATGTCCCTTCATGCCGAAAGGGGCTATCCTGTCGCCCGGCATAAACGGCCTCACCCGTAACGGAAGTCCGAGGACTGCCGCGTCGAAGTAGGCTACTCTTTCGCCCTTTTCAAGGGTCTCCGGGACTGTCTCGATGACCTCGGCAATAAAGTATCCGCCGTTTATCCGGGTCACGCCGGGGGCCTTCAGCATGACGGCCTTGAAAGGTTTTTTTGCGTCTTCTTTCCCGGTGGTGATGATGACCTTCCCGTATTCCCTTATGACGCGCAGCCTGCCCGGAAGCTTTAAAGAGGCGGATGGGTCTTTCCCGTTGACTATATCCGAGAAGGATTTGAAATGGCCGCCGTATGCTTCAGGGTTGGCGGCAAGCGAGCCTGTTGCCTTTAACAGGACGCGCGCGAGCACCGCCTTGTGGAGCCTTGATAAGACCTCGCGGCTTAGAGTAACAACGCCCTCCTCCCTTGAAAGTATCGCCCGGGAATAGGCCTTTTCAGCCTCGGAGCCGATGAAGTCGTCTTCCTCCCTGAGTACGGCGGCGGTCCTCGAAAGGGTCTCTATTATATTGGGGTTGTAGCGTCTTTTGAGATAGGGGACGAGCTTTAGCCTGACGTCGTTCCGGAGGTATTTGGTGGTAAGGTTGGAGGAATCGACCACGTACTTGATCCCGTTCTTTTTTGCGAACGCCTCGACCTCCGCTCTCGTGATCCCCATGAGGGGCCTGATGAAGGCGTCCCTTTTGGGACTGATGCCCTTGAGTCCGCTGAGCGAGCTCCCCTTTATAAGCCTCATGAGGATAGTCTCCGCCTGGTCGTTGGCGGTATGCCCGAGGGCGATCCTCTTCGCCCCGTATTTCTTCGCGATAGATAAAAGGAACCTTTGCCTCTTTTCCCTGGCCGCCTCCTGCAAGGATATCCTCCCCGCCTTCAGGGCGCCCTTCTTCAAAGTCCTGCCCGCGAACCTCATGCCGAGCCTCCCGGCGGCGGCCTTTACGAAGTCGAAGTCCCTCAATGACTCCCTGCCCCTCAGGTTATGGTTAAGGTGGGCTACTACGACCTCGATCGCCAGGTCTTTCCTCAACCCGTTCAAAAGGTGGAGCATCACCATCGAATCCGCCCCGCCGGATATTGCCGCAACCACAATATCGCCTTCGGAGAGCATCCGGTATTCCGTCAGGTTTGCCCTGAACTTTCTGATGACCTCTCGCATAAAATAACCCCTCAAGCCGCGCTGTACCGGGAAAAACCTTCGCCCTCTGCAAGGCCAGCGCGTCTTTAGGAAGAATATTATTATACTTAATTCAAATGAGGTATTACAAGCCTAAAGGGGGCTTTTAAGGAGGGGGTATAATTGCAGGGTGCTGAAAAACTCAAAATTGAAATAGGGGAGATTAGGAATGAGGCGTAGTTTTGGTCTACGCCTGTTGCGCGGCGAAGATAACGCGGCGGATGGACTTTTCGGCGGCCTGTCAGGTTATTCCTGAGGGGACTTGTCGCCCCTCAGGAGCCTTCTCTGCCTGGCGAAGATGTACCTTATTATCTTGTCCCTCGTGCCCTCGTCCATGCCGACGTACCTCACGGCCACCTCGAACCCGCCCGATGGGGCAGGCACCGCCCGCACGACCTCGCACTTCACCTTTATGACGTGCGAGTGCGTCGGGAGGAACAGCTTCAAGACCAGCCTCTCGCCGCTCTTGAAGTTGTCGTTGCAGAAGAACTTGAGCCCGCCGCCGCTGATGTTCACGTCGCGGGCCTCGGGCATGTTGAAACCGTTCTTCTCGGCCATGTAGTTGATGAGCATGTGAAGCTTCTGGTTTATGTCGAAGAGGAGCTCATAGAGCTTCGGGTTCTCCTCGGGCCTCGGATCTATCTCGTCGAACATGACCTCCCAGTCGGCCGTCGGCCTGTGGTCCGAGAAGAGCTCGTAGTAGACCGGGAGCTTATCGCTCATCCTCACGAACTCGCGCTGGGAATATTGTCCGTCGGGGGTTTCGATGTCCTTATCTCCGCTTTCCATGTCCTGTCATCCTTTCAGGATGCCGCTTTTGAGGAAGGCATCCACTATCTCGGGGTCGAACTGCGCCCCGCTGCACTTGACTATCTCCTCCCTGGCGACCTCGGAGCTGAGCGCGTCCCTGTAAGGCCTCGTGGAGGTCATGGCGTCGAACGTGTCGGCCACGCTGAATATCCGGGCCACCACCGGTATGTCGCGCCCTGAGAGGCCGTTCGGGTAACCTTCGCCGTCCCACCTCTCGTGATGGAAAAGCACCACGGATTTCTCGGAGGTGAGGAGGTTCAGGGGTTTGAGTATCTCCAGGCCCCTTGTCACGTGGGATTTCATTATCTCCCTCTCGTCCTCGGTGAAATGGCCTTTCTTGAGGAGTATCTCGTCCCTTACGCCTATCTTCCCGATGTCATGGAGCGGCCCGGCGAAGCTGATGCTGTCGAGTATCTCCTGCTCGCACCCGAGCGACCTGGCTATCTTGACGGCGTACTGGGTCACCCTGCTCGAATGGTCCTTCGTGTACGTGTCCCTCGCGTCGAGCGCGTTGATGAGGGAGTTTATGGCGCCGATTATGCTCGTAAAGATATTCTCGGAAAGGGCGATGTTCTCGAGCTTCAGGGACGCCTTGGCCGTAAGATTCAGTATGAGCGTCATGACGTCGTTAGTGAGCCCGCCTGTGACCCCCTTGCCCGAAAGGCCGAGTATCACCACGACCTCCCTGTTTATAAGGAGCGGCGCAAGGAGGAGAGACCCCCTCCTGCCGGGGACCGGCTCTACGGCGGCAAGCGGCCCGAGCAAGGGGCCGTCCACGAGGAGGTGCGAATAGCATTTGTTCTTCACCACGCTGTTGAAGGGCTCTTCCTTAAGGGAGAAACTCATCCCCTCCGGGGAGGCGTCGTAGCCCGAGGCCGCGCGTATGACAAGGTTCCTGTTCTCCTGCTCAACCACCATGATAAAGGCCCTGTCCGCGTCGGCTATTATCTGGGCGATGTCCATGGTCTTCCTGAATATCGCGTCCTTGTCGTTCACCTCGTCGAGCGTTTCGCTTATGGTATGGAGGATCGAAAGCTCCTTTATCTTGTCCTCAAGCCTTCTCCTGGCGGCCTCCGGCGCGAAAGACGCCCCTGAGAGCCCGTCCGGCATCTCGGCGCGGGCGGACTTCGCCTCTCCCGCGGCCTTCCTTACTATTATTTCGAGCTCCTCGGCCTTGAAGGGTTTGGCGAGGAAGTCCACGGCGCCGACCTTCATCGCTTCCACCGCGAGGTCTATGGACGGATAACCGGTGACCATCACGACCGGGACCTCCGGGGCCGCCTCCTTCGCCAGCGTGAGGAAGCTCATACCGCTCAGACCCGGCATGTTGATGTCCGCGAGCACGACGTCGTAGGGCCTTTTCCCCAGGGCCGCGATGCCGGCCTCCGCGTTGTTGAACGCGTCCACCTGCCAGCCCTTGCGGGAAAGTATCTCGGTGACGACCTCCCTGACAGAGTCGTCGTCGTCGATGACCATCACGACTATCTGGTTTATAACAGCCTGTTGCAAGAAGTTTTCTCCATTAAGACCATATCAGCTCTTGGCGGGCTTTTTCATGAACCTGTCGGCCTCTTTAAGGTATTCCTGCTGTTTCCACGGCCCCGGCTCTCCCTGCTTTCCGGCCTCCGGGGTCTCCCCGGCCTCTGTCCTCGGAGACCGCTGCGCCAGCGCGCTCTTCAAGACGGCTATCTCGCCGTACGCGCTCCGGAGCTCGTCCAGGAGAGTCTTGTTGTGCATGATAAGCCTCAGGCGCTCGCCGGCGTTCTTTATGACTATCATCAGTTCGTCGAGCCTGAAAGGCTTGGCGATATAGTCGTAAGCCCCTTCCTCTATCGCCTTTACCGCCGTCTCTATGGTGGCGTAGCCCGTTATTATGATGACGAGTATCTCCTTGTCGAGCTCCCTTATCTTTTTGAGGAGCATGAGCCCGTCCATGCCCGGCATCATGAGGTCCGTTATAACCATGTCGAACCTCTCCATACGGAGCTTCTTCAGCGCCTCGTCCCCGTCCCTGGCCACCGACGTCGAATACCCCCAGTTCCTTACGGCCTCCGTTAGGAGCTCCCGCAGGTCCATATCGTCGTCGGTTATGAGTATCTTGAAGTTTTCCACGGACCTGTCTTCTTAGCCTTTCTGCTCCGTGAGCCTTGCCACGAGCTGGCCCATTATGTGCTTACGCTTGCCCTCGTCCGAGATGGTGACCGTGTCGCCCGCGTGGCCGTTGTTTATATCCTGGTTCAGGGCCTTCTTGATGATCTTCTCGGAAATTAAGCCGTTCTGGCCCAAAACAGGGTCGAGCTTGACCATAACGCCTCCTGATAGTTTTACTTTACACCATCATATTCGGCAGAAATAAGCCGAAACTTTAGGCCTTTTTCGCCTCTGACCGGGGTTATATGGTTTTTAAAGGGTTTTTAAAAAGGAGCGGAAAAAAACGCGGGGTTACCTGCACTGCGGGGAGCTGTACGCCCGTAAGGCCTTCAGGCCGTTCTTTATCTTATCGAGCTTGCACCTTATCTCGCCCATCGACGATTCTATGCTCAAGGTCAATACCTTGTCGTTTACGAGTATGGTCTCAACGAGCCTTTTCAGGCGCTCCTCCATGATGTCCACCTTGCCGGAGCCCTCAAGCTCGGCCAGGAGGGCCTCCCTCTCGGACTGGCTCTTGATGAGGTCGTTGAACCTGTTCTCGGAAAGGAACTTCCTCTGGAGCTGCGAGAGCTCCAGGACCCTCAGCAGGATCTCTTCGTGCCTTTCCCGGCTATGCCCCATAATTGCTCGCCTCGATGGACGCGGCCGTCTCGGGCCTTTTCCCGGCTATCCCCTCCCAGCCGGCCTTGAGCTCGCTTATTATGCCGGTCACAACATCGATATGCGGGGCGCTGTTTTTGAGGTTAGCCTGTGTGAGCTGGCTCGTGGAGAACTCGTAGAGGCTCCGGAGCTTCCGCGCTATCTCGCCGCCCTCTTCCATGTTAAGCGAGCCGTTCAGCTCGCTTATGATCGCAAGCGACCTGTTAATGAAGTTATTCCGCCCCTCTATGTCGCCCTCGCGGATGGACTTCTGGGCGGACTTGTTGAACCTTATCACGCCCTCGCAGAGCATTATTATGATCCGGACCCTGTCGGCCGTCATCACCTGCACGTTCTGGTACTGCCTCATCTTGTTCATCCATTGCTCCCGTTACAGGCTTGAAAGATAGTTTTGCTGGTTCTTTAGTCCCGCGAGCATGGTCTCAAGGCCCGTGAACTGGGCCCTCAGCTGTTCTTCGTACTGATTGACCTCGGTCTCTTTCCTTGTAATGTCGTCCTCTATGTAAGATATGTTCTTGGCAAGTCCCTCGTTCTTCACGGTTATTCTTCCGTCCGCGAAGTCGGTGATGCCGTTGGCCGCGTCGTAGACGAGGCCGCCGAAACCCTTTGTCGTGGCGCTGTCCTGGAAGAGCTTAACCACGCCGTCGAAGTCCGAGGAAAGGGCCGAGTCGAGCTTGGCGGAATCGAGCGACATCACGCCGTCCTTGTCGGTGGTGATCCCGACGTGGAGGAGCCTGTTCATGGTATCCGGCAGCCCGGAAACCGACGACTGCATGACCTTCCTAAGATCGTCCCACACGCTCCTGGCAACCGTCTCACCGAAGAACGCGCCCGCGGTCTTGGTCTCGGTGTCGTACCTGTTATTCGACGTTATCCAGCTTATTACCGCGTTATAATTGTCAACGAGCGCGGTGAGTTTTTTCGATATCTCCGCCGTGTCCCTGTCCACGCCCACGGTGACCGTCCGGGCAGGGTCGGAGCTCTTGAGGTCGAGGGTGACGCCGGAGATGATGTCCGTTATGGTATTGGACGGCCTCGTGAAGGTAAGCCCGTCGACCATGATGGATGCGTCCTGGGCCGCCTGCAGGGTTGTGGAGAACGCGAGGGACGTATCGTTCTGGGTTATGGTTACGGCGTTGGCAGTGCCGGTATTGTCGCTCGTAAGTATCAGTCTCCAGGGGTTTGTGGCCCCGCCGTCGTTCACTAACGTCGCTGTCACGCCCGCGTTAAGGCCGTTTATGGCGTCCTTAAGGCCGGCAAGAGTCGTGGTCGCGTCCACGCTTACTGTCTGTACCGCTCCTGCGCCCGCCTGGAAGCTGAAGGAGCCGGGGCCCGAGGCTACGGTGGAGGTGTCGGATGCGACCCCGTCCGCCGCTATCTTATGGGACCTGGCTATGGAGTTTACGGTTACCGAATAAGTGCCCTTTGAGGCCGATGACGACGAGCCGACCGTTGCGCCCAGGATGGTCTCGTCGCTTACGGTGGACGTGAACACCTTGAAGGCGTCGGCGGACTTCAAGTCGTCCGCCGCGCTCATAAGGTCGGTTACCGCCGTGTTCAGCGTCCCGTAAGCGGACTTCTTGTTCTCGAGAGTGCTCTTCTCGGTCTCGAGCTGGGTTATCGACTGCCTTTTTACGTTGACGAGCTGCGTTATGAGCGACTCGTAATCTATGTTGCTTACAACGCCCGATGTGGCCGCGATGCTCATCCAGTTTCTCCGGGTAAAGCGGTTGAATTACAAGATTGCCTTTTCAGGTCTTGGAATTATAGAGGACCCCTATGAGCTCCTGCATGCGCGCCCTTATGGCCATAAGCTCTTCAGAGGGTATCTGCCTTATGACCTGTTTGGTCTCGGGGTCTATTATCCTTACTATTACGTCCTTCGAGTCCTTGTCGACCTCGAACCTGAGCTCCGTATTGAGCCTTTTTAATTGTATCTGCACGTCCGAGGCGGCCTCTTCTATCTTCTGCGGCGGGGCGTCGTTTTTCGCCTCCGCGGGTTTCGAGAAAAGCCCGGCTGCCGGCTCCATTGTCTTTTTCGGGGCGGCTGGAGCGCTATGCGCCGTCTGGACCGGCGCCATGGTCACGTCTTTTATGCTTATATCCATACCCATGCTCCCTCCAGGGTTAGGCGGGGGGCTTTGGGCCCCCCGCCTGTTCCAAGGGCCTTTAAGGCGTTAATCGTTACCTCAAGAGCGAAAGGGCGCTCTGGGGCTGCGTGTTTGCCTGGGCGAGCACCGAGGTGCCGGCCTGGACCATTATCTGGTTCCTTGTGTACACGGCTGTCTCGAACGCGAAGTCCGCATCCCTGATCCTTGACTCGGCGGCCTGATAGTTGGTGAAGGTTACCGTCAGGTTCGAAAGGGCGGCGGTGAGCCTGTTCGTCGAGGCGCCGTAGATGGCTCTGGCGTCGCCGACGGTCTTCAGGGCCGCGCTGATCGAATCGAGGGCGCTAAGAGCCCCTGTTATCGAGCCGAGTATGCCTGAAGAGAGGTTAAGGCCGCTCGCGCCGGTCGTGAGGCAGTTGAGCGTGACCGAGAGCTGGTCGTTCGCTGTGTTCTTGAAGCCTATGTACATGGTGAGCGTGGAGGTATCGCCGTTTATGAGCTTGTAGCCGCCGAACTCCGTTGTATTGGCGATCCTGTCGATTTCGCTTATGAGCTTGTCGAACTCGTCGCTGTAGTAGCTCCTGTTCGTCGCGTCCAGGGTGCCCTGCGCGGCGCTCGCGGCCAGCTCAGACATCCTTGTCACGATGTTAGTGACCTGCTCGGCGGCCTTGTCGCTTATTTCCATGGCGCTGACGCCGTCGTTGATGTTCCTCATCGAGGCCTGGATCATCCTCGACTGGGACCTCAGCTGGTCGGCCCTTCCAAGGCCGGCTGCGTCATCGGCAGAGGAGTTTACCCTGTAGCCCGATGAAAGCCTCTGTACGCTTACCTGTAGCTGGGAGTTTGATGCTGAAAGGTTCTGCTGCGCGATTAAGGCGGAAACGTTTGTGTTGATGACCAATGACATTTTGTACCCTCCGTAGTGTTTTTATTCGGCATCCTTGCCGTGTTTTTTGAGGTTTTTTGGCCCGGCCCTTCGGTTACCCCCCTTTCCGGCCTTTTTGCCATGCGCCTCTTAACTTAAATATCGGACGGACGGGGCGGAACTTTAACCCCAAATACCGCAGACCCGGCACTGAAGGCCTAACTACGCCTCCGGACAGCGGAAAATGCGGGACTCCATCCCGTTCAGGAACGGGGTCAGCTCGTATTCGAGCATGTCGGCTACGAGGACCGGGTCCCCGGCGGTCCGGGCGTCCTTCAATGCCTCGAGGTTCTTAAGGAGCGGCAGGTAGAAGTTCTCCGGGTTCTCGCTGAATAGCTTTATCTCGAACGCGTCGGCGCACCCGGCCAGCGCCTCTATGGTCTTCACTATCTCGACGAGCCCTTCAAATACGGTGTTGAAGCTCTTGTCGGCCCCGGGGCCGCCGAGCCGGGAATCCCTTACGCACGCGCTTATCTCCCCCTTTATCACCTTGAAGTACTCTGTGACCGTATCGAGCCCCTCGAGGGCCGCGGCATCCACCGAGCCGGTCTCTATGCTTATCTCGCTGAACCCATATAGAGGGCTGCGGAAGCGCCCGCCGGTCCTCCAGTCACCGGAGCTTTGCCCGTCGAGCCTTATATCGGCTATGAACCGCCTTATGGCCTTCAATTCACTCTCAACGGCCCTCAGCAGGTCGCCGAGCGTGGAGTCCCCTTCCGTATCCTCGAAGTCGAGCCTTTTTCCGTCAATAAGAACCTCAGGCATTTGCAGCCTCCTTTTTGCATTTGCAGTCAACGCACGGGTTTTCCGGGTCCCCGGCCCGGCAGTTTTTCTCCTTCTCGGCCTGTATGAACTCTATGGCGGCCTCTACCCTGGGCATGAACTCCGCGCACATCTCTCCCACCTTCCTGTAAGAACATTCTATCGCGTCGAGGTCTTTCCTGAACCTGTCCTCCACGCTTATCCCCTCATCGCTGTTTTTCAGGTATTCCTTGAGCCCGTACGTGTTCGATACCAGGGATTCCCAGATGAACAGGGCAGGCCCCGACGACTCGAATATCTTTTCCTCGGCCGTCTTTATCCGCTCAGCGTTCCTTGAAAGGCCGGGTGAAAGGCCTTTCTTATCGAGGCCCTTCCTTATCCTGGCCGTCTCCCTTAATATCTCGCGCGACCCCTTCCTGATATTCTCAAGCCCCTTTCGCATGGACTGAAATGAGTCGAGAAGCCCCCTGAAGTCCACGCGCTTCCTGTCCTTCAAGGCCCCTTCCATGACCGCGTCGATGTCGAACGCGCCCTTTACGTATCTCTCAAGGACGCTCTTGAGCGTAGCGTGCTCCATGCCCTCTATGTAGGCCCCGCCCTCGGTGGCGTTTATGACCTTCACGGGGCTGCCCTCTTTCCTTAAGTTAGCCATGTAGTTCTCGAACCACTGGTGGAACGTCGCCCAGTCGAACTTGCTCGGCACGGGCCTGCCGCTCTGGCCCTTGAGCCACTGGAGGGGGAAGCGGCTTACAGCCTTGTCCTTCAGGGTGACATAATCCTCTTCTATCACGACCTCGCCCTTTTCCCTGTCTATCCTCACGTTCTGGGCGACGTAAACCCCGCCGGGCGCGTGCGTTTCGTTATCTCCGAAGCACAGGTCCTGGCCCACGAAGACGATCGGGTCGCACCCGAACATTATGCCGATATCGAGCGCGGCCGTGGTGACGCTGCCGCCTATGGCCGGGAAATACGAGCTGCCCCAGTGCTTCGCCTGCGCCACGCTTAAGCCCACGTAAGGGTTATAGAAGACGAACTTACCTTTCACGTCCCTGCCGAACATCCCCGGGTGCGACACCTCGGCCAGCACCAGCCTTGTCTTCCTGTCAGGCTCGCCGAAGGTGAAGTACTCCGGCAGGTCTACCTTCTCGGAGGCTATTATGAAATCAGGCACCACGCCGTAATTGAGGAGCGGCTTGTACGCGGTGATGGCCGCGAATATGAGCGCCTTTCCCTTGAACTCCCTCAACAGGTGCGCGTTCTTCTTCAGCGACGGCCCTGCCCCGGCTATCACCATGGGTACATCCTTGAACCTCCCCTTGAGAGAGTCTATGGGCGGGTGGAGGGGGAGCGACCTCAAGTTATCGAAATAGTTCTCTATCCAGCTCATGCGCGAATCGATGTCGGTCCTTATGCCGACCTTGTTCGTCGTATGGGCGTTATGCACCCTGTTGGTGAATTCCAGCAGCCTTTCGGGGAAAGATACCCTGTAGGGCGTGGTGGAGTAGCATAGCAGGTTGTCGAACCCGTCGGTGAAGTTACGGACCTTCTCGGTCACGGAGTTCATGTCGGAGCAGAGGAATACCGTATCCTTCGATAGCCACTCCGAGAGGTCTACGCTCTTCAATACCGAATTGAGTATCTCCGGCACGTCCAAGGCGATTATCCGCTCATGGCCTTTTCCTATGAGGGCCTTCAGGAGATACCCGCAGCCGGCCCCGAAGAGGAGCACCCAGTCGGGCTTCTTCGAAAGTATCTCGTCGGCCTGGGCCTCGGCCTCTTTCAGCGGTTCGTAAAGGCTGTGAAAGTACTTGCCGTTATACTTGAACGTAGGCTCGCCTTTCCTGCCCGCCTCTATGGTGACTGCGCCGCAACCGGCTTCTCCGAGCAGGTCCGTCCCGCCTTTTCGCCTTATGGCCGCGAGGTTATTTTCGAGCACGCCCATCTTGCCTTTCGTTCCTTTCAGCCGTGACGGTGAAGTTCACCTCGTTATAGCCCCTCCAGACCCACCATGCCGTATCGTCGACCTCGCCCAATGAATGGTAGAGCCTGAGGAAGAACCTGTCCTCCATCGAATCCGTGTACTTTATCATCGGCACCGAAAAGAGCCGGGACTTGTCCGTGCTGACGGTTACTATTTTCTCGCTGTCGCCTATCCTCACCCATCCTTCGGTGGCCCCGAGGCAGGATGACGCCGAAACGCCCTGGTTTACGGGTTCGTCCTGCGCTATCGTATGGCCCTTCAGGTAGAACCTCTCAGGCGACATCCCGCCGTTCACGGTCTCGAACCAGAGGGAGTCCCTGTCAAAGCCGTTGGGCAGGAAAGTGAATATCCCGAGCCTCAGTGAAGACGCCGTCAGCCCTGCCACCTTGAGCCTGTATGTGACCGATATCCGGGGCCCGGTCTTCGATATTTCGAAACTCTTCCAGAGCGTGCCGATATCTACCGGTATGACCGAGCTTAAGACGACAGAGCCGTCGGTTTCATTTATATCTATCTTTGCCTGCTTGAGGTCGGCCGTCTTTTTGCCGTCCTTTGAGATGTTTATGAGGTGCCCGCTGAAAAAATCCGCCCCAAGGGCGATATCCTCGTAAAAACCGTGCGGGATGGTGCCCACGAGGGGCATTTTCGAGACCTGCGGAAAGGCAACCGACTTTATGGCGGAGCCCTTGTTCTTTATGAACTCCGCGTCCACGGTCCCGGTGGAGACCCTTACGATGTTATCGGAATCTTCTATTATCGCCCTGCGGGCCTTTGTTATGGCCGGGGTTGTCCCGGTCACGATGGGCCCGAAGGCCGTCTTTCCTCCCGCGTAGGAATACGCGGCCTTCCCGCACCCGGCGAGCAGGCTTTCGGTAGTGAGCTTGAGCCAGCCGAGCCTGTTCTGGAAGGACTGGAACTTCTCGTCTATCGTATTTGTCCTGAAGTCGCTCCCCCACAGCTCGCAGAGGGTCTCCTTGAAGCAGATTAGCTGCTCTTCCGGAACGCCCGTCTCCATCAGCCTTTTTATGTTCTCATATACCTTGTAGCATTCGGTATTGATGTGGACGCTGTCCCTCCCGGCCACTGCCCAGCGCACGGGGTTGTACTTCTCCTGCTTCTTGCATACGATGGGGGATTCCGTTGATTCGAGCTTGATCGCGTTGAAGGCCCCGGTGGCGCCCTTAAAGGACTTAAGTATTGCGCCCGGAAGGAGATGGGCCGCCCTCTTGCTCTCTTTCAGCCTCGTCATTATCTCTTTTATCTTTTTAAACTCCCCGCCCTCCGCCACACCGATGCCCGGCCTGTAGTCGAAGACCTCGGCGTCGTTAGTGTAGAGCGCGAAGGCGCGTACGTTATTGTCCGTATCATGCGAAAAGACATAGTCGAGGTACTCGTCCACCGTGATCTCGCCGTGCGCGCACCTCTGGAACTTCTGGAAGGCAATAGAGTTGCTCCAGACAAGGTCTATATCGCCCTTAATCCCTGCCGCCCTCTGGGGGCAGTACTGGTAATCCTTCGGGAAGCGGTTGTGCTGGAAGGGGTTGTTCCAGTCCATGACTATTGCGCCGTATCCTGCCTCTTTATATAGGTCTACCAGCCCCCTCGAATATGTCTGCTCGTTTACAAGCGCTATCGACGGCCTTCTGCCGAGGACTTCCATGTAATAGTTGTTGCCGGCTTCAAGGTTCCACCTGTTTACGTCCGCGGGCATAAGAGGGAGTATCGACTGCGAATGGCCCGAGCCGATGAACTCGCACTTGCCCTCGCCGCACAGTTCTTTAAGACGCCTTACGAAGCCAGGGTCGGCCTTCCCGGCCTCCCTCAATGTCCACGCGCTCATCTCGATGCCTATGGGGAACCCATCTTCGCAGAGGTCGAGGATGGGCCGATAACACCTTTTTACGACCTCCGGGTAGTCGGACGCCGGTATCATCGAGAAGGCCAGGTTGCAGTGGAATATCGTATAGAGCCTCAGCAATTCGCCTGCTCCTCAAGAAATTTAAAGTCCGGGTCGGTATTAGGCCGTAGCTCCCTTTCGTCCCCGGCAAGGAACCAGAGGTAATAAAGGCTCGTGCCCGGCGCCGCCGATACCGGGTGATAGCCCCAGGGTATCGTTACCGCGTCGTAATCCTTTACAGTAAAAGTGCGGTCCGAGCCGTCCTTATATATGGTCTGCGTGCCGAAGCCGTGGACCGGGTCTATTCTAAAAAAATATATCTCCTCCATCTTCGCCTCTATTCCGGGCATGAAGGTATCGTGCTTATGCGGCGGGAAGCTCGACCAGCCCGCGGGCCTGTTGAAGGTCTCGCCGAGGACTATCCTCCTTGCGTCTACGTGTCTGTCTATAATGTCAACGACCTTCCTCTCCCAGTCCCCCCTGCCGACGGTCTTTTCCTTCACGCCCTCTTTGGGCACGAATATCACTTCACCCTTCTCTTCCGTCCTTGCCTTGCATACGGCAAGCTCGGTATGCGCCGCCGCGGTAAATACCGCGCGTGAATCCCTCGGCAGGCACAGGGCCGAACCCTTCTCCGTAAATACGTCTTTACGCTCAAGGCAGTAGCGCCTGCCGCCCGCCTCTATCTCCACGGAGCCCGCGAGCGGCACGATGGCGGCTTCGTTCGGGCCCGTCTCCAGCTCGAAACTGTCCGACGGCTCAAGCACGAGGAGGTCGAGGGAAAGGCGCTCCATCACGCCGCCGAGGATTATCTTATTAAGCCCCCTGTTCCTTTTGGCGCTTATCTTACAGGGCTGTCTCATACTCCTCCAGTACGGGCTGCGTCTCTATCTTTATCATGGAGGCCGCCTTGCGCCAGATCGTTTCAGCCTCTGCCCTGCATTGGCCTGAGGCTATTATGTAGCAGACCCTGTCGGCGCAGTTCCTGTAGCGCGGTATTACGTCGCCGGGCCTTACAAGGACGAATACCTCATTGACGCCCCTTATCATCCTGGCCCTGTCGATATTGGAGACGGCCTTCACCATCCCCGGCTCCGGAAAGACCGCCTTGCAGACGGTTACCCCGCTCCTCGACTCCGTGAACGCCTCTTCGGGCGCCTCCATGCCCACGGCAAGGGCTATGGCGGCCTTCTGGGGCTCGAGCCCCGTGGCCAGCGGAGTCGTGTACTGCGAATGGAAGCCGCCGGACATGCGCGCCGGGAGCTCAAGGACCATCGGCCCCTTTTTGGTCAGGATCGTATCGGCCTTGTAAGGGCCGAAGCCTATGCCGAGGGACTCGGCAGCGCCGATGACGAGCCTGTATATCCTCTCCTGCGTGGCGAGGTCAAGGCCCGATGGGTTGGTGTGGCCTACTTCTATCGGGAAGGGCATGAAACCGAAGTGTCTGTCCACTATGCCGAACCTGTGGTGGACCCCGTCATTGACCATCATCTCAACGGACTGTTCCACGCCCTCGACGTACTCCTCGATGAGCGCGGTCTTCGTGGTGGAGTGGTTCTTCGCGTCTATCAGGGCCTCTTCGAGCTCGTGCTCGAAGTCTATCCTCCTCGAACCGCGCGACGCCGCGTTGTCGATGGCCTTGACCATGCACGGCAGCCCGGTCTTCCGTAACGCCTTCCTCGCCTCCGTAAGGCTTGAGACCTCCTCCGCCCACGGGGTCGCCACATTGTCCCTGAGCCACCTCTGCTTCATGAGCCATTTGTTATTCGACCTCTCGGCCACATCGACCGGTATGCCGGGCAGCCCGAGGGCCTCCGAGACGAAGGCCGCCGTTACGGCGCAGTCGGCCCCGGCCACGACGCCCGAGATGTTAAACCGTTCCCTGTTCGCGAGCGCGAAGGCCACGTGGCCCTTTATGTCCTTTATGTCGAGTATAAGCGGATGGCCCGCGAGCTTGAGGCCCGGCGCACCGGGGTTCTTGTCCGACGCTATGACGAAAAGGCCCATGTCATTGGCCTTCCGTATGAGGGGGACCTGCATTATCCCGGCCCCGAGTATCATGATACCTTTCCTTTCGGCTATATTCCCCATGCGAGAAAACCTCCGTCTACAGAGATTACGGTGCCGGTTACAAAGTCGGATGCCTTTGAGGCGAGGTATATGGCCGTGCCCGCTATCTCCTCAGCCCTCCCCAGCCGCTTCATAGGTGTTTTGCTTATGATCCTTTCAAGCCTCTCCCCGACGAGCACCTTTTCGTTCAAAGCCGTCCTGAATACCCCGGGGGCTATGGCGTTTACCTGTATGTTGTACGGGGCGAGCTCTATCGCCAGGTTCTTCGTAAGGAGCACTATGCCGGCCTTCGAGGCCGAGTATGCCGCGGCGTCCGTAAGCGCGGCGAAAGAGCCGAGGGACGCGATATTTATTATCTTGCCGGACTGCTGCCTTACCATCTCCTTCCCCACGGCCCTGCAGACTCTGAAGGAACCCGTGAGGTTCGTCTCGATAACGCCCTTCCATTCCTCGTCGGTCACGTCGAGGGTGGTCTTTTTCTGGTGGATGCCCGCGGAGTTTACGAGCACGTCTATCCTGCCGCGCTTCTTGACTATATTCCCTATAGCCTCGTCGACGCTCTCCTTCGAGAGGATGTCCATCGTAACGGACTCGGCGCAGCCGCCGGAGTCCTTTATCTGCTTTACGGTCGAGGCGAGCTTATCCCCGTCCCTGCCCGCAGCTACCACGAACGCCCCGGCGTCGCTGAAGCCCTGGGCAATGGCCTGTCCGAGGCCGCTGCCACCTCCAACCACAACGGCTATATTCTTATCGAGGCTGAAGAGGTCCGTCAATTGTCCGCCCTCCCCGCCCTCACCACTATCGTATCTCCTATGCCCAGGCGCTTTACTATCGTGTCTATCGCTCGCTTGTTCACGTCCGGTATCTTACCCTTCGGGTTGCAGCTTCCGAACCTGACCCAGCTTATTACAGAGAACCCTGTTGAGCTCAAGAGCTTGAAGAGGGCCTCCTGCGAGAAGAGGTGTATGTGCTGGACAGGCAGATAGTAGAGCCACTTCTCGGCGAAGAGCTCGGAGACCATCCCGGTGCATGGCGTCTGTATCACGACCTCGCCCTTGCTGGCAAGGAGCGAGCGCGTCTTCTCCAGCATGTCCTTAGGGTTCAGCACATGTTCGATAACGTCCCAGAAGGTTATGAGGTCGTACTCGCCCTTCACGTCGAAGAGGTCCTCCACCCGGCAGTCGAGGCCCGCTTTTCTCGCCGCTTCGACCATGTCGTTGGAGATGTCTATGCCCTCGCCCTTTATCCCGGACCTGTCCGTGTACTCGATGAACTGCCCGTTGGCGCAGCCGACGTCGAGGAGCCTCCTGCCACTGTATTTTGCGAGGTCCATCTTCAGGTCCGAGAAGGTAAGGTCCTTCTCAGCGAAGTACGCCTCCCTGTACTCGGGCTTGAAGTGGAGGTGGTGGCCGAGGTTATTGAACTTCCGGGTCATGTAACCGGACTCGTAGAACTCCTTTACCTCCTCCGGGCCGGGGTACCCCGACATCCTCTCCACGCCGCAGGCGCACCTGACGTAATTGAAGCCTTCGACCTCGGCCACGGGCCTGTATTCGCCCGAGCCGCATACCCTGCAATTATCCGTTTTCATCTTTTAACCCCGTATATGACCATCTCACGGCCTATGTTGTGCCTGGCCATAGTCTCGTACATCTCTTTCTTGAAGTCCTTCAACCCCGGCTCGCTCAGCATCATGTCGAGCATCTTCCTCCTCGCGTGGCTCGCCCTGCCGAGGGCGTCGTTATTGATATAGTTGTCGCCCATGAGGAGGAAAAAATCGATCGGGAACATCGATGTCTTCTCTATGACCCTGAAGCCGCACCTTGAGAGAAGGTTTGATAGCGAACTGAACGAAAAATAATTTATGTGGTGCGGGGGCGCGAGCCAGTATGGGCTGAAGTTGAGCTTCTCCTTCAGGACCTTCTGAACCGGGCTGTAGTCGTTCGGCACGACGCAGCAGATTATCCCGCCGGGGCTCAAGAGCCTTTCCGCCGTTTTGAGGACCGAGGCGGGGTCAGGCACGTGCTCAAGCACCTCTGATAAGTGCACGGCGTCGAAACGTCTTCCGGCCCTTTCGGGGAACGTGTCGTCAAAAAAGGCGTTGACCACGTCGACGCCCATCGACCTCGCGTGAGTGGCTGCCTGCATCGAGGGTTCGACCCCGAGGCACCTCCACCCCCTGACGGACGCCCTTTTAAGGAAGTACCCCGGCCCGCACCCTATGTCGAGCAACGAGCGCCTCTCCTTCGGCAGGCTCGATTCAAGGAATTCGAGCCTGTCGTCGTAAACGGACTCCCACCAATCGAGGTCCTCCAGCACCCTCTGTATGAAGAGCGGCTTTTCGTCCCTGTAGTACTCTTCCCTGTAGACCCTGTCGAGGTCCTCCTTCGATGGCACCGGGTCTATGTGTATGTAGCCGCATTTTTCGCAATCGACTACGCGGTAGCTGTTGGCGCTGTCCATGACTTTTCCTCTGTGCATCAGTGCACCCCGTTTGAAGTCTTGATGAAGTTTTCGCCGTCCCCTGTCAATGACTCTATCAGCAGCGCTATCCTCTGCGCGCCCCTGCCGTCGGTAAGCGCCCTCCCCCTGCTTGACATCAGCTCCCAGAAGGCCCTGTCCATCTGCAGCCTGCGGAGCGCCCCCCTTATGTCCGACGCCTTTACGTCCCTGAAATACCCGAGGCTCAAGGACGTGCCGAGCCCCTCGAAGCCCCTCAGGTCAGGCTCGTCTCCGGGGTAGTTGGCTATGAGCAAGGATGGCACGCCCATGTACGCGAGCTCGTATATCGTCGTGCCTACGGCCGTGAACGCCAGGTGAGACGACGCCATGACAGGCGCCATGTCCCTCACGTTCCTGAGGAACCTGAACCTGTGGTTGCCTGAGCTTACGAGCCCTTCGAGCCTGTTAGTGGGCCTCGCCGCCGGCCCTATGACGACCGTGGCCTCGATGCCATCAAAGTCCCACAGCGCCTCCACGACCTTCTCGGTAAGGCTGTTCGGGTCGGACCCTCCCATGGTTACGAGCACCTTTAAGGGGGACGAATATTCCACGCGCCTCTTGGCGTAACGGAAGTTATCCCCGATGATGAGGTAATCCCTTCCGGATACGGCGTTGCCGCAAAGACCGCGCCGGGGCAGGGCCGAGGGGACGACCACCCTGTCCGCGAGCGCGGACGCTGGTGTGTCGTTGTCTATCAGGACGACCTTCTTGCCGTTCTCCCTGAGGAGGCGGACCTTGCCGCTTACGTCTTTCTTGGTGTCCATGACTACCACGCCGCTTGAGAGCTTGCACCCGCACCCGGATTCCATCGGGCAGGTCAGGTGGTAGAGGTTCGCGGCCTCCAGCCTTTCGATTACCGCGTGGTCGTTGTTGACGAGGAAGTGCGACGGCACGTCGAGGGAATCGAGCGCGCGGGCTATGTTGATCGAGCGCATGACGTGGCCCATGCCCAGGGAGGCGCCGCCCTCCGTCCAGAAAGTCACGCCGTGAGGCATTCCTTCACCTCTCTCATGCTCCCCTTCTCTTTCACTTCAAGGGCGAGCTTCAACGTCTTTATACCGTCTTTCAGGTCTATGGACGGCCTTTCCTTCCTCTCTATGCACTCGAGGAAGTGCTTCATCTCCTTCATATACATGGTGTTCGTCTCGAAGAGGACGCGCTCGGAGGACCAGCCGCTTCTCCCGGCCCTGAATATCTCTATCGTGCCTTCTATGACGTCGCACCTTATCGTGCCATCCGTGCCCGCTATGACGAGCCTGTGCTGGTTCGCCCTCTGGAGAAAGTCCGTCTGCCAGTTGACGTATACGCCGTTTTTTGTTTTGAAAAGCCCGAGGGCCAGGTCCTCAACGTCCATCTCGAGCGCGCTTACCTTGTCGACGAACGCGCTCAGCTCCTCGACCTCCCCGAAGAGCCACCTGATGTTGTCGAGCCCGTGTATGCTCGTCAGTACCACGCCCCCTCCGAGCGACCTCCGGGCCGCGTACTCGCGCCTGTAGTCCGCGTGGGGGTGCCAGTCGGGCAGGTAATGCCCGCCGAAGTAGTTCGCGTGGAAGACCCCTCCGACGGCCTTTGACGAGATAAGCTCCTTTACGCGCAGGAGCACGGGATGAAACCTGTAGCACATGGCCATCATCGCGACCACGCCGTTTTCCCCGGCCGCCTTCTGCAGATCGTCGCACCCGGCAAGCTCATTTGAAAGGGGCTTTTCGATGAGAACATGGACGCCACTTTTGACAAGCTCGATGGCGTTTTCAAGGTGCATCGAAGACGGGGTGCAGACGATAGCTGCCCCTGGCCTTGCCTTGAGCGCGCTACTTAAGTCGTTGGCGAGCACCGGGTCGGAAAGCCCGACCGAGGCCCTTTCAAGCGCCTCGCCGCTCGGGTCGCAGAGTATGAACTCCCTTATGCCGAGGGCCTTCAAGTTATTGAGATGCCGCCTCCCGATGGAGCCGCACCCTAAAACGAGGACCTTAATATCAGCTATCATCTCGTCACCCGTCCTTTTATGGCGGACTGCGTTTTCCATATCAATTCCTCTGCCTGAAGACGACCCCTACGGGCTCGCCTTCTAAGAACCGCGCGGGCTCGCCGCTGTCAACCGCTACCTTGAGGTATTCTATTGCTTCAAATGAGGCCGCGATGGTCTTCTCGATATCCTCTTCGGTATGCGAGTAGCTTATGAATACCGGCCCCCCGAAAAGGACGCCCCGTTTGACTGTCTCCTGCAGGAATATGCTCTTTAGAAGGAGGTCCTCCTCCCCTTTCCTGTTCTTGACCGATATCCCGCCCCTCGGAGGCTTTCCGGTAATCCTGAAACCGATGCCGGTCTTTTCGGCGAAGCTGTTTATCGCCTTGTGGAGCCTGCCGCCCATCTCCCATATATGGGGGATCACGGGTTTCGAAAGAAGCTCCCTCATCGTCGCCTTCGCGGCCGCAAGGCCGATAGTGTCGCCCGAGTATGTCATGGAGAAGAAGACCTCGTTCAGCTCCTTCATGAACTCCTTTTTCCCCACAAGGGCGGAGATCGCGAACCCGTTCGCCATGCCCTTGCCGAAGCAGGCCAGGTCGGGCGTCACCCTGTAATACTTCTGCGCGCCGCCTATGGAGTACCTGAAACCGGTGACTATCTCGTCGAGTATGAAAAGCGCGCCGTTCCTGTTGGCAAGCTCCTTCGAGAGCTGGAGGAAGTTCTTCCCGTCCTTGTCCACGGCAGGGTCTACACCCGGCACTTCCATTATGACGCAGGCGATCTTGCCGGGGTTCCCGGCGAATATCTTCTCAAGGGAGCCTATGTTGTTGTACTCGAACTGGTGCATGAATGTTGACAGCACCTTCGGTATGCCCTTGTTCCTCGGGGTTGTGACGGCGTACCAGTCCTGGCAGCCGTGATAGCCGCAATAGGCTATGTGGTCCCTGCCCGTGGAGGCCCGCGCCACCTTCACGGCGGCGCTCGTGACGTCGGCGCCGTTCTTCCCGAACCTGACCATTTCGGCCGAAGGTATCATCGAAGTCAGAAGCTCGGCCACCTCTACTTCGAGCGGGTGCATGAGGGTGAATGTGGTGCCCTCCTTGACCTGCCTTATGACCGCCTCTGTCACCGGGGCGTAATCGTAGCCGAGGAGTATCGGCCCGAGGGCCATCGGGTAGTCTATGAAACTATTTCCGTCCACGTCCCAGACGTGCGCGCCCTTGCCTTTCCTGAGATATTTGGGCGTCACGCCCCTGACGAACTGGTCGGGGCCTTTGCTGAGCGTCTGCGTGCCCGCGGGTATGAGCCTTACGGCGCGCTCCCACAGTTCTTCTGAGACCGGGAATGAATTTTCGAGTACCCTCATATATCCGCTCCTGTGTTTAAAAATTTCAAGCAGTCTTCTTTACGACCCTGTCCTCTTTCAAGGACTTCGCGTACCCTTCGTTACGGGCCGTCTCCGAATTTATCTTTAATAGCTCCGGGTTATTTTCAAGAAAGCTGAGCACGTCCTCATAATGGAAGACCTTTTCTGAACCGACGCCCTCGAATACCCTTGTGACGAATTCGAGGTCTTTCGCGTCATCGACGGTCCAGCGCATGCGGGAGAGGTCAGCCGGGCTCTTTATCCTGTCGAGCCGGAAAAGGCGCGGGTTTTTCCAGATATAGGGCGTTACGTGCTCGCGCTCTGACGCTAAAGCGGCCTCCCTGTGCGCCTTTTCAAGGGCCTCGATTGAGATGACCTCGGCGTCGAGGCCGTCGGGGAAGCTCCCGTCTATGCTCACATGGTCGAATCCGCCTTCCGAGAACCTCGCTATCGCCCTGTCGACGAGCGCGGGGTCTATAAGGGGGCAGTCGGAGGTGACCCTCACGACCGTCCTTGCCCCGAACTCCTTCGCGGCCTTGAAATACCTGTCGAGCACGTCGTTAAGGCTGCCTCTGAAGAACGACGTGCCGTTCAGCCCGCACCACTCGGCTATCACGTCGTCTGAAGGCTCGGTTGTCGTCGCTATTACTACCTCGTCTATAAGCTCCGAGGCCTTGAGCCTGTTTACGACGTGCCATATTATCGGGCGGCCGCATATCGGCTTCATTACCTTTGAAGGGAGCCTCGTGGAACTCATCCGGGCCTGTATTATCGCTATGACCGGCCTCTTCAGTGGCATATATCCTCCCTCTTCAGAGGCATGTCTTTCTTCAGGTCCTTTGACGCGGCCTTCCCTACTACGCCTTCCATGTCCCTCGGCTCAAGGCCGTAGGCGTGGCGCACGAGCTTTAACATCGACGGCTCGATGACCGTGCCCTTGCAGATGTCGATTTTGGCATAGATGCTCCTCCTGGCACCGATTCTCTCGCCCATCTCGTGTTTGGAGGGCTGCTTGACGCCGTCGCCGAGCGCCTTTTCCAAATTCCTTATCTCGGCAACCATGGACTTGAACTCCTCCACTTCCATGGCGTAAGGGTGGTCGGGGCCGGCAAGGGTCCTGTCGAAGGTTATATGCTTTTCTATAATGGACGCGCCGAGCGCCACGGCCCCGAGCGGGACGGTGCTGCCGGGGGTATGGTCCGAAAACCCGACCGGGCATTTGAAGTTGTCCTTCAGGGTCGCCATGCTCCTTATGTTCACCTCATCGTATGAGGGCGGGTAGAGCGACGCGCAGTGGAGGAGCGCTATCTCCTGGTTCCCCTCGCCTGTTATGAGCTTTACGGCCCTTGCGACCTCGCTTAAGTAAGAAGCGCCGGTGGAGAGCACTACCGGCTTTCCGTACCGGGCGACCTGCCTTAAAAGCAGGTCGTTCGTAAGGTCGCCGGAGGCGATCTTGAAGGCCTCCACGCCTATGGTATTAAGCAGCTCCGCCCGCGCCTCGTCAAAAGGGGCTGACAGGAACGTTATCCCCAGGGTCTTCGAGAACTCCATCAGTATATGGTGCCATTCCACCGGGACGGTAAGACGCTCTATCACAGGGTAGGCCGGGTGGGGCACCCATCTGCCGCTGTCATCGGGCCGGAGCCTGTTTATAAGCCCCTCTGCCGTGAAGGACTGCAATTTTACCGCGTCAGCCCCGGCGTACCTCGCCGCCTTTATAAGCTCCTTCGCCCTGTCAAGGCTTGAGTCATGGTTAGAGCCTATCTCGGCGATGATGTAGGCCGGGCTTCCCATGCCTATCTTCTTCTCGCCTATCCGGAAAGTCCTTCTCATTATCTGCTCCTTACCGTTATGTCGTTATTAATCGGGAGATATACGCGCGCTCCATTCTGCCTTGCCGATGAATGTATGGCGAGCGCGAGCTCAAGGGAAGAAAGCCCCTCTTCAGGGCCGTCAGCCGGTCTGCCGCTGCCTTCGACGGAGTCTATGAGGTTACCGAGCGCCTCGACCCAGATGTTCTTCTTTTCGAAATACGGGAAAGGCACCTCCTGAAGCTCTTTTATGCCGGTATAATGCGCGGACGCGCCGGGCCTGTAATATTCAAGGACGTCGTTGTTGCCTATCCTTATACGCCCGCTTGCGCCGATGACGTCGAACTCGAAGAAGAAATAATTCTTGGATTCGGCCGATACCATGGCGTATGAGCCGTTCCTGAAGTGTATGACGGCCCTGCCGCCGAGGTCCTCGTCCGTATCCCACGCTGAATTGCCCGGTCTATTTTCGACCCTGCCCTCGACCCATTCAGCCGGGCCGCAGAACCAGTTCAATATGTCGAAAGCGTGCGTGCCGGTATGCAGCAGGCTTCCGCTGAAATGGCATATGATAGACTGGAGCTTCCCTATCCCGCCCGAATCGATTATCTCCTTTGCCTTCCTGTAGTCCCCGCTCCACCTGCGCATGTGCGATACTATTAGCGATACCCCGTTCGACGAGCAGGCGTTTCTCATCGCACGCGCCTCTTCAAGGGAGGCTGAAAACGCCTTTTCGCACCAGATGCCCTTTACCCCGGCCTCAATGGAATCCATCACCATGCCGGACCTGTCCGGGGCGTACGCGCAGACGCTTACGATATCAGGGGAGACTTCCTTGAGCATTTCCTTATAATCGAGGTACATGGATTTCACGCCGAACCTTTTCCCGAATGATATGAGCCTTTCATTGTTTACGTCAGCCGCCCCAATTACCTTTACCCTGTGGCTTAGCGCCGTGTAGGCCCCCATGTGGGTGCACGGCCTTGTTTCAAGCGGGTCGTCTTCGAGCAGCCATGCGACCCTTCCGCAGCCTATGACGCAAGCCCTGTATCGCAAATCAGTGCTTGACCCCGTGAGCGGCATCGGGCTCGCCCGCGCCGCTCAGAAGCTTCGAGATAATGCCTCCTGAGGCCCCTTCCTTCTTCTCGATAAGGTTGCCGTTGCAGTCGGGGCATATGAGCCTGTTGCCGGCCTTGCGGCTGTAGTGAGCGCCCCATCCGGCGAACTCATGGTTGCATTTCTTGCAGACGTATTTCGGCATCATTTTACTCTTCCTTTCCGGGTCTTAAGCGCCGGCCCTGTCTTCGCGCGCGATACTTTTAGGCGACGCCGCGGCGCACGCGATCGTCGAGATGATGGCCTCCGTGATGAACCCGGCCTCCTCGTCCGTAAGCAATGGGTAAATAGGGAGGCTGACCTCCTCCGAGTAGAGCTCCTCGGCCGCCGGGAAGTCCCCCTTCCTGTACCCGAACTCGTTCTGGAAGAACGGCTGGAGGTGGAGCGGTATGTAGTGGACCTGGAGCCTTATGCCGAGGTCGTCCATAAGAGAGAACCACTCCTTTTTGGATACGCCCATATCCCTGAAGGGTATCCTTACGGGAAAGAGGTGGAAGGCGCTCAGCCTGCCGTCCGGGACCATTTGTGTTTTTATGAAAGAGTATTTTGAAAGGAGCCCGGAATAAAGCGCGGCGAGATCTCTGCGCCTTTCGATGAACTTATCGAGCTTTCTCATCTGGCTCACGCCGAGGGCGCACTGCACGTCCGAGAGCCTGTAATTGAACCCCGGTGAGTGCATCTCGTAGTACCAGGGGGCCTGCGTGCCGTTTACGAACGAGGCCGGGTCTTTCACCACGCCGTGGGCCCTTAAGGTCTTGAGCCTTTCGTATAATTTCCTGTCGTTGGTCGTTATCGCCCCGCCCTCGCCTGTCGTTATTGATTTCACCGGGTGGAAGCTGAATACCGTCATGTCGGAATGCGAGCAGTCCCCTGCCCTCGTCCACTTCCCGTTGTCCGTCCTCAAGAGCGCGCCGAGGGCGTGGCAGGCGTCCTCGATTATGACAATGCCCCTTTTACGGGCGGCTTTAGATATCGCCTCCATGTCGGCGGGAAGCCCGGCGAAGTGGACGGGTATTATCGCCTTCACGTTCGAGTTGCATTTGAGCTTCTTTTCGACCTCATCGGGTGAGATGTTGAACGTTAAAGGGTCTATGTCCGCGAACAGGGGGGCCGCCCCGAGATATACCGCGCAGTTGGCCGAGGCGAGGAACGTTACCGGGGAAGTGATGACGGAATCACCCTTGCCGACCCCGGCGGCCATGCACGCGAGGTGGAGGGCCGCCGTCCCGTTGGCGCAGGCTACGGCGTATCTCGCGCCGGTATAGCCGCAGATGGCCTTCTCGAACTCCTCGCAAAGAGGGCCCTGCGTGAGGTGGTCGGACCTTAGGGCGCTTATTACGGCCCTTATGTCGTCCTCATCAATTGTTTGCCGCCCGTAAGATATGGTTCTTCTCACCTTCGGTGAACTCCCTTATGATATTCCTAATTTCCATTATGCTTAAGACTTCATTGTTATTGCCGCTCGTGTAGCTGAAGCCCGGCTCCACCGGCCTTCCGCCGTTCTTCCTCTCCTCGCCCCACCAGCTGAACTGGGGCTGGATGACGTAGTGTGTGTCGTACTCGAGCGTCAGCCTGCCGTCGTCCTCTGATATGAGCGTTTCGTGGAGCTTCTCTCCGGGCCTTATGCCGACGATATCGGCCTTGCAGGACACGGATACCGCCTTTACTATGTCCATTATCCCGGCGCTCGGTATCTTGGGGACGAATATCTCTCCGCCCTTCATCTTGCCCAAAGACATCAGGACGAACTCCGCGCCCTGGTCGAGCGTTATCCAGAAACGCGTCATCCTATCGTCCGTGACGGGAAGCTTGCCCGTGTTCTTGAGCTTCAGGTACAGAGGGATAACGCTGCCTCTGCTCCCCACGACGTTGCCGTACCTTACGACCGAGAACCTCGTGGGCTTGCCCCCGGCGTAGGAGTTGCCGGCTATGAAGAGCTTGTCGGAGCAGAGCTTCGTCGCGCCGTAGAGGTTTATGGGGTTGGCCGCCTTGTCGGTCGAAAGGGCTACTACCTTCTTGACGCCCAGGTCCACGGAGACGTCTATCACGTTCTGCGCGCCGAGGACGTTCGTCTTTATCGCCTCGAACGGGTTGTATTCCGCTGCGGGGACCTGCTTCAGGGCCGCGGCGTGGACGACGTAATCGACCCCGTCGAACGCCCTGTAGAGCCTGTCCTTTTCCCTTACGTCGCCTATGAAGAACCTCAGGCACGCGTCCGGGAACTGCTGCCTCATCTCGGACTGCTTCAGCTCGTCGCGGCTCAAGATTATGACCTTCTTCGGCGTGTATCTTGAGAGTATCTTTGCCGTCAGCTTTTTCCCGAGCGACCCGGTGCCGCCTGTTATGAGTATCGTTTTGCCGTCGAGCATGGTCTTCTCCTTAAATTTTGAAATAGGTTAAATGCAATACTGATGCCATTTACCTGTTTATCGGCAATTATTTGAATTATTTGAGTTTTTCAGATAGAGGAGAAATCTGCGGAAGTGGCCAGTCAAATAAATGACTTCTCTGAGGGGTGCTGTCATGCCTTGAAGGGAAAAAATTTCCCTGGGCAAAACGCGCTACAGATCTGAATTTTTCTTGAAAAAAACGGAGGGAAAACGGAAAACAGTGAAAGGGGGCGTCCTTACGCCCCCTGGGCCGGGCCTTTTATCACGAAGTGCGACGGGTAGTCGTCCCTGTCGATTATGCACTGTATGGCGGACATGTTCTCGGAGTTGAAGAGCACCGGGCCCTTGAGGTTCAGGCTTATCTCGTTGTCCCTCGATACGCAGACCATGACCATCGCCACGAGGTTACGCGCGTCCCTCACGCCGAGACACTCTGCCTCGGACTTCTTTAAGGGCACGGTATAGCCGGGCCTGTAGGTGTTCGGGTCGGTCATGAGGAAGGCCACGGCCGGGTTATCGACTGACTGGAGCCATTTGAAGAGCCCCTCGGCGTCGTGGTCTATCATTATGAACCTCCTCATGTCCTTGAACCCGGGGAGGCCCTGCACGAAGCGGATTATCTTATCCTCATGCACTGACAGCGCGCCGAAGCGAATAGTATCGAACAGGACCGGTTCCTGCGCCCTCTGCGGTAAGCTCATTTTCCGTTTTTTCCTTTCAGTTTTTCGGCTATGTCCCTCGGCAGCGCCGAGGCCCGGATGTTGTCTTCCTGTATCTTCAGGTATATCTCTTCCCTGTGGACGGGCTTCGTCTGCGGGGCCTCTATCCCTATCTTTACCTGGTTCTCCTTGACCTCGACCACGACGATCCTGATATCATCGCCTATGCGTATCGCCTCTCCGGACTTCCTTGTCAGTACAAGCATCGCGCCCTCCCTGGCATTTAATTTTATACCATCCTATCAGGCAAACGAGTTGCCGAAAAGGATCATTTCAGGTAATCGAAGATATTAACGCTGAAGACGTTGCCAGCCGAGGTCATCGCCGCCTGCAGTGCGACCTGGTCCAGCTGCAGCTCGGTCATGACCTTGGTCAGGTCCGCGTCCTCGAGCCCCGAGAGCATCATCTTAAGCTCGACCGTGAGGCTCGAAAGGCCGGTCTGAGCGTCGGTAAGCCTCGTTACCTTGCCGCCTATGTCGGCCACCGCGTTCGACACCTGGCTGAAGGCCGCGTCAAGGCTCCCGATGGAGGCCTGTATCCCCGCCTGGTCGTTAGCCCCGAGCGCCGTCACGAGGTCCGTCACGGTCTGGAAGATATCGACCCCTCCGCCGGCCCCCTTGAAGACCTCCCCGCCGTTCACGCCTATGGTAACGTAATTCCCCTCGCCTATCCTTATGCTCTGCTTGTTGGTGTCCCCTGAATACGCGCCTGCCTGGTCGAACGGGGACGCGCCCGTCTCGTAACCGCCGAAGATGTGCTTGCCGTCGTAGCTCGTGTTGGCGAGGCTCAGGAGCTGGTCGTAGAGGTCGCCGACCAGTGTGGCGGCGTTGGCCCTTGACGTGGCGTCGGCGGTGCCGGTGGATTCGCTTACGGCCGTTTCCTGCACCTTTGAGATGAGGTCCTTAACGCTCCCGAGGGTCTGCTCCGAGATGCTCAGGTACGCGAGACCTGAATCGATGTTCTTGGCGTACTGCCCGTAGGTGGAAAGGAGGCTCCTGGACGAAAGTATCTTGCTCGCGTTCACCGGGTCGTCGGCGGGCTTGTTGACCTTCTTGCCGGTGGAGAGCTGGAGGGTCGTCTCGTAGATCGAGGACTGCCTCCTCATCATGTCGCTCACGTAGGTATTATAGAGTATGTTCTGCGTTATTCTCATGGGGTCACCATATGCGGAAAAAGTCCATCATGGTTTTTCTGACACGACTTGGCCGAAGTGAATGGCGAACTTCCGTTCTTTCTGGCAAGGAATCTTTCCTTGATATAGCTCGCCTTGTCACTTCGTGAGCACGGCGAGCGTCCAGACGGCCAAGTCTCTCTAAGCTATGTTCAGCAGGGCGTCGAGCATCGTGTTCGCGGTCTGCATCACCTTCGCCGCCGCCTCGTACGCCCTCTGGAGTTTTATGAGGTTGATCGACTCCTCCTCGACCGAGACTCCGGAGACCGATTCCCTGGCCGTCTGCAGCTCGTTGAGGAATATCCGCTGGGACTCTAAGTTCGAGGATGCCTCGCTCGATGATATCCCCAGGTCCGTCACTATGGTGCCGTAATATTCGCTGAATGTCGCGCCGTTTATTGTGGGGGTATCCTTGAGCGACGCCATCGAAAGGGCGTTCGAGTTGTCACCCGGCGCCCCGGCTGCCGTCGATGACGCCGCGAACGAGTTCGGGTCCGTAAGCTCCACGCCGAAGTTCGCGGAGGCCCCCTTTGTCGGGCTTATCATGAAAGTATCGCCCGCCCTCGGCGTCCCGTTATTGTCTGTTATGGTGAAGGTGAGGCCGTCAACGGTTACGGGGCTCCCGGAGGTATAGGCCCCGGTGGAGATGACTGAATTGGACGTGGTGTCAACTACCGTGTAGCTCGAGGGGTTAGAGAACCTGACCTCGTAATTATGGGTCGTAAGGAGGTTTAAATCCGACACGAAGCCGCCTGCAACGGCCGCCCCGCCGGTATTGTTGGAGCTCGCGTTGGTGTACACGGGCGGCAGCGTGAAAAAATCGAGCCCCGTGGAGCCGTCGAGCCCGTAGCCCGCCCTGTGCTGGAGGTTTATCTCCTTTGTGAGCGACACGGCCAGCGTGTCGAGTTTCATTCTCGAGTCCTCGTAGACCGCGCTTGAGTCCAGTATCCCTTTAAGGCACCCGCCGGTTATCCTCGAGTTGAGGGTGACGCCGTTGCTCATGATGTCGTAGGCGGAGCTGTCGGGGTTGAGCCGGAGCTCTACCGGTGAAGTGGCGGCGCCGGTGACGAGGTAAGAGCCGCCGCCTATGAAGACGTCCACCGAGCCGGTATCCGTCTCCATCACGGAGACGTCGATTATCTCGGAGAGGCTGTTAAGTAAGCTGTCCCTCTTGTCCCGGAGGTCGTTCGCCGACGACCCGCCTACCTCTGAGGTGGATATCTGCTGGTTTATCTCCGCAAGCTGGGAGGCAAGGCTGTTTATCTGGTTTACCTGGGACTCTATCTCCTTGTTGAAGTCCGAAAGGCCCTGGTTAATGGTGGCGTCTATGCTGTTGAACCTCTCGGTCAGGAGAGTCGCGTTTGAAAGCAGCGTCGACCTCTCGGCGTATGACGAGGGGCTGTTGGCGACATCCTGAAAGGAGTTGAAGAAGCTGTCCATGTAGGAATTCAGCCCCGCCCCGCTTAAGTCATTCAGGGCGTTCTCAAGGGACGTAAGATGGGAGCTCATGGTCTCGTATTTCTTGAATGACGAGTTCGCGTTCCTTATCTGCACGGCCTGGAAGCTGTCGTAGACGCGCTCTATCTTCTGCACGGTCACGCCGGTGCCGTAGTAGAGCCCGCCGTAATTGACGGCGTTCATCGGCTCGAGCACGGCTACCTGCCTCGTGTACCCCGGTGTGCCCGCGTTTGATATGTTGTGGGAGGTGACGTTTATGGCCTTCTGGGACGTAAGGAGCGCCGTCTTGGCGATGTCGAATACGGAATTGATGGTGGCCATCAGGCGCCCTCGCTCAGTCGTGAGCCCTTTATCGAGGCGGTGTCAAAGGCCCCGCTCTGCTTGTAGGTCCCTCCGGGCAGGAAGTTCCCGAGGAAGCCGAGCGTCTTTTTTATGTTCTCAAGAGAGTCCTTCATGGCGAGGCTGTTGACCGTGTTTATCTCTTTCGCGCTCTCGATTAGCGATACTATTATGTCCCGCGCGCTCTTGAGGGCCTCTTTCTCCGCGCCGTGGGCCCGCTCGATCACGGCCGAGAGGCCCGGGGCTCCGGTCACGCCGAGACGTAAGGCGGCTTCTTTTATGAGCCTTAAGCGCTGCGGCGCGGCCTTCGCTATGCGGTTCAAGACCTGTTCTTTCCTCCCGACGGTATCGTAAAGACCCTTGTAATCGCGCACTATCAGGTCCTCCGTCTCTTTCTGGAGTATCTCGATAAGCTCCCTGTAAAGGGACGCCTCTTTATTAAGGTGGTCTGTAAGAGTTCTCATTTTCTTCCGTTACTTTTTCGACTCCAGCGCGTCCCTCAAGGCCCGCTCTATCATCTTCTCGGCGACCTTCCCGGCGTCGACGTTATAGTCGCCGCGCTCGATGTCGGTCTTGATCCTGCCGACCATGTCTACCCTTACGTCGGGCACGTTTTCGAGGAGCCCCTTGGCCGTGTTGAGCTCGCGCGCCTTCGACGATATGTCTACGTTGTCGCTTCCCTGGGTTGCCGTCTTCCCGGCGGCCTGAGGCTTGTTCGCCTGTGCCGCGTCCCCTGCCTTCTTTACGAAGGTCTCGGTGGATACCCCTTTTTTACCGCCTATCTTCATATAAGTCCTCCTAAAATTTCGGGGGCGCTGTGACGCGCTTTCCTTAACTTTATTATCGGTAACATGCCCCTAAAACTTTAGCAAGACCACAAAGTATTGTATGCCGTCTCTTTTAACCCCCTACCAATCCCGTTAGCCGTACCGGAACGTCGCCGGGTCGATGCCGACCCCGTCCTGTAACGCCTCGAAGTGCAGGTGAGGCCCGGTGGACCTGCCGGTCGAGCCTACGTAGGCTATGGGTGTCGAGGGGTCTACGATATCCCCTTCTTTTACGGTATTTTTAAGGTTATGGCCGTACCGCGTGACAAGGCCGTTGCCGTGCGACACCTCGACCACGTTCCCGTACCCGCCCCTGTTGCCGCTGAAGACGACCTTCCCGGTCTGCGCCGGGTAGACGGGGCTGCCTTCCTTTGCCGCTATGTCGATCCCGTGGTGAAATTTTTCCTTGCCCGTGAAAGGGTCGTTCCTCAACCCGAACCCGGAGCTTATCCTTTTCGCGCCTATTGGGAGCGGGAACTTAAGCGTGCCGCCGTCTTCCTTCGAGGCTTCCGGGACAACCGGCTTTGCCTCTGGCGGGGGGTTCATTGATGGAGGGGCCTCCACTGACCGGGCCGGGGGGTCCTCCATGGAAGGGGCCGCCGTATAGGCGCGGCCGAATTCCTTCATAAGCATCGTCCTAAGACCTATGCCTTCGCCCGAGGCCATCACCTTCGACAGCTCCTCGTCAAAAAGGGACGAGTATATCTCCTCGCCGCTCCCGCCGTGGAAAAGACCGCTTTTAACGACCGTTTCGCGCATGGTCTTGAGCATCTCGTTTATGAAAAGCGACTCGAAGTCCGTGAGGGCCTTTTTAATCTCGGCCGGGGTGTCCTTCTGCAAAGGAGCGGGCCTGTTAAAGGCCGCTATGCCCTCTATCCTGCTCATGCCTACAGGCCGACCTTCTTAAGGTCGCTCGCTATATGATCGATGTAAAATTCGAGCTCCTTTATCGCCTCGGGCTCTTCCTTAATCTTCATCGCGAGCCCCATTATGGAGACAAGGCCGTTCCTTACGTGGTGGGAGATATACTGCCTGCACTCCCTCGGGATCTCCCGCGACCTTTCTATGGCTATCGCCTCGTCCATCAATTGCGCTCCCATTCAAACCCTCCCAGCCTTTAATAGGCTGCCTTCTCAGATTATCTCCAGCTCGGCCTGGAGCGCGCCCGCGGCCTTTATCGCCTGCAATATGGCCACAAGGTCCCTCGGGGTAACGCCCACGAGGTTAAGCGCCCTTACTACCTCCCCGAGCGTGACGCTCTCGGGCAGCATTATAAGCCTTGACCTCTCCTCCTGCACCTTGGTCTCCTCGACAGGCTGCACGACGGTATCGCCCTTCTGGGCGAAAGGCGCGGGCTGGGATATATAGTACTGGGTCTTTATCTCTATGCTTATGTCGCCGTGGGAGATGGCTACGGCCGAAAGCCTGACGTTCTCTCCCATGACGACCGTGCCTGTCCTCTCGTTTATGACAACCTTCGTTATGGCGTCGGGCTTTATGTCAAGCCCTTCTATCTTCGAGATGAGCCTGACTACTCCGTTCCTGTAATCCGGAGGCACGGATATCCTCACCTTGCCGGCGTCAACCGGGAAGGCGATGGGGGGCGCGCCCTCGTTTGCGAGGCTTGAGTTTATCGCTCCCGCGAGTCTCTCCGCCGTAGTGAAGTCCGGGCTACGGAGCGACAGGGACAGCTCCTCCTTGCCGAAGAGCGCCACGGAGACTTCCTTTTCTATGAGCGCGCCGTTAGGTATCTTGCCCGCGGTCTGGTGGTTCTTCGAGACGTTCGCCGAGGCCGTGCCAGCGCTGAAGCCCGCTAAAGCCACGGCCCCCTGCCCTACCGCGTAGACGGAGTTGTCCGGCCCTTTAAGCGGCGTGGATATGAGGGTCCCGCCCTGCAGGCTTGTTGCGTCGCCCAGGGACGATACGAGCACGTCAATGCGGCTTCCCGGCTTGATGAACGCGGGCAGCTCCGCCGTAACGAGGACCGCGGCGGTGTTTTTGACCTTTATGTCTTTGGGGTCGAACTTCATCCCCATCCTGTTCAGCATGTTAGCTATCGATTGGGTCGTGTAAACGGCGCTCGACTTGTCCCCGGTGCCGTTCAGCCCCACGACGAGGCCGTAGCCAACGAGCTGGTTGGGCCTTACGCCCTCGATAAAGGCTATGTCCTTTATCCGAGCGGCATTGGCGCTCAGGGGAAGAAGGAATATTGCGAGCGAAAGCGCTGTGAAAAATACCTTAAAACGGCCAGACATTGTCGAGTATCCTCCTCATCCATCCCGGCGACTGCTCATCGGCCACGACCCCTTTGCCGGAATACTCTATCCTCGCGTCCGATATCTGGTTAGATAGGACCGTGTTCGTCTTGGTGATGTCCTCGGGCCTCACTATGCCGCTCAAGACTATGTACTGGAGCTCGTTATTCACTACCGTATCTTTCTTCCCCTCGAGGACGAGGTTCCCGTTCGGGAGTATCTCCACTACCCTCGCGGTTATGGTGGCGCTAAGCTCCCCCGACCTCTTCGTGGTGCCCGATCCGTCGAACTTCGAGTCATAGCTCGACTGGACCTCCGGGCTGAACGGGTTGCCCTGGCTCAGAAAATTCTTCATCCCGAAGTTGAGCGGCAGACCCAGGAACTTCTGTATGGCTATGTCGTCCGAGGACTTGCGTGCCGTCGACGTGGTGGCCTCTTTTATCGCGCTGGTCTTCTCGGATACCTCTATGGTCACGATATCGCCGACGTTCCTCGCCCGCAGGTCCTGAAATAGCGCGTTCCGGGACGTCTCGCCCGGCCAGATGGAGCCTGGGGTAGTGGGTACGGTGCTGCTCTGGACCGGGATGCTCGATGTGTCGATCCTCTGCGGCTTGGGCGTCGCGCACCCGGCCAGGAAGACGGCTCCGGCGATAGATAAAAAAATAAACCTCTTCATGAAAAATTCCCTCTGATAGTTTTAAAACCCTACGGTTATAACGCCGGGCCCGGATACCTTCCCGGTTATCTCTTTCCCTGAAGAGGTCCTGACGGCTACGACGCTGCCGCTGGCCCCGTCCTCCGAGGCAACGCCCGCGGACTTCACGTGGAACCTCTCCGAGTCAAGGTTAAGGACGACCCTTTCTCCCCTTTTTACCACCACCTCGGGCTTTACGTAATCCTTCTTTACCACCGACCCGGCCGGTATCGGCCTCTTTACGACCATGCCCTCCACATCCCCCATCGAGGGGAACGAGTCCCTGGCGTCATTGACCTCGGTCCTTATGATTTTTATATCGCTTTTTGCTATCTTCGTGTTCGCCTTCAACGGGTTCAGCGCTACCACGACCTCTTTAAAGACCCTTATCCGGGCCGTTGCCCAGAGGGTCTTGACCTCTTTGCTTTTTGAAAAGAGCACGGCCTGGACCGAGACCTTCCCGATGTTCTTCATGCCCTCCGGCACCCTTATCTCTACTTTGTCGAACTCCTCGTCGTTGTAGCCGGAAAGCTGGATCTCGCTTACATCCATGTCCCCGGCCTCCCACGGCGAACCCGTTGTAAGAGCCCTCTTTACCTCCGCCTTTATGCACCCGTCGTCCCCGAACACTACTCCGGAGAAGAGCGGCAGCGAAAGAGTCAGCAATATAAAGGCTATCCTTATGATCTTCATCTGATTACCTCTTCATCGCGTTGGCTGTCTGGAGCATCTCATCCGTCGTCTGGATGGACTTGGAATTTATCTCGTACGCCCTCTGCGCGGCTATCATGTTGACCATCTCCTCTACGACGCTCACGTTCGACATCTCTAAGAAACCCTGCGCGAGCGTGCCGAGCCCTTCCGCGCCCGGAGCGCCGGTAGTAGCGTCGCCGGAGGCAGCCGTGGGGGTGTAGAGGTTCTTGCCGTTCGCCTGAAGCCCCGAGGGGTTTACGAACCTCGCAAGCTCGATGTTGCCGACCTGGGTCGGGGTGGTCACGCCGGGCTGGGTAACGGACACTATCCCGTCGGCGCTTATCGTTACCGTGAGGGCGTCGGAGGGTATGGTTATCTGCGGCTCCACGACGTATCCGTCGGAGGTGACGAGCCTGCCGTCGCGGTCTACCTTGAACTCCCCGGTCCTCGTGTAGGAGGGTGTCCCGTCGGGCCTTGTCACCTGAAAAAACCCCTCGCCCTCGACCGCGAGGTCGAGCGGGTTATCGGTCTGCTTGAAGTTGCCCTGGTTGAAGACCTTCTCGGTGGATACGGTCCTCACGCCCTGGCCGACCTGTATGCCGGTGGGCACCATCGTCGATGGCGAAGATGAAGCGCCCGCTGATTTTATTTCTTGATAGAGCAGGTCCTGGTAGTCCGCCCTGCTCTTCTTGAAGCCCGTGGTATTGACGTTCGCGAGGTTGTGCGCGATTATGTCGATATTGAGCTGCTGCGCCTCCATGCCTGTGGAAGCCGTCCATAACGCCCTGATCATCCAAATACCTCCTTTTTATTATCCGTTGCCGCCGACTTCCTCTATCGCCTTCTTCGTCATGTCGTCGAGCGTCTGTATCATCTTCGTATGCGTCTCGTAGGACCTCATCGCCTCTATCATCGTCGTCATCGCTCTTACGGCGTTGACGTTCGAAACCTCTATGTAGCCCTGCTCAACGACCGTCTCCTTGCCAACGGGGACCTCCTGCGCCTCGACCGGGGGCGCGAAGTAGCCGCCCTCCCTGATAAGGTCCGCTGCGCCGTTCAGGTTTACGAGCCTGAGCCTGTCCACGGGCGCCCCGCTGCTCTTGATGTTGCCGAGAGCGTCAATCGAGACGTCGGGGGAGGTCAACTTTATGACGCCTTTTTCCCCGAGCACCGGGTCCCCTTCCCTCGAGCGGAGCGTGCCGTCCGGGCCCACCGTAAAGCTCCCGTCCCTTGTGTAGCGGTTGCCGTTCGGGGTAGAAACGGTGAAGAAACCATCGCCCTTTATAGCGGCGTCGAGCTTCCTGTCGGTCTTCTCGGCGACGCCCTGCGACATGTCGGTTACTACCTTTTCCATCTGCGCGAACGTCCTCGGGCCCCAGGGATACGGCATCGCGTCCTCGAAAAGGGGCTTCTGCTTTTTGAACCCGGCGGTGTTCACGTTGGCAAGGTTGTCGGTAAGGACATCCATCCTCTTTTCCTGCAGAACCGCGCCTGATAAAGCCACGAAAATTGCCCTGTCCATTCGGCCTCCTTTTTTACGGCATGATATAAATGCAACTTGCGTGCCAAAAAAGGAATGGTCGTCTACGGGGGAAAAATGGCCGGGTTTGAAATGCAAGAGAGGTCTTGAAGGCTTGCGGACGGGAACAAAATTCCCGCATGGGAAGGATTTGCCGGGAAGGTTCGGCGGGTTCATTCGTGGCAGGGGGATGTAGCGAGAGTCTTATGCCCGAAGCGCATGGCAATGCGCAAAAGGGCATCGGCTCAAGAGATATTACGAATTTCAGGGTTCAGGTTGCAAACCTGAACCCCGTTGAAAAAATATTACGCGCTCCTATACCCTGTAACAGCTTATGGCCTCGATCAGCTCCGCCTCACCGGACATGAGCCCGAGGTCTTTTACAACTTCCTCGGCTGACGCGCCGGCCTTGAGAAGCCCCATAGCCTTTGCGTAGACCTCGTCTTTTCCCTGGATCTCATATAGCGCCTCAAGGCTTCTGGCGGACTCCTCGGCCCTTCTTACTATCGCCTCAAATCTCCTGTCCTTCTCCTCGAAAGACCTCTCGTAGGCGTCGATAAGGGAATGGCTCTTCTCGACATCGGCCTGGAGCCTTTCAAGCTCAGCCTCTTCCACTGCCGCATGGGCGTGCGTATCAGCGACAACGGACTTTTTCAAGCCCCTGCCGGCGATGAGGATATAGAGTATGCCGCCCATCAAAGCCATGTCTACGGTTAAAAGCACGTACGCCCAAATGACCATAAGGCCTCCGGATGCCTCCCCGCAAGGGGGGATGTCTTTTCTTATAGTGGGGTGACTGAGCTGGACCTATAGGATGCAAACGGCGTGCCCGAGGGCACAGGGCGGGGCGTACTTGCGGAGGCGATCGGTGGGAGGGCCGTTTTCAGCCTAAAAAAGCTCTACCCCCTGGGCAAATGTGAGCTGGACCTTTTCCAATACCTCTTTAAGAGTTTCAGGGGTCAGGCCGAGGGACTCGGGTAGGCTGCCGAAATCGACCTCCACTGTGCCGGTTTTTCTCCAGCCCATGCCAAATTTTTGGCACATCCTGTCAGCGAGGGTGATGATGTTTACGAGGTTCAGGAAGTAGCGCTCCTTCTTTATCGCCTCAATGTCCTCGAAATGGAGGATAAGCCTCTCGAGGTTTTCAGGGAAGCCCCACTTCTTTACTACGGCGGCCCCGACCTTCCTGTGAGAGAACTCGAATACCTCCAGCTCGGCGACGGAAAACGGCATCCCGTCGTTATAGACCCTCTCCATGACCTCCGCGAACTTCTCCGGGTGCTCGTTATTGAGGACCACCTTGCCGATATCGTGCAGGAGCCCGCCCAGGAAGGCGTCCTCGGGGTCCGACAGCCGGGTCTGCCTGGCTATTATGTTAGCGGCGAGCGCGGCGCCCAGCATCTGCTCCCAGATGAGCTTCTCCGTCAGGCCGAAACGCTTGTAGACGTTCTTCATCGAGGTCGCCACGACTATCGACCTTACGGCGTTCAGCCCGAGCCTCAGGATGGCCTGCGTGAGGTTCTGGATGTTCCTGTAGCTCCCGTAAAAGGCCGAGTTCGCAACCTTGAGTATCTTTGTGGCAAGCCCCGGGTCCGCGCTTATGAGCCGTTTTATCTTCTCGATGGACACGTCCGGGTCCGACATCATCGACAGGACCTTCTGCGTAGTGACCGGAAGGACCGGCAGCTCGCTGGCGTTCAGGATGACATCGTTCAAATTCGCGGCGGCATTGGACATCTGTATAGCTCCTTTTCTTAAAGCAGATGGACTTTTTGAGCTGCCGATCAGGCTACGGCGTTAAGGGCCACTCCCCCGAGCGCGTCCCTCTCCGTGCGGCTCAATATCTTGGCTACGTCAAGGAGTATAAGGAGCCTTCCGTCAAGCTTGCCTACCCCCTTGATGTATTCGGACTCCGCCCCGGTGACTATCGCCGGAGGCGGCTCCACGGTGTCGGAAGGGAGCCTCAGGACCTCGGAGACCGCGTCGACCTTGAGCCCCACGGTCCTGTCGTCCACGTCCACCACTATTATCCGAGTGTCGTTAGTCTTCTCGTCGGCCGGCAGCCCGAACCTCTTCCTGAGATCAAGCACCGGTATGACCCGGCCCCTCAGGTTTATGACGCCGTCCACGAACTCGGGCGTGCGCGGCACCCTCGTAAGGTCCATGTGCCTTATTATCTCCTGGACCCGCAGTATATCGAGCGAGAACTCTTCGTTGCCGAGCCTGAAGGTGACGAGCTGAAGCACCTCTTTCTTATCAAAGTCTTTTTTTATGTCCATGACGCCTCCTGAGGAATTCTTTTGTCCGAGTCCAAACCCCTTATCCTGTTATTTCGGCCTGTTTTCGATAAACTTAAAATTTATTTTTACTCTTACCCTTACTCATAGCCAGTTGAATCGGTTATGGTAATGTCGACCCTCCTGTTCTTGAGCCTTCCCGAGGGAGTGTCGTTGGAGTCTATGGGCCTGTACTCACCGTAGCCGAGGGCAGACAGCTTCCGCGGGTCGAACCTGTGGCCGGCCACGAAATACTTGAGTATCTTTATCGCCCTCGCGCTGGAGAGGTCCCAGTTCGACGGGAACCTCGCGGTATTGACCGGGATATTGTCGGTATGGCCCTCTATCCTTATCTGGCTCGGCAGGTCTTTAAGGACGGCCGCCACTTCGTCGAGGACCGGGAGGGCCTCGGGCAGCAGCTCGTCGCTTGCCGCGTCGAAGAGCGTGGACTCGGATACCCTTATGGTTATCTTATGCCCCTCGGTCACGAACGTGAGTTTCTGGCCTTTCGCGAGGTCTTTCAGGGCGGACTCTATCTTCTCGTAATTCGACCCCCCATTGACCTCGCTGGCCAGGTTCGGCCTCTGCTCCCTAACGAAACTCGGCCCCTGGTGGACCTTCGTTGACGCGTAGAGGGACGGGTTGAAGGCTATGCCGAGGGACTCGCTTAAGACCCTGAACTTGCCCTCGTTCACCGAGGACATGGCGTACATGCTGGTGAAGAACGCGAAAAGGAGCGTGATGAAGTCCGCGTAGGATACCAGCCACCTCTCGTGGTTCTCGTGCTCCTCGTGCTTTTTTTTCCTCGCCATAGTGTGCGCCTTTTATTTCTTCTTCTCTGATTCCTTCAAAAACCCTATGAGCTTCTCTTCAAGCCGCCTCGGGTTTTCGCCCTCGGACAGCGCTATGAGCCCCTCTATTATCATTTCCTTCACTATGGCCTCTTCCCTCATCTTGAACTTGAGTTTCCCCGCCATCGGGAGCCACAGGAGGTTGGCGGTCCCGACGCCGTAGACCGTGGCCACGAACGCCACGGCTATGCCGGCGCCGAGCTTGCTCGGGTCGGCGAGGTTCTCCATTACGTGTATGAGGCCGAGCACGGCGCCGAGTATGCCTATGGTGGGCGAATACCCGCCCGCGGACTCGAAGACCTTGGCCGAGGTGTTCTGGTACTCCTCCCCGTACGTCATCTCGATCTCGAGTATCTCGCGCGTAAGCTTGGGCTCGGCCCCGTCGACCACGAGCTGGAGCCCCTTTTTAAGGAACGGGTCCTCGATCCTCCTGACCCGAGATTCCAGCGCAAGGAGGCCCTCCTTCCTCGCTATCCCGGCAAGCTCCGAAAGCGTCCTAATGACCGCCTTCGGGTCGTCCTTGTGGTTGAAGAGGGCGAGCTTCGCGTTCTTGAGAGCGAGGAGGAACGTGGAAAGCGAATAGTTCACCATCACCGCGCCCACGGTGCCCCCCACCACGATAATGGCCGCGGTGGGCTGCATTATCGCATAGAGCGAGCCGCCTTCGAGGACCTGGCCGCCTATGACCGCGCCGAACCCGAGTATGAGGCCTATTATTGTAAGAAGGTCCATAATGCGAAAGCCCCTTTGACGGTCAGCGTATGTTGAAAAAGTCCATCCATGGATTGCATGACGGGGTGTTTTTCAACACCCTGTCATATCATGTTGATTATCTCGCCGGCTATGTTTCCGAGCGGCACTACCTTGTCGGCGAGCCCGGCCTCGACAACGGCCTTCGGCATCCCGTAGACCGTGCACGTCTCCTCGCTCTGGGCAAGCGTCTTGCCGCCCTTTTCCTTTATGAGCCTCATGCCCTCGAGCCCGTCGTGCCCCATGCCCGTAAGTATCACGCCCATGGACCTTCCGGGATAGCACTCCGCCACGGACCTCATGCATACGTCGACCGAAGGCTTGTAAAGCGAATCGGCCGGGTCGCTGTTTATGTCGATGTAAAAATCCGTCAGGGACTTCTTCCTGACCCTGGTCTGGAAGCCTCCGGGGGAGAGCAATATCTGCCCCGGCCTTATCGGCTCCCCGGCCTCCGCCTCTTTTACCGGGAGCTTGCAGAGGGTATTGAGCCTTTCGGCGAAGGCCCCTGTGAAAGCGCCGGGCATGTGCACGGCCACGAGAAAAGGCGTGGACAGGTCCGCCGGGAGGCTGGTCAAGACCTGCTGCAGGGCTTTCGGGCCGCCTGTGGAGGCCCCGATGGCCACGAAGGCGACCTTCTGTGTCGCGAAGCCTTTTCTTATTGGCGGGGCCGCCGCCGGTTTTTTTTGCGTCAAAAGGCCGATGAGCCTGGACTTTTTCCTGGCCACGGCCCTGATCTTCCCAATGAGTTCGTCCTGTATCTTGAACATGTCTACCGAGGACGAGACGAGGTTTTTGGAGATATAGTCAGCCGCGCCCTTGTCGAGCGCCTCGAACGTGGCGTGCGCGCCCTCCTTCGTTATCGAGCTTACCATGATGATGGGCGTGGGCTGCTTCTCCATGATGTACTCGGTGGCCTCGAGGCCGTGCATCCTCGGCATCTCGATGTCCATGGTGATGACGTCCGGGCTTAAGGATAGCGCCATCTGGACGCCCTCGGCCCCGTCCCTCGCGGTCCCGACGACCTCTATCTCCGGGTCGGTCTCGACCATCCGCTTTATGACCTTCCTCATGAAGGCGGAGTCGTCGACTATCAGCACCCTTATCTTGTGGATGGTCCCTGTCAGCAATTTGCGTACACCCTGTGCATCGATTCGAGCAGCCCGGCGACGTCGAGTATGAGTATCACGTTGCCGTCGCCGTTTATGCAGGCCCCGGCCATGCCCTCGGTCCCCTTGAGGTACTCGCCCATGGACTTCATCACAATCTCTTCCTGCCCGTGGAGCCTGTCCACGAGTATGCCGAAGCTCTTCTCGCCTATCCCTATGAGCACTATGTAGTTCCACTCGGAGTTCGTTGACGAAACATTGCCGTCCACGAGCCCTGAAAGCCTCACGACCGGGTAGACCCTGTCCCTCAGGTGGATGACCTCCTTGCCGTCAATGGTCTTCAAGTCGTTTGCCGTGACCCTTATGTTCTCGATGACGGTGGACAGCGGTATGCCGTATATCTCTCCTCCGGCCTCCACGGTGAGGGCCTGTATTATCGCCAGCGTAAGCGGGAGCCTGAAGGTTATCTTCGTGCCGTTGCCGACCTCGGAGTCTATCGAGATGATGCCGTTTATCCGTGAAATATTGGTCTTGACCACGTCCATGCCCACGCCCCTGCCGGAGATGTTGCTGACCTTCCTGGCCGTGGAGAAGCCCGGTATGAAAATGAGGTTAAGCGCCTCCTTGTTCAGCATCTTCTCGGCGTCCTCCGGGGTTATGAGCCCCTTCTCCAGGGCCGACCTCTTGATGGCCGCCGCGTCTATGCCCCTGCCGTCGTCGGCCACGGAAACGATTATGTGGCGCCCCTCCTGGTAGGCGGAAAGCGAGAGAGTGCCGCAGCGCGGCTTGCCCTTCGAGGCCCTCTCGTCCGGGGTCTCCATCCCGTGGTCCACGGCGTTCCTTATGAGATGGACGAGCGGATCGCCTATCTCCTCTATGACCGTCTTGTCGAGCTCGGTCTCCTCTCCGCTTATCACGAGCTCTACTTCCTTGTCGTTCTGCCTCGCGAGGTCCCTGACCATCCTCGGGAACTTGTTGAAGACCTTGGCTATGGGCTGCATCCTCATCTTCATCACCGCCAACTGGAGGTCCGTCGTCACCAGGTCGAGCTGGGCGATACCCTCCTCCATGTGGGAGAGGAGCTCGCTTTCGGTATCGAGCTCGCAGAGCTTCGAGCCCAGGCGCATGAGGCGGTTACGCGACAGCACAAGCTCGCCGGCGAGGTTCAAGACGCTGTCGAGCCTGTCTATGTCCACCCTTATCGACTGCTCTTTTTCCTTATGCGGCTCGTCTTTAGATTGGGGCTGGGGCTGGGGGGCCTGCGCGGGGCGGGCGGCGTCGTTGCCGGACCTTTTTTCGGAAGAGATGACCGTAAGCTGAGGGGCCTCTTCCTTCCTGGCGTAATCGCCGTTCAGGACGTTCGTAAGCGAGGCGATGACGGGCTTTAAGTCCTCTTCCCTGCCGTTTTTTTCGCGGATGTTGTTGAGGAGCACCTTTATGAGGTCTACGGACTGGAGGATGGCGTCCATTATCGCCGCGTTTACCTCCATCTCGCCCTTCCTCAATTTATTCAGCACGTCCTCGGTCACGTGGGTGGCCTCGACCATCTGCTGGAACCCGAGGAATCCGGCCGCGCCCTTTATGGTATGTATGGACCTGAAGATATCGTTCAGGAGCGTCGTGTCCCCCGGGTTTTTCTCAAGCTCGATGAATTTCTGGTCGAGCGAATCGAGGGCCTCGGCCGATTCCGAGATAAAATCGTTTACGATATCGTCCATCTCGTTGTTCATACTGCCTCCGTGCGGGGTTTTCAGGCCCCGAGCTCTTTTAAAAGCCTGTCTACGACGTCCTGCTTCAAGGGGTCGACCTTCGCCTGCGCAATGGCGCTCAAGCCCGCGCCGTTTTCGAGCCCGAAGCTCGATGCCATATCGAGGAGCTTCGACTCCACCACGGCAAGGGACGTTATGACCTTCTTCAGTTTCTGCCCCGAGAGGTCGTGGAAGGACATGTTCGTGAATATCTCCATCATCTCCCTCCTGGACTTCTCGTTTATCCTCCCGAGCTCCCCGATGAGCTTCAGGCCCTGCCCGGGGTCTTCCGCCTTCGAGGCCCAGGCGGTGAGGTCTTTAAGCAGCCCGTGCGCGCCATCCTGCTCCTGCATGAGCCCTTCGAGTATCGACATGATGTTGTTCGCCGCGTCCTCGAGCTCGCCAGTGACGGCCGCTATCTGGCTGGACGCCTCCGGGAACCTCTCCGAGCCGATCTTTACCGTGTTTTCAAGCGTCTCTATGCCTTTGCGGGTCTTGTCTATGAACCTCAAAAGGGCGGCTATCTCGTCTTTGAACTTGCACTGCATCTCGCTCCAGTTTTTGCCGCTCATCGCGTATTCTCCTTTTATGTCGATCAATTCTGGGCAGTCTTGAGTTTTTCGAGTATGAGGTCTATCCTCTCCTTGAGGGCCGCGGCCGTGAAGGGCTTTACGATATAGTTGTTTACCCCGGCCTGGACCGCGGTCACGACGTTCTCCTTCGCCGCCTCGGCCGTGACCATCAGTACCGGCATGGATTTGAGCGCAGGGTCCTGCCTTATCGCCTTCAAGAGGTCTATCCCCGGCATGTTCGGCATGTTCCAGTCGGTCACGACGAAGTCGAAGCTCCCGGCCTTGAGCTTTTCAAGCGCCGTCGTCCCGTCGTCGGCCTCGTCGACGTTGCTGTAGCCGATCTCCTTGAGTATGTTCCTTATGATCCTCCTCATGGTCGAGAAATCATCGACCACGAGTATCTTCATGCTGTTGTCGAACATTATGTCCTCCTTGTTAAAAGTATCGCCCCCCGTTGGACGTCAGATGAGCTTCTCTATCTCGTATAAAAGCCTCTGCGGCGAGATGGGCTTGCAGAGGTATGTCGTCACCCCGGCCTCCATGCCGGTTTTTCTATCGGATTCGCCCGCTTCGGTCGTTATCATGATTATCGGCAGCTCCCGGTACTCGGCCTGCTCCCGGAGGCTCCTTGACAGCTCGAAGCCGTTCATCTGGGGCATGTTGAGGTCCGTGACCACGAGGTCCACGGGGTTCGCGGCCATGACCTCCAGGGCCTCTATCCCGTTCGACGCGCCGACTATCTTGTACCCCTTGTCGCGGATTATGTACGACAAGAGCTTCCTCGTAGTCTCGCAATCGTCCACGACAAGAATTTTCTTTTCCATATCCGCCCTCTCAGACTTTTTGGTAGACTACTGTCCGCTCGAAGCTTACAGGCCGGAACAGCCTCGTGATGCTGTGGAGGGTCTCCGAAAAACCGAGGAAGAGGTACCCGCCCCTGGCGAGACTGTCGTACAGGTGGTTTATGGCCTTCCTTTTCGAGGCGTCATCGAAATATATGAGGACGTTCCTGCAGAATATCACGTCCATCTCCCTTACCGTCCTCGTCTCCATCGGGTCGACGAGGTTTATCTTCCTGTACTTTACGAGGTCCTGGACCTTTTTGGATATCGTGTAGCACTCGCCCCTGCCGGTGAAATACTTCTTCAGGTACTGCTCGGGCGTGTTCCTGACCGAGTATTTTTCGTAGTTGCCGGCCTCGGCGGACTTAAGCACGTTGTCGCAGATGTCGCTGCCGAGCACCTCCACGGAAAAGCCTTTGGCGCCGAGCTCCTCCAGGAGTATCATCGCCAGCGTCAGCGGCTCCTCGCCCGTGGAGCACGCGGCGCTCCATACCCTGAAGCTTTTGGCGCGGCCTCCCGACTTTTCCTGCGTGAGCTTCGGGACCACCCCCCTGGTGAACGAATCTATCTGGAACATGTCCCTGAAAAAGCTCGTCTCGTTGGTCACTATCACGTTTATGAGGTTCGTTATCTCCCTGTTCCTCTCCGGGTCATAGGTAAGGAAGTGGTAATAGTCCTCGTAGGTCTTGAGGTTCCTCTCCTCAAGCCTCCTTAAAAGCCGCGCCTCCAGGAGGTACTTCTTGGACTCCGTGTAGAATATCCCGCTCTTCGCGTAGATTATGTCGCGGAGGAGCGCAAAAGTCTCGTTGGAGAGCTTGGGCCTTGTATCTATGCCAAGGGTCAGCATTTCAATAGGTGGATGGCCTCTTCCACGGCGGACCTCACGGTCTGCTCGGGGTGGGCGATGAACTTCTCAAGCGCGCCGAGGGATTTTGATGAGCCTGATTTCCCGAGCGCCTTTGCGGCGGCCGCCTTGACGGGGGCCTCGTCGTTCAGAAGAACCCTTATGAGCGCGTCCTCGTTATCATTTTCGCCGAGATCCCCGAGGAGCATGACGGCGTGATACCTTACCCAGATGTTCCTGTCGCCAAGCGCCTTCAGCAGGCCTTTTTTTATCTTCTCGCCGCTCCAGCCCCCGAGGGCCTTCAGTATCGACAGCTTCACGTCGTCGCTGCTGTCCTCAAGGCCCTTTAGAACGGTGTCCCCGGCCTCAGGTATCCCGAGCTTCGCCATCGACCTGTAAGCGGCTTTCCTGACGACGGGGCTTGAGTCTTTGCAGGCGTCCTTGAGGGACTTCAACGCCTCCTCGTCGCCTATCATGCCGAGCCCCCTCGCCCCCATCTCACGGAGCCTCTCGTCCTTTTTCGAAAGGAGCCCGCAGAAAAGCCCCTTGACCGCCGGTGACGGTATAAGCGCGAGCGTGTCGGTCATCTCCTCGGCGACGTCCCTGTACTGCTCGGCCTCCAGCGCCCTGTATAGCGCCTCAGCCGCGCCCTCGCCAGCCAGCGTTGCCAGGGCCCGCGCGGCTATCTTCCTTACGTGCCCGTCCTTGCTCTCCAGGGACCTGAACAGTATCTCGGCGCAGGCCGGGGAGCCGATCGATTCGAGGGCCGATACAATCTCCCTCAATTCGTGCTTCGCGGCCCTGTCCATGAGGGCGGCAAGGAGCGGCACCGCCTCGTCGGATTTCAACTCGCCGAGCGCCCTTACTATGACCTTGAAGCCCTTCCCGCCCCTGTTCAATTCCTCTTTTATCGCGGGCGGCAGCGCGCCGCGCCCGGCCATCGAAACGACTGCGCCGAGGAGGACCTGCTCGGTCTCCTCGTCCATCTCGTTCAATTTGTTCACGTACGCGAACGCGTATTTAAGCCCCGCTGGCTCTTTCAGCAGGCCAAGCCCCTTCAACGCCTCGAGGCCGGACGTTCTATCGCAGTCCTTCAGGGCCTTCGAGAAGAAGTCGAAGTAAACGAAGGTAAAGTCCTTCGAGAACCTGAAGCCCGCCGCCGGCGACGAGGCCTTTTCAAGGAGGTCCACTATGGCGCCCGTGTTTATGACCGCGCCTTTCGATAACGGCCCCTTGAGCTTCGTAAGCACGTCCGCCGCGTCGGACGGCGAGGCTATCCTGCTTACGGCCTCCACCGCCGCCTCTTTAAGGAGGACGGAGTCGCTGTCCACTATCTGGAGGAGGAGCTCGAGGGAGGCCTTGTCCTCAAGCAGGCCCACGCCCTCGATGGCCGAGAACTTGACCCATTCCTCAGGGTCGTTCAGAAGCTTCAGCAGCGCGCGGCTCGAGCCCTGCGCCTTGAGCCTCCCGAGGCATACGGCCACGGACGCCCTGACGTTAGGGTTGCTGTGCCCGGCGCAATCATACAGGAGCGCAGCCGCGCCGTTGCCCCTTATGTCGGCTATTAGGTCCACGGCGAATTTGACGACGTCGTCGTCCCTGTCGTTTAAAAGCGATGATATGACGTCGAGGGCGTCGCCCCCGACCTTGCGGAGTATCTCTATCCCGAGGTTACGCAGCGACGCGTCGTCGAGGCGCAGCAGCGGTGCCACCGCGGAAGCGACCTCCCTGCCGCCGATGGCGGTAAGGGCGTTCAAAGCGGCTTCCCTTACTCCGAAGTCGCAGTCCCCGAGCGCCTCGACCAGGGCCGGTATGAAGGACGTTTCCCCGGACTCCCCTATGGACTCGCAGGCGTCCCTCCTCACCGATGGGTCCCGGTCTTTCAGCATCCCCTGAATAGAAATAGAATTATCCATACCTTGCGCCCTTTCTTATTTATCGGGGGTATCTCGGATTTCTTTAATCTTGAAGGCCTCCACGCACAGGGCGGGGCATGGTGGAAGCGATAAGGGCTTTCAGGCCCCCAGGCACTTTTTCAATTTCGCCTTCAGCCTGTGCATGGTCTGGCTGTGCAGCTGGCACACCCTGGACTCCGTTATCTCGAGGACTTTCCCTATCTCCTTCAAGGTAAGCTCCTCGTAATAATAAAGGGAAATTATGAGCTTTTCCTTCTCGGGCAGGGTCTCGACGGCCTCGGCTATCCTCTTTTTTATCTCGTTGAACTTCACGATGGCCATGGGGTCCTTGCCCTCCGGGTCCTTTATGCAATCAAGGATGTCCATGCCCTCGTCGTGGTTCGATATCCCCATGTCCTCGAGGTTCAGCACGCTCAGGGCGCTCACCTGGCTAAGTATCGAATACAGCGCCTCCGTGGTTATCTCGAGGAAGTCCGCTACCTCCTCGACCTCCGCGGGCCGGCCGGTCCTGCGCTCGATCTCGTCGTAGGCCTTCTCCAGCTGGTTCGACTTGTCCCTCATCGAGCGGGTCATCCAGTCCATCGACCGGAGCTCGTCCATTATCGCGCCGCGTATCCTTATCGAGGCGTAGGTGTTGAACTGTACCCCCTTGCCGGCGTCGAACCTGTCTATGGACTCGAGAAGCCCTATCGTACCGGCGCTTATCAGGTCGTTCACGTCTATATGCGGCGGGAGGTTGACCGCGACCTGGTACGCTATGATCTTCACGAGGTGCACGTTATCCACGAGGAGCTTGTCTCTCGGCGTCTTTCCGGCTGCGCTTTCATTCATTTTGGTGTTCATAGCCCTTTACCCCGTCTGGGTTTTTTTATCCTGCCAATTCCGGATTGAGGTCCCTGTCGAGTATCTGCTGCCAGAAGAGCTGCATCCCGCCCTTGATGTCATTGGCGGGGGAATCCCATATGGCGTCCGCTATCTCCTTGAAGCACAGGCTTGCGGCGGAGTCCGGGTAGAGCTCCATCACCGCCTTTTGCCTCAATACCGACCTCTGGACGTTTTCGTCGTTGAGCACGCACCCGAGGTAATCAACCGAGATATTGAGGAACCGCTCCGCCACGAGGCTCAGTTTCCTGTACACTTCCATGGCCTCCTTCCTCGACCTGGCCGTGTTCACGAGGAGCTTGAACTTCCTCTCCCCGTGCCTTTTGCAGAGCACCTTCATGAGCGCGTAGGCGTCGGTTATCGAGGTCGGCTCGGGCGTGACGACCACCACTATCTCGTCCGCCGCCATGTTGAAGAAAAGGACGTTGTTGGATATCCCGGCGCCCGTGTCGATTATAAGGACGTCCATGTCCATGCCGGCCGATTCGAGGTGCGATTTCAGCGTCAGCCTCTGCTCAAGGCTCAGGTTCGTAAGCTCCTGCACGCCCGAGCTCGCGGGCAGTATCTTTATCCCGGCGGGCCCGTCCACGAGGATATCCCCGATGGTCTTTTCCCCCCTCAGCAGGTGGCCCATGTTGTACCTTGGGGCGAGCCCCAGGAGCACGTCGAGGTTGCCGAGCCCGAGGTCCGCGTCAAGGAGCAGCACCTTCTTGCCCATCTCAGAGAGCGCTACCGCGAGGTTCACCACGGAGTTTGTCTTGCCCACCCCGCCTTTTCCGCTGCTTACGGCTATCACCCTCGGCGTGTGCCGGTTTTTGCCGCTGTTTTTAAATCCTGAAAGCCCTGGTTCCCGGTCCATTCGTCCTTCTCCTTAATTCGGCATAAATAGGTTCAAAAGCCTCTCCGCGGAGGCAAGCTCGATGTCCTCAGGCACCCTCTGTCCGGAGCTTAAGTACGCGACGGGCCTTTTGGCGAGCATGGCGGTATTGAGCATCTGCCCGTATGAAGGGCCCTCGTCGAGCTTTGTGAAGGTCAAAGAGCTGTATGGCACGGCGCTGAAGCCCTTTATCGAGTCGTAAAGGGCCTCGTCCCTTGTCTGTGCGCTCAGGACGAGGTTGAACCTGAGCCCCGGGGTCAACGCGGCGAGGGCGGAAAGCTCTTTCATGTGGGCCGAGGACCTCTGGCTCCTGCCTGCCGTGTCTATGAGGATATTGTCCTTGTCATTGTGCATGGCGATAAGGGACGCAAGCTCCTCCGGGGTCCTGGCGACCTCCACTGGCACGCCTATTATTCTCCCGTACACTTTAAGCTGCTCGGTGGCGGCTATCCTGTGAGTGTCCATGCTGAGGAGCGCCACGCGCCTCTTCTTCTTCAATGCCTGGACTGCCGCGAGCTTCGCTATCGTCGTCGTCTTGCCGACGCCGGCGGGGCCCACGAAGGCTATCGGGGACTTTCCCTCGAGCGGGTCCTCGACGTCTATCCTTTCGAGGATCCTTTCCCTCATGCAGGACTTTATCGCGCCTTCGTCGTCCGGCTTGCCTTTGCCCGCCCCGTTGAACGCGCTCACGAGTATCTTCCGGGCAAGCCTCTTATCGACCCCGTTCGATATCAGCTCTTCTTCCATCTTCCTGTAGGTCCGGGAATGCTCAGTGGCTGACTGTGCCGCGATATTCTGGCAGAAGTCCTTCAACTCCCTCAGCTCCTTAAGCTCCGCGTCGATGGCCGGGATTTCGCTCTCGGCACAGGCGGTCCTATTCCCCGCGCCGCTACTCAGGGTTCCGGGGGTTTCGTGGGCTTCGGCGCCGCGCCGCCCATCGGGTCCCATGTCGCCGGACGCGGGGCCGCCGCTCCTGCCGAAAGGTATCGTCAGGTCAACGGGCCTCGTGAGGTCGTAGTCTATGGCGGCTATCACCTCGTAGAGCCCGGTTGAGAGCCTTTTGGTGTTGATTATGAGGGCGTTGCCTCCGAGCTCGGCCTTCACGGCCTTTATCGCGTCCCTCACAGTCGGGCCCTTGAAACTCTTTATGTGCATGCTATAACCTCACCACTTTTAGGGTCTGCACCCTGACGTTGCTCGATATCTCGTTATGGGAAAGCACCGGTATGGCCGGGAAGGCCCTCTCGGTGAGCTTCCTTACGAACCTGCGGGTCTGGTGCGAGGCGAGCAGCACCGGCTGGTGGCCCTTTGACATGACCTCCTCCACGGCCTCCTTCACCCTCGCTATTATCCTCTGGGCTATCGAAGGCTCGATGCTCAGGAACGACCCCTGTGGGGTCTCGTGGACGGACTTGGCTATCGCCTCCTCTATCTCCTGGTTGAAAGCGATAGCCTGGATGACCGCCTCGGCGGTCTGGTTGTTCTTCGATATCTGCCTCGCGAGGTTCATCCTCACGTACTCGGTAAGAAGGTCAGTGTCCTTCGTGATGGCGGCGTAGTCCGCGAGCGTTTCGAGTATGGTCTGCAGGTCCCTTATCGACACCCTCTCCTTCAGCAGGTTCTGCATCACCTTCTGTATGCCCCCGACGTTCATGAGGCCGGGCACGAGCTCTTCGACGACCTTGGGGTGGCTCTTCGAGACCCTGTCGAGGAGCGCCTGCACCTCCTGGCGCCCGAGTATCTCGTGCGCGTGGGCCTTGATGACCTCCGTTATGTGGGTCGCCATGATAGCCGAGTGGCTTACGACCGTGTAGCCCATCACCTGCGCCTTCTCCTGCTGGGAGTCGGGCACCCAGATCGACGGCAGGCCGAACGCCGGGTCCACCGTCGGGACGCCTTCTAGTCCGATTTGCGCGTTGCCGGGGTCTATGGCGAGGGAATGGCCCACGAGGAGCTCGCCCCTGGCGACTTCCACGCCTTTTACGAGGAAGAGATACTCCGCGGGCTTGAGCTGCAGGTTGTCCTTGATGTGGACGGGCGTCACCGACAGGCCCATCTCCTCCGCGAACTGCTTCCTTATGGCCTTTATCCTCTCCAAGAGCTCGCCGCTTTCGGACGAGTCCACGAGCGGGATGAGCCTGTAGCCTACTTCGAGGCCGAGGGTGTCTATGAGCGGCACGTCGTCGGGTTCCTTCTTCGGGGCGGGCCTGGAGGCCTTTTCCTTTTCCTTCTCCTTAGCCTCTTCCGCCTTCTGCTCGGCCGAGGCCTTTGAGACAATGTACGCCACCCCGCCCGTGGCAATGGCGAGGACGAAGAACGCGAGGTGCGGCAGGCCCGGTATGAGGCCGAAGACGAAGAGTATGGCCGACGCGATGAGTATGGGTTTTGGGTGTACCAGGAACTGCTTGCCTATGGACTCGCCGAGGCCGGCCTCGGAATTGACGTTCGATACGACGATACCGGCCGCGGTGGAGATTATGAGGGCGGGTATCTGGGCTACGAGCCCGTCGCCTACCGTTAAAAGCGTATATGTCCTGGCCGCCTCTCCTATGGGCAGGCCCTGCTGGAGGACGCCGATAATGAGGCCGCCGACGATATTAATGACCGTGATGAGGATGGCGGCCACCGCGTCCCCCCTTACGAACTTGCTCGCGCCGTCCATGGCCCCGTAAAAATCGGCCTCGAGCGCTACCGTCTTCCTGCGCCTGCGCGCCTCCTCGTCGCCTATGAGCCCGGCGTTCAGGTCCGCGTCTATGGCCATCTGCTTGCCGGGCATGGCGTCCAAAGTGAAACGGGCCGCCACTTCCGCTATCCTGCCTGCGCCTTTAGTAATGACCACGAAGTTGATGATGACCAGTATCGCGAATACTATGAAACCGACGGCGTAGTTGCCTCCGACGACGAAGTTCCCGAACGAGTTTATCACCTGCCCGGCCGCGCCCGGCCCGTCCGCCCCGTGCAGGAGCACGAGCCTCGTGGAGGCGACGTTCAGGGAGAGCCTGAAAAGGGTCGTTACGAGCAGGAGTATCGGGAAGGTCGAGAAGTCGAGCGGTTTCGTTATATAGACCGCGACGAGCAGTATTATTATGGCTATCGTTATGTTGAAGGTAAGGAGGAGGTCGAGCGCCAGGGGCGGCACCGGCAGTATCATCACGAACAGGACGCCCACTATGCCGAGCGGCATCAGCAGGTCCGTGCCTTTTTTGAACTTCGTTATATTATCTATTAACCCTGCCATATCCCCGCCTTAATGGGCCGCGGCCCTGTTTTTAAGCCTGTATACGTACGCCAGCAGCTCCGCCACCGCCTTGTACATGTCAACCGGTATCTGCATCCCCACCTCGACGGTCTTGAAAAGGCCCCGAGCAAGCGGCTTGTTCTCGACAACGGGGACGCGGTTGGCGCGCGCCAGCTCTTTTATCTTCTCGGCCACGAGCCCTGCGCCTTTGGCGACGACCACGGGCGCATCGGCCTTTGATCTATCGTATTTGATCGCAATTGCCAGATGCGTGGGGTTCGTGACCACGACGTCGGCCTTGGGCACGTCCTGCATCATCCTTTTGCGGGCCATCTCCCTCTGGATCGACTTTATCCGTGCCTTGACGAGGGGGTCGCCCTCGGTCTCCTTCATCTCCTCTTTTATCTCTTCCTTCGTCATCCTGAGGCCCTTCTCGAAGCTCCATCTCTGGAATGCGTAATCGAGCACGGCGATGACGGCCAGCACCCAGACGGTCTTGGTCATTATGGTGAAGGTGGTGCGGGCTATGTAGGTCACGGCACCCGCCGCGTCCGCGTCCATGAGCATCGGGAGGTTATTCCACTCCTTCGCAACCGTCAGGTAGACCACGTAAGCGAGGACGGATATCTTTACTATGGATTTGACCAACTCCACCAAAGAGTTCAGAGAAAAGAGCCTCTTTACTCCCGACAGAGGGTCTATCCTGTTCAAGTCGGGCGCAAGGGGCTTTGTCGTCAGGGCGAAGCCGTTCTGGAGAAGGTATGAGACCGCCCCGAATACAGGGATGGCAAGGGCCGGGAGTATCAGGAGAAAGAACTTATACGAGATGTTCTGGAACAGCGAGCTTACCTCTGTTACCGTAAGCTCGCCCTTCATGATGTGGAACGAGCCCCTCATCAAGTCCGAGAGGCCGAAGAATATCCAGGCGCCCGCGAAGTGAAGCACAAGGAGCGCCCCGAGTATCGTGAGAAAAGAGCTTACCTCGCGTGAGACCGGGAAGTTGCCTTCCTGCCGGGCCTGCTCTCTCCGTCTCGACGATCCCTGTTCGGTTTTTTCCTGGTCGTTCTCGGCCACTTACATCACCTCTATGAGAGAAAACACGCCCTGCCACATCCTCTCGAACGCGGCCAGCACGGCCGTCTCGAACACCGGCAGGGATACCATTATCATCACGAAACCGACGGCTATGGTCACGGCGAAGCCTATGACGAACATGTTGAGCTGAGGCACCGACCGCGCCATTATCCCGAGCGCGATGTTGACGAATATGAGTATCGCCACGACCGGGGCCGAGAACTTCAAGGCGAGTATGAACACCTCTTTCGAGAACGTCACAAGCCCTTCGAGGGCCGCCCCGGAGAGGTGGAACCCGTATGGCGGGATGGCCTCGAAGCTTTTCTTTAAAGCTATTATCACCATCAGGTGTCCGTTGACGCTCAAGAATATAAGGAGCGCGAGCACGCTCATCATCTTGCCGAGGACGGTCGCCTGGGCGCTGTTTATGGGGTCGTAGGCGCTCGCCATGCCTATGCCCATCTGGAAGCTCGCTATCTGCCCGGCGAACTCTATACCGGTGAAGATGAACTTGACGGCAAGGCCTATCAGCGCGCCGGTCATTATCTCGGCCCCGACGCTCAGGACGAACGCGGGGAGCGTGGGGGGCGCGGGCACATACGGCGTAAGGGGCGTAAGTATCAGGGCTATCAGGAAGATAAGCCCGAGCTTTACCTGCATCGGGATGTTGACCGCGCCGAATATCGGGGCCGTAAATATTATCGCCCCGGTCCTTGTAAGGACGAAGAGGAAGGTGGACGAATTAGCGAGTATGAATTGTATGAGCTCCATCTTTTACCTTATGTAGTTGGGTATTTCAGTGAATATCCTGCTCGTGTAATTGAGCATTATCTCCATCATCCACGGCGACAGGGCAAGGAGCACTATGAAGACCACTATCATCTTGGGCACGAACGTAAGCGTCATCTCCTGGATCTGCGTTACCGCCTGGAATACGCTTACCGCGAGCCCCACGGCCATGCCGGCTATCAGTACCGGCGCGGATATCATTAAAATGACCTCTATGGTCTCTTTGGCCATTGCTGTTACGAACTCCGGCGTCATGCGACTCCTCCTAACTGAAGCTCTGCACGAGCGAGCCGACGAGCAGGTACCACCCGTCGACCAGCACGAAGAGCATGAGCTTGAACGGCAGCGATATCATCACGGGCGGGAGCATCATCATGCCCATGGACATAAGCACGCTGGCAACGACCATGTCTATAACAAGGAACGGCAGATATATAAGGAAGCCTATCTGGAACGCCGTCTTCAATTCGCTCGTCACGAACGCCGGGATGATGGCGAGCGTGGGTATGTCGTTTTTAGTCTTGGGCGTCTCCGCCTTGGAGAGCTTTATGAAAAGCTCCATGTCCTTCTCCCTCGTGTTCTTGAGCATGAACTCCCGCAGGGGGCTCAAAGCGTTCGTGAACGCCTCGGACTGGTCCATGGAGCCCTGCATGTAGGGCTTGATAGCCTTTTCGTTTATGTTATTGAAGGCGGGCGACATTATGAAAAACGTAAGGAAAAGCGCGAGGCCGATTATCACCTGGTTCGGGGGCGACTGCTGTACACCGAGCGCCTGGCGAAGTATCGAGAAGACTATCACCAGACGCGTGAACGACGTCATCATGAGTAATATCGCCGGGGCGAGCGTAAGGACCGTAAGAAGAAGGATTATCTGTATGGCTGTAGCCATCCCCTGAGGGGAGTCGGCCCCGCCGAGTGTAAGGCTCACGTTAGGGAGCTTCAGGGGGTCGGCCGCGCCTGCCGCCGCCGGGAAGAATATGAGTATCGCTATGACGAGGATTAATGCCTTTTTCATGTCTGTGTCCGCGGCCTTAGAACAGATTAAAGAGGCCGCCGCTCCTGGTCTTAAGTTTTTTAAGCTCCTCTTTCGCCTGTGAGCTTTCTATCTTGGTGAGGAAGTTTATCGAGGTCGGGGTCACCCCGAGGACCAGCATCTCCCCGGCTACCTCCACCACGGCCAGGTTCTTCTTCTGCCCGAGGAACGACGTCGTCACCACCTTTATGGGCGCGCCCGGCTTTCTGCCCGTAAGCTTTCCGCCTTTGCCCATCGACTTCCTGAAGGCCCAGAGGGAAAGCCCCATGAGACCTAACACCGTAATGAGCGTCAGCAGGGCCTTCGTGAGGAGGTATGCGTAGGGCTCGTTCATTTCAGCTTGCTTAACCTTTCAGAGGGGCTCACTATGTCCGTGAGCTTTATCCCGAACTTTTCATTCACCACCACTGCCTCGCCCCTGGCTATGAGCCTGCCGTTCACGAGTATCTCCATCGGCTCTCCGGCGAGCTTTTCAAGCTCCACGACGGTGCCCTGCCCGAGCTGCAGCAGGTCCTTTACCACCATCTTTGTCCTGCCTATCTCCACCGATACCGTGACCGGTATGTCGAGTATCATCTCGAGGTTCGCCACCGGCGCCGAGGTCTCCTGCTTCAGTGCGTTGAAGCTCGCGGGCTTCGCCTCCGGTCTTGCGGCCTTCGGCTCTGCCTGGGTTTTCTGCTCGGCGAACGCCTCGCCCCACTGGTCGGCCAGCGGCCCGGAGCCGTTCTGCTCTGTGTTGCCCTGGTTTTCCTCCATGGTCAGCCCCTTTCTATGATCGCGCTCTGGACCTTCAGCGCGTAGTTATTGTCCATGACGCCCGGCCTCGCCACGAGCTTGGGTATCCCCTCTATGCTCAGTGTAAGCGGCTCCCTTATCTTCCTGTCGAGCTGTATTATGTCGCCGGCCTTGAGGTTCAAAAGCTCGGAGACGCTTATATGCGCCTCCCCCATCTCCCCGGAGACCGCAAGGGGCACGTTGCCGAACTGCTCAAGGAGGCTCGCGCTCCACTTCCTGTCCACGGCCTCGTTGAAATCGACCTTCTGTATGCCGCAGAGCTTGTCCCTTATGGGCTCAAGCGACGAGAAGGGTATGCAGAAGAAGAACTTGTTGCTCAGCGACTCGATGTCCATCTTGAAGGTGGACACTATCACGGGCTCGGTGTGCCCCATGATGTTGACGAACTGAGGGTTCATCTCGGACCTTACGAGCTTGAAATCGACCTGGTGGACCGTACGCCAGATCTCGTTCATCTCCTGGAAGATTATGTCAACGACCTTCCTTACCACCGCCTGCTCCACGTTCGTGAAGTCCCTGCCCTCGATCCTCGTGTGGAACCTGCCGTCGCCGCCGAAGTAGCTGTCGACTATCAGGAAGACGAGGTTCGGGTCGAGGGCGAGCACCCCCTGGCCGCGTAGGCCGTTTATCTGGAAGACGTTAAGTGAAGACGGTACCTGAAGGTTACGGAGGAACTCCTCGTATTTCTCGGCCTTTACGCCCTCGGGGCTTATGTCCACCGATTTCCTCAACAGGTTGAAGAGCAGCGCCCGAGCCGACCTGCAGAACTTCTCGTTAATCATCTCGAGGGCGGGCATCCTCCCCCTGACGGTCCTCTCCTGGCTGGAGAAGTCAAAGGGCCTTATGCCGCCCTTTTCCTCCTGCCGCTCCGCCTCGGTCTTTATATCCCCGTTGGAGAGGCCCTTCAGGAGAGCGTCCACCTCTACCTGCGTTAATATCTGTTCAGCCATTTTATTAAGCCCTTTGCCCTGTTATTGGATTACGAAGTCGGTGAAGTAGGCCGTCTTTACCTTGCCCTTGGTGAGGTACTGGTTGACCCTGGCCACTATCTCGTCCCTCATCTGGTACTTGCCCTCAACCGTCCCTATGTCCGCGTAGCTCTTCGAGCTTAAAAGTATTATGAGCGAGTCCCTTACCTGGGCGGCCTGCGCCGTAAGCTCGGAAGAGTTGGAGTCAGGGCCGAGCTCGAGGTTTATTGTGAGCTTCAGGTACCTCGTGCCCGAGTTGTCCTGGAGGTTCACTATGAAAGGCTCAAGGTTCACTATCGACCCGCCAGCCTTGCCGCCCTCCCCCTGACCCCCGTGCCCCTCTTCGGCCTTGCCGTGCTCTTCGGCCGCGCCTTCCTTTGCCTGCGCCGTGGACTTCCCCTTGAATACAAGGAAGCCCCCCGCGCCAAGCCCCACGAGCGCGACGGCCAGGATTATTATCAACAGCCCCTTACCCTTCTTCTTTTCAGGCACATGGGCCTCTTCTTTTTTATGTTCGGTATCAGGCATGTCCATACCTCCTTGTAAGTTGCTTCTTAGTAAGACGGTACTTGGTTGCTTTGCATTGTCGTGTAGTGCAATACCTGTGCCAGAGAAAAAATCAGATGAGAGCCGTCCTCTAAAAGCCTTTGCAACCATTTATTTTTGTTAGGAAAAATATGGCTTCAGGGTGTCTGTGGGAGGTTGCGGGATTTTATTGCCGAGGGCTGAGTCAATCGATTGAATGAGAGCGCGTCATAAATATGACGGAAAAACGGCTACTGAAAAAAAACATCGCCTTCTTTAAATAAAAAAACGGGGATGCGCCTTTCAGCGCACCCCCGCTCTTTCTACCTGCTATTTTTTATCAGGCTATCTCTTCAGGTTCACAAGCTCCGCGAGGAGCTCGTCGGTGGTCGTTATCACCTTTGAGTTCGCCTGGAAGCCCCTCTGGGCCGTTATCATGTTGACGAACTCCTGCGCGAGGTCTACGTTGGACAGCTCCAGGGTCGAAGACTGCACGAGCCCCCTGCCGGAGGTGCCGGGCGCGCCTATGAGGGGCTGGCCGGAATCATAGGTCTCGGAATACAGGTTCATGCCCTCGTTCGAAAGGCCCATGGTGCTCGGGAAATCCGCCAGTATCACCTGCCCGAGGGTCATCTCAATCCCGTTAGTGAATATCCCGCTTATGACGCCGCTCTGGTCTATGCTCGTCCTCTGGAGCGAGCCGGACGAGTAGCCGTCCTGCGTCAGCATCGATACGGCCGAGTTCGTGCCGTACTGGGTAGTGCCGTCCATGCCGGTGCCCGCCTGCGCTATGCTCGTGCCGAAATCGAGCGAGATGAGCTGGTTCTGCAGGGCCCCGCCCGTGAAGTTGAACCCGCCCGTGGGGTACGTGACCGGGGATTCCGAATATAGCGCCCCGCTCGTATTGAAAGCGACCGTGCCCTGCGCCTGCACCTCCGTAGCCCCGCTCGTCGAATCCGCCGCGTCCACGACGGCGTACCAGTCCCAGCTGTTGCCGACCGAGCCGAGCGAATCCTTCCTGAAATAAAGCGTCACCACGTGCGAGTTGCCGAGCGAATCATATACCGTGACGGGCGTGGAGAAGTTCGAGGTCTCGCCCGCCTTCGCAAGCGTGAACGCGCCTCCGGCAACGTCGCTCGTGTTCGTGGAGCCGGCCGCGAGCGCGCCCGAAGAGGCCGTAAACCCTAAGAGCGTAGATGAGGTCGAAAGGGCGTTGCCCCAGTCCAGCACGAGTGTCCCGGCGTTGCCCGTGTTGTTCGTTACCGAGAAGAGCCCCGTCTGGTCGTCGTAGGCGACGTCGTAGGTGTCGGCGTTGCCGTTGACGGACTCGAGCGCGGCCTTTATAGCGGCGCCTACCGTAGCCCCGGTGTTGGCGCTGCCGGAGGAGAGGCCGCCGTCGGTCACGAGGCTCGCCGTAAGCCAGGTCGTCCCCCCGTCCACGCTGAACCTCATGTTGTCGTTGGTCCCGGCGGTGAAGACGTACCCGGTTACCGGCGAGTTCGAGTCGAGGTTGGCGGTAAGGTTGGCGCTTGTCGTGGCGTTGGGTGGCACGGTCTGCGTAGAGAGCTGAAGGTCCTGCAAAGTGTTCTGGAGGACGCCCGAAGAGTTGGCCATGTAGCCCTGCAGCCTCAGGCCTTCGGGGTTTATGACATAGCCGTCCTTGTCCGTGGTGAACTGGCCGGCCCTCGAGTAATACCTTGTGCTTAAGACCGGGTCCTTCACCATGTAGAAGCCGTTGCCGCTTATGGCCATGTCGAGCGAATTGCCGGTCGTCTCGAACGCGCCCTGTCCGAAGAGCTTCTGTATGGAGCCGACCTGGACGCCAAGGCCTATCTGGTTGGTCCCGGAGCCGCCGGTAAGGGTCTGGCTCAAGACGTCCCCGAAGGTTATCCTGCTCCCCTTGAAGCCGACGGTATTGACGTTGGCGATGTTGTTGCCTATTACCGAAAGGTTCGACATGTTGGCGTTAAGCCCGCTTATGCCCGTGTATAACGATGTCTGCATCCGTATCCTCCTTTTATATCCTGTTAGTAGATTTCTTTCACGTTGTCCATCGACACAACCGTCCCGCCCACGTTAAGCGACGCCTTGCCCGCGTCCAGCGTCACGCTCGACACCAACCCGGTAACGTACGGGAGCGCGCCTACTACTGAGTTGTTCGCGTCTTTCGCGTTGACCGTGAAGGTATACGCGCCGGGGCTGACGACATTCCCGCTGTCGTCGGTGCCGTCCCAGTTTACCTCGTAGTACCCGCCCTGCGCTGGGCCCATCGTGATGTTCTTTACCGCCCTCCCCGCGCCGTCGTAGACGTTTATCGACGTGGACGCCGCTGTATTCGCGAGGTCGTAGCCGAATACGACCGGAGAACCGGCGAACCCGAACTGGTTGCCTCCCGCCTTCACGACCCTGCCGACGAGGCCCGCCGAGTTGTAGCTCTCAAGGGACGCCATGCCCTTTGACACGGAGTCCATCGAGGTATTGAGGTTGGTTATCCCCTCGAGGGAGCTGAACTGCGCGAGCTGCGCCACGAACTGCGTGTTGTCCGTCGGGTTCAGCGGGTCCTGGTTCTGAAGCTGCGTTACCAGCAGTTTCAGGAAAGAGTCCTTGCCCATCGCGTCGTTGACGCCTGCCGAAGTGCTTGCAGTGCTTGAAGTGCCTGGAGTGCTTACCGCGCCTACGTTCATACTGACCTCCGTTTAAATGAATATGTCTATGCCGGTTCTGTTGACTGCCTTTTGATAAGGGGCCGTCTCCGCTTCATCTCCGGCCCTTCCGTTGTCCCTGAAATTATTGTTGCTGCCGCCGAAGCCGCCGCCCGCGCCCTGATACCCATCCCTTTCGGACGGGGTGTTGAGCCCGATGGAGAACTGTTCGAGCGTAAGGCCGTTCTGACTGAAAATTTCCTTGAGCCTGCCGGTATCCGTACTTAATATTTCCTTTACCGCGTTGTTCTCGACGAGCACTTCCGCCTTTACTGACTTGTCCTCTATCGAAAGCGTTATCCGCATCTCGCCGAGGTGCTCGGGGTGGAGGCTCATGCGCACGGAGCCGCCCTCGCGCGCGATGCTCATCTTTACGCCCGAACTGAGCTTCTCATAAATATCCGGGTAACTGACTTTTGCATCAGCCTTTTCCGGCGTGACCTGCTCAACCCTGAGCTGGACAGCGGGGACAGGTCCCTGAGCCGCTTTCAGGCAATTCTGGCCGTTGTCTTTGTGTTTGGCGTCACCGCCGGTATTATTCGACCCGCCCTCAGCGCCGATAGCGGCGGGGACGACTGCGGCAGCCGTCTTTACTTCCGTATCGGCCTTTGCTGTCTCCGCGCCCTTTTCGTCTGTAATGGGCTCAAGCTCGATAGGCTCGCCCGGGACTGTAGTTAAACCGTCTTTTTCATCCACGGCGTCTTTTTTAATCCCCTTTCCATGGGCCTCGGACGCTTTTACCTCCACCTCATCCTGAACAATATCATCGAGCTCGATGATATCCTCGGCCACGGCCGCGCGGTTGTCAGCGGGCTTTACGACAGTCTCCCGGTATCCTGACGCGGAGGCCGTTGCTTCCGGGGCGCTCTCAGACGCTTGATCGGCCTGTCCGTCGATTTCGGCCTGCAAGACCCCGGCATCTGCGGGAGCGCTCTCCGTCTGGCCGGCGTCATTGACTGAAGCGGCCCCGGCCTGAGGGATGTATTGAGGGAAGAACAGCGTAATGGCGTTCCGGACGTCTTCCTCCGGGCCTTTGGCTTCATCCCTAACAGGCTTTACCTCTCCATCTGCGCCTGTCTCCGGGGCCTCGGGCACGGCCTTCGTATTGGCGCCGTTCGCCGAAAGGGCGCTGTCCATCTCTTTTGAGAATGCGTTCGAGCCCTCTTGGTCTGCTGGCGTTGGCTCGCAGGCTCCTGCGTTCGTCTGTGTCTGCACTGTGATAACTGAGATATCCATGAAAGTCCTTTTGCTAAAATATTTGCCTTGGTATTTAGCAATAGCCGTGCCACAGTCTGATATAAAAAAATAGGCCGTGAAAACAAGAGGTTAGAAAGAAGGCGTAATGGAAGGTATTATCGGGTGCGAATTCGACGAGGCAGATTTTTCCGCTTGAAGGAAGTTTTTTCCTTTGCCGGAGATGAGGATTTTATTTGATAGGTCTGAAGGATAAATGCAGTGAACGGAAAGAAGCGGATGGAAATGGACGGGTCCATGATATTCCTGGCCCGATATGCTTGGCGGAAAAAATCCGGAGGTCAGTTGTCCTTTACCTGCAATGCCTTGCTGAGCTTTACCGACTTCGCCACGTCCACGAAGCCGAGTATCTTCGCGGCCTTCTTCTCGCTGACGGAAGCAAGTATCATGACCGCGAGGTCCTGGTCGAGCTTCTCGATCCTGGCGGCGGCCTCCTCGGGGCTCATTGATTCGTATATCTTCACGAGCCTCTTTACCCTCTCGCCGTTTATCTCGTCTATCTTTTTTACGAGCGTCTCGATGGAGCCCTGGACCTTCTTAAGCTCCGCTATCCGGGCGTTCACGTCCTCCCTTATCGCGGAGACCCTCTCTTCCCGGGCCTTGAGCTCCTCCTCCCTCGAATCGAGCTCCTTCTGCCTCCTGCCGACGGACTCTATGAGCGCCCTGTCCCTGTCGCCGGGGGCCGGTATGGTCTTCTTTAATGCGGCCTCGTCAAGGACCGGGGCGCCCGCCTGGACGGTAAACGCTCCGGCGACCATCAAGGCCGCGGCCGCGCACGAGACGATGGACTTAAGTCTTTTCACTGGTTGCCGCTCCTTTTATAGAGGCTGTTGACCATGTCATCAGTCGCCTTCTGGTCCTCCCTGTTCAAGCCTTCCCTGTGGGAATTTAAGGACCTCTCCTTCATTATCTCGAGGACCTTTTTCCCCTTCGAGGCCTCAATGAGCCGCGCCCTGTTGACCTCTAACGCCTCCCTGAACTCCTTCAGTATCTTTTCATGCTCGTCTATCCTGTTCTTCAGACCCGCGATGTAGAGGTAATAGAGGTTTATCTCCTCCACGCCCGAGCCGTTCTCCTTCATATCGTCTATCTCTCCAGCGGCCCTGCGGCTTGAGGCCTTGAGGCAGTTAAGCCTTGCCTCCTCGTCCTCGAGCCTCTTTAACGCCTCCGAGAACTCCTTCTGGCATATCTCCTCGATGCGCTGCCGGTATTCATACAGCGGCTCGAGCTTGAAGACGAACCTTCCCATGCCTTACACTCCCAGGCCGAAGAGGGTCTGGAGACAGTCCTCGTAGCCGGCCTTCTCGCTTATGTCCTGCCTCAAAAACGCGTTTATCCTGTCTATCACCTTTATCGAGTGGTCTACCCTCGGGTCGCTCCCCTCCTTGTACGCGCCGATGCTTATGAGGTCGTACGCCTTCCTGTAAGTCGCAAGCGCCGATTTAAGGCCCATGGCGCACTTCCTGTGTTCCGGGGTGACAATATCCATCATGACCCTGCTTACGCTCGTAAGGATGTCTATGGCCGGGAAGTGCCCCTGGGAGGCAAGCTCCCTCGTAAGGACTATGTGGCCGTCGAGTATGGCGCGGGCCGCGTCCGCTACAGGGTCGTTCACGTCGTCGCCCTCGGCGAGTATCGTGTAGAACCCGGTGATGGTGCCCCTGCCGCCGGAAGTGCCCGCGCGCTCAAGCAGCCTCGGGAGGAGCGCGAAGACCGAAGGCGGGTAGCCTTTGGTAGCCGGGGGCTCGCCGACGGCAAGGCCCACCTCCCTTTGCGCCATCGCGAAGCGCGTTATCGAATCCATCATCAAAAGGACGTCCGAGTCCCGGTCCCTGAAGTATTCGGCTATGGCCGTGGCCATGAGGGCCGCCCTCATCCTTACAAGGGGCGCCTCGTCGGAGGTGGCCACTATCAGGACGGACCTCTTCAAGCCCTCTTCGCCGAGGTCCTTCTCGATGAACTCCTTTACCTCCCTGCCGCGCTCGCCGACAAGGGCTATGACGTTCACGTCGGCTTCCGTGTTCCTCGCCATCATGCCGAGGAGCACGCTTTTCCCCACGCCGCTGCCCGCGAATATCCCGACCCTCTGGCCCTTCCCGACGGTAAGGACGCCGTTTATCGCCTTTATGCCGACGTTAAGAGGCCTGTCGATGCGTTTCCGCGCGAGCGGGGAAGGCGGCTTCGAGTAGAGCGGGTATTCGCATTCGGCCGCTATCGGGCCGAGGCCGTCGATGGGGTTCCCGAGCCCGTCAAGGGTCCTGCCGAGGAGCCCTCTGCCGACGCTTACGCCCGAACTCTTTCTCCTTGACACTATCTTGCTGCCCGGGCCTATGCCCCTGACCTCTCCGAGCGGCATAAGGAGTATCTTATCGTCGGAAAAACCCACGACCTCGCACAGCACCGGGGCGCTGTCGTCGCCGGGGTATACGTGGCAGCACTCGCCGACGGAGGAGCCGGGGCCGTGACCTTCCATCACAAGCCCGACGACCCTCGTGACCCTGCCGTTAATCCTTATCGGGTTCGTCTCCTCTATGGCGCGCGCGCGGCGCTTGAGGGTGTTGGAGGCCTCAGTGTGCATCCCTGAGCTTCTCCTCTATCTCGGCCATGAGGGACTCGATTGTCGAGTCTATCTCGCCGTAGTTCGTGTCTATCACGCAGCCGCCTCTGGATATGGCCTCGTCGCCCTCGACCTTGACGCCCTTTATGCCGCTGCCGTACCTGGCAAGGTCGCCGCAGTTATTTACGAGTACCTCAAGGTCTTTGGTGTTCACCTTTATGAGCACCTCGCCCCCCGTGGATACGGTCTTCAAAGCGTTTCTTACGCAGCCGAGCACGGCGTCCTTTCTCGTTTCGATCTCCGTCTGGATGACCTTCTTGGCTATGGCGAGGCTCAACTCGGCCATCTCGGCCTCGCAGCGCCTGTAGAGGCTCTCCCTCAGGTTGGTAATCTCCTCCAGCAGGCCCGAAAGCCCGCTGAAGAGCACCTCGGCCTTCTGCCTGCCGAACTCGAAGCCCGCCTTCTCGCCGGCCTTGAAGCCGAGCTCGTAGGCATCCTTCTCCCTCTGGAGCAGGCTCCCGCCGACGTCCTCGCCCGCTTCGTCCGGGCCTGTTATCAGCCCGGCCAGGTCCTCCATCACGAAGGGCTCGGCGCCGATATCAGCGCTCGTCTTGAATATCCTGGACCTAGACAAGGACATCGCCGCCCTTCCCGGACCTCATGACCTTGCCTTCCTGCTCGAGCCTGCGCGCTATCTTTATTATCTCCTGCTGCGCCTTCTCCACGTCCGAGAGCTTCACGGGGCCCTTCGCCTCTATGTCTTCCCTGAGCATCTCCGCGCCCCTTTCGGACATGTTATTGAAGAACTGCTCCCTTATGCCCTCGTCCGAGCCCTTCAGGGCGACGCTTAAGACGTCCCCGGAGAGCTCTTTTATTATGAGCTGCATGCCCCTTGAGTCTATGCCGAGGAGGTCCTGGAAGACGAACATCTTCTCCTGTATCTTGATGGCAAGGTCCGGGCTCGTCTTCTCTATTATCTCCATTATCTCGCCCTCCGACTTGGGCTCTATCTGGTTCAATATCTCGGCGGCTATCTTTATGCCCTCCACGGTGTTGCCCTGTCCGCTGTCGGCGTTGAGCATCTGCTCGCTTATGAGGAGCTCGAGGTCCTTTACCGCGGAATGGGGTATCCTCTTGAGGTTCGCCACCCTCAGCATCACTTCCCCCCTGACCCTTTCCTCAGGGAGGTGGAGGAGCACCGTAGCGGCCCTTTCGGGGTCGAGGTGCGTGAGTATCAACGCTATTATCTGCGGGTGCTCGCCTTTTATTATGTTCGCCACTATCGCCGGGTCCATCCATTTCAGCGACTCTATGCCGCCCCCGCCGCCTATCTCCCTCGTTATCTGGTCGAGTATGAACTGGGCCTTCTCCGCGCCGAGCGTCTTTGTTATCACGCTCCTTGTGAACTCAAGCCCCTCCACGGCGACCTCGCCCTTGTTTATAAGGTCGGCGAACTCGCCGACGACCTGCCTGCCTATCTGGAGGGAGACCGTGTCCCTTTTAACTATGGTCCCGCCAATGAGCTTCATCTCCGAGGGCGACATGTGCCTCATGACCTCCCCGGCGAGGTCCTCCCCGAGGTTCATGAGCAGTATCGCCGCTTTCTCGACGCCGTTAAGCTTTTGTTCGCGCACCATCTATCTCTCCTTGATCCAGCTCTTCAGCACCATCGCCACCTGCTGGGGGTTCTCCCTGACAGTCTTTTTAATCCTCTCCAGAGAATCCTCCTCGCCCGCCTCAAGGGCGGCCTCCTGCCCGGGCTGAAGCCCCCTGAAACCGTTGGGCAGGGTCTTCTGTATCGCCTCCAGGGCCGCGTTCTCCTGGGTAAGCCTCTTTATTATCGGCCGGAGGATGAAGATTATGGCGAATATCGCTATGAGCGCCACCGAGCCGTACCTTATTATCGAAGGCAGCATGTAGGGCGGGATAAAGGGCTCCTTTTCAGCCGCCATGCCCGCCTCTGAGAAATCCTGCTCAAAGGGCGCGCTGACAACGGTTATCGCGTCCCCGCGCTTGTCCGAATACCCGACCGCGCCCTTTACCATCTCGGTGAACTTCGCCAGGTCCTCGTCGGTACGCGCGTTGTATTTGCGGGCCTCCTTGCCGTCCGCGCCCTTTGCCATCTCGTATGTGCCGTCCACGAGCACCGATATCGAAAGCCTCTTTATCGCCCCTACGGGCTCTATGACGTGCGTTACAGCCTTGCTTATCTCGTAGTTTATGACCTCGTCCTGCCTGTGCGTCTGCGCGGGCGTCGAGTTCGCCTGCTTCTGGTTCCCCCCTGGCAGGTTCGACATCACGCCCGGCACGCCGAGCGCCAGCGCCCCGCCGACGGTATTTTCCTTGTTCCTGTGCTCGCTCCTTACAACCTGCCCGTCCGGGTTATAGGTCTCCTCGGTCCTCTCCACCTGCTTCGTGTCGACCTCGGCCGAGACCCGGGCCACTACCTTGCCCGCGCCCACGGCCTTCTCGATCATGCTTTGAACGCGGGACTCGATGTCCTTCTCAAGCCCCCTCTTGTACTCAAGCTGCGAGGCCGTGAGCTTAAGGGAGGCGTCGTCGTCCGACTCCTTCGTCCACATGCGCCCGGCGGTGTCTACCACCGTGACGTCCTCGGGCCTCAGGTTATCGGAGCTGTTGGCAACGAGGTGGACTATCGAGCTTACCTGCCCCTGTGAAAGCGTCTTGCCGGGCTTTAGCTTTACGATTATCGACGCGCGAGCCTTTTTCTGCTCCTCGAGGAAGACCCCCTTCTCGGGAAGCGCGAGGTGGACCCGCGCCGATTCTATCTCCTTTATCTGTGAGATGGTGCGCGCAAGCTCCCCCTGCAGCGCCCTCTTGTAATTGATCTTCTGGACGAAGTCCGTAACTCCGAAGCCGGCCTTGTCGAATATCTCGAACCCGACCCCTCCGCCCTGCGGCAACCCCGCGCCGGCAAGCTCCATCCTGGTCTCGTAGACCTTCTCCGACGGGACGCTTATGGTAGTGCCGTCCACGGTGTAGGGTATCCTTTTCTCCTTGAGCTTCTCTATGACGGCCCCGGAATCCTCCGGCGAGAGCTGAGAGTAGAGCAGGTGGTACTCGGGGGCCCTGTTGAATATGAGGAATACTACCGCGGCCGCCACGGCGAGGGCCGCTCCCCCGAGGAGGACAGCGGTCCTGCCGGAGCCGAGCTTTTTGAAGTATTCAAGGAGCTTTTCCATAGTTTAAACCTGTGTCCTCATTATCTCCTCGTAGGCCTGCACGAGCTTATTCCTTACCTGCACCATCATGTTGAACGAGATGTTGGCCTTCTCTATGGCTATCATGGTGTCGTGTATGTTATTGAGCTCCCCCTTGGCGAGCCCCTGTATCGCTACGTCGGCCTCCTGCTGGAGGTTATTGACCTTGCTTATCGAGTCCTTGAGCGCCGTCGCGAAGGTATCGTTGGCGCCGGTCTGGGTCTTGACGGCCGGGCCGGTGTTGAGGTTTAAAAGGTTATTCTTGATGGGCTCTACCATGCCGGACCTCCTGCGTTTATTCTCACTGCCCGAGCTCGAGCGCCTTGGCAGCCATCTCCCTTGTAGCCTTGAAGGCCGACACGTTCGCCTCGTAGCTCCGGGACGCGGTTATCATGTTCACCATCTCCTCCGCCACGTTCACGTTCGGGTAGGCCACATAGCCCTTCGCGTCCGCGTCCGGGTGGCCGGGCTCGTACGCGTATTTCAAGGGCCTGCCGTCCTCGATTATCCCCTCGGCCTTCACCCCGCTCGCGTAGCCGTCGAGGGCCGAGCGTAGAGACGCGTCAAAGGAGCCGACCGGCTGGGAGGCGAAGACTATGTCCTTCCTCCTGTAGGCCCCTCCGGTTTCCGTGTGCGTCGTCTCGACGTTGGCGAGGTTGCTGGCTATTATGTTCATCCTGAGCCTCTGGGCCTCCATGCCCGAGGCGCTTATCGAAAAAAGGTCCATGTGTTATCTCCCTTCCCTTATCGCTGCCATTAGGATATTGAACTTGGATTTGAGCATCTTGGCTGAGGTCGCGTACATGAGCGAGTTCTCCGAAAGCCTGACCATCTCGCCTTCTATGCCCACGGAGTTCATGTCATAGCCTTCGATATCCGTGGCCCTGTCAATCACCGCGGGCTCGCCCGCTATGCCTGAGACGCCGGGTATGTGGAGGGCGCTTGTGCGCGCGAGCGTCATCCCCGCCTGTCCGTTCGAGGCCGCCTCTTTTTTCCTCAGCTCGTCCTCGAACTTGATGTCAACGGCCCTGTACCCGGGGGTCTCCTGGTTCGCTATGTTGGAGGACAGGAGCTTCTGCCTCGCGGCCCTCAGGTCGAGGGAATTCCCCAAAAGGTCTATCGTGCGGTCGAAAAGCCCTCCTATCATAAGCCCCTCCTTCGATGTCCGGTAAAAATTGCAAATTCCATACCAATACGAAAATATCCTGTTAAAAAAGAGGTCCTGTCACGCGGAAGGCGGGAAATAAATTCCTACCCCGGCAAAACCTGCCCGTATTCCTTTAATTTATTGCGTAAAGTCCTCACCGAAATGCCGAGGACCTTAGCCGCCCTGGTCCTGTTCCCCTCCACGCCGTCAAGGGTTTTGCATATAAGCCCCTTCTCCATCTCACGGAGCGTCATATTATTGGCGTTCTCATTATTGGTTTTATCATTACTGGCTTTACCGGGGGCAGGCCCGGTGCATGCGGCTTCGTCCTTTTCAATGATGTCCAGCTCCGCGTCGTCCTGCCCCATGAGGAGGTGCTCGAGCTCAAGGGTCTTGCCCTGGCTTACGAGCACGGCCCTTTCAATGGTATTTTCCATCTCGCGGATATTGCCCCTCCACCTGTTCCTTTTTATAAGGTCGAGGGCTTCGTCCGAGATGACCTCAACGCGCCTTGAATACTTGGCGGCGAATTTGTTCAAGAAATGATCGGCGATATGGACTATGTCCCCGCCCCTTTCCCGCAGGGGGGGCAGGAGGAGCGGGAAGATATTGAGCCTGTAGAAAAGGTCTTCCCTGAAGCGGCCCGCGGCCACTTCCTTTTTCATCTCCCTGTTCGTCGTGGCGATTATCCTTATATCGAGCGGGATGGGGCTTTTCCCGCCGAGCCTTTCGACTTCCTTTTCCTGTATTATCCTCAGGAGCTTCGCCTGGAGCCTTATGTCCATCTCGCTTATCTCGTCCAGGAGGATGGTGCCGGTATCGGCCTGCTCGAACTTGCCCTGCCGCGCCGCTATCGCCCCGGTGAAGGCCCCTTTTTCATGGCCGAAGAGCTCGCTCTCAAGGAGCCCGTCCGGGATGGACGCGCAGTTGACGGGCACAAAGGGCCTGTCCGCCCTCGGGCTGTTGGCGTGTATGAGCCTCGCGAACAGTTCCTTGCCCGTGCCGCTCTCCCCGGATATGAGGACCGTGGCGTCGCTTGCGGCGGCCGTTAGCGCCATGGAGATGACCCTCTTCATCGAGGGGTCACTTGAGACCATCGTCTTTCCTCTGGCGTCGTCCTGGCGCGGTCCTTCCCTTAGCATCAGGGCCTTCTCCACGGTGGATTCGAGGGCGTCGAGGGTAAACGGCTTCAGTATGAAATCGACCGCCCCTTCCTTCACGGCCTCGACCGCCTTCTGTATGGTGCCGAAAGCGGTGATGAGGAGCACCGGCGTGTGCGGCGCGGTCTTTTTTATGGATTTAAGGAGCTCCATCCCTCCCATGCCCGGCATCTTCAAATCGCTTATTACCATGTCGAACGGGGCCTCGCCTATCTTCCTCATCGCCTCCCTGCCGTCGGGGGCGAGTTCCACGGAGTAGCCTTTCCGAGTGAGGGCCTCTTTTATCGCAAGCCGCATCTCAGCTTCGTCGTCTACTATCAGTATGCTCCCCATGCCGTTTCTCCTAAAGGTCAACAGACGTTGTTTGAAGGGCTTATCGGAAGCCTTATAATGAACGAAGTCCCCCTGCCGTTTGACGCAACTTCTATGGAGCCGCCGTGGGCGCTTACCACGGAGGATACGATGGCGAGCCCCAGGCCGGTGCCCCTTTCCCTGGTCGAGAAGAACGGGTCGAATATCCTGTCGAGGTGCTCGGGAGAGATCCCCATGCCCGTGTCCCTTACCACTATCTCCATTACGCCGTCGATTACAGCCGTGGTTATAGTGACGCTTCCGCCTTCGTCGAGCGCGTCTAAGGCGTTAAGCAGGAGGTTCAGGAGGAGCTGGCGCAGCAGCCCGGCGTCGGCCATAAACGCCGTCCTGCCTTCGCACGAGTATTTTATCTTTACGTTATCTTTTTCCCGTCCGCGGACAAGCAGGACCGAGTCCTCTATGACCTCCTTGATGTCCACGGATTTCAGCCTCGCCGCCGGAGAGCTCGCGAAAAGGAGCATGTTCGATAAGAGGTTATCGAGCGTCTTTATGCCTTTTGTTATGTGGCCCGCGAGCTTCATCTTCTCGGGCTCATGGGTAAGCTCGCGCTCAAGGAGGGTGGCGAATATCGCCATCGAGCCGAGCGGGTTCCTTATCTCGTGGGCTATCCTGGCCGCCATCTCGCCCATTGCGGCAAGCCTCCTGGTCCTTTCCATGTACCTGTTCTTCTCCGCGAGCTCCCCGTTCAGGTACTCGATCCTTTGCTCCAGGAGCGCGTACTGCTGTTCGAGCTTCTCGGACGCGTCCCTGAACGTATTGAAGGCGTCGTTTAAGAGGTCCACTTCCTGACCGGCCATCTCCTGCTCCTTTTAAAGCTTCGCGGGGTCCTTGAATATCTCGCCTGCCCAGCCGCCAAGCTCGGTATTGAGCTCCTTCAGCTCCTTAAGCGCCTTCTGCTTCTCGGGGCCGTCGTCGAGCTTCGCGCAGCCCTGGGCTATCCTGTAGAGCGCCCATGCCCTGTCGTCTTTATTGTCGCTGCTCCGGATAAGCATCCTGTACGCCCTTATGGCGTCTTCGAACCTGCCTGAGGCGAAGTTTGAATCGCCCAGCCCGGCGTACGCCCGGCTGAGCCGCCCCTTGTCGCCATTGTCCGTGCCTGCCTCAAGGGCCTTTGCCGCCCTCGCGTAGAAAGTCGCTGCCTCGCCGTGTCTTTCGGTCTTTGAGAACGCGTCGGCCTTCAAGAGGTCGAACTCCGCTCCGGGCGGCGTCCTCATCCCCGAAGCCTTTTTGAAATCGTTTTTCATCATGGCTATCCTGAAGGCGATGCCGTCCACCTCGTCCTGATAGCGCGTCTTCGGAAAACGGGCGACGAAGGCGTTCAGAAGCCTCTCCGCCGAGCCTGTGTCCGACTGGCTCAGGTAGACTTTTGCGATAGTAACCATCGCGTCCTCGGCGACGTCGCCGACGCCTATCTTTATCGAGCGGTCGAGGTATTTGACCGCGTCCGGGTAGAGCCCGAGGGAATAATATGCCTTCCCTGATTTAAGGAACGACTCGGCCTTCTTACCGAAGGGGACCGCGCTCCCGTAAGCCGAGCTTACGCTTATGGCGCCGTTGTAGTCCCCCCGTGAATACAATGTGTCTATCCATCTGTTGACGAGCGCGCCCTGGAGCCTCGACAATTCCGCCTTATGCGTCGTCATCGGGTATTTGCCGGGAAAGCCCTTGAGCCTCTCCATGGCCTCCTCGAACCTGTCAAGCCTTGTCAATAACGATATCAGGCTTAGGTCAGCGGCCTCGGAGCCGAGGTAACCCCCGTCCGCGACAGCGGCGTAAATCCTGACGGCCTTGACGAGTGATTCATCATTGGAGCCCTCCATCTGTAACAGGTCGGCTAACGAAAGGGCGGAGACGGCCCAGGGCTCGCCCTTGAGCGCCTCCTTGGCCTTTGAATAGACCTTTATCGCCTCATCCCTGTTCCCTTCGGCGAGATAGGAATCCCCGGTTTTCAGAGTAAAATATGTCGATAATAGCTCGTCGTTGGGATATCTTGAGCGGAGTATCCCGTAGGCCTTCCGAGCCTCATCCCGGCTCCCGCTTAGAACGTACATATCGCCCGCGGCAAGGAGGTTTATCGAGTCCATCTCTTCGAGGGGCGTTTTGTTCCCGTCGTACAGCTTCCGGGCGATGTCGAACTCGCCCCTTGTAAGAGCCGCGTTGGCGAGCCATAGCCTCGACTCCCCGAACCCTCTATCAAAAGAGGACTGGAAGAACTCCCTGGAGCTGTTCAGTTTTCCGTCGAGGAATAATATCCGCGCCCTGCCGAACTGGGCCGCCGGGAGGAACGCGGAGTCTTTTTTGTCGGCTATGACCTTCGAGAAGTACCCCGAGGCCTCGGGGAAGAACCCCCTGTTCTCGTAGTAATTGGCCAGCACGAAGAAACCGAGTTTTTTGAACTCGGCCTCACCGCTCTCCCTTAATACGGCGTCGAGGCCGTTGGGGTCCTTCGGGGCCGCCAGGAAGGCGATTATATCCTTCAACAGTGCGGCCTTTTTTACGTACCCCTTCTGGCCCAGCTCGTCCGCTAACGCCCCCGCCGCGTTTATCGTCGTTGCCATGCCGGGCGCGTGTATGCCCGCCTGGGCGAATACGCTTTCAAGGAGTCTGTCTTCGGTATAGAGCTCTCCCCTCAGGATGGAAGTGACCTTTTTCCTGTAGACCCACCTCCACCCCTCGTTGAAAGTGATTATCTCTTTAACCCCGCCTTCCGCAACCTTTACCGCCTCCGTGCCCTTTTTCGGGGAGAAGGAGGGGGATGCCTCTGCCTTTTTGTTTTGGAGGGATTTTGAAAAGGCAGAGGCAGGCTGGGGCGGCCCTGCAAGGACCGCCAGCGAGAAGATGATGGCGATTAAGATGAAAACCCTGTTTCTCATTTGGCACGAGATTAAAGCAACAACTGTGCCAACGGAAGTTACGGGTGCGTGGGCAGGCGCATGGAGACAGGAAAAAAGTTTTATATTCCGAATAGTTAAGGACTTTACTTGATAGGCTCTGTTACGGGGCTTGCCAATGTGAGGAATGCAGGATAGGGCTTTATGACAGCTTTAAAACGCTGAACGTCAAGATTATGACCCCGCCATTTCGCTCGTCTCAGGCGAGTCTATGATATCGAGCTGGTCAAGGAGGCCCTTCCTCTTCATCTTCTCGATGAGGGTCGTCCTGTTGAGGTTCAGGTACTCGGCGGCCTTCTTCTTTATGCCGTTTACCCTGTTGAGGGCGTTGATTATAAGGTCCCTCTCGAAGTTGTCCACGGCGATATTGAAGTCTATGCCGTCAGCGGGAAGCTGGAGCCCGGCGGAGGGCGCTTCAGCCCTGTGCTGCCTTATCTTGTCCGGGATGTCCTTTATGGTTATCAGGCTGTCTTCCTCCTTGAGGACGATGAGCCTCTCGACGAGGTTCTCAAGCTCGCGGATATTGCCCGGCCAGTCATAGCCCTCGAAGACCCTCAAGGCGTCCGGCGCCACACCTTTTATGCCCTTCTTCTTCCTCTTGGATATCTTCTCGATGAAGTGGTCAAGGAGGAGAGGGATGTCCTCCCTCCTCTGCCGGAGCGGCGGCAGGTGCACGGGTATCACGTTAAGCCTGTAAAAAAGGTCTCCCCTGAACTTCTTTTCCTCGACGGCCTTTTCAAGGTCCTGGTTCGTGGCCGCGACGACCCTGACGTCGACCTTTATCGACGCCCTCCCGCCTACCCTGTCGAACTCCTTTTCCTGAAGGACCCTCAGTATCTTGACCTGAAGGGCCGGGCTCATGTCCCCTATCTCGTCGAGGAATACCGTCCCGTTGTGCGCGGCCTCGAACCTGCCTATCTTGGTGGCTATGGCGCCGGTGAAGGCGCCCTTCTCGTAGCCGAAAAGCTCGCTTTCGAGGAGGTCCTCGGGGATAGCGCCGCAGTTTATCGGCACGAACGGCTTGTTCGACCGGGTGGACCCGTAATGGAGCGCCCTTGCCACAAGCTCCTTGCCCGTGCCGCTCTCCCCGAGTATCAGGACGGTCGAGTCCGTGTCCGCGATCTTGTCGATATTATTGCGCAGGTCCTGTATCGCGGGGCTCGTGCCGAGGATGGCGGTGGTGTAGCTCCTCTTAATCTCGTTTTTGAGCTTGGAGTTCTCCTCTTTGAGCGAATGGACCTCCTGGGCCTTCTCAAGGGTCACGAGGAGCTCGTCCTTGCCAAAGGGTTTCTTTAAATAGGTGAACGCGCCTACGCGCATGGCCTCGACCGCGGTCTCGACCGAGGCGTAGCCGGTGAGTATTATGCAGGCGGTATTAGGGGCGGTGGATTTTACCGAGCGGATGACGTCTATGCCGCTAATGCCGGGGAGCTTCAGGTCGGTAAGGACTATGTCGAAGGGGGATTTTTTCGCGGCCTCTATGCCCGACTCTCCGTTAGGCGCCGTGGTCACCTTGTAGCCGTTCATTCCGAGTATTTCGCTTAGGTTCTCGCGGATATACTCCTCATCCTCAACGAGCAGGACCGTGCAGTCACCCATGGTGGTCTCCCTGATGCGAGTTTTTTCTGGCTGTGGCCGCATTATAGCCCATGAAATCCATGGATGTCAATATTTTGAACAAAAAAGTTTTCATGTGCGCATCGTCAGGATGATAACGGCTCCGCACTGCTCAAATTGACAAAAAGTGCCCGGATGGTATATTAAAAGAAACTTGAACCGGGAGATGAGGTGTAATAGATGAGCCAGATGTCTGATGAGGTCTTAAAAAGTATATTTACCGTGAACCTCGGGGTTAAGAAGGATGAGCGGGTGCTGGTCTTTACGGACGTCGTGAACCTTGACGAACGGGTGCCGGAGGAAGAGTCACAAAAGAGGGAGGAGCTGAGGGATATCGCTAAGGAAGTGGCAGAGGCAGGCAGGGAATTCTGCTCCACGGACTACCTGGAGTTCCCCTCTGTAGGGGGCCACGGCAAGGAGCCGCCCGCGATCGTCTGGATGGCCGCGTTCGGGGAAGAGGCCGTATCCGAGCTGGAAAAAAGGGGCGTGCTTAAAAAGATACTCTCGAAAGAGGCCGGGGAAAGGGATATAAAGGCCGCGGAGGCCGTCATCTCCGAAAAGGCGAAGTCCCCGGACGCCGTAATAGCGCTGTCGAACTTCTCGACCTCACATACGAGGTTCAGGGACCTCCTTACGAGGGTCAGGGGCGCGAGGTACGCCTCGATGCCGCTTTTCGAGAGGCCGATGATGGACGGGGCCATGACGGCGGACTGGAACAGGGTCGAGGCCAGGACAAAACGGCTCATTGAAATGATGTCAGGCGGCGACATGGTCGTGCTCACCTCCCATAACGGGACGTCGATGGTATTTTCGATGAAGGGGCGCGACGTGCTCCCGGATACCGGGATACTCACGAAAAAAGGCTCGTTCGGGAACCTGCCCGCGGGCGAGGCCTTCCTCGCCCCTGTCGAGGGCACCGCCGAAGGCTCCCTTGTGCTCGAATGGGCGCCCACCGGGAAGCTGAGGCAGTCCATCTGCCTCGAGGTTAAAAACGGCAGGGTCGTGGAAGTCGAAGGCACTGGCGAATTCGCCGAGGACCTCCGTGAGAAGATAGGCTCGAACCCGCTCATCGGCAATATCGCCGAGCTCGGGATAGGGACGAACGACAGGGCCGAGCGGCCCGACAATATCCTTGAGACCGAAAAGATACTCGGCACCGTCCATGTCGCGCTCGGGGACAACTCTTCTTTCGGGGGAAAGGTATCAGTGCCTTTCCATCAGGACTTCATATTCTTCAGGCCTACGCTTGAGGTGTTCAAAGGGGGGCAGAAGACAGAGGTGATTGTCGAGGGCGACCCGAGGTTTTAGACCAGGCTTCAAATAAGTCCATTTGCCGCGTTATCATCGTCGCGAAACAGCGCAGGGAGACTACGCCTCATTCCTTGTCCGTATTGCCTCGCATCTGGAACTTTTTGAGCAGCCTCTTCGAACACGCATAGCGGGCGGACATCTACCTGTCGTGAAATGAAAATAGTCCCCCTCCCCTTGCGGGGAGGGGGACGGGACGCCTACTCGCCGATTATCTTTACGAGCACCCTTTTCCTTCGCCTGCCGTCGAACTCGCCGTAGAATATCTGCTCCCACGTGCCGAAATCCAGCCTGCCCTTCGTAAGCGCCACGACAACGCCCCTGCCCAGTATCTCCCTTTTAAGGTGCGCGTCCGCGTTGTCCTCGCCGGTGTCGTTATGCCTGTATTGGGCCACGGGCGCGTGGGGCGCGAGCTTTTCGAGCCATACGTCGAAGTCGTGATGTAGCCCGGTTTCGTTGTCGTTTATGAATACCGAGGAGGTGATGTGCATGGAGTTTACGAGCACGATGCCTTCTTTGATATTGCTCTCCTCAATGCAGGCTGTCACGTCCGGGGTGATGTTCACGAACCCGCGCCTTTCCGGCAGATGGTAAAATAGCTCTTTACGGTATGATTTCATTTTGTGATGTTATTATCTTTATGCCTTTTGGCTATTTTCGCGGCGAGGTCGTCGAGCTTCTTGAAGTCGTCCCCTTTCGGCCTGCCCTTCACTATAACCGGCTCGATCATCTCGACCTTCAGGCTGGATATGGTGGAAGTCACCTGCTCGACCATCTTCCCGGCCCAGCCGTATGTGCCTATGATTGAAGCGAACTTGAGCTTCGGCCTTAGCGCGTTTATGAGGAAGGCCGCCGATATGACTGCGGGGTGCGCGCCCGTAAGGACCGTGGGCGAGGCTACAACCAATGTCGCGGCGTCGACCACGGACATCGCGAGCTTGCCGTTATCGGTCACGGCGAGGTTGTACTTTTCGACTTTTACGCCGAGCCCAATAAGGGCGTCGGTCAAGTAATCGACCATCAGCTCCGTGGAGCCGTGCATCGTGGCGTAGGGGATGACGACGGTATTGGAGAGGTCGTCGGATACCCACTCCCGGTGCGCGTCGAGGATGCACTTCACGTTCCTGTGGAGCGGACCGTGGCTCGGGGCGATTATGTCGACGGCGTACTTCTCGACCTTCTCCATGTGCTTGCGGATCGTCGTCCTGAAGGGCATCATCACCTCGGCGTAGTACCTCTTGGCCGCCTCGCAGACCTTCGCCTCGTCGTCTACATATAAAGAAGACGCGGCCAGGTGCGAGCCGAACATGTCGCAGGTGAATATTATTTTGTCCTCGCGGAGATACGTCGATATGGTCTCGGGCCAGTGGACCCAGGGCGTGGAGATGAACTCAAGCGTCTTGCCCCCGAGCTGGAGGGTCTCTCCGTCCGAGACCGCGGTTATCCGCTCGATCGGGATATTGAGGAGGTCGACGAGGAATTCCCTGCCCTTCGCGCTGGCCAGCACCTTCGCGCTTTTGTATTTTTCAAGGACAAGCGGGATCGTCCCCGAGTGGTCCTGCTCGGAATGGTTCGATACTATGTAGTCAATCCTGTCCACGCCTTCAAGGGCCGCCATGAGGACCGCGGACTTGCTCGGGTCTACGGTGTCTATGAGGGCGGTCTTTTCGCTGCCTCTCACAAGAAAAGAGTTGTAGCTCGTGCCGTCCGGCAGCGGGATAAGGGAGTCGAAAAGCCGCCTGTCCCAGTCCACGGCCCCGACCCAGAAAACGCCTTCCTTTATCTTTTTAAGTTCCATGGCGGACACCTCGGATTTTAGCCTTATTTAAAGGTTAGCATAAGGAGGAGACGTTTTCAACGGGCTACAGCGCCCGCTTGAAGGCTATGGTGCCGAGCACCACGGAGACGGCGGCGAAAACGGCAAGGAATATCATGTCGCCGTTAACCGCTGAAAGTCCCGCTCCTTTAAATAGCAGGGCCCGCAGCGCGTGCACCGAGTATGTCTCGGGGTTGACCCTGGCGAAGGCCTTGAGCCACCCCGGAAAACTCTCGACCGGATAGATAGCTCCGCTCGGGAAAAAGAAAATGACGTTCAGGAAGCCTCCGAGCACGCCGACTATCCTCGGGTGGTTGATCCTCCCCATTATTATGAACATGAGCCCCTGCAGCCCGAGGGTCGAAAGCATTATGACCGCCAGTATAAGGAGTATCCCCCAGAGGTCGAGCATCTGCCACAGGTATACGCCGGAGATGAGGGAGCTAAGGAAAAGCACGACAAGGGCAAGTATGGTCGTTATAAGCAGGCCGCTGGCCACAAGCCCCATGACTATGTCCCTCTTGGTAAGCGGCGTCAGGAAGTAGCTCTCCTCCACCCCGAGGAACCTGTCCATGACCATGTTGAACGCGCCCGTTGTCATGGCGCCGAGGAATATCGCCATTATCACCACGCCGGGTATGAGCGTCTGGTCGTAGTCTATCTTCCTGTAAAGCTCTATGTCCCTTAAGTAGGTCCTCCTCTCCTCGCGCACCGAAATACGCTCCCTCGAAAGCTCCGGCAGCGCGCCAAGGATCGAGCCCTGAATGGAATTGGCCGAGATGGTCTCCGCGTTATCGAGGAAGAGCCCGAGCTCGCTCCTTGTCCCCCGGGCCACGTCGCGGCTGAAATCGGGCGGTATGACGAGGACGGCCTTGAACACTCCCTCCCTCAACCCGGAGATGGCGAAGCCCTGGTCGGAAACTTTACGCACCTTGAGCGTCCTCGGGCCGGCTTCCAAGGATCGAAGGAGTTCCATCACCCTTACGGCGTACGGCCCGCCGTCGAGGTCTACGACGGCTATGGGCAGGTTCTTCAGTTCGCCCTGGAAGGAGTTGCCGAGGATCACGAGATAGATGATCGGCATAAGGAGGCTCATGGCCACCACGAGCGGGTTCCTCACGAACTTCCTCAAGTCCCTCTCGAATATGGCGTTGAAGCGGTTCATCGCAGGACCCCGGAAAGAGAGTAACTAACGGGCATGAAAAACATCTTCCTTGAAGCTTAAGTTGCTGAAAAACTATTTTAGGGAAGCTCTGATTAATTGTGTCTTATTGTCATTCTGAGGGAGCGGAGCGACCGAAGAATCTCGTAACTTGCTGATTTGTCCACTACGAGATTCTTCCCCTTTGCTTCGCTCAGGGCTTCGGCTCACACGCTCAGAATGACGGACTAAAATAGTTTTTCCGCAGCCTGTTAAACGGATGAAGCGCCTCATCTCCCCCACTTCGTGGGCACCCCGGCCCCGAGGAGGAAGCTCACCTTCTTCACCTCCTCTTCCCTTATGGGCCTGCCCGTGAAGTGTATAAAGACGTCCTCAAGCGTCTGCTGCTTCAAGGTGACCTTCGTGATGTTGGCGCCCATCTTCTTGAGCCCGTCGACGAGCTCGGGGATAGCCCTTGCCCCGCCCTCGGCGGACACTATAAGGGTGTCCTCTTTTACAGCGCACGACGTTACCGCCGGGAGTGTCTTGACCCATTCGGCGGCCCTGTCCGCGTCGAAGTTGGGGATAGTAAGCTCGACCACGTCCTTCTGCGGTATCTGCTTTTTAAGCCCCTCGACCGTATCGAGCGCCACGATCTTGCCGTAGTCTATTATGGCGACATGGTCGCAGAGCGCTTCAGCCTCTTCCATGTAGTGCGTCGTAAGGAGGATCGTCAGTTTATCGATCTTCCGGAACTTATCCAGCAGCTCCCAGACGACGTGCCTCGATTGGGGGTCGAGCCCTATGGTCGGCTCATCGAGTATGAGTATCCTCGGCTTGTGGACGAGCCCCCTCGCTATCTCAAGCCGCCTTCTCATGCCGCCGGAGTACGTCGCCACCAGGTCCCCTGCCCTCTCCCTCAAGCCGACCATCGACAGGAGCTCGTCTGTCCGCTCCCGCCTCTCTTTTTTCGGCATCTCGTAGAAGCGGGCGTAGATGTCCATTATCTCGAAGCCCGTTAAGTCGAGGTCGCTCGTCATCGCCTGCGGGACGACGCCTATCTCGTTCCTGACCTTTGCCCTGTCCTTGACCGCGTCAAAACCCGCCACCTTCGCTACACCTGCGGTAGGCATTATAAGTGTGGTGAGTATCCTTATAAGCGTAGTTTTGCCGGCGCCATTTGGCCCGAGGAGGCCGAAAAAGTCCCCCTCCGGTATCGATAGGGATACCCCGTCAAGGGCCGTAAGCCCGCCGTACTTCTTTACAAGGTCTATGGTCTCTATGGCAGCCATGTCATTTCGCGAAGTATATCCTGACCCTTACAGTCATGCCGGGCTTCAGCAGCCCCTCGGGCCTTTCAACCCCGGCCTTGACCCTGAAGGTCTTTATGTCCGACCTCCCCCTCGTGACGTCCCTCTGCGTTGCGAACCCGCCGACCGCGCCTATCTCTATCACGCTGCCTGAAAAGGGCTTCTGAGGCATGCCGGTGGAGGCCACCTCTGCCCTGTCCCCGAGCCTTATCCTCTCCACCTCAGTCTCCTCGACGTCCACCCTTGCCCAGACGTCCTTGAGGTCGTATATGGTATAGATCGAAGCCCCGGGGTTGACGTACTCGCCCGCCTCGAACGCCTTGTAGGCGATCACCCCGTTTATGGGCGAGAGTATCCGTGTGTCATCGAGCCCGGCCTTCAGCACCTTTACCTGCGCCCCGGCCTGCGCCCTTTTAGCCTCGGAGGAGGCCAGCCTTGCCCTCGCGGCCCTTATGTTGACCCCGGAGTTCCTGAAGTTAGCCTGTGCCGAGCGGACCCTGGCGCGGGCGCTGTCGAGTATGGCCCTGTTCGCGTCATAAACGGCCTGTGCCGCGTCCAGGTCTTTTTTGGCTGCGTACCCGTCCTTGAAAAGCCCCTTCGCCCTTTCGAGGTTGTCTCCGGCCTCGGTTGTTACCGCCTTCGCCCGCTCCTCCTCGGCCTTTGCCGCGTCTATCTCGTACCTGGCGGACTCCCGCTGGACGACCGCGTTCTCGACGCTCACCTTCGCTTCTTTTACGGCCTCCGCGGCGGCGGCTACGGCGGCCTTGCCCTCTTCGAGCTTCGCCTTAAGCTCGTCGCTTTCGAGTACGACGGCCTCCTGTCCCTGTTTTACCTCGCCGCCCTCTTCACAGCAGAGCTTTTCTATCCTGCCGGGTATCTTCGAGGACAGGTCGACCTCGGTGGCCTCGACCACGCCGGTGGATTCGATATAATCCAGGGGCTTTTCTTTTCGGAGCACCTTGAAATATATTACGAGCAGGACGAATACGATAACCGCAAAAAGGGCGGCAACGAGCGGTCTTCTCTTCACGGTCATTCAACACCCCTCGGGGAAAGATGAGATACCTTGAGCATAGCAGAAGAAGGGCGCTTTTTCCACGGTTTATGGGGGGGGAGAGAGGCTATGCGGATATTTTGAGGATAACGTCGCAGACGGACTTATTTGAAGCCTGCAGGCTGCCTCTAAAAATTAGGAATTTTTTCTGAGGTCAAGGAAGGGCGGAAATAAAAAGCGGAGCATATATGGTAATATGTGAGCATTTTTATTTTCGCGCCTACGCAGAGATCGGGGAAAAGAACAATTTTTAGAGGCAGCCTGCTAAAACTTATACGAAAGGCGCGTCATGAGACGGTTGGTGGTGTACGTGGAGCCGTTCTCGAACTCGTACGAGCCGGAGACGTTCCACCCCTTCTTTACGAAGTAGGTGCCCGACACGCCGAATACCCAGAGGTTATCGGTCGTGTCCGTTGCCGTGTAGGCGTTGTGAACGTACGTGCCGCGCACCGAGGCCTCGAATGACTCCCAGTATTTTGACAGGTCGACGCTCAGCGCCTCGTGCGTGGAGGAGCCGTAGCTGTCCGTGAGCGTGAGGTTCAGGTTCATGTTGACGCCCCTGTAGATGTTGTCCCTGCTTACGCCTACCTGGTAGTTCATGGCGCTCTTGTTCTGGCCAGTTATGTCGTTAAAGAGCCTTGAGGAGCGCTCGACCCTGCCGTAGAGGTTGTATTTGTCGAGGACCCGGTATGTGCCGCTCAAGTAGTATATCTGCTGGCGGCTGTTGTCTATGGTGAAGGTCATGGACTTGAAATACCTTATGGCCCTGAACTGGCTGTAGCCGACAGAGACGCTTTTGGTGAAATCCGGCCTGTAGGATGCCTCGAAAATAGCATTAGTCAAACTGAGGTTTTTGCTCACCTGGTCCCTGTCCACGGTCACGTTGCCGTAGAGCCTCAGCTCCTTTTTAGGGTAGAACGAGCCCTGGGCGTATAGGTACTGGCGGTCGGCGGCCCCCTTGAAGGCGTTGTGGACAACGGCCATGCTGCCGGAGAGGTCTTCCTTACTATAGAAGGCGTAAGCCCCGGCTGTCATGAAGTCGGCATTGAAGGCCTCGGTGTAAGGGTCGGGCTTCGCGCCGCCGAAAAGACCCAGGCCCTTGCCGTCGCTCCTGAAAACGACGTTCACCCCGTCAACCCTCTCGATGAAAAGGTCCTTGACCCATGTCCTGCCCATCACAAGGCTCAAGGAGGGGGTCGAGTACTCGAGGTTGAGGACGTCTACCCTCTCCCTCCTGATCGACGGGTTGTAGTCCTTCGTGCCGAGGCTGTTCCGTTCCCTGCCGTCAAAATGGAAAGAGAGCGTGCCGGAGCTGTTGAGCTTCGTGGAGTCGAGCCTGAACCGTGTCGTGAGGATGTTCCTGTCCTGTGAGCTTGAGTCCGCCTGAAAGAAGTCCTCTATTGAAAACAGCCCGTGGTTCTCGGCCGCGAACGACGGGCCTGAAAATATCAGGGATAGACAGAGCGCAAAGACAGCCTTGAGATAGAACCTGTGGTGCATTTTCCGTGTTGCCCCCTATTTAAAGATAAGCGCGTCATAGGCGTTTTATTTCTGCCCCGTAGGATGACAGCTCAAGCACCCCGAGTTGGAGCTTGTCTTGTGGACCGTGACGCCCCGCGAAGTGTGGCACTCTATGCACCCGCCCTTGTTCGTGTAAGCCCCGCCGGGGTGGCAGGCGTTGCAGTCGCTCGGGCTCGTCCCCTTGTGGTTGAGCGGGAAGGTCGTGGACGGGTGCGTGAACGTCCAGGCCGTTTTCGATTTATGGCAAGTCTCGCAGACAGTCCAGTTGTTGGTTACATGGTCGGCGGGCTTGGCCGGGGTCGAGTAGTTAAGATGGCAGGCCGAGCACCCGGTAGTCGTGGTCGGGTGCGTGAAAGTCCACGCCGAGGTCGATTTATGGCACGTCTCGCAGACCGTCCAGTTGTTAGTCGTGTGGTCCGCGGGCTTGGCCGGGACCGAGGAGTTCAGATGGCAGGTCGCGCACCCGGTGGTCGCCGTCGGGTGTGTGAAAGTCCACGCCGAGGTCGATTTGTGGCAGGTCTCGCAGACCGTCCAGTTGTTCGTCGTATGGTCGGCGGGCTTTGCCGGGGTCGAGTAGTTCAGATGGCAGGTCGCGCACCCGGTGGTCGCCAGCGAATGCCGGTGCAACGTCCATGACGAGGTCGAGTAATGGCAAAGCTCGCAGGTCGTCGGGTAGAGCGTGGGGTTAGTTACGTGAGAGGCCGGCCTCAAGCTCAGATGGCACGACGAGCAGCCGGAGCTTAAGTTCAAATGGCTGAAGCTCCACGACGTGAACGTCGTCGTGTGGCACTGCTTGCAGTCCGTCGAGTACCCGTTTGCCACGTGGCCCGAGGCGGACATATAGTTGCTCGCGTGGCAGTTGTAGCAGAATACCGGGGTGTTCCTGTAGAGCCTGTTGGCGTGGCAGGCCTGGCACTCGGCCGAACGGTGGTTGCCGATGAGCGGGAAGCTCGTTGAGCTGTGCCTGAAGTCGACCGGGTTCCATGACCTCTGGCCGTGGCACTTCTCGCACTCAACGACCCCGAACTGGTTCAGGTGCGGGTCGACGTGGCACTGGTTGCAGTAGCGGTTGACCTTCTTGTACTCCTTTGTCACGTGGCAGCTCGAGCAGATGACGTCGTTATGGACGCCCCGGAGCTCGAAGCCCGCCTTTTTCTTGTGGTCGAACTTCCTCGGCTGCCAGTCGGACTGCGTGTGGCAGGACGAGCACTCCTCCTTGAACTCTCCCTTGTGGACGTCCTTGTGGCAGTCGATGCACTTCTCGGCCTTTGTTTTGTACTTTTTCTCCTTATGGCACTTGTCGCACGGGGTGTCCCTGTGCTTGCCGACCAGAGGGAACTTGGTCTGGAGGTTGTGGTCCATGGTGGACTTTTTCCAGGTCTCCTCGTTATGGCACTTCTTGCAGACCTTCCCGAGCTCGTCCTTGTGCGCGTCGTCCTTCTCGTGGCAGTTCTGGCAGACGGTCTGTATGGGCTTGTACTTGCCGTCAACGTGGCACTTCTCGCAGGGCGTCTTTACGTGCTTGCCTTCAAGCCTGTACCCGGCGTAAGAGGTCGCGTTATGCTCGAAGAGCGTCGTCTTCCACTCCTTCGTTGTGTGGCACGCCTCGCACAGCTTATCCGAGAACTGCTTCTTGTGCGGGTCCTTGTGGCAGTCCTCGCACTTCTTGAAGTCAAGGGGCCTGTACTTGCCGTCGGCGTGGCACTTCTCGCAGTTGACCTTCAGGTGCTTGCCGTCGAGCCTGTACCGCGCGTTCTGAGGGGAGTTATGGTCGAACGACGTCGACTTCCAGTCCTTCACTACGTCGTGGCAGGAATCGCAGGCCTTGTTCTGGAACTGCTTTTTGTGCGGGTCCTTGTGGCAGTCGTCGCATTTTTTCGATTCTATGGGCTTGAACTTGCCCTGGACGTGGCACTTCTCGCAGTTCACCTTCTGGTGCTTGCCTTCGAGCTTGTAGCCCTTATAGTCGGCTGAGTTATGGTCGAACCCGGTCGACTTCCAGTCCTTCTTGACGTCGTGGCAGGCATCACAGGCCTTATTGGGGAACTGCTTCTTGTGCGGGTCCTTGTGGCAGTCCTCGCACTTCTTCGATTCTATGGGCTTGAACTTGCCCTGGACGTGGCACTTTTCGCAGTTTACCTTCTGGTGCTTTCCTTCGAGCCTGTAGCCCTTGTACTCGGCTGAGTTGTGGTCGAAGCCGGTCGTCTTCCATTCCTTCATGACGTCGTGGCAGGAGTCGCAGGCCCTGTTGGGGAACTGCTTCCTGTGCGGGTCCTTGTGGCAGTCGTCGCACTTCTTGTAATCAAGGGGCTTGTATTTGCCCTTGACGTGGCACTTGGCGCAATCGACCTTCAGGTGCTTGCCTTCGAGCCTGTAGCCGATGTATGCGGACGAGCTATGGTCGAAGTCCGTGGTCTTCCAGCTCCTTGTCGCATGGCAGGAGTCGCAGGCCTTGTCCGTGAACTGCTTCCTGTGCGGGTCCTTGTGGCAGTTGTCGCACTTCTTGTTCTCTATCGGCTTATATGTGCCTTTTTCGTGGCACCTGGCGCATTTAACGTCTATGTGCTTGCCCGTAAGGAGGTACTTCGAGAAGGTATTGTGGTTGAACTTGGCGACGTCCTTCCAGCCCTTGAAGTTATGGCAGCGCGCGCAGTCCTGGTCGAGCTGCTTTTTGTGCTCGTCGTCATGGCAGGAGTTGCACTCCTGCTTGAGGCCCGTGTAGACGCCCTGCTTCTTGTGGCACTTGTCGCACTTCGTCTCGGCGTGCTTGTCCCTGAGGCGGTAGTCCGTCCGGTCGTGGTCGAACCTGTCCTTCTCCACCGAAATCATCTTGTACGACCTGCCCTTGTGGTCGCCGTGGCATTTTATGCAGGTCTCGGTGAACTTGGCGTGCAGCCCCTCCTTGTTCTGGATCCTTTTGGCGAGCTTGTCGTGGCAGTCGAGGCAGGTGGAGTCGGGCACGCCCTTGCCGAGCCTGTGGCATTTGACGCAGTTCAATATGCCTTCGTACTTGGAGTGCGCGCTTGCCAGGTCCCCCGGGCTTATGAGGGTGCCTATGCTGTCCTCCGCGGCCGCCGGAACAGAGACGGATACGGAGATGAATGTCAAGAACGAGAACAGGATTAAGACGATGCGTCCCATGCTTCTCCCATCCAGCTCGGCCCTAAACCGCCGGCCTGAAGACGTAGTAGACTATTATGTGAAGGAACATTATGAGGAACATCACTATCGCGAGCGGGACGTGCAGGACGTGCCAGTAGTGGAGGAGACGGTGGGAGGTGGTAAGGAAGTTCTTGCGCCTTATAAGCGCGGCCTTTCTCCTTAAAAGAGTTACTATCTCTCTCCTTGCGTCCCTGCTCAACCCGTAACGGCGCTTTAGCGCGCCTCCAAGCCTGTATATCCTGAAGCGGTTTTTTATATCGTTTCTCATCATGAAAAACAACGCCTTTACCGGGCTCAAATGTCCCGCCTCCGCGTCGGCAGTGCTTATGGCCCCGAGGAGGTGGGAGAAGTTGGCCTTGCTGAAGTACCTGTGCAGCTCGATGTTAAGGTCTTCGACGAGGGAATCCATCTCCCTCACCCCGAGCTCAGCGCCGGTAATGGACCTCGGTATCTGGACATATATGTACCTTCCGAGTATCCCGAATACCATCGTCACAATCATGCACCAGAAGCTCGTCGCTATTATCCCGTGGAGCTTGAACGTGGTGTGAAAGGTCACGAGCACCGGCCCGAGTATGCCTAAGAACATGTGGGCGGAAAGCCAGTGGCGCATTGAGCCGAGCCTGGACATGAAATCGAACCTCTTCCGGACGCTGTAGAGCATCATGACGGCCATCATCGCCGACCCCGTCCAGCCTATGAGGTGCCAGACGCCCTTGCTCGGCTCGAAGACGACCGGGTACCCCTTCAGGTAACCCGCGAGGTGGAGGGCCTTTACGATGCTCAGGCCCGGCGCATAGGCCTGAGCCATGCTCTCATAGACGCCGATGGCGATTGAGGCCAGTACGGTTAAAAGGGCCCATTCGAAGGCCGAGCCCCTTCCCTCTTTTTTCCCGGCGACGACGGGGACGGAGCTGTCCGCCGTGGCCTCAGCGCAGCTTATTTTTTCCATCTCGTTTGCGCTCATAAAGAATAAAATAGACCTCTGCGGAGACGTCAGGACGAAGAAATCCCAAATTTTCCTTTGGGTGGATTATGAACAATCCTTTATTAAAGGAAGATTAGAACAGGAAGTCCATGTATTTATTAAGTTTTTACTCAGGCAAGGCGTGCAGCTTGAACCCGCCGGACTTAAAGTAACCCGGCTCCCGAAAAGTAAGTATGCCTGAGTCGCGAAAGAAGTCATGCTTTTGACAAGTATATCAAAAAAAAACGCCCCCCGCGCCTTTATAACAAAAGCCGGGAGGCAAATCTGTGACTTTTATCCGTTTTTAACGAAGCAGATGGACTTATTTGAAGGCTATCAGCTCTCTTCGACCGCTATCGCGTTGACGACGAGCATCGTCTCGGCTATCTCCACCCCTCCGTCCTGCGCCGCCTGTATGGAAGGGGCGTCCCACACACCTCCGTCCACCCGCCATACGCCGTTGAAGACGAGCTTTTCTCCTTCGCCTAAAAGCTCCAAGGGGGGCTTTTTGAGCCTGTAGCGTGGGATCAAAAGCAGGCTCCTGAAGCGCATCCCCTCGAAGCTCATCGGGGAGCATGTGACGGCGAACCAATACTCGGTATTGTCCTCGAGCTTTTTTTCGCCCTTCGTCACTATCATCGTCGCCGCGTTCGGCGGCCTCTCTACTACCCGCGAGCCTTCAGATCCCGCTATGACATCCGCTATTATCGCGTTCGTGCCGTCGCCCGCGTCAAAACCGCGGGGCTCCCCAACCTCGATCCTTAACTTCATCTACGAAAGACCTTCTTTCTTTTTTTCTTATATTATACCATATCGGGCTTTTAGCAAAGCTAAATATGGCTACCCGGCAAGCCCGTCCATCGCCCTCTGCACCCTTACGAAGTAGCCGTCGTCCGATAGGCCCCCTCCCCTGTAATACCGTAATATGCCCTCCCTATGCCCCCATTTTTTTATATTTTCGGCGAGGATATGGGTGCCTATGCGTATGTTCGTGTCCACGGAGGAGAGGTCGCCCTTGATGCCGAGCTCCTTTGGCCACCACGGCATCACCTGCATGAGGCCGACCGCGCCCTTCGGGCTTACGGCATCGAGCCTGCCGTGCGACTCGACCTTTATTACCGCGACGATCAGCCCCGGGGGGAGCTTGTAGGCGCTGCTGTAACGCACTATCGCCCTGCCGATATCATATATTTCGCCTGTGCTGAGCGACGGGTTTATTGACCGCAGGTGCGCCCCCCAGTAAAGGTAGTCCCTGTCAATTTGCGGGTTTTCCGTATTTGAAGCGGCTTCGGGCTGTTTTTCCGGGGGCATGGCCGCGAAGATCGAGCAGGAGATAAGGAAAAAGATGGCCAGCGAGAAAATTGAAATCCCGCGTCTCTGGTCCCGCAGGCTTAAGCGCCCGTTTTTCTCATCCATTTTCACCTCCTTTGGACTGAATCTCAGCAGCCACCGGCAAGCCGGGGATAAAGGCGCAACAAACGTAAGTCCCCGCAAGGCGCGTTTTAAACAGGCAGGGGCCTGTTTAAAGACCTGAAGACCGAGTCCGGGTTCTTTTTTGATAGGTTTGAGTATAACGCAAAAAAAAATTCCTGCAGGTTAGCAGGCTGCTGATATCGCTTGATGGGCAAAGGGGGGGGCTTTACTATCTATTAATCCCCTTGACTCTTAATCCCGTATAATGTATTTTTATATTTCTTCTACCGTTTCATCGCGGGCGTAATTCAATGGTAGAATGGAAGCTTCCCAAGCTTCATACGAGGGTTCGATTCCCTTCGCCCGCTCCATGTTCAAAGGCCGGCCTTCAGCCGGCCTTTTTTTATCCCCATCAATTTGAAAAGGCGCTCAAAAAGCTCCAGATGCGAGGCGGCAAGGAGCGAGGAATGAGACGTACTCTTTTCGTACGTCGCAATGATGAGCTTTGATGCCAACGAAGCAGATGGACTTTTTGAGCAGCCGGAATTAAAGTCTTTCCATCTCCTGCCGATAATTAATTATACGCGCTGCCGCAATTGCACTGCATATGTTCATTTTTCAAAATAAAACCCCGGTATTATAAGGTTTAGAAGCACCGGCATGTTCCCAATAATAGGCATAATCATAGTCTTCGGCTCCATCCTGGGGGGCTATCTCCTGGAGCACGGGAATATCTATGTGCTCATCCAGCCGGCCGAGTTCGTTATCCTCGGGGGCGCCGCGATAGGCTCGCTTGTAATAACCTGCCCGCCCAGGCTCCTTTTCAAGATACTCAAGAGCCTCCCCGTCATACTCAGCGGGAGCAAACACAGCAAAGACAGCTATCTCTCGCTCATGGGCCTCCTTTTCAGCATATTCAACAAGATAAGGAAGGAAGGCTCTCTCGCGGTGGAAAAAGACATAGAGGACCCGGGAAAAAGCCCGCTTTTCAAGGCGTACCCGGAAATACTCAAGAACCACCACGCGATCGACTTCATCTGCGACAACCTCCGGATATTCGTGCTCGGGGTAAATCCGTTCGAGATGGAAGAGATGATGACAATGGAGATGGACGCGCACCACCAGGAATCGGGCGTCGCCCCGGCCGTAATAACGAAGATAGCCGATTCTCTCCCCGGCTTCGGCATAGTGGCTGCCGTCCTCGGCGTCGTCATCACGATGGGGAAGATGAGCGAGTCTCCCGAGGTGATAGGCCACAGCGTCGCCGCGGCGCTCGTGGGGACTTTCCTCGGCATCCTCCTCTGCTACGGCTTCCTCGGCCCGGCGGGGGCGCACCTCGAACACAAGGCGCGGGAGGACTCCAAATACCTCGAATCGATCAAGGTCGGCATACTCACTTTCGCCAAGGGCTCCGCGCCCCAGATAGCGGTCGAGGCCGCGAGGAGGGTCCTTTTCAGCGACACCAAGCCGTCGTTCAAGGAGCTCGACAGCTCTTTAAGGAAGAAAAAGGCCGCTTAAGATGGACAACAACGCCAACACCGCCGAGACCCCGGCCCCGCAAAAACCCGCGCAGACCGTCATAATAAAGAAGATAAGGAAAGCCGGCCATGAGGGCGGCCACCACGGAGGGGCCTGGAAGGTCGCCTATGCCGATTTCATAACGGCGATGATGGCCCTGTTCCTCGTCCTCTGGCTCGTCGCGGTGATGTCGATAGACGGCAAGAAGGCGGTGGCCGAATACTTCAGGAGCTATACGATATTCAAGGGTACTGAGGCGGGCGGCGGCAAGGGTATCTCGGTAATGATGGGCAACCCCGTAAAGCTCGACAAGGAACCGGGCGAGGTCAAGAACAAGGGGCAGGAGAGCGCGAAGATCGTCCTCGAGCTCGGCAAGATAATCGAAGCCCAGCTCAGCGAACTCAGGGACAACCTCCTCATATTCACGACCAACGAGGGCGTGAGGGTAGAGATGGTAGACAGGGAGAGCAAGACCATGTTCGAGCTCGGCAAGGCAAACCTCCTCGGCAACGGGCAGAAGGTCCTTACGGTGCTCGCCTCGGCCTTCAAGGACCAGGACTATACCATCCAGATCGAGGGGCATACCGACAGCTTCAAATACCCTCAGGACAATTACACGAACTGGGAGCTTGCCGCGGACAGGGCGAACGCGGCCCGGAGAGAACTTATAAGGAACGGCCTCGACCCCAAACGGATAACAAGGGTGACGAGCTTCGCCGATACCGCGCTCTTAAACCCCGACAGGCCCCTTGACGCGAGCAACCGCAGGGTGAGCATACTCATAGAGACCGTGAAAGAAAGCCCGGCCGAAGGGGACAAACAGCCTACCCGCAGTCGATAGCCTCAGGGTCCTTCGGTATCACCTTCTCGATAAAGTCCTTCTTCACCCAGCCGACTACACCTCCAAGCACGTCAGGCAGCCTTACCTTGTAGTAGCCAATCCTTTCATCAAGTATCAGCACCTGAAGGCCCGGCAGCACCTTGCCTATGACCATTATCTGGGCGGGCGAGTCCCACAGGTTTATCTGCACCCTCCCCTTTGACCAGTTGTATTCCTTTACGAAAAATTCAAAATCGTGCAGGAGTGCGTACTCCCGGCATTCGCTTGCCTTGGCGTCAGCCGCAACGAACAGAAGAAAGACTATGACCAGGAATCTCCTCATCACTTACACTTCGACATTTTTTTGAGCGGACTTTAGGCGAAAGTTTAATTTTTAGATGGATTTCAATTAGTTAGGATTCTGTCCAAAGGCCCTGTCCTCTCCTTATTGCCTGGCCCCTGCCTCTCTGATATACTTTTTTTAACCGGGGTGCTGAAAAACCCGGAATTTATTCAGGCTGCTCAAAAAGCTCCAGATGCGAGGCGTCATTAAAATAGGGGAGCGAGGAATGAGGCGTACTCTCCTTACGTTATGACAAGACGCAGACAACAAAGCAGATGGACTTTTTCAGCAGCCTGGTATGCCGGAGGGGCGGATGACCGCAAACTATAAAAACCTTATTAACGGCAAATGGACTGATTCGGCGTCGGGCAAGACGCTCAAGAGCGTAAACCCGGCGAATACGGACGAGGTCATAGGGACGGTCCCGGCTTCCATCGCAAAAGACGTGGACGAGGCCGTCGCCGCCGCCCGGAAGGCGTACCCCGGCTGGAGACTGCTGCCCGCCCCTAAAAGAGGTGAAATCCTCTTCAGGGCGGCGGAGTTGCTGGTCAAGAGGAAAGACGAGCTCGGCCGCCTCGTCACCCGCGAGATGGGCAAGGTCCTGCCCGAAGGGCTCGGCGACGTCCAGGAGGCTATAGACATGGCCTACTACATGGCGGGCGAAGGCAGGAGGCTCTCGGGCGAGACCGTCCCCTCGGAGCTGCCGTCAAAAGACTGCAAGTCGGTCCGAGTCCCCATAGGGGTGTTCGCGCTCATAACCCCCTGGAACTTCCCTATCGCCATCCCTTCGTGGAAGCTCCTCCCCTCGATAGTAAGCGGCAATACCGTGGTATTTAAGCCGTCGAGCTATACGCCCGTGTGCGCCACAAGGCTCGTCGAGGTCCTGCACGAGGCGGGCGTCCCCGAAGGAGTCGTCAACCTCGTCCACGGCACGGGGGATGAAATCGGCGAATACCTTTCCACCCACAGGGGCGTAGACGGCGTCTCTTTTACCGGCTCCACGGCCGTGGGCGAAAGGCTCGCGAGGATATGCGGCGGGCTGGAGAAGGAGATATCCTGCGAGATGGGCGGGAAGAACCCGATTATCGTCATGGACGACGCGAGGCTCGACCTCGCGGTAGAAGGCGCGCTCTGGGCGGCCTTCGGCACTACCGGGCAGAGGTGCACGGCGGCGAGCAGGCTCATAGTCCACGAGAAGGTCCACGACAAATTCATAGATATGCTCGCGGCTGCCGCCAAAAAGCTCAAGCTCGGCGACGGGCTCAAAAAAGAGACGGGCGTGGGCCCGCTCATAAACGAGGCCCAGATGAACAAGGTCCTCGGGTACATAGAGACAGGCAGGAAGGAGGGCGCCAGGCTCCTGCTCGGCGGCAAGAGGAGGACCGAAGGAGAGCTGGCAAAGGGTTTTTTCATTGAGCCGACGATATTCACTGGCGTGGACCCGGAGATGAGGATAGCGAGGGAGGAGATATTCGGCCCTGTCGTGGCCGTACTGAAGGCAAAGGACCTGACGGACGCGATAGGCATAGCCAACGGGGCAGAGTACGGGCTTTCGTCCTCCATATATACCCAGGACGTGAACAACACGGCCATAGCGGAAAGGGACCTCGAGGCCGGGATAGTCTATATAAACGCCCCGACCATCGGGGCCGAGATACAGCTCCCGTTCGGGGGGACCAAGAAAAGCGGGCTCGGGCGCAAAGAGGCCGGGGGAAGGGGCGGCGCGCTCGACATGTTCACGAAATGGAAGGTCGTGTACAGGGACTTCAGCGGCAGGCTACAGCGCGCGCAGATTGATAAGGAGTGAGGGGCTCACGCCTCAATCTTCTCTGTAACTTTCCCGGCCTTTCTGTTATAATCCGCCTCGTTCGGCGCTGACAGACGAATTTATTTTTCATTAGGAGGTAGGACTTTTATGGACCCGGTTCATTTTACTGGCAATGAAGTGCTCGAGATGGCCGTAAGGATAGAGGAAAACGGGCTTAAGTTCTACACCGACGCCGGCAAGGCGTCTAAGGACAGGTCCGTAAAAGATCTCTTCAAGACCCTTGCCGAGGAAGAAGGACGCCACATTAAGGTCTTCCTCGACCTCAAGAAGCTCCTGGGCGAGGACGAGCAGGCCTCCGTTGGCTTCGACGCCTACCTCGAAGAGGCTTCGCTGTACTTGAAGGCGCTCGCCGATACCGAGGTCTTCACCAGGCCCGAGGGCGGGAAGAAATTCGCCGGGACGGTCCACGGCGAGCGGGACGTGCTCAATACCGCCATAGGCATGGAGAAGGACTCGCTCCTTTTCTATTACGAAATACTGAAGATGATAAGGGAGAAGGACAGGGCCGTCGTCGAAAGCCTCATCGAGCAGGAAAAGAACCACCTGAGAAAGCTCACGGAAGTCCTCTCAGGCCTTGCCGGTAAATAGAAAAGGAGCCGCCTTTAAATGACACAGTACGTAAAGACCTACTCATGCCCCACGTGCGGGGCCACGGCGAGCGGCAGGGGGCATCTCTGCCACCCGAGGAAAGAGGCCCCGCCCTTCCAGTGCGAGTTCTGCGGCAAGACCGTAAACGACGCGCGGCACGTCTGCACGACCATGCTCGACAGGATAGAGTACATCTGCAAGAAATGCGGCCGACTGGCCATCTACGATTCTCTCCTCTGCGAGCCCGCCCCGATAGACGAGGAATAAACCAGGCCCATGGCAAAGGATACCCTTAAGAGGTCTAAAAGGCTAATAACCCCGGCCCTCGTCTTCCATACGGACATAGTCGTAAAAAAGGCCGGGGGCCTGTATGTCGAGGGCGAGGACGGGAAGAGGTACATGGACTTCACTTCCGGGCTCGCCACGGCCAACGTCGGCCACTGCCCCCCGGAGGTCATCGAGGCCGCTTCTGCCCAGATGCGTAAGTTCATACACTCGGGGTGCATCTTCCATTACGATTCCGAGGTCGAGCTGGCGGAAAGGCTTGCCGGAATAACCCCGGGTTCCATAGAGATGTTCTTCTTCTCAAACAGCGGCTCCGAGGCCGTGGAGGGGGCGATAAAGCTTGCGCGGCACTCCACCAACAGGCAGGGCATCATAGCGTTTACCGGCGGCTTCCACGGCCGGACATTGGGCGCTGTCTCTCTTACCACGTCGGCAGCCAGGTACAGGAGGCGCTACCACCCGCTATTGCCTTCGGTATTCCATTCACCCTACCCTTACTGCTACCGCTGCCCGATGGGGCAGAATGTCAATACGTGCTCAACCGACTGCTTCAACTACCTTGAGCGCATACTCAAATACCAGATAACGCCCGAAGAAGTCGCCTGCATGGTCATAGAGCCGGTGCTCGGCGAAGGCGGCTACATAGCCCCGCCTTTCGAGTTCATGAAAAGGCTCAAGGGACTCTGCAAAAGAGAAGGGATACTGCTCGTAGCCGACGAGGTGCAGACAGGCTTCGGCAGGACCGGCAGGTGGTTCGCCTCAGAGCATTTCGACCTGAAGCCCGACATCATCACCATGGCCAAGGGCATAGCCTCCGGGTTCCCCCTGAGCGCCTTCGGGGCCTCGAAAAAGATAATGTCGAAGTGGCCCCCCGGCGCGCACGGCACGACCTTCGGGGGCAACCCCGTGGCCTGCGCCGCGGCCTGCGCGACTATAGATAAGATAAAAAAAGAAAATCTCCTCCAAAACGCCGTCACTATAGGCGCCCACGCTGTATCCCGCCTCAAGGAGATGCAGAAAAAGTCCAGCCGTATCGGCGACGTGCGGGGCCTGGGATTGATGATAGGCGTGGAGTTCGTGAAAAAGGACGGCCAACCCGACAGAGAAGGGCTCATCAAGGTCATGAGGAAGTGCCTCGCTAAAGGGCTTGTGATAGTCGAATGCGGGGTCGATAAGAACGTCGCGCGCCTCATGCCGCCGCTTACGATAACGCGGACCGAGATGGACAGGGCCCTCGATATCCTTGAGGAGGCCGTTGTTTGATAAAGGTCCGCAAACCCGTCGCCGTTGCCATCTCCATAGCGGCCATCGCCATATTTTTTCTTCAGCTCGATAACATCCTTGTCGGAAGGCTGCCCCAGGCGCAGGCGCTCGTAGCGCTCTCCCGGTTCTTGAGCTTCGTCGGCAACGGCGGCTTCCTGATAGCCGTGTGCGCGGCCCTCTATCTATTCGGGTTAAGCTCCAAAGGCCTTTCACTGAGGAACGCGGGCAAAGAAGCCGCATTTTCACTCGTCCTATCAGGCGCGGTGACGCACGTCTTGAAGGCCGCGTTCGAGAGGCCGAGGATAAACAGCGGCGCGGGCGCCGCCATAAGGCTCCTTGAGAACCCGTCCCTGTTCGACCTTACCGGCAGGTTCAACTCCTTCCCCTCCGGACACACGGCTGCGGCGTTCGCCGTGGCGTACGTGCTGGCTAAGAGGTACCCGCGCTTTTCGCTTATATTCTATACGACAGCCGCGCTCATAGGCGCGGCCCGTGTCTACCTCGGCTCGCACTACCCTACCGACGTCCTGGCTGGCGCTTTCGTCGGGGTCTGCGCGGGTTATCTCGTGACGGCGAGTGAAAGGGCGCGGGAGAAGTGGCTCATCGCGGGCCTTTGCCTCCTGATACTGTCGGTATCGTTCTTCAAGACGGGCGGGTTTTTCCTTTTCGACGTGGACGAGGCGGTCTTCTCCGAGGCGTCGAGGGAGATGGTCGAGACCGGCGATTATATCACCCCTACATACAACTACGAGCCGAGGTACGACAAGCCCGTCCTCATATACTGGCTCATGTCGGCATCCTTCAAGCTCTTCGGCCTAACCGAGTTCGCGGCACGGTTCACCTCGTCGCTCTTCGGCTCTCTGCTCGTTTTCATGACCTTCCTTTTCATGAGGCGCGTAAAGGGCGGCTCCGCCGCATTCTTCGCCGCGCTCGCGCTTCTTTTGAACCTCGAGTATTTCGTATACACCCATTCCGCGGTAACGGACATGACGCTCGCGTTCTTCGTCTCGGCGTCGATATATTCCTTTTACCTCGGCGCCTTCGAGGACAGGAAATGGTTTACGGCCTTCTGGGTCTCAGCCGCGCTCGCGGTGCTGACGAAAGGCGCGGTAGGGCTCCTCTTCCCGTTAGCCGTGGCGTTCCTGTTCTCCATGCTCTCAAAGGACATGACGAGGGTAAAAGGGCTCTTTAGCCCGAGGCTCATCGCGCTTTTTCTCGTCATATCCGCGCCGTGGTTCGCGGCGCAATTTTACATAAACGGCTGGGAGTTCTTCAACGCGTTCGTCATAAAGCACCACATACATCGCTACTCGGAGGTGATTTCGAGCCACGGCGGGCCTTTCTACTTCTACCTCGGCGTCCTTGTTGCCGGGTTTTTCCCGTGGGTGGCCTTCCTGCCGGGGGCCGTATACCGGGGGATCAAGGAGCGGCTCGACCCGCTTTCGGACCTGTACCTCCTTTCATCGGTATGGTTCATCTTCGTGCTCGTCTTTTTTTCGATAGCGAAGACGAAACTGCCCAATTACATATTCCCTCTCTTCCCCGCGGGCGCGATACTCGCGGGGCTTTCGATAGCGGAGCTTGTCGAAGAAAAAAGAGGGAAAGGCGCTGTCTACATCCTCATCATAATATCGCTCGCCTTCGCCGCCTCTCTTTTCATATTGCCTTCGACGCATATAAAGATGGACATCATTCTGCCCCCCTGGTTTTTCTACACCGCCGGGGCGTGTTTCCTCGCGATAGCCGTGCTGGCGGCATTGTCGCTTTTAAACCCGCTTAAGCCCGTGCTCGCGATATGCGCCGTGGTGGCGGGGCTTATTATATTTTTGAGGCTATACGCGCTACCGCCCGTGAACATATACCTCCAGAGGACGCTTTACGATTACTCCAGATACGCGGGGAGCCGCCTCGACAAAAAGGGCGTGCTCGCCACGTACGAGCTAAATAAGCCCTCGATAGCCTTCTACGCGGCCAGAAAGACGCTCAAGGTCGAAAAAAGCGCCGAGTGCGACATAAAGGAGTACGCCAAGAGGACCGGCCTCGTCGTGATAACAACGGCCCCGAAATACGCGGAGTCCGAGGAGCTTAAGAAACTTCAGGTGCTGGACGCGAAGGGCGGGTATATGCTCCTTGGCACCAAAGAGATGCCGCCGTTTAAATAAGCTTGATTTTTAACCTGCGCCCGATAAGATTTCCAATAGGTTGCGGAAAAACCATTTCAACCTGTCATTCTGAGCGTGTGAGCCGAAGCCCTGAGCGAAGTGAAGGGGAAGAATCTCGGGTCTAATGAAATCAACTTACGAGATTCTTCGTCGCCTTCGGCTCCTCAGAATGACAACCTTGGGGCTTTTTCCGCGTCCTGCTGACGTTTCCATCTCCTTAAAAATGCGGGGAAAAGAGAATGAGGAAAAAAGTCGTCATAATGGGCGCGGCTGGCAGGGACTTCCATAACTTCAACATCCGCTTCAAGGACGACCCCTCCTGCGAGGTCGTCGCGTTCACCGCGGCCCAGATACCTTTCATCCACGATAGAATTTACCCGCCGGAGCTTTCAGGCCCGCTCTACCCCGAAGGCATCCCCATATTCCGCGAAGAAAAGCTCCCTGAGATAATAAAATCCCGGAAGGTGGATGAGGTCGTATTCTCCTACAGCGACGTCTCCCACGAGTACATCATGCTGCGGGCCTCGCTTGCGGCCTCGCTCGGCGCGGACTTCGTCCTCCTTGACGCGGAATCGACTATGCTCAGATCTAACAGGCCCGTCGTCTCGGTCTGCGCCGTAAGGACCGGCTGCGGAAAGAGCGGGGTGACGAGGTTCATCGCGAGGGAGGCCGTGCGGGCGGGCAAAAGGCCCGTCGTCATACGCCACCCCATGCCGTACGGTGATATTCTCAAGCAGAGGGTGCAGAGGTTCGAGAGGTACGAGGACCTTGAGCGGCACGGCTGCACCATCGAGGAGATGGAGGAGTTCGAGCCGCTTATAAACGAAGGGGTCGTCGTCTACGCCGGTATCGATTACGGGGAGATACTAACAGAGGCAGAGAAAGAGGCCGACCTTATCATCTGGGACGGCGGCAACAACGACACGCCTTTCATAAGGCCGGACCTCGAACTGACAATAGCCGACCCGCTCAGACCCGGCCACGAGCTTAAGTATTATCACGGCGAGGTCAATGTCCGGAGAGCCATGTTCGTCATCATCAACAAGGCCAACAGCGCAACCGACGAGGCAATCTCCACGGTAACAAGGAACATCAGGACCCTGAACCAGACCGCTGGCATAATAAAGACCGCGTCCGAGGTCACGGTGGATGCTCCGATCGAAGGCAAGAGAGTACTTGTAGTCGAGGACGGCCCAACCCTCACTCACGGTGGCATGGACTTCGGCGCCGGGATAATAGCTGCGCGGATGCACGGCGCCCATCCCGTGGACGCCGGACCGTTCGCCAAAGGCAGCATAAGGGAGACGCTCTCGAACTACCCTAACCTTAAAAACCTCCTCCCGGCGATGGGGTACTCGAAAGCCCAGATGAAGGAGCTTGAGGAGAGCATAAACTCAACGCCATGCGACGCCGTCCTTATCGCCACGCCCGTTGACCTCGCCAGAGTGATAAAGATAAAAAAGCCTGCTGTCCGCGTGCGGTACGAGGTGGCCGATATCGGCTCCCCCGGCCTCAAGGGGGTGATAAATGATTTCCTCAAGAGGGCCCTGTGAAAGGCCTTCTCTTCTTTTTCGCGAAGAGGTACATAGCGGGCACGGATAAAAACGACGCGATAGGGGCGGCCCTGCGGCTCAACAAAGACGGAATACTGGCCACCATCGACCACCTCGGTGAAAACGTAAAGAGCGGCCCTGAGGCCCAGGCCGTTACAAACGAATACCTCGCCCTCCTCGACGGTATCAAGGCAACGGGGGCCGCCTCCACCGTCTCGCTTAAACTTACCCACCTCGGCCTCGATATCTCCAACGACCTTGCCGCCAAAAACGCTGAGACGATAATCGAAAAGGCCGCCGGATGCGATAACTTCGTCCGCTTCGACATGGAAGGCTCGGCCTACACGCAAAAGACCCTCGACATTTTCCTTAAGCTCCACGGGAAATACCGGAATATGGGCATAGCGATACAGTCCTACCTTTTAAGGAGCCGGGCCGATATAGAGCTCCTTATAAAAAAGGGCGCGTCCGTCCGCCTGGTGAAGGGCGCTTACAAGGAACCGCCGGAGATAGCGTTCAGGGATAAGAAGGACGTCGACAAGAACTTCGATTCCATCATGAAGGAACTTCTATCGAAGGGATTCAAGCCCGCGATAGCCACGCATGATGAAAAACTTATCGACGAGGCGAAAAGGTTCGCGGACAAGAACGATATCCCCAAAGACAGGTTCGAGTTCCAGATGCTTTTGGGGATAAAGAGAGGCCTGCAAAAAAGGCTCGCGGACGAGGGCTACAGGGTGCGCGTCTACGTGCCTTACGGACGCGACTGGCTGCCGTACACCATCAGGAGGTTAAAGGAGAGGAAGGAGAATATTTACTTTGTAGTTAGAAACATATTTGACTAAAGCGCTATCTCGGACACAAGAAATGGCTTTAGACGAGGCGGCCGACGAGGAAAACCGCAGGCGTACTTGTTTTGTACGTCGAGGATTTTCCGAGGAGGACAACAAAGTATAAAGACATTTATTGCGTCCGCATTGAATCTCCCCGCAGCAAGCTGCGGGGAATCTTCGACACATAAGGAAAAAATTTCGATTCGCTCGCTAAGACCCCGCTGCAAGCAGCGGGGAATGCGCTCGCTATGCGTGTTCAAGGCGTCGCGCACTCCGTCGGACTCCCCTTAATCTTTTCCACCGCATGTACAAGCGCGGGCATGACCACAGCCAGGTTCTCCCTTACGGCCTTCGGGCTGCCGGGCAGGTTTATGATGAGAGATTCCTTCCTTATCCCGCAAACGGCCCGAGATATCATGGCGTTCGGGGTCTTCTTGAGGCTCTCGGCCCTCATCGCCTCCGACATGCCGGGCAGTTCCCTTTCTATGACGGCCTTTGTAGCCTCGGGCGTCACGTCGCGCGGGGTCACCCCGGTGCCGCCCGTGGTGAGGATGAGGTCGAGCCTTTTCACGTCCGCGTACTCGATGAGCTTGGCCTTTATTATCGCGGTCTCGTCCGGGATGACCTCATAGGCCTTTACCTCGGAGGGGAGTTCCTTGATCATGCGCTCTATCTCCCTGCCGCTCAAGTCTTCCCTCTCGCCCCTTGAGCCCTTGTCGCTCATCGTAAGTATGCCTACTGTTATCATGGTTATCCTGTTACGGGGTCTCTGAGACCCAGACCTCGCCCGATTTGGTCGTCTCCCTCTTCCAGATGGGGGTCGTCCTTTTAAGCTCGGTTATCGCCCACTCGCACGCCATGAATGCGTCGTTACGGTGGGCCGAGGCCGCGGCTATCACGACGATGTCCTCGCCTATCTCAATCTTGCCGGTCCTGTGGACTATCGCCATCTCGATTATGTCGAAGTTCTTCAGCGCCCGCTCCCTGATGTCAATGAGCTTCTTCTCGGCCATCCCTGGGTAATGTTCAAAATCGAGACCTGTAATGACAGAGCCTTTCGAGAAGTCCCGCGCCGCGCCGAGGAAGGTCACGACCGCGCCTATCCCCTTCGAGGCGGCCTTCACGGATTCCACGACCTCCCCTACGGAGAAGCCCTTCTCCTGAATCTTTACCAAAACGGATGACTTTGTCTTCATCGATATTGCCCTTGCCTGAAATAAATATCAGCCCCCCGAAAAAGGCGGGAGCAGCCCGACCTCGTCGCCGTCCTTTACGACGGCGTCCCTTGACGCGAACTCCTGGTTTATTGAGATAAGTATCGAACGGCTGTCCAGCACGCCCGAGAGCGCGGGGAAGTCCTTCTTTAGCATGGACTTCAGCTCTTCGAGCCTTACGGGGCCGCTTACGCTATATTCCTTGACTTCGGTCTTTGCCAGGCTTTTGAGCATGGCGAAGAACCTTACGGTTATCATCGTTTATTAAGCGGAAAAAGTCCATCCATGGCTTTTTCCGTCACGACTTGGCCGGAGTGAATCCGGCCAAGTCTCTCAAATTGCTCGATTTATAATCTCGCAATTTGGCAACCCATCCCTGGATTGCCTAGCAGGTTGCGTGACGCAACCTGCTAGAATTCCGTGTCGTACGTCTTGTCGAGGTCGAGCTTTGCCCTGTTAGAGGCCTTCGAGAAAAGCTCGGCGAACGAGTCCCCTTCCCTCGGGAACACGGCATACCCGTAGAGTATGTCCGATTTGCCTTCGGCAAGCGCCTTGTGGAACGACGCGTCGTTCGCGACGACCTCGGTTATCGAGCCGAGGAGCCTTACGATCTTCTCGTTAGTGTCGAGGAAGAGGAAGCCGAAGGTCTCTTCATTGAGCCTTACGACGACGTCGAAGTTCCTCGTCTTTTTCCTTATGTTGCTGATGAGGCGGGCTTCGAGGCCGGCCCTGTCGCCGGTAAAGTCCTTCAGCCCGGCTATCCGCACTGTAGCGAGCACGAGGTTTTTATCGAACCTCCTCGCTCGGTTAAGCTCCTGCTCGACCCTCTGCTCGAAAAGCGAAAGCGGCGACTGCGACACGCCTGTCTTTTCGGGTTTTTCCTCTACCGGGATGCTGCCTATGGTGTTGGCAAGAGATTTCTCGGCGTATACCGAGAACCGCGCGAGTATGTCCGAGTCGGTCCTGGAGAACCCGCAGGGGTATACAGAGGCCTCGCCCGTCTTGTTGAAGAGCGACAGCACGCCAACGAGGGCGTCGTTCACCAAAAGCGGGCGGGAGAGCACCGACCTGATGTACGGGCTCGCCTCCTCCGAGAACTCGCGCACTACCGTCTCTTTCTTCCTCAATACCTCCATCACGGTCTCTTTCTCTATGGGGAGGAAGTACTCCCTTATGTTCTTGTCGTCAAGCCCGAACGTGGCGGCAGTGGCGAACCGCTTGGAGCCTGCCTGCTTTATCCGGAGGAGCGCCCCCTCGGCCCCGAGGATCGCGGCCGGCGTTGTCGCGATGATGGTAACGAGCCTCTTGGGGTCCTTCATAGTTATCATCTCGAGGCCGGCCTCGTCCACGGCGAACATCTTGCGCGACCTCAATGTCTCCTTCTCGCTCTGCCTGTGCTTGTAGAGGCTCTCCGCCAAAAGGGTCCTTATCTCCTTCAGGAACGACTCGTGGTACTTCGAAAGCCCCTGGGACGACACCACCTGCCCGTTCAGGGTGCCGACAAGGGTGCCGTGCGATATCATCGGCAGGGTCAGGTACACCCTTTTTATGTTGCCTTCCTCGGCCCTGTCCACGAGGAAGAGGTCCCTCATCGTGTCAATGGAATTTCCTTCCATGCCCTCCCCGGCCCTGATGCTCAGCAGGCCCAGGCCCTTGCTGTCCCTTATGCTCGAGGCCTTGAGGAAGAGCCTCATGCGGTCCTCGTCGAAGACGTAGATGAAGCATGTGAGCCCGGGCACTATCTCGACGAGCTTCCTGGCGACCGTGTTAAGCCTCTTGTCCACGGGGGCGGAGGCCGACATGATGGAATCGACCTCTTTCCAGAAGGAGAACTTCGCGGCGTTCACCCGGAGCTTTTCGTACTCGTTAGACCTGTGGATGACCTCGGCAGCGAGCCCCGCGAGGCTGGTCAGGAAGTTAAGGTCGTCGTTCGTGAAGACGTGGGTAGATTCCGACGAGCTTACGTTTATTACGCCTATTATCTCGCCGTTCACTATAAGAGGCACGCACATCGCGCTCTTGACGTCGCTTCTTTCCATGGGCCGGGCGAAGTTTTCGCCGTTCGCCTTGCCGGATATGAGGAGCGGCTTGCCGTCCTTCGCCACCTTTCCGGAGATGCCTTCCCCTATCGGGACCCTGATCTTTCTTATTACCTCCTCGTCCATGCCCTTGGCTATCTCCACGCGGAGCATCCCCTCGTCGGCAAAGCTGAGCATTATGGAGCCCCTCTCCGCGCGGGTAGATTCCGTTGCGAGCTTGAGGATCACGGACAAAAGCTCTTTCCTGTCGATCGTGAGCCTGACCGCGTCGACTATCTCGCGGAGCGAGGTAAGCAGCGTCGTCTGCTCGTGGGACCTGTCGCCGGTAGTGGGCGCGGCGGCCCTTACGCCCCAGATAAGACGCGTTGAAAGCGGGCCGAGCTTTTCTATGTCCCTGAACTCGGGGGACTCGAGGAACTTCTCGGTGGCGGGGTCCTGCAGCGCGTTTATTATTATGTCGAGCTTCGGTATCTTCTTAATCTCGTTAAGGTCGGAGGTTATCCTTACGTCGAGGCTCCTCGAGAGCCTGTAGCCGAGCTCGTTCAATTTAAAGAGCATGGCGTCCCTGTTCGAGTCGGCTATCAGGCAGACCCTGCTCTTCTTATCCGAGACAAGCGTGGGCAGGAGCTTGAGCCCTTCCTTGTTCGCGCCGATTATGGCGATATTTTTTATTGTATTTGCCATTTTATGCGCATCATGTCAGGCTGCTGAAAAAGTCCATCTGCTTTGTTGGCATCAAAGCTCGTAATTGCGACGTACGAAAAGAGTACGTCTCATTCCTAAGCTCCCCTATTTAATAGGGGCCTCGCATCTGGAGCTTTTTGAGCAGCCTGAACAAATTACAATTTTAAGCAACCAGCAACCTGTTATATCTTTTCCAGTATCCCCAGGTCGAGCAGCCTGTTTATGAGCCTTATCGATTCCATGTCCCCGACGTAGGCCCCGCCCGCGGAGCCGCCCTTGCCCTTTGACTCGTCGAGCCTCCTCAGCCCTTCGAGTATGAGCGCCTCGGGTGAGCCGGTTACGGTTTGCTCGGGCGCGACCCCGTTGGGCTCCACCTCGAACTCGCCGTCCTTCCATGAAAGGAGCATGTAGAACGCCTCGGGGCCCGTGAACTCCCTGTAGGCGGCATGGACTATGTTGCCGTCCTTGACGTAGACCCTCCCGTAGCCCATCTCGGAGCCGAGGTGGACGGCGACGGTTTTGCGCTCAGAGTTGAATATCTGGATGATATCGACAAGGCCCATATCTTTAAGCCTGCCTTTTACACCCATTTTACGGCCTCCGGCGTGGATTCTCTATTATGCTTTACGGACAGGTTTTCCAAATGTATTTTACACTAAATCCCTATTGTTTTCTATATATTACATATCCAGACATATCCAGGTTATAGAATTGCAATACCTGTGCCAAAGATAACCTATTAATTTTCTTGATGTTTTACTTTTACAGGTGTCAAAATCCCGTTTTTTTTGCGTAAATACGGTAATCCCTGTCATAGAGGCAAAGGCGCAAGACGCGCCACGGCCCGGATGATGCGTAAGGGCAAAATAACGCCTGTAGAGGTGAATGGAATAAAGAAGGCGCTTCAGAACAGCCGGCTGAAGCTCAGCATCGCCCCGTCCTTGAACGGAAGAACCTCGACATGGGAGGAAACACCCCCGCTCTTCTTGAAGACCTTGTCCGCGCTCAGGTAGGCGAGGTACCAGCCGAGCGATACCTGGGAGATATAATGCTCGCCGTCGTTTATCCTCGTCAGGCCAGGGAGGAAAGAAAGGCCGTAGAAGAGGCCCTTCAGGCAGACGTTGTCCTGCATCTTCGCGGCCACTATTAAAGGCGCCGCCCCGATGAAGGCGTGCCCGCTCAAGGTGTTGTTGTTCTTGAAGGGCCTCCATTTGGAATCACCCTCCTTTGGCCTGCCCCCGCCGCCCGCGTATTGTATCGCAAGCCCCGCGGGCCCGCCCACCAGAAGGGCCCTTAATGACATATCGGCCCACGGCCCGGCAACGGTGTCTTCGAAAAGTATCTTTGTTCCGGCAAGTATCGGCAGGGCCACGAGGGCCTCGCCGGGCAGTTTCAACAACTTTGAGGCGTTGTCGGTCGTCCTGCTCTTGAGGTCGTCCCTGTAATACTCGTGGAATTCCCTGTCAGCCGAGGTGTTCGCGAGCACCCCTGCCCCGGCGACCCCGGCCCCTAACTTGAGGAGGTTGCCCCCGTCAAGGTAGAAGTCCCCGTAGTCGCCTTTAAGCGTAGAGGCGAATTCCGTGAGTTTGGTTATTTGCCCGGCAACCGAATCCGAAGTAGAATAAAGGAAGGCAAGGACGGCCAGGGTTATTATCAAGGCTTTTTTCATAAGGATAGGACAGCGGAAGGATAACACTTGCAGGAAGAAAGCGCAAGGGGTTTTGGCGGCCCGATTGGATTTGACCTGTATGCTTTCAATTATGCTTTCAATCTGGTAAAATTTCTATCCGATGGAATTTACTGAGACATACGGAAAAATAGAGGCCCTTAAAGGCAACCTCGGGAAGGTGATAAGGGGCAAGCCAGGTGTGATCGACCTGGCGATAACCGCCCTCCTCTCAAAGGGGCATCTCCTTATAGAGGACGTCCCCGGGGTCGGGAAGACCACGCTCGCCCACGGGCTTGCGAGAAGCATCAGCTGCTCTTTTCAGAGGATACAGTTCACGAGCGACCTGCTGCCGTCCGACGTCATAGGGGTCACGGTCTACAACCAGGCGCTAAATACCTTCGAGTTCAGGCAGGGGCCGATATTCGCCAATATCGTCCTGGCGGACGAGATAAACAGGGCCACCCCCAAGACCCAGAGCGCCCTGCTCGAGGCCATGAACGACAGGCAGGTATCCGCGGACAGGGCCACTTACACGCTCCCCAGCCCCTTCATGCTCCTTGCCACGCAGAACCCGCTCGAATTCTCGGGGACCTTCCCTCTGCCGGAATCCCAGCTCGACAGGTTCACCATGTGCGTAAGGATAGGCTACCCGGATGAGGCGCACGAGAAGGAGATAATGCAGTCCGACCCGTCCTCAGCCATGCAGGACCTCCTGCCGGTGCTTACGACCGCCGACGTCGAGGGCATGCAGGCCGCGGCCGGGAAGGTCAGTGTCGAGGAGGACCTCGTAAGCTATATAATGGCCATCGCATCGGCAACGCGCGCGCACAGGGCCATAAGACTCGGGGTCAGCCCCCGGGCCACGATGACACTCTACAAGGCGGCGCAGGCACACGCCCTCACCTCCGGCAGGAATTACTGCATACCCGACGACATTAAGCGCTTGAGCGCCCCGGTCTTCGCCCACCGGATAATACCGAACGAACGCGTTCCCGAAGGGATAGAAGGGCCGTCTTCCCTGATAGAGGACGTTTTATCCGGCGTTGCAGTGCCGGTCTGATTTTTTTAACACTCACCTGAAAACTTATGAGGATAATGTCGGTCCCCCTGCCCTGGCTCATAATATTCTTCGGCAGGTTCTTCGGGAAGAAGAAAAAGCCCCCGGCCCCCCAGGCCCAAACGTTCAGGCGGCGGCTCTTCAGGCTCCCGAGGTCCCTATCCATAACAACCGAGGGCAAATGGTTCATAGCCGTCCTCTTCCTCATCGGGATAGCCGCCATAAATACCGGCAACAACCTCCTCTACCTGGTCCTCGCGACACTCTTATCGCTCATAATCGTCTCCGGCATAATGTCCGAATCCACGTTGAGGGGCGTAAAGGTCAGAAGGACTCTCCCTTCGCAGGTCTACAGGGACATGCCCCTCATAGTGCGCCTCAATATCGAGAACAGGAAGAGGCTCTTCCCCTCGTTCTCGTTCCTCGTAAAAGAGCTACCCTCACCCGGTTTGAAGGCGGACGCGGCGTACGTGGTAAAGCTCGGCCCCTCCGGCAAGGCCGTAAAGACGGCCCGGTACACCTTCGGGAAAAGGGGCAGGCAGACGCTCCCGGGCCTCAAGGTGACGACACGGTTCCCCTTCAGCCTCTTCCTTAAAGGCAAGGAGGAGCTGACGGAGGACTCTGTGCTCGTCTTTCCGTCCATAAAGCCCATGAAGGATATATCCATACTTGCCAGGCACGGGGGCGATGAGCGGCCTTACGCGGGAAAAGGCGACGGAAGCCAGCTCTACGGCCTGCGGGACTACACCCTCGAGGACGACTCGCGCTTCATCCACTGGAAGTCGGCCGCCAGGAACTCTCGGCTCCTCGTAAAGGAGTTCGAGCGGGAGCGGGAGAAGAAGGTCGTCATAGTCTTTGACAATTACTCTGCCGCTGACGACGCGGCGTTCGAGAAGGCGGTTGACGAGGCGGCGTCAATGGCGAGCCACTACATGGACAGGGGCTGCTCGGTAGGGCTCAAGACCTTTTCAGACGACATAATGCCCAGGGCGGGCTACGGCCAGCTCCAGACCATCCTCCGGGCGCTGGCCCTTATCGAGCCGGCGGGCTCCCAAGGGGCAATCAGGGTAACGGCGGTGGGGTCGTAATGGCGATGAGCTCCCCTTCATATATCCTTTTGATCACCTACTTCATGGCGGCCCTCGCGATAGCGTCGATATCGCTCGTGGAGTCCGTGGGCGCGGGCTTCGTGATACTCGCCTCCTCGCTCATGCTCTTGAGCGGCGCGGCGAACCTGAAAAAGAAAACGCTGGTAACGGGCGCGCCGTGGAACCTGCTTGCCGCCGGGGCGCTTGTCTTTTTCATAATCGACTACGCCGCCTTTTCCGGGAGCGTCCTTGCCTCCGCCGCGCGCTTCCTTACGATACTGCTGGCGCTGAAGCTCTTTGACCTCAAGGCCGACAGGGACTGCCTCATCGCCTGCTCCCTCGTCTTTTTCCTCGTACTCGCGGCCGCGGCCTCCACCGTAAGCCCGCTCTTCCTCGTGATACTGTCGCTTTTTGTGGCAGGCTCCATCTCGGCGATGGTGGCGTTAACCATAAGGAGGGACCTGCGGGAGAACCTCCAGAATGACGGACAGGTCCCTTCCGGGGTCTTCAGCCCGGCCTTCTTCGCGGCCGTCCTCGGGTTATCCGGGGTCTCGATGGTCATGACCTTCGCCCTCTTTTTCACGCTGCCGAGGATGGGCATAGGGCTGTTCGAGCGCAAGACCCTCAATACAGTGAAGGTGACGGGCTTCTCCGAAAGGATCGACCTCGGGACGATGGGGCCGGTAAAGCAGGACCCGACGGTAATAATGCGTGTCCAGATAGACGGCCCGCCGCAGTCCTTTCTTTACTTCAGGGGGGCGTCCCTCGACCACTATGACGGAAAGGGCTGGAGCAGGACGGTTAAAAACAGGCGGCTCCTTAAAAAAGACGCCTTGGGGACATTCCGGATATCTGACGGGGATGGGCCTTCCATCGGACAGACGATACTCCTTGAGCCGCTCGACACCGATACCATCTTCGCGGCCTCCCATCCCGTTGCCATGGAAGGGAATTTTCACAACCTCTGGGCCGACTCTGCCGGCTCTATACGGCTCCCCTCCCCGCCATATTCGAGGATAGAGTACAGGGCGTGGTCTTCGGCACTGCCGGCCTATGAGCCGCCGCAGGAGATAGCCCCGCAATATCTTGACGCCTCGTACCTTGAAGGCAGGGCCGGGCAAAGGGTGCGCGACCTTGTAGGCGGGATAACAGGCGAAGAATCAAATGACATGAAAAGGGCGGCCCTGATAGAAAGGTTCCTCAGATCAAACTATACCTACACGCTCGACCCCGTGAAGGACGGCGGGGACGGCCCGCTCGATGATTTCCTCTTCTACTCGAAGCAGGGCTACTGCGAACATTACGCGACGGCCATGGTCATGATGCTCAGGGCCGCCGGGGTCCCGGCGCGGATAGTGACGGGCTTTACGCAGGGCGAATGGAACGATATCGGAAATTATTTCATCATCAGGCAGCAGGACGCCCACAGCTGGGTAGAGGCGTACATAAGCGGCAGGGGGTGGGCGACCTTTGACCCGACGCCTCCGGCGGGGGTGATGGCGCAGAAGCCGTCGCTTATCTCGCTATACCTCGACCTGGCGCTCTTCAGGTGGAACAGGTACATAATACACTACACTTTCGCCGACCAGAGGAGGGCCGCCGGGGCGATAGAGGGCGGGACGGACAGGATGATAGCATCGCTCAAGTCCTTCAGGCCCTCTTTTGAATCCCTCAAGGGCGCGGGGCCCGCCCTCGGCGTTGTCGCCGTATTCGCCCTCCTGCTCGTATTAAGGCAGGCGCGCTCAAAGGCGGCCCGCTCCAAAACCCCGGGCTATTACGCGGAGATGATCAAGGCTCTCGGAAAAAAAGGGTTAGTAAGGAGGACCGACGAGACGCCGCTCGAGTTCGCGGAAAGGACCAAAAGCAGGGAGGTTGCGATGGTCACGGCGGCCTTCCAAAGCCAGCGATACGGCGGAGGCGAGCCTGAAGAGGACGTGATGGCTGAAGTAAGGAAGGCGATCGAGGCGTTGAAAAAGTGAGCGGACTATGCGAACGCGAGAAATGGCTTTAGACGAGGCGGACGACGAGGAAAACCGCAGGCGTACTTTTTAGCAGGCTGTTGAAAAAACAGCCTGCTAAGCAATCCACGGAAGGATTGCCAAATTGCGAGGCTTAACAAGCCGAGCAATTTGTGAGACTTGGACGGATTCATTCCGGCCAAGTCGTTATTGAAAAAGCCATGGATGGACTTTTTCAACATTGATAATACGTCGAGGATTTTCCGAGGAGTACAACAAAGTATAAAGACATTTATCGCGTTCGCCCCGAAGCCTCCCTAAACCCCTTCCTTCTTCCTCTCCCCCAGGCTCAGGGTGATGGTATCAAGCAGCTTCTTGACCTCGATGGGCTTTGCCACATACCCGTCGAAGCCTTTGTTGAGGATATTGCCCTCTTCGCCCTTCATGGCCGAGGCGGTGAGCGCCAGCACCGGGATCGACCTGTTCCTCTCCTCCGATTTTATGATCCGAGTCGCGGTTATCCCGTCCATCTCGGGCAGGTGCAGGTCCATCAGTATTATATCGGGCCTTTCGGTCATAAGGACCTTCAGGGCCTCGGTGCCGCTCTTCGCCTCTATTATCTCGTAGCCGTTAATGGTAAGTATCTCCCTTACGAGGACCTTGTTCATGTAATTGTCCTCCACGAGAAGCACTTTCAATTTCCCCATTACCAGTCGCCTCCGCTCCCGTCAGCTGCTTATGCGGGCGAGGACCTGAAGGAGCCTCTCCCTGTTCACGGGCTTTTCCATGTACTCCATTGCGCCGAGCGCGAACCCGAGGTCTTTCTTGTCGATCGACGATATTATCACCACCGGTATATCCCCGGTCTCAGGGTTCGACTTGAGCTCCTTTAGCGCCTCCCAGCCGTCCTTTTTCGGTATGGCGATGCCCATGACTATGGCGAAGGGCCTGCGCTCCTGGGCCTTCCTCAGTAGGTCGAAGCCGTCGGAGGCGATGAAGACGTCGTACATGCCGCCGGCGAGGTATATTTCGAGGAGGTGGTTTATGTCGGGGCTCTCGCTCGCTATGAGGACGAGCGGGCGCTTGCCAGCGCTCGCCGACGGGGCGAACGTCCTCGGAGTGAAGACGGGCATGTCTATCTCCTCGGTCCCCTGCGGGAGCTTTATGAAGAAGACGGTGCCCTTGCCGGGCTCGCTCTCCACCCATATCTCGCCGTTATGCAGCTCCACGAGCCTCTTCGTGAGCACGAGCCCCAGGCCGGTGCCGCCGTACTCCCTCGTGATGGACGAGTCTATCTGCTCGAACTCCTTGAAGAGCTTCTCCATGTCGTCTTCCTTTATGCCTATTCCGGTATCCTCGACCCTGAACGTCAGGAACCTCTCCATCTTCATGCCGCTCGGCTCCTCGGAAATCTCCCAGCCGACCATTATCCTGCCGCCCTCGACGTTGAACTTGACCGCGTTGGACAGCAGGTTTATCATTATCTGCTTGAACTTGGCCTTGTCGGCGCGGAGCTTCGGGGAGGCGGGCACCGTCTTCGACTCTATCGTGACGTTCTTCTCGTGCGCCATGGCCCTTACTATGCCGAGTATCTCGCCGAGTATCTCCATTATGGAGAACTCTTCGGGGGCAAGCTCCATCCTGCCCGCCTCTATCTTCGAGAGGTCGAGAATGTTGTTTATGAGCTGCAGGAGGTGCCCGCCGCTTGAATGGACGAACTCCACGTACTGCATCTGCCTCTCGTTCAGGTCCCCGAAGGCCTTCTCCTGCAGAAGCTCCGAGAACCCTATGATGGAGTTCAGGGGCGTCCTTAGCTCATGGGAGACGTTGGCCAGGAACTGGCTCTTCATCCTGTTCGCCTCCTGGAGCTCTATGTTCGCCAGCTCTATCTCCTGCTTGTTCCTGAAAAGCTCCTCGTTCGAAAGCCTGAGCTCCTCGGTCCTCTCCTCGACCTTCTTCTCGAGCGTGTCGTAGTAGTTCTGGAGGCTTTCGGCCATCCTGTTGAACTCCGTGGCGAGGTTGCCTATCTCGTCGTCCGTCATGACCGGGACCCGCTGCCTTAAGTCCCCCTGCCCTATGCCCTTGGCGGAATCCTCGATTGCCAGTATCGGCTTCACTATCGAGCGGGTGAGCGCCATCCACATCACCGCCGCCATGATGATGGCTATTACCGTGAACGCCAGCGTGACCGCTATTATGACGTCGGCGAAAAAGTCGCTCTCCTGGTAGGCCGTATAGGCCGTGTCCTTCTCCTGCTTTATGAGCTTCTTTAAAGCGTTCACAGAGTCCGTGAAGGTCTTGTTCCCCTCCATCTTGATGATGGACATGGCCGCGTCCCTCTGGCCCCTCCTGGAGAGGTCCTCGACCTCGCTGTGGATGTACCAGTAACTGTCGAGGTGGTCCAGCAGCTCGTTATACTGCGCCTCCTGCCCGGGGCCGAAGCCCATCATCTTGTATTCGTACAATAGCTTGGCGATCTTCTTCTTGTGCTCGATTATCGAGCCTTCGAGGTAGGCCTTCGAGGGCTCGTCGCTTACGATGGCGTGGAGGAACATCTCCTGCCGGGCCGAGAGGAACTCGTTTTCGACGGACGAGAGCGTTTCCTCCCTCTTGAAGGAATCGACGTAAAGCCTTTTCGTGACGTTGGCGAGCTGGCCCGCGTTATAAAGGCCGACGAGGCCTCCGACCCCCATCATGAAAAGCAGCGAGAGGAAGACGACCGCGAGCTTGTTCGATATGCTCAGCTTGTTGAAGAGCTTCTTCATAGTTATAGCGCGTCACCCGGGTTTGCGTTAATCTCCTGCGCGTCGGTAAGGTCCTCGTACAGGAGCGCTATGTTGGAAATCTCGCCGCCCGCGTCATAGAGGGGGAAGCTTTTTATCTTGAACCTCTTCGGGGCGCTCGTGAAATTATACCTCGAAAAGAGGCCGGGGTTGTAGTTGATTATGAACTCGGTGGCGTACCCTTCGTAGGACTTCTTTATCGAGGTTATCATGCCCTGCGACGAGAGCACCTCGTCCTCGATGAACCGGTACCTGCCCTCGGGGCTGAACTTCTGCTCGGCGCCCAGGAGCCTCTTCAAAACGCTGTTCATCATCAGGCAGGTCCCGGACTTGTCGAAGACTACCAGCCCGAACGGCATCTGGTGGATGACTCGCTCGAGGAACCTCCTGGACGCGTGCTCCGCCTGGAAAAGGCCCGTGTGCCCGGCGGATACCGCCAGGGCGGAAGCGACGGCCTCAAGGAAAGGCCCCGAGGAAGGCGCGGGCTCGCCGGTTTTGAACCCCGCCACCACCAGGCCGGTCATCTCCCTGTTGTATTCCATGGGCGCCGCTATGAACCGCTTGAAGCCTGGGGCCGCCCTGAACGCCCCGCCGAGGAGGCCCTCACCCGGCCCGAAGGCCGCGCTCCCGCCCTCTCCCGTGAGCCCTGATTCCGCCGAGGATATGAAGGACGAGTCCTTTATGAGGTTATCGTCAAAACCCGTTGCCGCCTTGAGCCTGAAGCCCCCTGGCGCCGGGGCGTATATGTATATGGCCGCGCCTTCCGCGCCGCTCCCGGCCGCGGCCATCCTGACCGAGGCGCTGAAGAGATCGTCCTGCGAAAGCGACCTCCCGGCGAGTTCAAGTATCGACCTGACGGCGTCGATCTGCCCGGTCTTCTTAAGCGACTCAGCCGCGAGCTCGGACCCTTTCCTGTCCTTCCGCCCGAGGGAATCGGCCACCGACTCGAGCATGCGGTTCAGTTCGCCGTTGAGCCTGCCGACGGCGCTGTTGTTCTCGTGGAAGCGCGCCCCGTAGTCGCCCGTAAGGACCCGGCGCGCTACGGAGGCCGCGCGGTTTGCGGGGGAGACGACCCTTTTCTGGAAAAAGAGGCTGGCGAGGAGGACTATCAGTATGAAGCCGACTATGCTTTCGAGCGCGAGCGTCTTGGTGTCCTCGAAAACACCCTTCCTGCTCTCGGCTATTATGCTCAAGAGCCTGTCGGACTTCTCCGTGACCATGACGCTGTTCATGTCCACGGCGTTATGGATGAGCATTATCTCGTCCTGCGACAGCGCGTTATTCAGCCTGTTTATCTCGTTCTTTATGGTCTGCCAGTCGTCGGCTATCGAGTTCATCCCCTCCGAGAGGAGGGTGTCGTCCTTCAAGACCTTCGCGTACCTCGGGTTGCCGAGGACCGCGTTCACGTTCTCGTCGAGGTTGTCCACGTCCCCTTTTATGAGCTCTACCGTGGTGTTCTCGAACCTCCTCGCCACGGCGAACATATCGAGGAGGTACTCGAGCTTGGTAATGGAGACCCTGATCGCGCTTATGCGGAAGTTCAGGTCGTCGTAGACCTCTATGCGCTTCGATTTTGCTATGAAGGACTGGTAATCGACGATGGCTATTACAAAAAGCACGGAGAGGGTTATGAAGAACTTCTGTATGTTGGACAGGCCCCTGAAAGGAAGTTTCATCGCAAACCTTTTCTATAAATAAGGAAGGGGGGCTTAAAAGGCCCTTTGACCGGCAATCAGCCTAAAAGCTTCTGGACGTTCTTCTGGAAGTCCTTGAGCTTGATGGGCTTGGGCTGGCAGTTGTCGGCCCCGCTCTGGATTATCCTGTCGATATCGTCCTTGCCGTAGGCTGTTACGGCGAGTATCTTTATGTCTTTCGTTTGGGCGTCGCCCTTGATGCGCCTGCAGACCTCGAAGCCGTCAAGCTTCGGCATCCTTATATCGAGCACAAGGAGCTCGGGCTTGAAGTCCCCTACCTTGATAAGGGCCTCGTACCCGTCCCCGGCCGTCTCTATCTGATACCCCTGGTGCATCGACTCGAGCGCGCCCTTTATGTACTCAACCACGTTCGTCTCGTCGTCGATGATGAGTATCTTTTTCCTTTCAGGGAATATCGACTCCTTGATATCGAGCTTGTACCTGCCGAGGAACGACATGAAGTCCTCGCGGTTTACCCTGTAATGGCCGCCGGGGGTCCTGAAGGCATCGAGCTTGCCGGAGGCTATCCACTTCTTGACCGCGTTAATGGTGACATGGCAAAAGCCCGCTATCTCCCCGGTCGTATATGGCTTCTTGTTTTCCATACTTTAAATAGGAGTTCCCGAAAGCTCAAAACTGGAAAGGTTAAAAATAAAGGTTTGTGCGCCTGGTAACGGGGTATTTCGGTTCAAGCAAAGTGATAATTTTTATATTTCATAATAACTTTAAAGGATTTTTCCGTCAAGTCCTTTTTATATTGAATCATTTTGCGTTTTATGGATTTGTGGCAAAGGGGCCGGAAAGGGCTTCAGACAGGTTCTTGGATAATATCCGTAACTATATGTATTTGAAACGGAAACCATCTTAGCAAAGGCTTGGCGCGCTATGCGTTCTCGACCATATTCCAGTTAGCCCCTGTCTTGATGTTGACTTTTACTGGCACTGAAAGGCTTAAGACCTCCTCCATCTCCTTTTTTACGAGGGCCGAGACCTCTTCCATCTCGTCTTCAGCCGCCTCGAATACAAGCTCGTCGTGTATCTGGAGTATCATGCGGGACTTAAACCCCCTCTCCTCCATGACGCGGGATATCGTTATCATCGCGGCCTTTATCATGTCGGCGGCCGAGCCCTGGATAGGGGTGTTTATCGCGAGCCTCTGCCCGAGCCTTACCGTGGACTCCACGGGGCTTTTAAGCTCGGGGATGAACCTGCGCCTCCCGAAGAGCGTAACGGTATACCCGCGCTCCTTCGCCTCTTCCACCGTGCGGTCTATGAACGCCTTTACCAGGCTGTAATGCGCGAAGTAACTGTTGATGTAATCAAGGGCCTCTTTCATCGATATGCCCAGCTCGGTTGAAAGCCCGTAGGGCCCCATGCCGTAGATGATGCCGAAGTTTATCGCCTTGGCCCTCCTCCTCATCTCGGCCGTAACAAGCCCCGGCAATACGCCGAATACCCCGCTCGCGGTCCTCGTGTGTATGTCCTCGCCTTTCATGAAGGCGTCCTTCAGGACCGGGTCACCGGAGAGGTGCGCCACAAGCCGGAGCTCTATCTGCGAGTAATCCGCGGACAGGAACAGGAACCCCTTTTCCGCTACAAAGGCCTCCCTTATCCTCCCGGCGACCTCGCCCCTTATCGGGATGTTCTGAAGGTTCGGCCTCGAGCTCGAAAGCCTGCCCGTCGCCGTGACCGTCTGGTTGAATGAGGTGTGCACCCTCCCGGTTTCAGGGTCGATAAGACCCGTGAGCGCGTCAACGTAAGTGGATTTCAGCTTGGACAATTGCCTGAAGTTCATTATGAGCTGCGGCACCTCGTGCATGGGCGCGAGCTGAGTAAGGACCTCCTCGTCCGTTGAAAACCCGGTCTTCGTCTTTTTAAGGGGCTTCAATTTAAGCCTCTCGAAGAGCACCTCGGCAAGCTGTTTCGGCGAGTTGATATTGAAGCTGCAACCGGCCGAGGCGTATATCCTCTCTTCCGTGCTTGCGAGCTCGACCTCTATCTCTTTCGAGAGGTCCTCGAGCCTGTTTTTTTCCACCTTGATCCCGAGGGCCTCCATCCGGGCCAAAACCTTTGAGAGCGGCAGTTCCATATCGGCATAGAGCTTTTGGAGGCCGTCGACATCCTCAAGCTCTTTCTCAAGTATTTCAGCTATCCTTAGTATATTGCAGGCTTTTTGGCATACAATCCTCTTGATAATATCCATGGGAAGACCGTCTTCGTAATGCTCTGCCATAAGCCCGAGGTACTCGTAGGCGAGCGCGTCCGCCGTATGTTCCGGCTTGGACGGGTTCAGCAGGTACGAGGCTATCGAGGTATCGATGTCTACGCCCTTCACCTCCACCCCGCGCCTGGAGAAATAAAGGTATAAAGCCTTTGAGTCGTCCGTGTCTTTTTTTATGGAGCTGTCCTCAAGGGACGGCTTCAATATGGAGACGATCTCTCCTTCGGAAATACCGTCACCGGCATGGACATAGCACGCCTTTCCCTCCCCCATGCCGATGGCAAACCCTGCAAGCCTTCCTGAAAAACCCTCTTCGGTAAGAAGGGGCGTCATGGAGACGCGGCCCGGCATGGCCTTAATCGCATCTTTAAGCCCATGAGCGCCGGTTATCAGGGAATACTCGCCTCCGGGCGGCTCGGCGTGCGGCAGCGTGGGGAGCATCTCCTTCAATATCTTTTTGAACTCAAGCTCGTTCAAGAGCGGCTCAAGCTCCTTGAAGTCCGGCCCCGTGTACTTCAGCGCATCGGGGTCGAGTGCGAGCGGGACATCGGGGTGCAGGGTGGCAAGCTCCCTTGAAAGGAGCGCCTGGTCTTTGTATTCCGTAAGGTTCCTCTTGAGCTTGTCCCCGGATATCTCCTGGATATTCTCGAAGACCCTTTCAAGGGAATGGTACTTGCTCAAAAGCTTCGCCGCGGTCTTGAGCCCTATGCCCGGCACTCCGGGGATGTTGTCGGTGGAGTCCCCGGCAAGACCTAAGAGGTCCCTTATCTCCGAAGGGGCTACCCCGAACTTCCCGGCCACGTCTTCCGGCCCGTACTCCTTGCCCGTAAGGTAGTCGAGTATCACCGTGTTGCCGTCCACGAGCTGGTACATGTCCTTGTCGCCCGTTATGATGGCGATACTAAAGCCCGTGGAAGAAAACTTTTTCACGAGGGTGGCTATCACGTCGTCGGCCTCGAACCCCTCCATCTCCAATACCGGGATGTCAAAGGCCCTCACAAGCCGCTTTATGAAGGGTATCTGCACCGACAGGAGGTCGGGCATCGGCGGCCTCTCGGCCTTGTATTCGACGAAGAGGCCGTGCCTGAAGGAAGGCCCCTTAACGTCGAACGCTATGCAGATGTGCCCGGGCTTGAAGTCGTTCAATATCTTCCTCAGCGACTGGGTAAAGCCGTAGACCGCGTTCGTGGGCATGCCCTTCGAGTTGGTGAAGGTGGAGGGTATGGCGTGGAAGGCCCTGTAGATTATGGAGCTGCCGTCTATTATGAAAAGGGTCTTTTTTTCAGTGTTCATATAAGGTTCGATTACCCAAAAAGGCCGGGATTGCCGGCAAGGCGCCTGCCTTTTACGTGCCGGGTTGATGCGCCCTTAAAAGGGCGGGGCTCCGCGAGAACCGGATTGACAGCCGTCCCGCGAGCCTATATACTTCAGGTATGCTGAAGTATCTGGTACTCGCCGCCGCCATCCTTTTAGCGTCCAATTCCCTTGCCAGGGCCGACAGCGTATCCAAGGCCGTCGACATCGTCAATAACTTCAACTCGGAGACGGAGACACTGACAAAGGGCCTCTTGAGCCCTTCCCTCCAAGAGCAATTGGCCGGGGAGAAGGCCGGGGCCCTTAACGCGCTCGATACTCTGGACTGGACCGAGAAGCCGGGAAAGAGGAGGTCGAGCCTTGTCTACTCTACCGTCGATTCCTACACGGCGAAGGTAATAGACTCCATAGACGAGGTCGTCCTTGAATCCCCCCCGAGCAGCAGGGAGGCGTTACAAAACGCCGTAGACAGGCTATCTTCCCTTAAGACCGCCGCCATGAGAGAGCTGAACGAGGCCCTCAAGGCCGAGGCCCGCGAGCAGGACAGGACGCCCGTGCCCCTCATAGACCGCTCGCCTTTCGAGGCCCCGCCCGAAGAAGCGCCGGGGATATGGTTCAGGTGAGGCCATTTCACCCCCGTTACGCGCGCGTTCCTTTAAAATAACTTTCCCTGACGAAGCCCTGAGCGAAGCGAAGGGGAAGAATGAGATTCTTCGTCGCCTTCGGCTCCTCAGAATGACCACTTTGGGGACTTTTTGAGCAGCCTGCTAAAGCTCAATTGCCTCGAACGCGTCCTTTATGACCTCGGCCGAGAGCCTGTCACCGGTCTTGAATACGCTCACCACGTCGAACCTGACATCGATATCATCAATCCCCTTCTCGGCCATGTAGCAGGAAGATGCCATTGTGATGTGCCTCTGCTTCTTCAGGTTCACCCCGCACTGCGGGGTGCCGAAGTTGGCGTTCGCCCTCGTCTTTACCTCCACGAAGACGAGCGTCTTCCCGTCGCGCGCGACGAGGTCTATCTCGCCGAACCTGCACCTGTAGTTCTTCTCTATGACCCTGTAGCCGCGCTTCTTGAGTTCCCTCTCGGCCTCTTCCTCGCCGGCCCTGCCAAATATTATCCTCGATAAATCCATCTCAGCTCACGACCCCCCTGAAGCTCCTCCTGTGGATCGGGCACGGACCGATTTTAGATAACGCTTCGAGGTGCTCCTTTGTGCCGTAGCCCCTGTTGGACGCGAAGTTATAGCCCGGATAGAGCCGTTCGTACCCGTCCATTATCCTGTCCCTTGTCGTCTTTGCGATAATGGAAGCGGCGGCGATAGATACGCTGAGGGCGTCGCCCGATATCACAGGAAGCTGCGGGAGGCCGGTCTTGATGGGGAACATGCCGTCGATGAGGAGGAACTCAGGGCCGTCAAGCCCTGAGACCGCGATCTCCATCGCCTTGAGCGAGGCGTTATGGATGTTTATCCCGTCTATTTCAGCGGGCCAGACGATGCCTATGCCCACCGAGAGCGCCTCCCTGTAGATGCCGAAGACAAGCCCCTCGCGAGCCTTCGCGCTCAAGGCCTTTGAGTCCTTTATGCCGAGTTTTAGAGGAAGTGACCGGGGGAAGATTACCGCCGCCGCGACTACGGGGCCTGCAAGCGGGCCGCGGCCCGCCTCATCAACCCCGGCTATCGCCTGAAAGCCTTTTGAACGGGCGTCTTTTTCAAAGGAGTCCATCTTTTAGGATGTTGAAAAAGTCCATCCATGACTTTTGGATGATTACCTCAGACAAGCTGCGGTAATCATCGAAATGTGCGGACAGCGCTTGCTAAAATTCCCCGCCCTTTTTAAAGGGCGGGGCCGGAACGAACAATGCCGTGCTATCTCCTGGTCTTGATCCTCGCGGCCTTGCCCTTGAGGTCCTTGAGGTAGTAGAGCTTCGCCCTCCTCACAATTCCCTTGCTTAAGACCTTGATGGACTCTATGGCCGGCGAGTTCAACGGGAATATCCTCTCGACGCCTACGCCGTAGGATACCTTCCTAAGGGTGAAGGTCGCCCCCACTCCGCCGCCGCGCTTCTTTATTACGGTCCCCTCAAAGGGCTGCAACCGCTCTTTGTCCCCTTCCCTTATCTTGACCTTCACAAGGAGGGTGTCACCGGGGTTGAACTCCGGTATGTCTGTCCTCAAATAATTCTTCTCGATCTCCTGGATTACTCCCATACTGCGCCTCCGCTTTATTGGTATACGATTAGGCTGCCTCTAAAAATTGTCCTTTTCCTGATTTTAGAGGCATCTATTAATAACTTATTTCCCGGACTTTTTCAATTCCTCAATTATCTTCCTGTCGTTTCCCGTAAATTCTTCGCCGCTTATGAGGTCCGGCCTCTTGAGGTACGTCCTCTTTATCGACTCAGCCCTCCGCCATTTTTCTATCTCCGCGTGGTTGCCGGAAAGCAGGACCTCCGGCACCTTTTTGCCCCTGAACTCCTCCGGCCTCGTGTACTGCGGGTATTCAAGGAGCCCGCCCGCGTAGGACTCGCTCACGGCGGACTCAGGCTCCCCGAGGACCCCGGGGATGAGCCTTCCGACGGCGTCCATTATGACAAGGGCGGGTATCTCCCCGCCGGTCAGGACGTAATCGCCTATCGAGACCTCGAGGTCCGCCAGCCCCCTTATCCGCTCGTCAAAGCCCTCGTATCTCCCGCAGATGATGATAAGGCGGTCTTCCTTCGAGAGGGCCTCCGCGAGTGCATGGTTGAAAGGTACCCCCTGCGGGGTCGTCAATACTACCTTCCCGCCCCCGCCCTTTACGGCCTCCAAGGCCAGGGTGACGGGCTCGACCTTCATGACCATCCCGTGGCCGCCGCCGTACGGGTAGTCGTCGGTGGTCCTGTGCTTGCCCCGGGCGTAGTCCCTTATATTATGCGCGTGGACCTCTATGAGGCCCTTTGCTATCGCCTTTCCGATGATGCTCTGCTCAAGCGGGGAGATGAAAAAATCAGGGAAGAGGGTAAGTATGTCGAACCTCATCTCTCCCCTTCCCCCGGAAGGAGGCCTTCCATCATGTGTATGACGAGCCTCCCGTTGCTTATATCGACCTTTACTATCGTGTCCTCGAGGGCCGGTATGAGCACTTCGCCAAAAGGCCCCTCTGCCTGAAGGACATCGTTACTGCCGGTTGAGAATATGTTCGTTATCTTCCCAAGGGCCCTGCCGTCATCCGCGACCACCTCCATGCCCATGAGCTGGAAGTAATAATACTCGCCTTCGGGCAGCTCCGGCAGGGAGCCTCTATCGACCTCGACTTCGAGCCCGACGAGGCGCTCGGCGTCGTTACGCGTCTGGAGACCCTCGAGCTCGATTATAATGGCGCCTTTGTGCGCGCGCGCCCTCTTCACGCGGCAGGTTGACCCGCTCCCCTTGCCCTTGAGGTAGACCGTCTTCCACTCGAAATCGAGGCCTCCGTAAGGCAGGACCTTTATCTCTCCCTTGATGCCGTGGACCCCGACGACCTTTCCGACGGGGACAGTCTCTCTATTCGATGATCTCAAGGACTGAACGCTTCCTGAGCTTCGTGGAGGCCGCCGTAAGTATGATCCTTATCGCCCTCGCGGTGCGCCCCTGCTTGCCTATGATCTTGCCAAGGTCCTCTTTCGCGACAGCCAGCTCTATTACGGAAGTCCTTTCGCCTACGATCTCGGTCACCTTCACCTGGTCCGGATTGTCAACAAGCGCCTTCGCAATGTACTCGATCAGGTCCCTCATTCGACACCTCCGTTAGCTCTGGTATAGGGGGGGATAGGGGGGTCTAGGCTGCCTTTTCGCTCCGCTGGTTTTTTTTGAGCAACTGTCTTACCGTGTCGGTCGGGACCGCGCCCTTGCCGAGCCAGAAAGATATCCTGTCGTCTTTAAGGGTCACCTTCGGAGGCTCTGTCATCGGGTTGTAGTTGCCGACGACCTCGATGAAGCTCCCGTCCCTCGGCGCCTCTGAGTCCGCCACCACGATACGGTAGAACGGTTTCTTCTTTCCTCCCTGCCTTGTAAGCCTTATCTTTACAGCCATGTAATTCCTTGACCTCCCTTTAAGTTTTATTACGAACGCAATAAAAGTCTTTATACTTTGTTGTACTCCTCGGAAAATCCTCGACGTACAAAAAAGTACGCCTGCGGTTTCCCTCGTCGTCCGCCTCGTCTAAAGCCATTTCTTGCGTTCGCACGACCTGCCTTTTGGTACTTACGAACGCGATAAAAGTCTTTATACTTGGGGAAACTCTGATTAATTATGTCTTCCTGTCATTCTGAGGGAGCGGAGCGACCGAAGAATCTCGTAACTTTCTGATTTGTATACTACGAGATTCTTCGCTACGCTCAGAATGACATGCAGTTGGGAATTAATCAGAGGTCCCTTTCGTTGTTACTCCCCGGAAAATCCTCGCCTCTACATCCACTTCTGGAAGAGCCCCTTCATGCCCCTCGGGCCCGCGTTCTTGAGTTTCTTCATCATCTTGCGCATGTCCTGGTACTGGTTTATGAGCTTGTTGACGTCCTGCACCTTGGTGCCGCTCCCCCTGGCTATCCTCTGCCTCCTGCTCGCGTTGAGGATGGCCGGTTCGCGTCTTTCCTTGCCGGTCATGGAGTTTATAATCGCCTCGACGCGGGCTATCTCTTTTTCATCTATCTTCACGTCCTTCGCCTGCTTCATGGCGCTGAAGCCCGGCACCATCGAGAGGATCGACTCTATCGAGCCGAGCTTCTTTATCTGCTGGAGCTGGGCCTTGAAGTCGTCGAGCGTGAAGGTGTCTTTCTTGAACTTCTGCTGCAGTTCCTTTGTCTGCTTCTCGTCGAACGCGGTCTGGGCCTTCTCGATAAGGGTCAATACGTCGCCCATGTCGAGTATCCTGCCCGCGAGCCGGGCGGGGTGGAAGACCTCGAGGCAGTCTACCTTCTCGCCGGTGCCGATGAACTTGATGGGCTTGCCGGTGGTCATCCTCATGGACAACGCCGCGCCGCCCCTGGCGTCCCCGTCGAACTTCGTAAGTACGACCCCGGTAATGCCCACGGAGTCGTTGAAGCCTTTGGCCGTATTGACCGCGTCCTGCCCCGTCATCGAGTCCGCCACGAAAAGGACCTCGGCGGGCTTCAATATATCCTTCAGGGCCTTCAATTCGTCCATCAGGACGCCGTCTATGTGGAGCCTTCCGGTCGTGTCCACAAGGAGTATGTCATAGCCTTTTATCGACGCAATCCGGAGCGCCTCTTTGCAGATATCGAGCGGGCTTTTGTAGTTTTCGCTGTCAAAGCAATCGACCTTTATCTCGGCGGCGAGCTTTTTAAGCTGCAATACCGCGGCGAGCCTGAAGAGGTCGGCAGGGACTATGTACGGGTTCCTGCCCTTGCTCTTAAGGTGCAGGGCGAGCTTCGCGGTGGTCGTCGTCTTGCCGGAGCCCTGAAGGCCCACGAGCATCACTACGGACGGCCTGCCCTTCAATTCGAGGGCGGAGTCCTCTCCGCCGAGAAGGGTGGTAAGCTCCTCGTGGACAACCTTGGTGAACTGCTGGCCCGGAGAGAGGCTTTCGAGGACCTCCTTGCCCATGGCCTTTTCCTTGACCGAGGCCACGAAGTCCTTTACCACGGCAAAGTTGACGTCGGCCTCCAGCAGGGCGAGCCTTACCTCTTTAAGGGCCTCCTGGATATTCGCCTCGGAAAGGGAGCCCTGCCCCCTTACGTCCTTAAGGATCTTCCGGAACTTATCTGAAAGTGACTCAAGCATGCGTATTCTTCATGAAATTTTTTTTGTAAAAATTTATCCGGAGGAACTTACCCTTTCCTCCGGTTAATTATACATCAAATACCGGTCTATTGCTTAGGACCCGGTACGCCCGGCCCCGTCGATACCTACGGCGCTGGATTTAGCAAATTATACAATAATATAGGAAAATACCGGCCTGTGTCAAGGCTATTCGTGGACAATGCCGAAACGATACGGGCCGCGCCGGGCCTGTGCCGGGAAAATAGCTTTGACAGGGCCACGAGATATCTGTTATTTTATTGACATGGTCACCTCGAATACCGTAGCATTACTCGCAATTCTAACGATAGTTGCTTTGATTTTAAATCTTCCGTTCGGATATTTAAGAGTTAAGGCGAAGAAGTTCTCCATCAAGTGGTTCCTTTACATCCACCTGCCTATCCCGTTGATATTTCTCCTGAGGACCTCGGCGGGGTTCAGCGCGAAGGTCATCCCCATAATAGCCGCTGGAGCCGTCCTTGGCCAGCTCCTCGGGGGCAAACTCAATAAAACGGTATCCTGAAATGAAGGGTAAAGGCTCCCCGGGGGGGCGCCGGAAGGGCAAAAACGGCGGCTCCTTCCACATTGGCGCTATCCTCGGCTCTTCCTTCAGCTCCCTCGGCATAGCCGGAAAGCTCCGGGAGCACTCCATAAGGAAGGCTTGGGCCGGGTGCGTCGGGGAAAATATCTCCCGGAAGGCCGCTCCTTCAAGGCTCATAGGCACCACCCTCTACTGCTCCGTAGTATCCTCCCCGTGGATGGCCGAGCTTAGCTTCCACAAACAATCGATGATCGAGAAGATAAACGAAAAACTCGGCTACCCCGCCGTAAGCGAGATAGTCTTCAAGCTCGGCCCTGTGGAGCCCCCGAAACAAGCCAAGGTTGTTGCCGCGCCCGTGAAGGAGCTCTCCCCATCGGACAGGGAGTTTATCGAGAAGGCCGCCTCGGCCATCAAGGACGAGGGGATCAAGAAGGCGGTCAAAAGGGCGATGGAGAAGGCGAAGGGGTAGAAAATATTACTGTTTGAAATTTTAGATTCGAAACAACCATCTTTGGAAAAGCCCCTTTGCGCCCTGCCGGGCGCTTTCGGGCATAGGGCTCGGCTCCCTTTGCCTCATTCACGGATGACGAGCCCGCCGAACCTTCCTCAAAATACGCCTTCCGCCCCGCTCGCCCGCCCCTCCCCCAGCCCTACGGTCGCTACGCCCTATGCCCTGAGTTTTTATAACCAAAAGACGGTAAATTCGGTTCCTCTTTGCTTTTATACCTCTTCCTCTATAGTAAGCTCCCCTTGCATTCCCGCCTCCAGCAAAAATATCTTAGCCGGTTTAGCCTTGGACACGCGCGCGAACCTGAGCCTCAAGGGGCGGAGCCCCGCGGCTCTAAGACAGCCGAGCATCTCGAACAGCCGCGCTACAGGGAAGACGAAATATACCTTCCCGCCGTCGGCAACGAGGTATTTCGAGACGGCTATGAGGTCGGAAATTTCGCCCTCGACCTCGCTGCGAGCCAGCGCCCTCTCCTTCGTGGGGCTTATCCTGCACGCCCCCTTTTTCATGTAAGGGGGGTTGGAGACGACGGCGTTGAAAGACCCTTTGGGGAAGACCCCTTCGATCTCCCTGTAATCGCTCTTCAGGACGCCGACCCTGTCATCAAGGCCGTTCAGGGCGATATTATCAGCCGCAATGGACGCGGCCTTCCCTTCTATCTCGATACCGGTTATTTTGGAGGCCCTGCTCTTCCACGCAAGGAGGAGCAGAAGCGCGCCCGCGCCGCAGCCGAGCTCGATTATGCTGTCAGTTTCTTTTAACGGGGGTATGAAATCGGCAAGGAGGACGGAGTCAGCGGTGAGCTTCTGGCCCGCGCCGCCCTGTAAAAAGCGGTACGGGCCGATTTTTCCGGATTTAATCTCTGGCGGAACGTTCTTTCGTGGCAATACGCTTCAGACCTTCGCGCGCTCCCCTTCGGAGTTCTTGTTGCCGAGCGAGTTTATCACAAGCCCTGAGAGGAGCTTCGGGTAGAAGTAGGTCGATTTCTGCGGCATGACGAAGCCAGCCAGCGCCACCGCCTTTACCTGCTCTATGCGGGTAGGGTTCAGGAGGAAGACGAGCTGGTTATCGTCCTTGGCCATCGCGCCGAGCGCCTCGTCGTAGCTCTTGACGTATAGGAGGTTCTCCTGCTTCTCCTGCGCCTCTTGGGTGATGCCGAGTATTTTCGATAGTATGAGCGAGTGGAGCACCGTGACGTCGAGGTTCTTGAAGACGTCCGGTATCCTGTCCCCGAAGACCCTGTCCATCATGTCGTCCGTCTTGAGCGTCAGGATGAAGTAGGCGTTCCTGCCCCTCATCTGAAGGCCGAAGGCGTTCTTCGCGCTCCCGACGGCCTCCAGCCCTTTAAGGAAAGAGCCGCGCACCGGGGCTTCGTTGGATACATCGAACGGGAGTTCCTTTATGTCGAAATATTCGCCGCACTGCTTGAGGAAAGAGGCCGGGTCGAAGCCCTTGAGGCTGTGGATTATCCTGTGCGTCGGCCATATCGTCATGCCCTCGTCGTCCATGTTCGAGAAATACATCATGACGTAGTCGTAGGGCTCTTGGCCTGTCGGGTTCTCCGCCTTCTCCCTCATCATGTTCCTGTAGTTAAGGGCCGTTTCGTACCTGTGGTGGCCGTCCGCTATGAAAAGGGCCTTGTCCTTCATCGCTTCGGAGACCGATTTTATGACGAGCGGGTCGTCTATCCTCCAGAGCCTGTTCACTATTGCGTCGTCGTCCGGCACGTCGATTATCGGCGTTGCGCCCTTTGAGGCCCTGTCGAGCGCGCGGTTTATATCGAGCGAAGGGTCTGAATAGAGGGAGAATATGCAGCTCAAGTTCACGTTGCAGGCCTGCATCAGCTTCAACCTGTCGGCCTTGGGGCCTGAGAGGGTCTTCTCGTGCGGGTGGATGCCCTTGCCGAAGTCCTGTAGTCTGGAAAGCGCTATGAACCCCTTGCGGGTATGGGTGCTTCCGTCCTTTAATTTGTACGACTGTGTGTAATAGTAAATCGACGGCCTGCCGTCCTGGACGAGCACGCCGTCATTTATCCATTTCTTGAGGTCCACGGCCGCCCGCGAGTATTTGTCGCTCCCTTCCCTGTCATCGGGTGAGGTCTTGCCGAGTATGAGCCGTATTATGTTATTGGGGTGGCGGCCGTAGAGGTCGTCCTGCTTTTTCGGGGATATGACGTCGTAAGGAGGGGCCATGACCCTGTCAAGGCCGCCGACCTTGGCCGGGTTATAAAGTAGGCCTTTAAAAGGCTTTATCTCAGCCATTTCAGAACACCTCGCGAAAGATTTGACTGCGGACTGGAATCTATAAATTTACTATTGAGGGGAGGTTTTTGTCAATGAAAAAAGGAGCGGCGTGAAACGGCTGATATAGCGGAGGAATTCGGTGAGGAACCGAAGCTCCCCTCGGCAAGCCGCGGGGAGCTTCGGAAAAAAAACCAAAGTTGTCATTCTGAGGAGCCGAAGGCGACGAAGAATCTCTCGCCTTGTTAGCTCCGAGATACTTCCCCTTCGCTTCGCTCAGGGCTTCGGCTCACACGCTCAGGATGACAGGGTAGAACAGTTTTGTTTGTACGCCGCAGTGACGAGCGGTGAAGCCAACAAAGCAGATGGATTTTTTGTGCAGCCTCTTACCCTATCGCGTGAACCATTTTATTATATTTTCGGAAAGCCTCCTGTTGTCGGCCTCTCCGATGAATTTGTTCGCGAAAGGCGCGTCATCGGCTACGACGACGACCTTGCCTTTCCCGAAGCTTGCCGCGCCAATGATGCCGAACTGCTGGACCGGCTCCCCTGGTTCGAACTTGCGGTCGCGGTTGATGTCCGCCCACGCCTTGCCCGACGTGCTCGCCACTATCGAGGCGTCCGCTTCGGCCCTGAGCCCCCATGTGCCGAATACGGCTATCTTCTTAAGGCCTGCGGTCACGGGGTGGGCGGTGAACCTGCTTACATGGAAGTCCTGCGACTCGTTGCCTATCATATCCGTGGCCTCGGATATGACGAAGTTCGACACTATTATGCCGAAGTCCCCGGTCAGCTCGGCCACGGGGCTTGAGATATGCAGGAGCACAAGCAGGTTGCCGCCGCCTTTCACGAAGTCTTTGAGCGCGTCCTGCTCCTGCGGGGAAAAGCCCCTCGAAGGCCCGGCTATCACGTACGTCTTTACACCTTCAAGCGTCGGTTTCACCGGCTTCTCGTATGTCACGGCCACGTCCTGCCCGGAGTTTTTGATCATCCCGTAGAAGCTTGAGTAATCGAGCGGGCCATCCTTCACGGGTGAGAATATCTCGTTGTGCGAGAGGTCGAATACGGTCTTTCCCCTGTCCGGCGCTGCGGCGCTGCTCAGGGGCGCGGACAGCGCCACAATACAAAAAAAAGCTGCCGGGGCAACCAAAAATATCCTCCGGATAACGCGTTTTCTCATCTATGCAATCCTCACAGTGGTTTATGGCGCCCTTCCAACCGCGGCGCGGAGTTAACTATATCGGCGTATCGCAGAGCTGTCAAGGACACGGGCGGGAAAAACTGGGCAGATATTTCTCGATGTGAAAAAGGTGCAGTAAGAAAACTATGATTGAAGATGATTGCATCATACGGGCTAAAAAAACAAAGGGTTTCAGGTCGCAGACCTGAAACCCGCGCAAAGCTTTCTTAAAGATAGCGGATTGATTTTCAAATACGCTATCAGCCTATCTCCGCCAGCTCAAGCCTGCCTTCCCACCGCGCCTTCAGGACCTCTCTTACGCCCTCTCCCTGGGGGCTCTGCAGCCTCGGGTTCCTCTCCAGGAAATTGAGCGCCTCCTCGCGCGCCTTTTTAAGAAGCACGAGGTCGGTCAACGCCTCCTGCGTCTTGAAGTCCGGCAGCCCGGCCTGCCTCGTGCCGAGGAAATCTCCGGGGCCGCGTATCTTCAAATCCTCCTCGGCTATCTTGAACCCGTCCTGCGTCGCCTCCATGACCTTAAGCCTTTTGTACGTGTCCTCGGAGTTGGTCCACGCCGCGAGGAGCAGGCAGACGGATTTTTTCTCTCCCCTGCCGACCCTGCCCCTGAGCTGGTGCAACTGGGCGAGGCCGAACCTCTCGGCGTGCTCGATGAGCATGACTGTGGCGTTCGGCACGTCCACCCCGACCTCTATTACGGTCGTTGATACGAGGATATCGAGCCTTCTGTTCTTGAAGTCATGCATCACGGCCTCTTTTTCATCGGCCTTCAGCCTGCCGTGGAGGAGCCCCACCCTGAACTCCCTGAAGATATCCCTCTCAAGGTGCTCCTTCATGTTCGTGGCGTCCTTGAGCGGCAGCTCGTCCGAGCCCTCGACGAGCGGATAGACTATGTAGCACTGGCTGCCGGATTTCAGCTCGCCCCTTATGAGGTCATACGCCTGCATCCTGTCCCGCTCCCTGAGTATGCGGGTAGATACCGGCTTTCTCCCCGGCGGCAGCTCGTCGATTATCGACACGTCGAGGTCGCCGAATACGGTCATCGAAAGGGTCCTCGGTATGGGGGTTGCCGTCATTATCAATATGTCAGGGGAAACGCCTTTCAGGGCGCCCTTTTTTTTCAAGGCCGCCCTCTGCGCCACCCCGAACCTGTGCTGCTCGTCTATTACCGCCAGCCCGAGTCTTTTGAACTCGACGTCTTTCTGTATGAGGGCGTGGGTGCCTACGATGAGATCAACGCCGCCGTCTTTTATCGAGGCAAGGGCCTTTGCCCTCTCGCTCTTCACCATATTGCCCGTAAGGAGTATTGAGCTAACACCGAGCTGGTCGGAATACCTGTGAGTAGTAAGGTAATGCTGCTCGGCGAGTATCTCGGTCGGCGCCATTATCGCGGCCTGATAGCCTGCTTCAACGGCCGTAAGCGCGGCGATCAGGCTCACAATGGTCTTTCCTGAACCCACGTCGCCCTGGATGAGCCTGTTCATCGGGTGCGGCTCGCCCATGTCGGCCTTTACCTCGGCAAGCGTCCTCTCCTGCGCCCCTGTCAGGGTGAACGGAAGGAGCTTGCGGAGCTTTTCTTCCAGGACTCCCCCGGCGGACATCGGCACGCCGCCTTCCTTTTTAGCCTGCTCCCGTTTGAGCGCGAGGCCGAGCTCAAGGAGGAACAGCTCGTCGAAGGCAAGGCTCTTTTTAGCAAGAGATACTTTGCCTGCGTCATCCGAAGGCAGGTGCGCCTCTTTGAAGGCATGGGAGAGCTCAAGCATCCCGTTCCTTCCGAAGGCGGCGCGGGGAGCCCCGTTGACGGCGAATGAAGCGTAACCCTCCACCACCGAGCTTATTATCTTCCTGAAGGTCTTCTGGTGGAGGTTTTCGACCTGGGAGTATATCGGGATTATCGAGCCGGAGCCTGACGGGCCGGATAAGTCCTCCCCCTCATCGAGCAACTCTATATCCGGGTGTATCATCTCTTTCTGAGGGCCGAAGGCCGACACCGTCCCGAACAGGATTAGCTTTTGTCCCGGCTTGTACCTGTTCTTCATGTAGGAAATCCGGTAATTGAACCACTTTACCTTGAGTATCGAGCCCCCGTCTGTCACGGCCATCTCGAAGACCTTCCTCTTGCCGTACCGCGCCTCGCCCGAGGCCATGACAGAGGCTGATACGGACCCGTTCTGCCCGGGGACAAGCTCCTTTATCGTCTTTATCTTCCGCCTGTCCTCGTGTCGGATGGGGAGGAAGTAGAGGAGGTCCTCTACCGTGGAGAGGCCTTTTTTGGAGAGCCTTTCAGCGAGCCTCGGCCCGATGCCCTTTATGAACTGCAAAGGGGTACTCATGAGCTTGAGACGCCTTTTAACCTCTTGGAGGGGCATGGCCTGCGCCTCGTCCTCCGTGCGGGTCAATGAGTCCGCGAGCCCCATCGCCTTCGATATCCTCTCCTTCTTTTCAGCCGCGGCAAGGGAATCGAACCCGGAAAGCGTCTTTTTTATCTCTTTCAGCCTGGAGGCGTCCGCCTCCGGCAGACCGGGGACGGCCTCGTCGCAGAGGCGGGATACGAAAGGCTCGATGGATTTTACGGAGTTTAAGCGCTGGAAACCGTCTTTTGAGGCGAGCCTCAGGGGCTTGAGGATAGATTCGATTATCCCGTCCAGGTTCTTCTTTTCCTCTGCCATGGGCACCCTTAGGGTTACATCTCGACCCGCGTTATGACGCCGTGGAGCTTGTTCGAAGGGAGCTTGTAGAACTGAAGGAACGTCGGGGTAAGCTTCTTTATTAAGGAGAATATCTTCCAGACGATGTTGCTCGTGGATATCTCCTCGAGGCCGTAGAATATGGTCTTCTCGTTCATCCCGGCCATCTTGAGTATCGATTCGACGTCGACGACCTCCATGTACCCGGCCTGTATCTCGAACGCCCTCAAGCCGGGGGCGAGCGGCTCGTTGAAGTAGTAATTGAGGCCGAAAGGCTCGTCGGACCTCACTATCGACACTATGACGTTGTCCTCGTAGATGATGTTGTTCTTGAACATCGTGTGCACTATGTACGGGGCGATGTCCTTCGCGTCCTTGGCGAAGAATAGCGCGGTGCCGCCTATCTTGCTCAGGTTCCTGTATATCTGGTTATAGCTTATGAGGAACGCCTCCTGGTTCAGGGGCCGAAGCGCCCTGTAGAGCCTCTTCTGCCCGGCCGTGTAGATTATTATCATGCAGAGCGGTAAAAGGGCTATTATTATCGACCAATAGCCCCCGTGGGGTATCTTGAACATGTTCGAGACGAGGAACGTGAGGTCTACGAAGATCAGGAGGCACGAGACGGCGGACTTTATGAACTCCCGCCTGTAGTAGAAGATCGCCGTCATCATCGTGGCCGTGATCGTCATGGTCCCGTTGACGGCAAGGCCGTAAGCCACGGCGAGGTTCTTGGACTCCTTGAACTCGTACATTATGAATATCACGAAGGCAAGGAGAAACCAGTTTACGAAGCTGATGTATATCTGGCCCCTCATCTCTTTGGATGTATAGTCCACCTTGAAGAGCGGCATAACATGGGTGGTTATGCCCTGATAAACTATCGAGAACATCCCGCTTATCATGGCCTGCGAGGCTATGATCGTGGCGGCTATGCTCAAAAGGAGGAACGGGACATAGAGGAACTGCGCCTGATGGAATATCATCTCGAAGAGCACGTTGCGCGCGTCCGGATGGTTCAAAATAAAAGCGCCCTGCCCGAAGTAATTCAACATAAGGGCTATAAATACAAAATTCCATGCCTTGACTATCGGCCAGCGTCCCAAATGCCCCATATCGGAATACAGGGCCTCTCCGCCTGTGGCGCAGAGTATGACCTCGTTAAGCACAAGGAAGCCCGCGAACCCGTTTGAGTAGATGAATTTAAGCCCGTAGTACGGGTTTACCGCCCACAATATGGACGAAAAATGTAAAATAGAGGCTATCCCTGAAATAGCCAGAACAAAAAACCATATGAGCATCAACGGGCCGAACGCCCACGCTACCCTTTCAGTGCCCCTTTTCTGAAAGACAAAAAGGAGTATGGCGATAAGCGCGGCTACGATGATCAGCTTGGTCTGGCTCACGTCCTCAAAACCGGGTATGAGCAATATGCCTTCGACCGCGCTCAAGATGCTTATCGCCGGGGTAATGACGCCATCGCCCACGAAAAGGGATATGGCTATAAAGGAGAGTATCGTTATGAAAGCGGCCTGCCGGCCTGTCTTGAGATAAGGCGCCAACAGCTCTCTTAAAACAATGGTCCCGCCTTCGCCTTTGTGGCTTAAACTCGTGGCAAGCCAGGCGTACTCAACGGTCACATGGGTTATGACAGTCCATAAAATAAGGGATACTACGCCTATTACGTTGGCCTGGGTGGGTTTCGTGAAGAGGAAGATGACCGTCAGGGTGTATATAGGGCTTGTGCCTATGTCACCGAAGACTATGCCGAGTGATTTTATTATCTTCTGCATCGCTTTTGGACTTTTCAGCCACGGCTTGGCCGAGGTGAACGATGGAACTCCATTCTTCCGGCAAGGTAGTTTTATTTATAAAAAAGCACGCCTACCAGGCGATTCCGACCTATCGCCTGAACATGTCTTTAAAAAACCGGTTTTGGAGGACTTGGACGACCTTGGCCAAGCCGCGGCTTAAACCCGGGAAGGTTTTTCAGCGTCATCGCAGCGGATTATTGGATAGAAGTTGCCTATGATACTCTTGAAGGGGCTTCACGTCAAGCCCTACTTTCAAGACCGCCTTTATGCCCAGCGCCGCGGCCCTCGCGCCCGCGACAGTAGTGAAGTAAGGGACCCCGAGCTCTATCGACGACCTCCTTATCGAGTACGAATCGGCCACGCTCTTCGCCCCGAAGGAGGTGTTAATCACCATCGCTATCTCCCTGCTCTTTATCTTATCGACGATATTCGGCCTGCCTTCCGTTACCTTGTATACGCCTTCGACCTCTATCCCACGCTCCCTCAGGTACCGGGCCGTTCCTCCGGTGGCTATGAGCTTGAAGCCCATGCCTGAGAGCTCGGAGGCCACGCCGACTATCGGCGCCTTGTCCTCGTCCCTTACGCTTATGAAGACCATGCCCTTCAGGGGGAGCCTGTTCCCGGCGGCTATCTGGGACTTGGCGAAGGCCCCGCCGAAATCGCTCCAGATGCCCATGACCTCGCCCGTGGACTTCATCTCCGGGCCGAGCAGGGTATCGACGCCCGGGAACTTTATGAACGGGAAGACCGCCTCCTTGACCGACGTATACGGGGGCTTGACCTCCTCCGTGAAGCCGAGCTCATTGAGTGTCCTGCCCGTCATTATCTTCGTGGCGAGCTTCGCCAGAGGCACGCCTATGGCCTTGCTCACGAACGGTATCGTGCGCGACGCTCTCGGGTTCACCTCCAGTATGTAGACCACGCCGTCCTTTACGGCGTACTGGACGTTCATGAGGCCTATCACCTTGAGCTCCTTCGCTAAGAGCTTCGACTGCCTCCTTATCTCATCGAGTATGGAATCGTCGAGCGAGTAAGGCGGTAAGGAGCAGGCGGAGTCCCCGGAATGGACACCGGCCTCCTCTATATGCTCCATTATCCCGGCTATGACGACGGTCTGCCCGTCGCTTATGCAGTCCACGTCTACCTCTATCGCGTTCTGGAGGAACCTGTCCACGAGCACCGGGTGCTCGGGTGAGGCCTCCACGGCCCTTGTCATGTAGTTTATGAGGCTCATCTCGTCGTAGACCGTCTCCATGGCGCGGCCGCCGAGCACGTAAGACGGCCTGACCATCACCGGGTAGCCGACTGATCCCGCTATTTTAACTGCCTCATTAATCGACCGCGCGGTGCCGCTCTCGGGCTTTTTAAGACCGAGCCGGGTCAATAAGCCGTCGAACCTCTCCCTGTCCTCGGCGACGTCTATCGAATCCGACGACGTCCCGAGTATCTTCACCCCCGCCTTCTCAAGAGGGACGGAGAGGCGCAAAGGCGTTTGGCCCCCGAGCTGGACTATTATGCCCCAGGGCTTTTCCTTCCCGGCTATGGCCATCACGTCCTCGAAGGTAAGCGGCTCGAAATAGAGCCTGTCCGAGGTGTCGTAGTCGGTCGAGACGGTCTCGGGGTTGCAGTTGACCATGATCGACTCGAACCCCTCTTCCTTCAGGGCGAAGCTCGCGTGCACGCAGCAGTAATCGAACTCTATCCCCTGCCCTATCCTGTTCGGGCCGCTCCCGAGTATCATGACCTTCTTCTTATCCGTTGGCGCGGCCTCGCAGGCCGCCTTCTTCTCGCCGGTGGAGGCGTTGTAGAAGGGCCTCTCGTAGGTGGAGTAGAGATACGGCGTGAAGGCCTCGAACTCCGCGGCGCAGGTATCGACCGTCTTGAAGACGGGCTCTACTCCGAAGGACTTCGCCAGCTTCCTTACCTCATCCTCGGTCTTTCCCGTGAGCGTGGAGAGCATCCTGTCCGAGAACCCGCACTCCTTGGCCCTCCTGAGTATCTCCTCCGAAAGTTCCTCGCCGGACCTCGTCTGCCAGTAGATGCCCTCCTCGACCTGCGCGATGTCCCTAAAATTATTAAGGAACCAGCGGTCGATGTTCGTAAGGTCGTATATCTCGTCCACGTGCATCCCGGCCCTCATCGCCTCGAGCACATACCACGGCCTCTCGGGGCGCGGGGTCTTGAGCATCATCTTGATGGAGTCGAGCTCTTCCTCGTTGGGCCTGAAGTTGAGCCCCTCCCGCGTCTTCCTGACCTTCTTCTCAAAGCCGTAGCTGCCTGTCTCAAGGGAGCGCAGGGCCTTCTGCATCGCCTCCTTGAAGGTCCTGCCCATGGCCATGGCCTCGCCCACGGACTTCATCTGGGTCGTGAGGGTGGAGTCGGCCTTCGGGAACTTCTCGAAGGCGAAGCGCGGTATCTTTACCACGACATAGTCTATGGTCGGTTCGAAGCAGGCAGGGGTCTTTTCGGTGATATCGTTGGGTATCTCGTCGAGCGTGTAGCCGACGGCGAGCTTCGCCGCTATCTTCGCTATGGGGAAGCCCGTTGCCTTGCTCGCCAGGGCCGACGACCTCGATACCCTCGGGTTCATCTCTATGACGTAAATCTTGCCGTTCTTCGGGCTTACCGAGAACTGGATATTGCTCCCGCCGGTATCTACCCCTATCTCCCTTATTATTCTTATCGACGCGTCGCGGAGCAGCTGGTACTCCTTGTCCGTAAGGGTCTGGGCCGGGGCGACGGTGATGGAATCCCCGGTATGCACGCCCATGGGGTCGAGGTTCTCTATCGAACAGATGATGACGACGTTGTCGTTCCTGTCCCTCATCACCTCGAGCTCGAACTCCTTCCAGCCAATGACGGACTCCTCAATGAGCAACTCGTTCACCGGGCTGCATTCGAGGCCGAACCTGACCATCTCCTCGTACTCTTCCCTGTTGTAAGCGATCCCGCCGCCGGTGCCGCCGAGCGTGAACGACGGCCTTATGACTACAGGGAAGTCCATCCGCTCTATTATCTCAAGGGCCTGCGCGAAGCTCCTCGCGTTGCCGCTCCTCGGGACCTCGAGCCCTATCTTCTGCATGGCGAGCTTGAATAGCTCCCTCTCCTCGGCCTTCTTTATGGCCGGGAGCTTCGCCCCTATCATCTCTACTTTGTATTTGTCGAGTATGCCCGCCTCCGCGAGCTTTACCGAGACGTTCAGCGCGGTCTGCCCGCCCATGGTCGGAAGGAGCGCGTCCGGCCTCTCGCGCTCGATTATCTTTTCGATCATCTCTACCGTAATAGGCTCTATGTAGGTCCTGTCCGCGAGCGTCGGGTCGGTCATTATCGTGGCCGGGTTGGAGTTCACGAGCACGACCTCGTAGCCGTCCTCTTTCAGGGCCTTGCACGCCTGCGTGCCCGAGTAGTCGAACTCGCAGGCCTGGCCTATCACGATCGGCCCGGAGCCGATGATGAGAATCTTTTTTATGTCGGTACGTTTGGGCAAGAAAAATCCCTCCAGGCATCCTATAAATTCTAAAAATTTAATATATTTTTATAAACTTACAAATCCCTTAATGCGTGTATGAGTGGTTATATGAGATAACGTAGCAGTGGTAAAGACTTTTCCACTCAAACGCAGAAGAAGTTGGCGCATATCTTCTCTTCTCTCACGAAATCCTCTACCATCGATACAGGCAATGACTTCATAGCTTGCTCTACCAGATTCTACATGCTTGTTTCGTTGGGTCTCAAGTTCTTTTATGCGCGTAACTTTATCACGGGCTGTACCATCGTCACTCGTAATTTTAGCCTCAATTACTGCAACTGGATTTACTTCATCTGGAATACAAAAATCAGGTGCGATACCAAACCCAGGGATTCGTTCAGCACGTTTGGTTTTACGGTAAGTAACTCCAGCGCTTCTCAACCGTTCCTCTACAGCGTTCTCCATCACCTCTCCAACAAGCTCCGATACTGCATCACGATGACAGGCAAATGGCCGCCCAAGGTAGCGTTCATATAACAGGACTGCATAGGGAATATTCTCTTTAGCAGCATATTGAACAGAATCTATTCCTGTCTTCGTATCAAATTTATCAAGACGATGAATTATATCGTCAACCGCTTCAGGGGCACCTTGAATTATATATTGAACGGCTACTTTAACCAAAGCGTCAATACGCTCTAAGCTCTTTGAGCGCTTTACAGATTTACCTGCTTTCTTGGCACGGTCAAGTTGCGCTTGATAACGACTATCCATAGCGCTTATGTAATCAGGAATGTCACGGCATTTTCTATCTAATGTCCTTGCTGCCCCTTGAGTTATATCACTATTTAACTCAGTGCGAGCCAGTTCGGCCCACTCCGGTGAAGTCATTCCAAGAATGGCACGTAGTACCCCTAAAACCCTGCTATTTTCACGCAATGCTCTTGCAATTACGGATTCGCTAAAATTTGTAAACACACTTGTTTGGCGCTTTAAGACCTCATAAGCGGAACGAAAATCAGGGTACTTTATAAAGCCCTCTCCCATAGGCATCAGGAGAAACTCAGACACGAGGTTCGAAATTGTGACTTCGACCATTTCGTCCAGACGATTTTGCAATTCGTTAGGTGTAAGTTCAAATGGCTTCTGCATGAACACCTCCGGACTTCCATGCAAATTCCAATTTTTGACGGAGGCAAGAAATTACTGAAGAAATTTGAGCTTCACCTCCTATTTGTATCACGTAATTATTGGCTATAGACATCCTCGCTTTTAAAGAAAAATTAGCATCCCATTTTTTTCTTAATCTGTTTATAGCAACACGAGCGGTATGCCCTGCATACAAGCATCTGATATCACTTTCGCTTACTTTGAGTCCTGCGGCATTGAGTTTTTCAATATCGCAACTCAATCGCGCTTCGAAAAGTGTTCTATCGGGCTTTGATATAGATTTTCTGCATACAAAAACAGTATCGAGAACAGAAGATTTAGAATGGGCAATATGAAGAGAAGCACCCATCTCAGCAGGGACAGGAAAAGTTGCGGTACAGTCTAGACCGGCATCAAGGATTGCTACAACAAGCGGTACGTAGGCTACAGGATCATTATGATGATAAGTAAAAACAAACGGTGCCTTAGCCTTCAATGCAGCAGCATAATGACAAAAAACCTTCGATAATCCATCGGTAAAGCTTTCAAGTCCCCGGTTCATTGTAATATTGCCGGTAAGCTCAGCACGCGCCCGAGTGGTGGTTGGCTTAAATATGTCAAACTCCTTGCCAAGCCCTAGGCGTAGCCACGAAAAGCAGAAGTCCATTAACTCGGCGTACTGGACGTTGTCAAAATAAGGTGGATCGGTAAATACACCATCAATAGAATCAGGTTGTAATGGTAAGTCAGTTGCTGTTACGGCCTTAATGTATGCTTCGCGTTTTTTTGCTTGTGGGAAGTCTCTAACAAAATTTGCTATTATCTTTTCACCTTGTACAGGTAATCTCTCTTTTTTATGGCCTTTAAAAAGTGTTTCAAAAGGATTTAAGCAATACAGTTTTGCGCGCTGATATTTTTCTAAAAAGTGTCGAAAAGCACCAGCCCCGACGTTAGGAATGCCGAGCAAGTTATTCTCGCACTGAACCAATCCAACAGGGAAGCCATGAACGCTAAAAATATCCTGACATTTAAGTGCATAGGTGTCATAGCGGCAAAGCATATTTTGATAGCGCAAAAAATCCGAAAATACAGTCAAAAGAGCATGACGCACATCTGAATCCTTTACCTTCATGATGCGCTGTAAAAGAAGCCCTAATCCCAAAAGTTGACGATCATTAAACATCTCACGAAATCTTCCATATCCCCACCGAAGAAGACGCTTGGTCTCGTCACCATTCGGTATCTTTTCATCCGGGATAGGTAGATCAGAGTCTATATTTTGAAAACGTTCTTGAGCTTTTTTAAACTTACATAAATCCTCAGTATCAGGTTTTTTAAAAAATCGACCTTTATTTGTAGGCTTGCAACGTTCGCAATTATATTCTATGGCCCACATGCGGTGCTTAGGTGGGGCATTGGGCTTCTTTGGTGGGTAAGAATATATTAAACCACATTCGCGACAGGTAATTTTATTTCTCTTGGCAACGCCTTGGACATAAACAGGACAACTACAATTAAAGCACGGTTCTGGTTCCTCTTTACTCGGCTGTCGCTCATATTCATTTAATTCCCCACATTGACTACACACAACCACATTCTTGGTGTGTCTCACAGCCGCTGACAGAAGATACCCTGGAAAGAGGTCATTATCCGTTTCGCATGCCGGACAAGTTTGCGTCTTTACCCAAATAAAATATTTGACTGGTGCAGACTCACTGCAATTTACACATCTAGTGTTGTATAGATCATCAATTTCCTTTTCTACATCCGCTATCACCTCCTTAGCGGTTTCTGTGAAGAGTTGTAAGTCAAGGGGAGCAAGAGACTGACGCACAATCCAATAGGACATAGGATTGATGTCGGTGCCAACAACACTGAAGCCCAATCTGTTAGCCTCAAAAATTGGTGTGCCGCCTCCCATAAAGGGATCGGCAATAATCCCCTTCATTTGATGTGCTCTCCAGTAACCGGATTCAATGGGCTCCTCGCCATTGAACTCTGATAGGAGCAGGTTGCGAAATACTGTACCTGGACGGCGTGCAAACCATTTATGAATTCCAATAATAGGCCGATAGTTTTGCTGAATTTGCTTCTCCCGCTGAGCCAAAACCGCAGTAAAGGTGATGTCAAATTTATGTTCGAGACCGGACTTACTACTCATTTGTCCTCCAAAAACTCAAACCATACTATATATTTTATAAATTAAACTTACTTATTACGCTCCATCATATCTACAAAGCGTTTGAACAGGTACTGCGAGTCGTGCGGGCCCGGAGACGCCTCCGGGTGGTACTGGACGGAGAAGAGCGGCAGTTCCCTGTGCGCGAGCCCCTCCACGGTCCTGTCGTTCAGGTTTATGTGCGTCACGTCGGCTATGCCCTTGAGCGAATCGACATCGACCGCGAAGCCGTGGTTCTGGGCCGTTATCTCCACCTTGCCCGTTGTCAGGTCCTGCACGGGCTGGTTGGCGCCCCTGTGGCCGAATTTCAACTTGTAGGTCTTCCCTCCAAGGGCCAGAGACAATATCTGGTGGCCGAGGCATATACCGAATATCGGCCTTTTGCCGATGAGCTTCGCGATATTTTCCTTCGCGTACGGCACCGCGTCCGGGTCGCCGGGGCCGTTGGAGAGGAATATGCCGTCGGGCTTCGCGTCGAGCACGGACTCTGCCGGGGTGTTGGCAGGCACCACCGCCACGTCGCACCCGGCCTCCGCGAGGTTCCTTAATATGTTCTTTTTTATGCCGAAGTCGTACGCCACGACCTTGTACTTCTTGGCTATCGCGGACTTCGGGTAACCCCTTTCAAGCCTCCATAGCTCCTCGTCCCACCTGTAGGGCCTCTTGCAGGTGACCTCCTTCACGAGGTCCCTGCCCACGAGCCCCGGCGCGCTGCGGGCCTTGTTTACGAGGCTCTTCAAATCCCTGTCGGCGGTGGAGATAACGGCCTGCATCGCGCCCTTGTCCCTTATTATCCTCGTAAGCGCGCGCGTATCTATGCCGGAGATGCCGACTATCCTGTTCCTTATGAGATAGCCGAGGAGCGTCTCGGTCGAGCGCCAGTTGCTCGGCACGAGGCAAGGCTCCTTTACTATAAAACCCTCGACCCACGGCGTCCACGATTCTATATCCTCCTCGTTTATGCCGTAGTTGCCCTGCTGGCTATAAGTCATAGCGACAATCTGGCCCTTGTAAGAAGGGTCGGTAAGGACCTCCTGGTAGCCGGTCATCGAGGTATTGAAGACGACCTCTCCTACTACTTCTCCAGCGGCCCCGAACGCGGAGCCCTCGAATACCGTCCCGTCAGCGAGAGCAAGAAATGCTTTGATCAAATCACACCTCTATCTTTTTTACGGCCTTCAAGTTTTTACGGCCTTTCAAGTTTTTACGGCCTTTCAAGGCCGTACACGGACTTACCGCCTGTTATGGTCTTGACGACCCTTGCCTTTAATGTCGCGCCGAGCCAGGGGGTGTTCTTTGACTTCGACTTAAGCCCCTTCGCCTCCACTGTCCAGCTCTGGTTGAGGTCAATGAGCGTCATGTCGGCCTGCGCCCCTACCCTTAAAGAGCCCTTATCAAGCCCGAACGCCTTCGCCGGGTTGATCGTCATGGCCGCTATGGCCTGGTTTAAAGTAATCACCCCGGCCTCGACAAGGCCGTAGATAACCGAAAATGCCGTCTCAAGCCCTATTATGCCGTTTGCCGCCCTGTCGAACTCCACGTCCTTCTCTATCGTCGATTGCGGCGCGTGGTCGGTGGCTATGCAGTCTATGGTCCCGTCCCTGAGCCCTTCGCGGAGCGCCTCGACGTCCTCCGGGGCGCGCAAGGGCGGGTTCATCTTAGTGTTGGTGTTGTAACCGGCGACCGCCTCGTGGGTCAACGCGAGATGGTGCGGCGTCGCCTCGGCCGTGACCTTTACGCCGTTCCCTTTGGCCGCCCGTATAAGCTCGACCGCGCCCCTTGTGCTGACATGGGCTATGTGGAGCCTGCCGCCAGTAAGGCGGGCAAGGCTTATGTCCCTGGCGACAACGGAATCCTCCGCCGCGTTAGGTATCCCCTTGAGGCCGAGCCTTGTGGAGACTGCGCCCTCGTTCATGACGCCGCTTCCGGCTATCAACGGGTCCTCGGCATGGCTTATAACCGGCATGTTGAAAATTTTGGAATATTCGAGAGCGCGCCTCATGAGGCCGCCGTCCACCACCGGCACCCCGTCGTCGGATACGGCAACGCAACCTGCGGCCTTCAACTCCGCCATCTCGGTAAGGCTCTCGCCCTTCTGAGCGCGTGACAGCGCGCCCACCGGAAGCACGGCGCACCCGCTGGCCTCGGCCTTTTTAAGTATATAGCGAGTGACGGACTCGTTGTCGTTCACGGGCTTCGTGTTCGCCATGCAGAGTATCGTCGTAAAACCTCCGGCCAGCGCGGCCTGAGCGCCCGTCTGGACAGTCTCCTTGTACTCAAAGCCCGGCTCGCGCAGATGCGTATGGACGTCTATGAGGCCGGGCACAACCAGGAGGCCTTCAGCCTCTATGATCTCAAGGCCGGGGGCGCCGGGTGTTATCTCTGTCGTGTCGGTCTTGGAGGGCTTTACCGAGGCTATCCTTCCGGCCATGACGTAGATGTTATAGACGCCGTCTATGTTCGATGACGGGTCTACCAGACGCCCGTTCCTTATGACAAGCCTCGTCATTTCCCCTCTTCTTTCGCCGCCCCGAGGAGCAGGTAGAATATCGCCATCCGCACGGCCACCCCGTTAGTTACCTGGTCGAGGATGAGCGAGTACGGCCCGTCCGCGACCTCGGAAGATATCTCAACGCCTCTGTTGATGGGGCCGGGATGCAATATTATAACATCCTCTTTGGCCTTTTTAAGCTTCATTTCGTCGAGGCCGTATACCCTCGAATATTCCCTTATCGTCGGGAAGAATGACTCCTTCTGCCGCTCAAGCTGGATCCTCAGCATCATTACAACATCAGCTCCCTTCAGGGCAGAGTCCATGTCGGTCGTCGCCCTGCACCCGAGGGTTTCTATCCCGGCGGGCATCATGGTGGGAGGCCCGGCAACCACGACCTCGGCTCCGAGCCTGGTAAATCCGTATATGTTCGAGCGGGCGACCCTTGAATGGGCTATGTCGCCGATTATGGCTATTTTGAGGCCCGCTATACTGCCTTTCCTCTCCTTTACCGTGAGCATGTCAAGGAGGGCCTGGCTCGGGTGCTCGTGCGCCCCGTCGCCCGCGTTCACCACCGAGCAGCCGACGTAGCCCGCGAGCATCAGGGGGGTCCCGGACGAGGGGTGGCGGACGACGATGCAGTCCGGCCTCATGGCCTCGATGTTTTTGGCCGTGTCCTTAAGTGTCTCGCCCTTTACGACCGAGCTTGTCGAGACGGATATATTGACGGCGTCCGCGCTCATCCTCTTGGCGGCTATCTCGAAAGACGTGCGCGTCCTCGTGGAAGGCTCGTAGAAGAGGTTTATGATAGTCTTGCCCCGCAGAGTCGGGACTTTCTTAATCTCTCTTGTCGATACCTCCTTGAAGGACTCGGCCGTGGAGAGTATCTGCTCTATCTCTTCAAGCTTGAGGTCCTCGATGCCGAGGAGGTCTTTTCGTTTAAGTCTCATCTTCAAAACCGTGCCTTTTATTTGTCTTCAGCGGTGTAGATTACGACCTCTGTGACTCCGTCGATCTCGGATAGATGGACCTTTACGTCTTCACTGGTCGAGGTCGGGATGTTCTTGCCGATATAGTCGGCCTTTATGGGCAGCTCCCTGTGCCCCCTGTCCACGAGCACCGCGAGCTGTATGGCCAGCGGTCTCCCGAAGTCCATCAGCGCGTTCATCGCCGCCCTCACGGTGCGCCCCGTAAAGAGGACGTCGTCCACCATTATGACGACATGGCCGTCTATTGGTATCGGTATGTCCATCTTCTTGAGCGGGGGCTGGTCCTTCTTTATCCCGAGGTCGTCCCTGTAAAGTGTCGCGTCCACGGCCCCGGCCGGGAGCGTCACCCCTTCTATCTCCTCTATCTTTTTCCGGAGCTTCAGGGCGAGGTGGTAGCCCCGCGTAGGTATGCCGAGTATGACGAGCCTTTCCGGGACCTTGTTGCGCTCGAGTATCTCGTGGGCTATCCTCGATAAGGCCCTGTCTATGGATTTCTCGTCAAGGACTACTTTTTTCATGCGAAGAGCCCAAAAAAATACCCCCGCGCCCGGATGGACGCGGAGGTATTTTTAAAATTTGATTTGATTATATTCAACTTTTCTCTCCCTTTTTAATCTCGCAGGATTAATTTAAAGGGCGCATGTTTTTGGCAGGCCTGTTGAAAAACAGCCTGTTAAGCTATCCTGTCGGATGGACTTTTTCAACGTCCTGCCGGGGCTATCTCAAGACCCCGCTTGACTCTTTTAAAGGCTCGTCTACTTCTATGTTGAACTTCTGCACCTTCGTGTACTGGCCCAAGAAGTCCATCGTGACGGAATAACGTATCGTGATGTTGATGAAGTCCCTGCCCCTTACTATCTCGAGGTCGTCCCTTTCGATGGGGACGCTCCATGTCTGGGCCTTCATCAGGATGCGCCGGGCGAGCGTTTCGTCGGCGTACATATGGGCGTTTCTTGCCTCGTCCTCGACTTCCGTCTTCAGCATGTAGAAGGACGCCCAGGGTGGCACGAACTTATATCCTGTGTATAAGACGGAGGCTAAGACGAAGACCCAGAAAAGGGCTCTGAAGGTTACATAGCCGCTTTTATCTGAAAGCCGACCGGTCACTTTCATTAGATATACAACTTTGGCCCGCGGTAGTCAATATTTTTCTCAATGCCGCGCAACGGGCGACTTCTTAAGCTCCGCCTTGAGCTTTAGCTCATGGGTCTTTTCACCCCTGCCCACGGATACGTACTCGAAGCCGAGCTTTGCCATGGCCTCCGGCTCGTAGATATTCCTCAAATCAACGACCTTCGGGGATTTAAGGAGCTTCTTTATCTTCGTCAGGTCCAGCTTCCTGAACTGGTTCCACTCGGTAAGTATCACCAGCGCGTCGCTCCCGTCGGCCACCTCGTAGGTATCGCTGCAATACTTGACGGCCGGCATGACCTTTTTCGCGTTCTCCATGGACGCCGGGTCGTAGGCCCGGACCTCAGCGCCCTCGGCCATGAGCTTTTCCACTATGTCCATGGCCGGGGACTCCCTTATGTCGTCGGTATTGGGCTTGAAGGCAAGGCCGAGCACGCCTATCCGGCTGCCCTTAAGATTCCCGGTCAACCCCTTTATCTTCTCCATCATAAGGTCCCTCTGGAGGCTGTTTACCTCTATTACCGACTCCACTATCCTGAAGGTATAGCCCGCGGCCTTCGCTATCCTGGTTATGGCCATCGTGTCCTTGGGGAAGCACGACCCGCCGTAGCCCGGTCCCGGGTGGAGGAACTTGGGGCCTATCCTCTGGTCCAGCCCCATGCCCCTTGCGACCATGTGTATGTCGGCCCCCACCCTCTCGCAGATGTTCGCCATCTCGTTTATGAAAGATATCTTTGTGGCGAGGAAGGCGTTCGAGGCGTACTTGATAAGCTCGGCCGTCTCTATGTCGGTCACGACGAAAGGGGTCTCCAGGAGGTACAGGGGCGAGTAGAGGTCTTTGAGTATCGCTATCGCCTGCGGCGACCTCGCGCCGATAACGACCCTGTTCGGCCTCATGAAGTCCTCAAGAGCCGAGCCCTCCCTGAGGAACTCGGGGTTCGAGGCGACGTCGAACTTGTGGTTGCCGCCCTGCTCCTTCGAGATTATCCCCTCGATGAGGCTCCCAGTGCCCACGGGCACGGTGCTCTTCGTGACAATGACCTTGTAGCCGTTGAGGTTCCTCGCTATGGTGCCCGCGACCTCCTCGATATACGACAGGTCGGCCGAGCCGTCGTCCTTCGGGGGCGTGCCCACGGCGATGAATATGACCAGCGACTTCTTTATGGCCTCGCTCAAGTCCGTAGTGAACGTGAGCCTCTTTTCGCTGATGTTCTTGTCGACGAGCTCCTTCAGGCCCGGCTCGTAGATGGGGATATCCCCCCTCTTGAGGGTCTGTATCTTCTCCACGTCCTTGTCGACGCAGGAGACGTTCACGCCGAAGTCGGCAAAACAGGTGCCGGTCACAAGCCCCACATAACCTGTCCCTATAACGCAGATATTCATGTACGAAGGACCTCCATTTTATGCTCGATAAAGAAGCCTTACAAGCCTTTTTAAGATATCAGAGCCGCCGGTTTTATGCAACCATTACGTACGGCCTCTATTGGGAACAATTATATTTCGGTAAAAAGGGATGATACTTTAACCGGACGTGAACTACCCGCCCTTCCCGAGCTTCAGCAGGGCTTTAATGAAGCCGAAGAGCCGGGCCTCGAACCTGCCTTTTGGGGTGTTCGCGTAATACCCTGATTCACCCCTGGCGTAACCGCCTTCAAGCATGTGGCCGAGCCTTCTACTGAATATCTCATCCCCGGAGTAGAGCTTCTTCAGCTCCTCGAAGCTCAGTCTTTTTTCGATTGAATTCTCTATCTCTATCATGACCCTGACGGAGATGGACCTGTCCACGATAAAGTAGAACTGGCAGTACCCGAGAAAGAGGAAGATGTAAAGGGAAAGGCCGCTCAGGAAGTTGAGCGCGGCGGTTATCCTGTAGGCGGCCTCAAGGGAGATGAGCGGCCTTGACGACGCCGTGCCGACCGGCGCGTATATCATGTAGCCCGTAGGGATAAGGAAATAGACAGCCGCGTAGAGCGGGACCAAAGACAGGAATATTATTACAAGCGTCCTGAAGCGCTCCTTCGGCTCGAATCTGCGGAAGATGAAAAGATGCAAGGCGAGAAAGAGCACGAAGCACAAAAACCCTGTGAACACGGCCTTTATCATCTAAATATGCCCCTTGAACACGCACAGCGAGCGCATTCCCCGCTGCTTGCGGCGGGGTTTAGCGAGCGAATCGAAATTTTTTCCTTTTGTGTCGAAGATTCCCCGCAGCTTGCTGCGGGGAGATTCAAGGGGAATCCGGACCGGGGGCCAATATAACATATCAAGGGGCTGATTTAAAGGATTTCAGTAAGCGTTACGGTTCCTGAGCCCCTTCCAGACCGTAAGCCAGAGTATCTTCATGTCGAAGGCGAGCGACCAGTTCTCTATATAGAAGATGTCGTGCTCTATCCTCTTTTTCAGGTCGGTATTGCCCCTCCAGCCGTTCACCTGCGCCCAGCCCGTTATCCCGGCCTTCATCTTGTGCCTGAGCATGTACCCGGGGATGCTCTTCCTGAACTCGTCTATGAATACAGGCCGCTCGGGCCGGGGCCCCACCACGGACATATCACCCTTGAGGACGTTGAAGAGCTGCGGCAGCTCATCGAGGCTCGTGCCCCTCAAAAACGCCCCGAACCCGGTCCTCCTCGGGTCGTCCTGCCTCGCCCAGATTGCGCCGGTATCCCTTTCGGCGTCAATAACCATCGAGCGGAACTTTATCATCCTGAAGACCTCGCCCCCTATGCCCATCCGTTCCTGCCTGTACAGCACCGGGCCCCCCGAGGTGATCTTCACGAGCGCGGCTATCAATAACATGACCGGGAAGGCGAAAATCAGGGCGGCTGAGGCGAAGAGGATGTCCGCGGACCTTTTCAATATCATGTTCCACCCGTACAGGGGCGAGTTCCTTAAGTTAAGTATCGGCATTCCGTCGAACTCCTCGACCCCTCCCCGCAAAGTCATGAACTCATGGATGTCCGGGATGACCTTTATGTCAACGGCCTCATCCCCTATGGCCTTCAATACCTCCGCTACCTCTGAATGCTCGTCCCACGAAAGCGCTATGAAGACGTTGTCTATCCGCCGCCTCCTTATTGTCTCCCGGATATCCCGGTAATGGCCGAGAGGCTTCAAATTAGCCGCGTTGCCCGCCTCCCCCTCCGTTGTCGAGACCATGCCCTCTATCTTTATCCCGACCTCGGGATGGCCTTCGAGCCGTTCGATGAGGGAGGCAACGGGCCTGCCCGAGCCGACTATCAGGGCAAACCTCAGGTTATACCCGTTCCTCCGGAGAAACCGGAGCAAAGCCCTGAACAGTAGCCTGCCGAGGCTAAGGGCGAGGATGTTTATCGCCGTGAACAGCACGAACAGCGTGCGCGAGATGTCGAACCTCAGGAAGAAGGTAAGGGCTATGAGCACGAGGACGGAGACGACGCAGGCCTTCGAGATGTCATAGAGCTCGGCGCGGCGCGAGCCTATCCTCTTCGGCCTGTACAGGCCGAAGCCCTTGAACGCGAACGCCCATATTACGATTATCGGGACAAGGAGGAGCGAGTATTTGGTAAGGCCGGGCACACCTTTATCGACCGGGATGACCCCGGCGAAGAACCTGAAGTAGTACGAGGCAAGCCACGAGAACGCGATTATGAAGAGGTCCGAGATGAAAAGGAGGCTCTCGAAAAACTGGCTGTGTTTTTTAAGCATATCTTCCGGAGATGTGTTCGTTGTATCTGGTTGTGATGAACCCCCCGACTTTTTCCTTGAAAATCTCCCTGTCGAACCTGAGGGCGTGCGCCCTTATGGAAGCCGGGTCGAACCTCTCCTCATTCTCCTCGAATAGCCTTACTGCCGAGGTAAGCGCGCCGGGTGTCTGCTCACTGAAGAATACCCCGGTCGGCGGGGCGCCTTTGGCGCTTAAAGGGATTATTGTCTCAAGCGCACCGCCCTTGCCGAAGGCGATGACGGGCCTGCCGGAGGAGGCGGCCTCGAGCGGGACTATGCCGAAGTCCTCCTCACCGGGGAATATCAACGCCCTGCAGTTGCCGTACAGAGAGGCCAGCTCATCCTGGGACTTCCACCCCAGGAACTCTACATTCGGGCCTGCTATCCTCTTAAGTCTCTTTTCTTCGGATTGCGGCCCAGCGCCAGTGAGCACGAGCCTTCTGCCGAGCCTGTCGAAGGCGCTTATCGCGAGCTCCAGCCTTTTATAAGGGGCGAAGGCCGAAACGATGAGGTAATAATCCCTCGACGGGCTCTTCAAGACCGGAAAGGCTGAACAGTCTACCGGAGGGTGTATCACCTCCGAGCCCCTCCTGTAGAACTTCTCCACCCTCCTCGCCACAAAGGCCGAGTTGGCTATGAAGTGATCGACCCGGCTGCTCGATGCGGAATCCCACAGCCTCAGGTAATGCGCGAAAAGCCCGATGGCTGCGGCCTTAAGCCCCCTCGCTCCTCCGAAGTATTCCCTGTACATGTCCCATACGTAGCGCATGGGCGTGTGGATATACGAGATGTGGAGCGCTCCGGGCGGCGGTATCACGCCCTTGGCCGCGCAATGGCTGCTCGATATCACAAGGTCGTATCCGCTCAGGTCGAGGGCCTCTATCGCCAGCGGGAACAGAGGCAGATAAGAGCGGTAAAACCTTCGGGCTCCGGGCATGCGCTGTATGAACGACGTCCTTATCCTGCGGCTCTCTATGACCCTCGATACGGAGCCGGGCGAATGGAGGAGCGTGAATATATCGGCCTGCGGTAAGACCTCGCAGAGCGCCTCCAATACCTTCTCCCCGCCCCTCATGCCGGTGAGCCAGTCGTGTACTATCGCGGCCTTCAGAAAGAAACCTCCCGTTGCTCTAAAAATTGTTCTTTTTCCTGATCTCCGCGTCAGGACGGAAATAAAATTGGACATATGCTCCGCTTTTTATTTCCGCCCTTCCTTGACCTCAGAAAAAATTCCTAATTTTTAAGAGGCAGCATTAAATCCCTGACAGCTTGATAGGGTGCTTTTTAACCCCCCCTTGACGGGGGATGGTCAGAAGAGCACGATGAATACGACCCCGGCGAGCATTATCAAAGACCCGAGGAGGCGCTCCCTGATGTTTATCTCGTGGAAGAGGAGCTTCCCGTAGAGGACGCTGAAGATGAGGGAGGTCCTCTTGACCGATATCATATAGGCGACTTGCGTGAGACTGATGGCGACGAAGTGTGAGAGTATCATTATCGCGGTGCAAAGGCCGATGGGGAGGAAGGTCGCCGGTTTTTTGAGGACAAGTGAGAACTTGCCCTTTGAAATCGTATAAATCGTGAGCACGGCGGTGAGCGTAAACGGGTAGAAGGCGCCGAAAAAGACGGGGTCCGAGTGCTGGACCGCGACCTTTCCGAGCGTCGACGTGACGCTGTATATGAGGGCTACCGCTATCATGAGAAGCGAGCCCTTTTCCTTTACTATCGCCTTTATGGGGCCTAAGAGGCCGGTCTTCGTGGCGCTCGCGTTCA
>JACRCL010000021.1 GCA_016219015.1 Deltaproteobacteria bacterium
CTTCTCCTCGGCAAGCATGGTGGTTATCAAGTCTCTTTCAGACAAAGACAGGTGTACATATTCTCTTTTTGACATAGCCACTTAGGATAGCATCTTCCTTCCTGCTCTCCCAAGTGTTGCACTTCGCTATTGAACCGGCGGATAGTATCAGCGGAATAAACGATTAAATGGATGTGATTAAGCATGAAAACATAGGCATGGAGCTTCAGCCCCTTGTTTTTCTGGCAGTATTTTAATGAGTCTGAGAGGATTTCAAAACGGTTATGCCTGTCAAATATGTAATAATAATTTCTTACGGTGAAGGTAAGAAAATAAACTCCTGAAGGGTTTTCTTTTGGAATTCTTATTGACGGCATGAGTCGCCTGAATTTATGGGTTTAAGTTACAAACTTGAACCCGCAAACCGTTACGAGATTCTTCGGTCGCTCCGCTCCCTCAGAATGACAGCAAGACATAATTAGTCAGAGCTTCCTTAAAAATAATTCAAGCTTACCCCTTCACGCTCCAGGTCGTCCCTTTGGGTGAGTCTTCGAGGACAATGCCTTTCTGCAACAGCCCGTCCCTTATCTCGTCGGACTTCTTGAAGTCCTTGTTCTTCCTCGCGTCATTCCTCTCCTTTATGAGCCTTTCAATCTCTTCGGGCGGCAGGGCCGCGCGGGAGTTCTTTTCGCTGAAGTATTCCTCAGGGTTCCTTGTGAAGAGGCCGAGGAACTTGCCGGCCTCCCTGAAGACGAAGATTATGCAGGACAGGTCCACGAGGCCCGAGGGCTTGCCGGACGCCTTCGCCTCGTCCATGATCCTGTTCGCCCTGTTCACCTCCTTGAAGATTATCCCTATGACCTCGGCGGTGTTGAAGTCGTCGTCCATGGCCTCGAATATCGGCTGGAAGCGGTCCTCGATGCACGGGACGCAGAACTCTATTTTCAAGGCGTCGGGATATTCCGCGCCTATCCTCTGTACGGTCTTGTAGAACCTATCCATCGCTGCTTCGGCATCCTTCAGCGAATCTTTCGAGTAATCGATCGGCGACCTGTAGTGGCTCGATAGGAGAAATAGCCTTACGGCCTCGCTCGTGTGGTCCTTCAGCACGTCCCTGATATTGAGGATGTTGCCGAGCGATTTGCTCATCTTCTCGCGCTCGATATTGACGAACCCGTTATGGAGCCAGTACTTCGCGTACGGCGTCTTGCCGGTGGCGGCCTCGCTCTGGGCTATTTCGTTCTCGTGGTGCGGGAAGATGAGGTCCTTGCCGCCGCCGTGTATGTCTATCGTCTCTCCGAGCCACTCCATGCACATGGCCGAGCACTCGATGTGCCAGCCGGGCCTGCCCTTGCCCCAGGGGCTGTCCCAGGACGGCTCACCCGGCTTGCTCGATTTCCACAGCGCGAAGTCGAGCGGGTCCTTCTTCCTCTCGTCCACGCCGACGCGCGCGCCGGACTCGAGCTCGTCGATGTTCTTGCCCGAGAGCTTCCCGTAGTCCTTCTTGAGCCTTACGGAGTAGTAGACGTCCCCGTCCAGCTCGTAGGCGTAGCCCCTTTTTATAAGGCCCTCGGTGACCTCTATTATCCGCCCTATAGTCTCCGTAGCCTTCGGCCTTATGTCGGGGAGTTCCACCCTCAAGGCCTCCATGTCCTCGTCGAAGGCCTTTATGTAGCGCTCGGCGAGATCCTTCGCGCCGACACCTTCCTCGTTCGCCCTGTTTATGATCTTATCGTCCACGTCGGTATAGTTCCGCGCGTACTTCACCTTGAAGCCCTTGTACTTGAGGTACTTGTAGATGACGTCGAAGGATACCGCGCTCCTCGCGTGCCCGATGTGGCTGAGGGCGTAGACCGTCGGGCCGCAGACGTACATGAGCACCCTGCCTTCGGCTGTCGGGACGAAGTCCTCTTTTTTCCTCGTAAGCGAGTTGTATACCTTTATGCCCATAGTCCTCACTTTGACAGATTTTATTTATAGCCCCCGGCCTTTTTAAGCCTCTCTATGACCCTTGCCCTGCCCAGTAGCTTCAATACCGTCACAAGCTCTATGCCCTCGGCCTGCCCGGTAAGGGCCGCGCGGATAGGCATATAAAGCCTCTTGCCCTTCTCGTTCGTGGCGCGCTTTACGCCGTTCATGATATTGAGGTAGTTCGTCTCGTCGAGGACTGCCGCGCCTTCGGCCTCTTTCAGGAACGCCTTCAGCACCTCTTTCGCGTACGGCTCGGACAATATCGAGCGCGCTTCATCGGTAGATACCGGGGTAAATACGGGCAGGTCCGTAAACGGATTCAAAAGCCTTTTCAACTCCCCGATGGTAACGGCATTCGGTTTAACCGCCTCCAGCGCCCTTTTAAGCCCCTCGTCCGCTTTAAGCCCCATTAACCCGAAGAGCTCTTCGGGGCTGAGCGCGCTTATCGCCATTTTATTATACCGCTTCAAGGTGGAGGGGTCGAATACCGAAGGGCTCCTCGAGAGCCTGCCTATGTCGAAAAGCCGGGCCATCTCATCGAGGCCGAGGAAGCCCTCGCCGGGCGACCAGCCGAGCCTGGCGACGGAGTTCAGCACGGCCTCCGGCAGGTAGCCATCCTCCCTTAAAGAGCGTAAAGACGCGCTGATATCCCTCTTTCCCAGCGGGACCCTGTCCGTGCCGAGGACGAGAGGGATGTGTGAAAAACGCGGGGGCTTGAACCCGAGCGACTCGAAAAGGAGTATCTGCCTCGGGGTGTTGGACAGGTGGTCGTCCCCCCTTATGACGTCGGTTATGCCCATGAGCGCGTCGTCGGCCACGACGGCGAAGTTGTACGAGGCCGCGCCGTCGGAGCCCATTATCACGAAGTCCCCGAAGGACTTCGAGTCGAATATCACCTCGCCGTGGACGCCGTCGGCGAACGAGACGTCCTTTGCCGGGACCTTGAAGCGCACCGCGGGGCGGACGCCAACGGGTATTCCGGAGTCCTTGATACCCCTGCACCTGTTGTCATAGCGGGGAGGGACCCCGGAGGCGAGCTGGGACTTTTTAAGTCCCTCGAGCCTTTCCTTCGTGCAGTAGCAGTTATAGGCCGCGCCCTTCACTACGAGCCTGTCGGCAAGCTCCTTATACATGGCGAGCCTCTCGGACTGGCGGTAAGGGCCCCATTTGCCGCCGGTATCAGGCCCCTCGTCCCAGCCGAGCCCGAGCCACTTGAGGTCCTCGAATATCGACGCCTCGAAGACCGCGCTTGAGCGTTCTATGTCGGTATCTTCTATCCTTAAGACGAAATCGCCGCCAGTATGGCGGGCGAAGAGCCAGTTGAAAAGGGCCGTGCGTGCGTTCCCGATGTGGAGGCGCCCGGTGGGGCTCGGGGCGAAGCGCGTGCGCGGCTTCATCTAAAGCTCCTCGATGAGGACCGTGGCGTAGGCCGCAATACCCTCGCCGCTGCCCGTAAAGCCGAGCCCTTCTTCGGTCTTAGCCTTGACGTTGACCCTGTCAACGGGGCAGCCCGCGACCGTAGAGATGTTCCTCGCCATATCAGTTATGTAAGGGGATAATCTGGGGGACTCGCAGACGATGGTGGAATCGATATTGGAGACCTTGAACTTCTTTTCTTTAAGAAGCGCCATAGTCCTCGATAAAAGCTCGATGCTCGATATATTCTTATACGCGGCCTCCGAAGGGGGGAAGTGCCTCCCTATGTCGCCGAGGCCAGCCGCGCCGATGAGCGCGTCGATTACCGCATGCAGGAGCACGTCGGCGTCGGAGTGGCCCAGGAGCCCTTTTTCAAAAGGGACCTCTACACCGCCGAGGATGAGTCTCCTGCCTTCGATTAGCCTGTGGACGTCGTAGCCGAAACCTGTTCTCATTAATTAAATTCCGTTAAGATGCTGCTTAAAATTAAAATCACATAAAGGCTGCTCAAAAAGCTACAGATGCGAGGCGTCAAGGAGCGAGGAATGAGGCGTACTCTCCTTACGCTATGACAAGACGCAGACAACAAAGCAGATGGATTTTTTGAGCAGCCTGTTAGAGCCCCGCGGCCCTTTTCCTGAGGACGCACTCCGCGAAGGCGAGGTCGTCCTCTGTCGTTATCTTTATGTTCTCGTAAGCGCCTTCGACCACGCTTACCTCGGCCCCGAGCCTTTCAACGAGCGAGCTCTCGTCGGTGCCAATGAACGAGTCCTTTTGCGCCGTCTCAAAGGCCTTCAATAACAGCTCAGTCCTGAAGGCCTGAGGCGTCTGGACGGACAGGAGCGACTCCCGTTGAAGCGTTTTCTTTACGCGGCCGGAGGATGTCTCCTTGATGGTGTCCTTGGGGCGCACCCCGCATACCGCGGCGCCGGTCTCGACAGCGGCCCTGATGACGGCCTCTATTATGCCGGGGGTGACAAGGGGCCGCGCCCCGTCGTGGACGGCTACTATGTCGAACCCTTTGGCGAGCTTCAGGGCGTTGGCGACGGAGTCCTGCCTCTCGGCCCCGCCCTCCACTACGCCGATGACCTTCTTAAACCCGTATCTGGCCACGACCTCATGCCTGCAATACTCGGCGTCGGACGGTTGGACCGCGACGACGATGGAAGTGACAACGGGGCACTGCTCGAACGCCGAAAGGGTATGCGCGAGCACGGGCCTGTCCAGGAGGGCCAGGAAGTTCTTCCTCCTCGACCCCATCCTCCGTCCCATGCCGGCGGACGGTATTATGGCGAGTACCTTTTTCAATTCCGGAATTTTTCTGAAAGAGTGCGAGGCAGGATACAGTTTAATAGAATAAGGGCTTCTTGAAAAGGATTTTTTGCGCTTTCAGCCGCTGCGGCCTATTGGTAGACCGGCCTTTTAAGGTCTTCCTTCACCTTGGAGAATATCATCCTGCCGCCGGTAGTCTGCAGGACGCTCGTTATCGAGACGTCCACGGATTTCCCGAGGTGGTCTCTGGCGTTGTCGATGACGACCATTGTGCCGTCCTCGAGGTACCCCACGCCCTGGCCGTGCTCCTTGCCCTCCTTGAGGACGAGTATGTGCATGACCTCGCCGGGCAGGACTACCGGCTTCATGGCCGTGGCGAGCTTGTTTATGTTAAGCACCGTGACCCCGTGGAGCTCGGCGACCTTGTTCAGGTTGGCGTCGTTCGTAAGCACCTTGCCGCCGATAACCTTGGCGAGGGCCACGAGCTTGCTGTCTACCTCTTTTATGTCGGGAAAATCGCGCTCGGTTATGGAGACCTCGACCTTCTTGTTCGACTGTATGGTCTTAAGGACGTCGAGCCCGCGCTTGCCCCGCGCCCTTTTGATCGGGTCGGGGGAGTCGGCTATGTACTGCAGCTCCTGGAGCACGAACTGCGGCACTATTATCTCGCCGGAAAGGAAACCGGTCTCGCAGACCTCGGCCACGCGGCCGTCTATGATGACGCTGGTGTCTATTATCAGTCCGGGTTCTTTCTTCCCGTTTGGCTCGGCCGCGTGCGGCCCGTTAAAGTTCTTGAAGAAAGAGCCGTCGAACTCGTCGCCCTTCTTCATGCCGATGGAAAGGCCCACGTACCCGATGATGCAGTTCGCCACGAGGTAGGCCGACAGCTCAAGGTACCTGTTGTTGTTATTGCTTATCATCAGGGGGTAGGTGAGGAGGTTTGCGACGACGAGGCCGGTTATGAAGCCGATGGCCCCGCCGATGACTATCTTAAGGGGGGTTTTCTTGACCCTTTCTTCGAAGAAAAGGGCAAGGACGGCTATGAGGACCCCGCTGGCGAAGCCGATATAGGCGAACTTACTGCCTGCGATCTGATATGTTATGAAGTACCCGCTCGCGGAGGCGAACAGCACAAGCAGGGAGCGCATTATGATGAACACCCTGTAAGACCCCCCTCATCTTTGCATGATGCGGTAAAGCTCTTCTTCAACCTTCTCCTCTTTGATGTTCTTGGCTATGGAGAGCTCCTTTACAAGCAGGTTCTTGGCGGTATCGAGCATCCTGCGCTCCCCGAAGGAGAGTTCCTTGTCGAATTTGAGCATGTAGAGGTCCCTCATCACCCTGGCGACCTCCATTACGCACCCGCTCTTTATCTTGTCCGTATAGTCCCTGTAACGCCTGTTCCACGTCTGGTTGTCGAGTATGACGTCCTTCCGGTCCTTCAGTATCTCGTATATCTTGGGGACCATCGATTTCTTGACGACCTTACGCAGGCCCACCGACGAGGCGGTATCTATGGGGACCATTATGGTTGCCTCGGTATCGAGTATCTTGAGGATGTAGAAGTGCTTGCTGACCCCGGAAACGCTCCTGCACTCCACGCCTGTAATCGTTCCTACGCCATGTGCAGGGTAAACGGCAAGCTCGCCTGTCTTAAAGGACTGGATACTGGTCTTCGGCATGGATTCCTTAGTTTGAGGGAAAGAGAAGGTACATTCTTTTATACCACGAAAAGAGCGCTAAAGTCAAACAATTTAAATAATTGTGGAATGGGGTTTAGTGGAGCGCCTTCGAATTGAAAAAATCCGTGTCTAATTCGGGATTTATCTCGACGGAGGTGTATCTTATCCTGAGAGTCCTTCCCCCTCCCTCGATCGAAATATTAAATGGGATGTGAGCGCCCCCGGCCTCGCGGTAGTCGGAAAGGGAAGCGGTAAAGACAGGGGAGCCGTCCTTGAGCCTGACTATCCTTGTTACGTGCCCGCTGGGGTCCTCGGAGACCATTTGTCCGTCCTGCGGGGCTGGCGCGGTCCCAAGGAGGAACGACACGATGTCTCCGGCGCTGAAAGGGTAGGGCGGCTCGGTCTCTCCGAATTGCGGCGGGTCGTTGCCTGTAACGACCCGGAGGCTTTCACCGTCGCTTACGATGAGGGCGAGCGTGGAGTTGAAGGGCCCGAGCACCTCTATCCTGAAAGACGCCGGGCTTTTCGCGGCTATCACCGCCTTGCCGCGCAGCGTTACGGACCTCCCGGCCTCCACTATCGCCTCGGCCTTTATCGAGGAGGGCGTAACCATTGCACGGGGCAGGGGCGGGACCGCGGGCCTCACGGCCGCGCACCCGCAGATGGCGGCCGCAAGAACCGGGACTGACAGGTCCTTAAGCCTCAAGGGTTGCTGGCCTTCATTTCCTCGCGGAGTTTCTCGAGCTTGTCCTTGAGCTGGTTGTTGCCGGGGTTTATCTTGAGGGCCGACTCGTAGGAGGACAGGGCCTTCTGCTTCTGGTCGTACCTCAGGTACGCGTCCCCGAGGTGCTCTATCACGAGCGGGTCTTCGGGAAGGGCGCGGGCCGCCTTCTCAAGCTCCTTCACGGCCTTGCTGAACTCGCCCTTCTTGTAATAGACCCATCCGAGGGAGTCGAGTATGTGGCCGCTTTCGGGCTTGAGCTCAAGGGCCTTTTTTATGAACTCCTCCGCCTCGTTGAGCTTCACGCCCTTTTCGGCGTAGGAGTAGCCGATATAGTTAAGGGCGTTGGCGTGTTTGGGGTCGAGGGCGAGGACCTTGTACATGGACTCTATGACCCTGTCCTGCATCTGCGCCTCGTCGTATACCACGCCCTGGAGGAAGTAAAGCTCGGGGTCCTTGGGGTCGGCCTTGATGGCGCGGTCGAGCGTATCTATGGCCTCCTGGTACTTCTTCGCCTCCCTGTAGATGGTGGCCAGCAGGCGCAGGAGGTCAGAGTTGTCGCCCTTTATCTTTATCGCGTCGCTCAGCTCCTTTATGGTGTTGTCGAGCCTGCCCTGGCGCTCATAGATGTAGGCGAGGTGTATCTTCGAGTCGATGAAGCTCGTGTCCTTCTCCGGGATCTTCTGAAACTCGCTGGCCGCCCTTATGAGGTCGCCTTTCTCCTCGTAGGTGGTGCCGAGGTAGTACCTCACCCTGTGGAAGTCCGGGTTCGCGGTGAGGACGTCTCCGAACTTCGTTATCGCCTCGTCGTACTTCTTCTTCTCGAAATATATGAGGCCGGTCTTCACCATCGCGTCGAGCCGCGTTTCGTCGTTCTTCTCGAGGTCCCTGTACTGGGCGAGGGCCTCGTCGAGCCTGTTCTGCTGGATGTATAGCGTCCCGAGCCTGCTCATGATGGCGGTGTCGTGCGGCATTATCTCTATGCCCTTCGTGTATACCTGTATGGCCTTGTCGGTCTTCTTGTCCAGCTCGTAGGTCACCCCGAGCTCGAAGTAGGCGGCCCCGAAGTGCGGGTTCGAGGCCAGCGCCTTCTCGTAGTACTCCGCCGCCGAGGGGTAATTGGACCGGTCGAACTCGACCTTGGCGAGGTAATAGTATGCCATGACGGAGTCCGGGTTGACCTTCAGGAGCCTGCTCAGGACCTCTATGGCCTTGTCGTACTCCTTTATCCTTGCGTAGATGGAGCCGAGCAGCAGGTAGGTCTTGTAGTTGTTAGGGTCGAGCTCTATGGCCTTGCCGTAGTTCTCGGCCGCCTTGTGCTCGAGCTTCAGGACCGACTGCAGCTCCGCGAGGGCGAGGTAGGATTCGGCCCTGTTGGGGTCGAGCTCCACGGCCTTTTCGAGGGAGTCCCCGGCAAGGTCCGTCTCTCCCACGGACATATATGTCTGCCCCAGCTCGGCGTGCAGGACGGCCGACTTCGGGTCGACCTCTATCGCCTTTTTCAGGAGGTCTATGGCGCCGGAGCTGTTGCCGCCCTTTTTAAGCATCTCGGCGGCCGTGAAGTAATAGTACGAATCCGAGCTCTTCGTCCTCTTCGCCGTCACCTTCGCCTCGGCCTTTACGGCGAGCGAGGGCGTCAGGAAGCACAGGAAGAAAGCAGGGAATAGAAGGCTTTTTAAGAGTTTGTTTTCCACCGGTCCTCCGAATTTGCCACGGGCGAAACTTGCCACTGGCGAATCTTGCCGCGAGCGCCGCGGGATAAGAGTGCGGCCACGGTTAAGTTTAGGCTACCTCTAAAAATTGTTCTTTTTCCTGACCTCTATGTCAGGTCGGAAATAAAAATGCTCACATATTAACGTATATGCTGCGCTTTTTATTTCCGCCCTTCCTTGACTTCAGAAAAAATCCCTGATTTTTATAGGCATCCTTTAATTCCAGGCGGGTTTGCCTGTGGAACGGCGGTCGAAAGGGGCGAGTCCTTAGAATAGGGCTTTCCCGAAGGCAAATTTTGCCGCCTCCATGATACCACCGTTCGAAACCATAGTCAAACTATTAAACGGCCCTTGGCTGGAAGCTGAATGAGGTTGAAAAGCGCCGGAGGAGCTTGGGGAGCGGGAGGATGAGTTTTTCGCCTTGGTCTTTGGGGCCTAATTTTTATTTCCGGCGTTCTTGCGCCTCTCGAGCCTGTCCCTCACCTCGACAGGGATATGGACGGACTCGGTGTCGAGGTCCGATAGGATGTCGCTCAGGAGGTCTATCTTCTCCTCGACGGTCAACCCCTTGTGGATGAGGATGCGCCTTTCGCCCCTGAGCATGAATATCCCTCCGGGGGTGGCGACCTCGCCCTTGCGGAGGTCTTCGTAGCTGAGCTTTATGGAGAGCCTTTCGGCGGTCTCCTCGAGGATATTTAGGTAAGCTTCGTTTTCCACGCGTGATATTTTCCTTGTTTGCCATTTTGATGTCAAGGACAAAAGAGACAAAGGCGGCAATAAAGAGGTTGACACGGGCTATGCGTTAGATTATATTTCAAATAAGGATTTAGATTTCCTGAAAAATCCCCCCGGTCTGAAATCAAATCTGAAGGCTATCTCTAAAAATCAGGTATTTTTTCTGAAGTCAAGGAAGGGCGGGAATAAAAAAGCGCAGCAATTGTCCATTTTTATTTTCGCGCCTGACGCAGAGGTCAGGAAAAAGAACAATTTTTAGAGGCAGCCTGAAATCATAAGCCCGAAAGGAGCATTATTAATGGCGGAAAACATCGTTAACGTGTCTGACTCCAATTTTGAGGCCCTCGTGCTGAAGTCCGAGATACCCGCTCTCGTGGATTTCTGGGCCAGCTGGTGCGCGCCGTGCAGGGCCATAGCTCCCATCGTGGAGGAGATGGCCAACGAGTACACCGGCAAGGTCCGCGTCGCCAAGATGAACGTGGACGACAACCCGGCAACCCCGGGCAGGTACGGCGTAAGGGGCATACCGACGCTCATACTTTTCAAGGGCGGCAAGGTCGTCGACCAGCTCGTGGGAGCGGTGCCAAAGAACCAGATAAAAGACCTTATTGAAAAAGGTATCTGACATCAAGACGCCTGACGCTTACCGGAAGGGACAAGATGACATCTATTTTGTCCCTTTTTTTTTTGCGCCGGACAGCCTTGTAAAAGGGCCTGAAAAAAGTTAAAATGGGAAGGCTTAATATGAAGAAAAGACATTATATCGCCGCACTGGCTCTGTTTACGGCCTTTACCGTCGCGTTCCCCGGCTGTAAAAAAGGCGCGGAAGCCCCGGCGGAGAAAAAGGCTGCAGCACAGCCCGACCCCGTAATACCCTTCAAGCTTACGACCTTCGACAAAAAGGAGTGGAGCGTCGAGGCCTTCAAGGGCAGGCCGCTCGTGATAAACTTCTGGGCGTCCTGGTGCGGCCCCTGCAGGCTGGAGGCGAATGAGCTTCAAAGCGCTTACCTGAGCCTCAAGGACACGGGCGTGGAGTTCATAGGCGTGGCGCTCCAGGACACGGACCAGGACGCGATGGGGTTCATAAGGAAGTACAAGCTCACCTTCCCGTCGGGCAGGGACTCGACCGGCGAGATAATGAGGGCGTATAACATATACGGCGTGCCCACCACCTATATAGTCGGCAGGGACGGCTTCATCAAGTACGTCCACTCCGGCGCCATCACCGAAGAGATACTGAAGGCCGAGATAAAAAAGGCGCTCTAACAGGCATGACTGTCGTTATCACGGTCATAAAATTCCCGCCCTGAAAATTTACCCCCCTCCGCCATCCGTCAACTCCCGGTCCGCGGCGCGGTTGCGCTGTCCATTTATCGCTGATAGAATTTAACTATTAGATTTATTTCATGAAGGGGGGCGGATGGCACTGAACCTTTCATCCGGCGCGCTCATAGTCCTGCAGAGGCGGTACCTTAAAAAGGACGAGCAGGGCAACGTCATTGAGACCCCCGATGAGATGTTCAGGAGGGTGGCCGGGAATATCGCCGGGGCCGAGGGGCTCTACGACAGGTCCCTTGTAAAGAAATACGGGGAGGAGTTCTACGGCCTCCTTTCAAGGCTTGAGTTCCTGCCCAACTCGCCCACGCTCATGAACGCCGGCAGGAGGTTGCAGCAGCTCGCGGCCTGCTTCGTGCTGCCGGTGGGCGATTCGCTCGATTCGATCTTCGATTCCGTCAAAAATACCGCGATAATACACCAGTCCGGCGGGGGCACCGGGTTTTCGTTCTCGAGGCTGCGCCCCTCGACCGACATCGTAAGCTCCACCGGGGGGACCGCGAGCGGGCCCGTATCCTTCATGCGTGTGTTCAACGCCGCGACCGAAGCGATAAAGCAGGGCGGCACGAGGAGGGGCGCCAACATGGGCATACTCCGCGTGGACCACCCCGATATAATCTCCTTCATCACGGTAAAGGATGACCCGGCCGAGTTCGTCAACTTCAACCTTTCAGTGGCCGTAACGGACTCCTTCATGGAGGCGCTGGAGAAGGGCTCGGACTACCCCCTCATAAACCCGAGGACAGGCAAAGCGGCCGGGTACATGAGCGCGAGGGAGGTATTCGACAGGATCGTCGAGTCGGCCTGGAAGAGCGGAGAGCCGGGGGTCATATTCATAGACAGGATCAACAAGGCCAACCCGACCCCGCACATAGGGAGCTTCGAGGCGACGAACCCGTGCGGGGAGCAGCCGCTCCTTGATTACGAGCCGTGCAACCTCGGCTCCATCAACCTCGGTAAAATCCTGAAGAGGGGCGCGAAGGGCTGGGAGATCGACAAAGATAAGCTCGAATATACCGTCCGCCTCGCAGTCCGTTTCCTCGACGACGTGATAGACATGAGCAAGTATCCCACCCGCGAGATAGACGCGATGGCGAAGGCTAACAGGAAAATAGGGCTCGGCGTGATGGGGTTCGCGGATATGCTCGTAAGGCTGAGAGAGCCGTACGCCGGAGAGCGGAGCTTCGGGATAGCCGAAGAGGTGATGGGGCTCATAAGCCGGATTGGCCGGGACGAGTCAAGGAGGCTCGCGGAGGCGAAGGGGCCTTTCCCGAACATAAAGGGGTCGGTATTCGACAGACCCGGCGTAAGGCCCGTGAGGAACTCCACCGTCACCACCATCGCCCCGACCGGGACATTGAGCATAATCGCCGGATGCTCCTCCGGCATAGAGCCTTTCTACTCGTTAAGCTATACGAGGCAGGTCTTAAACGGAGTAAAGATACCGGAGGTGAACCCGCTGGTGGCCGAGGTGGCCGGGGAGGAAGGGTTCTACTCCGACAACCTGGTGGACTTCATCACGCGTGGAGGGGAGATAAGGGAAAGGAAAGACGTGCCCGCGCGCATAAAGGACATCTTCGTAACCGCCTTCGACGTCCCGCCGGAAGGGCACATAAGGATGCAGGCGGCCTTCCAGAAGCATACGGACAACGCCGTATCGAAGACCATAAACCTCCCTCCCGGCGCCCTTCCCGACGACGTGAAGCAGGCCTATCTCCTTGCCTACAGGCTCGGGTGCAAGGGCGTCACGGTCTACAGGTCGGGGACAAGGGCGGAGCAGGTCCTTACGTGCAAAAGCCCGCTGTACTGCTGAAAGGTTTGGACAAGCGGGCTTAAATCTGGTAAAGGATTGTTCTGGACCAAGCCATGAAGATATCCCCTTCGATACTGTCGGCGGACTTTACCCGCCTTAAAGACGAGCTCAAGGCGATCGAAGCCGCCGGGGCCGACTACGTCCATGTGGACGTGATGGACGGCCATTTCGTCCCGAACATAACCATAGGGCCCTTCGTGGTGGAGGCGATTAAAAAGGCCACGCGGCTGCCACTCGACGTACACCTCATGATAGAGGAGCCGGAGAGGTACATAGACGACTTCGCGAAGGCGGGCAGCTCGATTGTAACCGTCCACGTCGAGGCGACAAGGCATCTTCACAAAGTGGTTCAGATGATAAGGGACAAAGGGTTGAAGGCCGGGGTGTCGCTTAATCCCGCTACCCCAGTCCACACTTTGGACGACATCATCGGGGACGTAGACCTGGTGCTCATAATGTCCGTCAACCCCGGCTTTTCCGGGCAGGGGTTCATCCCTTCGGCATTGAAGAAGATAGAGGCCGTAAGGAGGATGATAGGAGAGACCGGAAGGGCTATCGAGCTCGAGGTAGACGGGGGCATTAAGGTAAACAACATAAAAGAAGCCGCGCTTGCCGGGGCCGACGTCTTCGTATCGGGCTCGGGCGTATTCGGCACAAATGATTACGGAAAGACAATAGAGGCGATGAGAAAGGAGATAAGCCCGGTAAGATTAAAGGCCTGATATCCCCCACCCTGATAATTCACCCCTTGCCACGCTGCATTTACGGAACATTTCATCACGGCTGAAAACCCTGAAAAACCTTCTAAAAGTTGAAAAAAAACAGGTTTTATAGTAAATTATAGGCATCGCATCCAGAGAAAGCGCCTTGTGTATCGTTTTTTAATAAGAGCACTTCTTATGGATGATAAAAGAAAAACAAGAACCCACCCCGTCCGCAACTTCGTCCTCATCGGAATAATCCTCGCGATAGTCTTCTGGCTCCTCGAATCCGCGATGCACGCCTATATATTCGGGCGGAGTAATCTTATGGCCGAATTGGTCCCGGCCGATTCCAACGAGCTATGGATGCGCTCCGTGATATCTCTCCTTTTCATCGGGTTCGGCGTCTACGCGGACATGATGATAAACAGGAGGAGGGCCGCCGAGGAGGCGCTCGCATCGAGCGAGGAGAAGTACCGCCGGATAATAGAGACCTCCGAGGAGGGCGTATGGGTAATCGACGGCTCCGGCAGGACGGCCTTCGTAAACAAAAAGATGGCTGAGATGCTCGGGGCGACGCCCGGGGAGATGGCGGGCAGGCATCTTTTCGATTTCATGGACACGGAGTCGGTAAAAAGCGCCGAGGCGTACCTTGAGCGCAGGAAAAGCGGCATCAGGGAGCAGCACGACTTCAGGTTCAAAAGAAAGGACGGTGGCGACCTCTGGGCCATAGTGTCGACCACTCCCATAACCGGCCCGGACGGGGAGTACGCCGGCGCGCTCGCGATGATAACCGACATAACCGAGAGAAAGCGCGCGGAAGAGTCCCTGAGGTCGACGAACGAGCTCTACAGCACGCTCGCAAAGACCGCGGAGGAAGCGATATTCATAGTAGGCAGGCCGTACTCGGTCCTGTTCGTGAACGCCTCGGCCGCGAACCTCCTGGATAGCAGCCCCGAGGGTGCGACCGGCAGGGCGCTCGAAGACCTCTTGCCTGAAAGCACGTTAAAAGCGGCAAGGCCGCTGGTCGATTCGGTATTCAACACCGGGAAGCCGTGTTCTTACGAGGGCGGGTTTACCTTAAAAGGGAAGGAGATATGGCTCGATACCTCGCTCGCGCCACTGTTCGACGAGGCAGGCGGGGTCAAGGCGGTCATGGGCATAGCCCATGACACCACGAAGAGGAGGAAGTCCGAAGGGGCGCTCCGTGAGAGGGTCGAGGAGCTCGAGCGCTTCAGGAGGGTGACCGTGGACAGGGAACTCAGGCTCAGGGAGCTTAAGGACAGGGTCGTTTTTCTGGAAGCGGAGCTTGATAAGGTCAACGGACATGGCACGGCCCCCGGGTAGAATCCACCCCGGGACAATCACCTTGAACACCATAGCGAGCGCATTCCCCGAAGAAAAGCCGCGTGGAATCTTCGACACATAAGGAAATTTCGATTTCGGTTCGCTCGCTAAACCCCGCTGCAAGCAGCGGGGAATGCGCTAAGCTGTGTGTATTCAACAAGTTCCAAAGCTGAAAGAAAAAAGGCCCGCGCGGGTCCCGCGCCGCTTTTTCGGCGACAAGAGGGCGGTCGAATGGAAAGCGAAAAGGAACGGATAGCCCGGCTTGAGGCCGAGGTCTCGGAGCTAAAGGCCGATATCGAAAGGGCGCGCCTGCACGAGCGCGACCTCGACGAGACCAGGAGGGCCATGCTCTTCCTGCTCGAAGACACGAGCGAGGCGGCCGCCGGGATCGCGAAGGCGAAGAAGGACTGGGAGGCGACCTTCGACTCGATCTCGGACCTCCTTTTCATACACGACAACGACATGAAGATAGTCAGGTGCAACAGGGCCTACGAGGAGACCGCCGGGCTGCCGTTCAAGGAGATAATGGGCAGGCCCTACTACGAGGTCTTCCCCAAAATGAACGGCCCGTTCGGCGCGTGCTTGAAGAAGGCGGAAGGCCTGGAGCAGGAGGAAGAGGAGGTAGCGGCCTTGCCGCACCTTGACAGGGTATACAAGATAAAGTTCTTCTCGGTGAGCGAGGACGGGAAGAACACCTTCGTCCACGTGATGGAGGACATAACGACCGAGAAAAGGGCCGGGGAGGCGCTGAAGGCCTCCGAGGACAAGTACCGCCACCTTTTCGAGAACTTGAATGACGCGGTCTTTCTCGCGGACATAGCCACGGGCAGGGTAATAGAGACGAACAGGAAGGGCATGGAGCTGCTCAATAGAACGCGGGAAGAGATAATCGGCATGCACCAGGGCGAGCTCCATCCGCCGGGCAAGGCCGACGAGTACAGGAGGCGTTTCTCCGAGCACGTCGAAAGGGGGAATAAGGCGGATTATGACGGCGAGGTGGTCCGCAAGGACGGGGTCCAGGTGCCTGTCACGGTAAGCGCCACGGTCGTCAATATCGGCGGTAAAGACCTTTTGCTCGGCATATTCAGTGACATCACGGAGCGGAAGAAGGCGGAGGAGAAGATAAAGGAGGAGATGGAGCTGAGCAAGCACCTCCTGATGATAGCCAACGCCACGGCGCATACGACTGACATGAACAGGCTCATGGCGCAGGTCGCGGAATGCGTGCTGAACATAATGAGGTGCGACGTCGCGCTCTCGTACGTCTGGGACAACGAGAGGTCGGTATTCCAGCCGTCGCAGGGCGCGGGCCTTACGCACGAGTTGGTCCCTTTCTTCAGGGTGAGCGCCCTTGCGCCGGACGTCCCTTTCATAAGGGAGGCCCTCGGGTCGAAGGGGCCGGTCATCGAGAGGTTCACCCGTGAAGGCGGAGGGCTGCCGCATAAGACCGGGGCGGATATGCCCTCCGGCGCCTTGCCGCCGGCGGGGGCGGAGGTCTTCCACTGGATGCCAAGGCTCAAGCTGGCGGTAGCCATGCCGCTCATAGGCAAAGAGGACCACCTTGGCCTGCTCGTGTGCCTCTACTCCGGCGCAGGCAGGTTCCCGGACGGGTTATCGCAAAGGGACAGGGAGGTCATGGACGGGATCTCCTTCCAGGTATCCACGGCTCTCGACGAGGCCCGGCTTTACAAGGACTCCATGGACAAGGCCATGGAGCTGTCGCGCAAGGTCGAGACTATCCAGACCATGCATGAGATCGATACGGCCATACTGTCCACCATCCAGCCGCAGGAGATACTCGAGACAGCCATGAGGATGGTCGCAAAGATGGTCTTTTGCGACAGGGCGACGGTGGCCCTGCTGGACAGGGACAGGGGCGGGTTCATCTACTCCGCGGGCTTCGGCACCGCCAATATCGAGAAAGGCTCTTTCATACCTTTCAGCGATACCAGCGCGACCGACGTCGTCAAGACCGGGAGGCCGCAGTACGCGGCGAACATAAAGGAGCTTCGCGGGCTGCTGCCGCTCGAAGCAAAGCTGCTGAATGAGGGTTTCGTATCCCATATAAGGGTCCCGCTCGTCGTAAAAGGCGATGTGACGGGGGTGCTGAGCATAGGCGCGAAGAGGCCGTCCGCCTTCACCCCGGACGACCTGAGCATCCTTGAGAAGCTCTCCTCCCAGATAGGCGTGGCCCTCGAGAACGCAAGGCTGCTTTCGGACCTCGAAGGGCTCTTTATCGGGATAGTGAGGACCCTGTCGGAGGCCATCGACGCCAAGAGCCCGTGGACTGGCGGCCATTCCGAACGGGTCACAAGCATAGCCATGCAGATAGGGAAAGAATTGGGGCTCAAGGGGGAGGAATTGAAGAGGCTCGAGCTCGCGGGCCTCCTTCACGACATCGGCAAGCTCGGCACCTATGAATCGATCCTCGACAAGCCGGGCAGGCTCACCGAGGACGAGGTCAGGATAATAAAGCTCCATCCGGAAAAGGGCGCGGAGATACTATCCCCCATACGGCAGATGAGGGACATAATACCCGCCATCAAGCACCACCACGAGTTCTATGACGGCACGGGCTATCCGCAGGGGCTCAAGGGCGAGGAGATCCCGCTCATGGCCCGGATATTGACCGTGGCGGACACGGTGGACGCAATGGGCGCGGACAGGCCTTACAGGAAGGGCAGGTCGATGGACAAGATAATAGTTGAGATCAAGAGGTGCTCGGGCACGCAGTTCGACCCGAAGTTGGTGGAGGCTTTTTTAAGGACCCTGGGGGAAGAGGCGGCGGGCTGTTGGCGGTGTGACGAGTTGAAGCCATAGACGGACGCAATAAATGTCTTTATACTTTGTTGTCCTCCTCGGAAAATCCTCGACGTACAAAACAAGTACGCCTGCGGTTTTCCTCGTCGGCCGCCTCGTCTAAAGCCATTTCTTGCGTCCGTGTGATGGCTAATTCATAAGGCAGATGGACTTTTTGAACAGCCTAGTCGATGTGCGTGTAGCCGATCCCTATCCCGATACCTATGGATGGCTCCTCGTAGCCGCCCCGCCTCGGCCAGAGGTAATGCTCGGACGGCTCGATGACCGGGTACCTGTAAGTACCCTTGCCGAGCTTTTTCTCAAGAGACCCCTTGACCCGTCCGGCCACGGTCAGCCTTTTGCCGGCAGAGTAGATGGCCGGGTCCTTGAAGCCGGGGAAATCGACGAGGAACCTGCCCGCGGACTCATCCGTATATACGGGGTTCAGCTGGGAGTTCATGCCCTGCTGAACGACTTCGAGGACGGTCCTGTCCCCGGTATTCTCCACGTTTATGATGGTCCCGCCGAAGACGACGTTCTTACCGGTGTACGCGCCGGGGTCCTTTACCACATCCTCGAACTTTATCCCCCTGTCAACGGTCGCGAGAGTATCCTTTGAGATAACGGGGGCGCAGCCCGCAAGCGCGGCCGTTATAACGGCTATCGACAATAATTTCTTTAAATTTTTCATATCCCACCGGGAAGAGGTCTTCAAGCACGATATTATTTAAGGAACCTCTGATTAATTCGCAACAATATGTCATTCTGAGCGTGTGAGCCGAAGCCCTGAGCGAAGCGAAGGGGAAGAATCTAAGTAGTATACAAATCAGCAAGTTACGAGATTCTTCGGTCGCTCCGCTCCCTCAGAATGACAGGGAGGCATAATTAATCAGAGCTTTCTTAAAAGATACCATCTAATCCGATTCTGTCAACCTGCATGGGGAAGACCTTACCGGAGCCCGCCTGAGACGAGGAACCGAAGGGAGTTTACCGCGGTCTTTATGGCGCTCTCCTCGCCCATCCTGAGGGCGGCCTTCGTGATCCTGCCCGTGGAGCCCTTGTTGACGACCCCTGTAACGCAGCCGCCCTTCAGCCCCATAGAGGCCGTAAGCGTAAGTATGGTGGAGGACTCCATTTCGTAGTTGAGCACATGGAGGGCCTTCAATTCCTCCGTCGCGCCCCTGAACCTCCTCAGGATGTATTTCCTGAAGGAGTCCTTCCTCTCCTCGCCGGGGTAGAAGGTGTCCGACGAGGCCGTGACCCCGATGTGGCAGTTTATGTCCGCAAGCCTTGCCCCCTGGATAAGGGCGCTGACGACCCCGAAGTCCGCCACGGCAGGGTACTCTATGGGGGCGTAGTGCGTGGACGCGCCGTCGAGCCTGACGGAGCCGGTCGTGATGACGCAGTCGCCGTTTTTAATGTAATCCTGTATGGCCCCTGTAGTGCCTACCCTTATGAATGTGGTTACTCCGAGTTGGGCGAGCTCGTCAACGGCTATCGAAGTTGAAGGGCCGCCTATGCCCGTGGAGGTGACGAGGACCTTCGCGCCCCTGGCTTCGCAGACGCAGGTGGTAAACTCCCGTTTCGAGGCGATGGTCTTGAAAGGGCCGCCGTAGCCGCCGTACTCTGCGGCAATTGACGCGGCTATCTTTTCGGACCGCGCAGGGTCGCCCGGCAGGAGCGCTATCCTTGCGCCCTGGATGAGCCTTTTATCGAGGTCGAGGTGGTAGACCTTCGGCATGGGGGCTTACGCCTTTTTCAGATAAATCTTGACGGTCGTATTCTCTTCCTCGATGCCGAGGAGCACGTTGCCGGTAGACTGCGCCCAGACGGGGAGGTCCCTTTTCGACACGGGGTCGTCCGTAAGCACCTCTATGACCTGCCCGTGCGACATCGCCTCTAAGGCCAGTGCGGTCTTGACCGACGGCATGGGGCAGCTCAACCCCCTCGCGTCAAGGGTCTTGTCGATACTGAAATGGGTCATCTATCACCTCAGATAAAGAGATTTACGTTGGAATCTTTAGCAAGGGAGAGATAGGATACGGCCCCTATCACGTCCTCGCACTCTTCTATGAAGTCCTTTTTGGTAAGCCCCATGAGTGTCATCGACATCTCGCAGGGGTAGAACTTCACCCCCAGCGCCGTTGCGGTCTTTATGAACTCATGGAGGTTAGGGATCCTCTTCTTCGCCATCATCGTCTTGAGCATGGCCGGGCCCATGCCGAGCATGTTGAGGTTCGAGAGGGCGAGCTTTTTGGCGTGGCCGTAGTTCATGAGGTTCAGCATCTTCTGCATCCAGTTCTGCCCCTTTATGAGGCCGCCCTGCTTCTTTATGGCGTTAAGTCCCCAGAAGGTGAAGAAGATGCTGGTCTGCATGCCCATCGAAGCGGCGGCGGTGGCTATGACGAAGGCGGCCAGCGCCTTGTCCATCTCACCGCTGAAAAGGACTATGGTGACTGATTTTTTAGGCAGTTCAGGCAACTGAAAGCATCTCCTTCCCTTCCTTATATCATATATTAAGCGGGCCGGAGGCTCAAGGCTTTTTCGAGTGGTTTGGGCGTAGCCTCCTTGCGATTAATTTGCGGGCCTCGGCAGAGGCGAGGACGACGAAGGGGAAGGCGAGCAGCAAGGCCCAGTCCCGAAGCGTAAGCGGGTAGAACCCGAACGCGTCGCGCAGGCCGGGGGTGTAGATAAGCAACAGCATAAGCGCCGTCTCAATGAGTATGCTGAGGAGTATGAACCTGTTCCTTAAAAGGCCCGCCTTGAATACCGACTCTTTATCGGTCCTGCAGGCGAAGACGTTGCCTATCTGGCAGGCTACGATCCCGGCGAAGCTCATGGTCGTGGCCGCGGCGTAAACGGCGCCACTCCCCGCAAGCCCGAGTCCCCCGCCCCAAGGAATCCAGCCCCTCATCCAATAGGCGTAGAAGAACGCCCCCATGCTTAAAAGGGCCTCGACGGGGCCGAGGAAGAGGTAGGCCCTCGAAAGCGTCTTCCAGTCGAGGAGCCTCTTTGACCTGGGCCTCGGCGGCTCCTCCATTATACCCGGCTCAGGGGGCTCCACGCCGAGGCCGAGGGCCGGGAATACGTCGGTCCCCAGATCGATTGCGAGTATCTGCAATGCCGTAAGCGGGAGAGGTATCCTGAATACCATGAACGCTATGAAGGGCACCGCCTCAGGGATGAGGTGGGCGAATATGTAGGTGACGAACTTTTTTATGTTCGAATATACGGCACGGCCCTCCCTTACGGCGTCCACTATTGAGGCGAAGTTGTCGTCGGCAAGGACTATCTCGGCCGACTCCTTAGCCACGTCGCTGCCCCGCAGGCCCATCGCCACCCCGATATCGGCCTTCTTCAGCGCCGGGGCGTCGTTCACGCCGTCGCCGGTGACGGCCACGACCTCGCCGTTTTTCTGCAGCGCCTCAACGACCCGGAGCTTGTCCTTCGGGGCGACCCTCGAGAATATCACCTCGCCCTTCTTGAGCACCTCGCTAAGTTCCCTGTCGGGCATGGCCCCGAGCTCCGCGCCTGAGATGACCCTGCCGCCCGCGGCTATGCCTGCCTGCGAGGCAATGGCCTTTGCCGTAAGGCCGTAATCGCCCGTGACCATTATGACCTTTATCCCGGCCGTATGGCACTCCTCGACCGCCTTCTTGACCTCCGGCCTGGGGGGGTCGAGCATGGCCGCAAGGCCGATGAAGCAGAGGTCCCTTTCGACCTCCTCGGCCCTGTACGTCTTTTCCGCCTCTACCGCGCGGGAGGCCACTGCCAGGACACGGAGGCCCCTTGAGGCGAGGTCGTCGTTTATTTCGAGTATCCGGGACTTCTCCTCTCCGGTCATTTTGAAGGTCTTGCCTTCACGGTAGATGGAGGCGCAGAGCTCGACGACCTCTCTGGGCGCGCCCTTTATAAAGGCCTCAAGCCCGTGCTTTTCAGCCCAGCCCTTCGGGGTCTCATGGACCGTGGACATCCTTTTCCTTATCCTCTCGAAGGGCAGGTGCGCCACCCGCTTGAACTTTTCCTTGAGCGCTTCGTGCCTGATCCCGGCCTTTTCAGCGAGCGTAAGGAGGGCCCCTTCGGTCGGGTCGCCGGAGATATTCCAGAAACGCTTATCATCGGAATGTGGGGAATGTGGGGAATGTGGGGAGTGTGGGGAAAGTGGGGAAGGTGGATGGAGGGACGCGTTGTTGCACAGGGCCGCGGCCGTCAGGAGCCTTTCAACGGCCCCGCGTTTAAGCTCCTCCTCAGGGACGGGCTTGCCCCCGTAAAGGAACTTGCCCGACGGCTCGTAGCCCGTGCCAGTGACCTCCATGAGCCTGTTATCCACGAATAAGTTGACTACGCACATCTGGTTCGTTGTAAGGGTGCCGGTCTTGTCCGTGCAGATGACGGTGGCGCTGCCGAGGGTCTCGACCGCCGAGAGCTTCTTTACTATGGCCCTCTTGCCCGCCATCCTCTGCACACCCATGGCGAGCGAGAGCGACACGGTCGGCAGGAGCCCCTCCGGGACATTGGCAACGATTATCCCTATGGCGAAGAGGAAGCTCTCCGCGAAGGTGAGCCCGGCTATCATGTAGCCGAGAAAGAAGAATACGGCCCCGAGCGCGACCGCTATGAACGTGACTATCTTAGTGATGTTGCCTATTTCTTTCTGAAGCGGGCTCGCCTCGGCCTTTATCGCCTGCGTAAGGTATGCCACCCTGCCTATTTCGGTGTCCATGCCCGTGGCGGTCACGACCATCGCCCCTCCGCCCGAAAGGACGGTCGTCCCGGCGAAGACCAGGTTGGGGACCTCGGTCCACAGGAACCCCCGGCCGTTAAGCAGGGGCTCCGAGACCTTGTATACGGGTTTGCTCTCGCCGGTGAGGGCGCTGTTGTCCACCCGCATCTCCTGCGCCTCGACGAGCCTGCCGTCTGCCGGGACGCTGTCGCCCTCGGACAATATTATGAGGTCGCCGGGCACGAGGCCCGTGGCGTCTATCTCCATTTCCTTGCCGTCCCTTTTGACCCGTACCTTTTTGGGCAGCAGGTGTTTAAGCGCCTCGACCGCGCGCTCGGCCTTGTATTCCTGGAGGAAGCTGAAGACGGCGTTTATGACTATCACGAGGAATATCGCCCAGCCGAGCTCCGGCATCCCGGCCACGAACGACATGACGCCGCCCGCCCAGAGGAGGACCGCGAAAAGGTTGAGGAACAGGTTATAGAGGAAGTCCTTGAGGAGCGTGCCTTTCTCTATCCTCTTCAAGGTGTTGGGGCCGGCAAGGGCGAGCCTTCTGGACGCCTCGTCCCCGGAGAGGCCCTTCTCGGCCGTGCCGAGCTCGGCAAAGACCTCGGATTCAGGCAAAGGGATGTAGAGCGTGCGGGAGTCGGCGTCGGACCCCTTGACGATCCTCCTCGCGTCCTGTTCATTCCCCGCGTTCAGTATCGCGTGCCTGAACGAATGGTCGAGGAGCATGGACTCGAGCCTTGAGAGTATCTGCAGGTGCGTGCCGCTCTCTTTAATGGGTGATATGAGCAGGAAGAAAATGCGGACGCGGGCGGTCTTTTTTACGGGGTGCGGCAGGTCCTTCTTCGATACCGCGAGGGCAAGGACAGGGTCCTTGACCTCTTCGGACAGGCAGTGGAAGACGGCCGAGCCTGTGCCGGAAAGGACGCCCTCGATCGATTCGTGGTCCCTCAGGTCGCATACGGCCTTGCCGCCGGCCTTGAGCCCGGGCAGGAGCCTTGCCGTCATCTCCTTGAGGACAGTGGCGTGGTCTTTGGCCCTGATATTGAGGACCACGGCCTGCAGTATCTCCGATATGCCCATAATAAGCCCAAGCATAGCATACCGGGCAATAGATTTGAAGACTGAGGAGGACCGAGGAATACTCTTTATTTTTTTAAAAAAATGTGATAAAAGCCGGATACTCCGAAAAAACTCAAAGACTTTTCGAACTCTTTCCCGAAGTCGCCGGTCTGACGAGCGAAGTGATTGATTTTATAGCATTTTGAAGCGCCCAGCGGTTTGCTCTTAAGAGGTGAGGACATGCTCCCCAGACCCGACCACGACCCCGCCCTTACGGACCTCCTTGAGAAGGTCTATCACGCGAGGGGATGGGATTTCCGGAATTACAAGAGGACAAGCCTCATGAGGAGGGTCTCCAAAAGACTGAACGCCCTCAGTGTGGGTTCAATGGGGGAGTACAGCCGTTTCCTTGAGGCGGACCCCTCGGAATACAACAGGCTCTTCTCCAGCGTGACGATAAAGGTCAGCGAGTTTTTCAGGGAACCGGAGGTCTTCCATTTCCTGTGCAAGCTCCTGAAATCGGATTACCGGGATACGGCCGTCAAGGCGTGGTGCTGCGGATGCGCCTTCGGGGAAGAGGCGTACTCCCTGGCCATAACGCTCACGGAATGCCTGGGCGCCGAGGCCATCAAGAACACAAAGGTATTCGCCACCGACATCGACCCGGAAGCCGTTGAGCAGGCAAGAAGGGCACGGTACAGGGAGGAATCGCTCTGGAACGCGGACGCCTCGGTAAGGGGGTCGCATTTTTTCCCCGTCAACGGCGGCGTTTACAAGGTCAAATACGGCATAAGGAACCTCGTGAAATTCGGCGCCCTCGACATAGTGAGGAACCCGCCGATAGCGAAGGTCCAGATACTTTTTTGCAGGAACCTCTTCATCTATTTCAACAAGACGCTGCAGGAAGACGTCTTCGAGAAGCTCGATTACTCGCTCAGGCCCGGAGGGCTGCTTGTCCTCGGAAAGGCCGAGGTGGTGCCCCAGCGATTTTCGTCAAGATACCCCCGCATCGATAAGAGGATAAGCGTCTACAGAAAGGCGGAGTAGCCCGGATGATAAGGTTTTTCGCGAACAGGACGATGGGCTTCAAGCTCACCTTCATATTCCTCTCCGTAATACTCCTGCCGATGCTTGTCCTGGCGTACGCCTCGTACAGGGTCATAGATTCCAAGCTAATGGGGCAGGCGAGGGAAAGGATAGGGATGGGGCTGAAATCCGCATGGACGGAATACTACGTCCGCGGCGAGCAGATGCGCTACGGCATGCTCCAGGCCGCCTCGGAGGAGGAGATAAAAAACGCCGTGATACGCCGGGACAGGGCGTATTTAAGGCAGATGATGACGAAGTGGAAGCAGATGAGGCCCTATGTGGACATATGGGCGGTAGTCGATGAAAAGGGGAACGTGATAGCGCGCCTTAACAGCGACTCCGCCGGGGATAATTTCACCCTGAACGGCATGGTAAGCGAAGCTATCTCCTCGGCGGAGCCGAAGGTCGCTACCGAGATACTCACGAGGGAGCACCTCAAGTTTGAGGGCGGATATCTCGCCGGAAACACCCCCGCGCGCGGTCTTCAGGGCGGGGCGGAGGGAGGGGGCCCGGAAGACCGCGGGAGCGGCGCGGACGTGATGGCCCTTATGGTAGTGACCCCGGTTACCGGCGCGCAAAAGGCCGTGGGCGCGATAATAACGGGGGACGTGCTGAACGGCGACGACCGTATCTCAGACATAATAGCCAACAGGATACCCGGGCTCTTCACGACGATATCCTCGAACGGCAGAAGGATATCCACCAACCTCGTGGACAGGAGCGGGCGGAACGTCAGGGGCACCCGTATCCCGGAGAGCATCATGCAGGGCATCGCGGCCGGGGAGCCGATCTTCGGCGACTGGGCCATATCGGGCCAGGACTTCGTCTCGGTATTCGAGCCGATAAGGAATTCAGAGGATAAGGTCATAGGCTCCCTCGACGTGGGGATGCCGAAGGAGAACCTTTGGGCGATACAGAGTGAGACCCAGCGGGTCATCGCGATAATCACGGTGCTCGGGCTTACGGTTTCTCTGCTGGCCGCGGCCGTCTCCACGTACATGATAACAAGGCCGCTAAAGGTCCTCAAGGACAAGATAAGCGCATTCGGGGACGGGGATATGTCCGCGAGGATAGACGTCGATAACGGCGCGGGCGACGAGATAAAGACGCTCGCCAGGGCCTTCAACTCGATGATGGACGAGGTGGCCAAAAGGGAAGAGGACAAGGGGAGGTACCTGAAGGACATAGAGGAAAAGAACAGGGAGTTCGCCGAGCTTAACGAGGAGCTGAAGATCACGAACGAAGAGCTCGAGGTATCCTACGAGGAGACACAGAGCCAGACCGAGGAGCTCCACGCGATAAACGAGGAGCTTAAGCTCCTGAACGAGGACCTTGACAGGAAAAACAGCGAGCTCCAGAGGGCGAACAGGAAGATAATCCGCGAAGAGGAGGAGCTCAAGAGGGCGAAGGACAAGCTGCGCTTCATATACGACAGCATAAGGGACTATATTCTCCTCGTCGACCTCGAAGGCCGGGTACTGGAGGCCAACAGGCAGTTCATCGAGAGCTTCGGGCAGCGGGGCACGGTAGCCGGCCAGAAGGTATACAATCTGCTCGGCATGGAGACGGTAAGGGACTGTCCGATAAAAAGGAGCATAGGGACGATGCTGCCCGTGGAGGCCGAGATGGTGACGCCGGGCGGGAAGGTCCTGGCCTGGCACGCCTACCCGTTCATCGACGGCAGCGAATCGAACAGGGCCGTCGTCTACATAAGGGACATAACCGAACAGAGGCTCCTCGTGCAGAAGCTCATGCAGAGCGACAAGCTGTCCTCTTTGGGCGAGCTGGTCTCGGGCGTGGCGCACGAGCTCAACAACCCGCTTACGGGCATCACGTGCTTCTCCGAGCTCCTTATGAGCGAGCCCCTGGGCGAGTACGTGAAGACCAGGCTCAAGAAGATAAACGAGGCCTCGCACAGGTGCAAGAAGATAATAGACAACCTGCTTACCTTCTCGAGGTGGAAGCACCCGGAGAAGAGGTACGAGGACGTGAACAAGGTGATAAGGAAGAGCCTGGACCTGAGGTCGTACCAGCTGAACGTCGACAACATAGTGGTCGAGCTCGCCCTGGACGAAAACATCCCGCGCACCATGCTCGACGAGAGCCAGATACTGCAGGTCTTCCTGAACCTCGCGAACAACGCGAGCGACGCCATAAAGGAGAAGGGCGGAGACGGCAGGATAAAGATAAGCAGCGCTCAATCGGGCGGCAGGCTCGTCATAAAGTTCGAGGACACCGGCAAAGGCATCCCGGATGACATGATGACCAGGATATTCGACCCTTTCTTTACGACCAAGGGCGTTGGAAAGGGCACGGGGCTGGGCTTAAGCATCTCCTACGGGATAATAAACGAGCACGGCGGGACCATCTACGCGTCGAGCGCGGAGGGGGCCGGCAGCACGTTCGTCGTCGAACTGCCGGTGCTCGAAGAGGCTGCCCTTGAAGAGGGCAAGGAGGATAAGCCGGAGGGCAGTCTCATGAAGGGCAGGGCGGACCTCCGCGCCCTAATCCTCGACGACGAGCAGATAATACTGGACCTGCTTAACGACGCCCTCTGCAATTTCGGCTTCCTCGTGGAGAGAGCCGGATCAGGGGATGAGGCCCTGAAAAAGCTCGGGGAGAAAGACTACGACCTTATCATAAGCGATATCAGGATGCCCGGCATGGACGGGAAGACCTTCTACGGGGAGGTCCGCAGGACCAGGCCGGACGCGCAAAAGAAGATAATCTTCATCTCCGGCGACAGCGCCAGCAAGGAAACGCAGGAGTTTTTGAAGGGAGCCGGAAACGTATCGCTTAAAAAGCCCTTCACCGTCGAGGAGCTGAACGAGGCGGTCTCAAGGCTTGTTTTCAGCGCCTGACGCGGAATTGAGTTATAATAATCGAAAGGAATATGGTCTTTTGTGGAGGCGCCCGAATGAGAAAAGTCCTGCTGGCCGCAGCCCCTGTTGTGCTGCTCGTACTGGCGGCCGCGGCGTTCGCGATAACCAACGAAGAGGTCCCCAGGATAACGGTACAGGAACTGAAGGCCCGGCTCGACAGGGGCGAGGGCATAACGGTAGTCGACGTCCGCTCCCCCGGCTCGTACAATTCGAGCAAGGTCAGGATAAAGGGGGCCATAAGGATATCGCCTGAAGAGATAAGGCCGAGGGCGTACGAACTCCCCATGGGAAAAGAGATAGTCTTGTACTGCACGTGACCCGATGAGGCCACGAGCGCCCGTGCGGCGATCATATTGATGGAAAAAGGGTTTCAGAGGGTAAGGGCAATAAAAGGAGGGTTCGAGGCGTGGGTAAAGGCAGGTTATCCGCTCGAACCTAAATAAGGAAAGGCCCCTAAAGGGGCCTTTCCAATTTACAGGTACGGCAACCCTTAGCATTAAATAAAGGCTACCTCTAAAAATTGTTCTTTTTCCTGATCTCTGTGTCAGGGCGAAAATAAAAATGCTCACATATTATCATATATGCTCCGCTTTTTATTTCCGCCCTTCCTTGACCTCAGAAAAAATATCTAATTTTTAGAGGTAGCCTAAAACCTTTAGGAACCTCTGATTAATTCGCAACAGCATGTCATTCTGAGCGTGTGAGCCGAAGCCCTGAGCGAAGTGAAGGGGAAGAATCTCGTAGTATGCAAATCAGCAAGTTACGAGATCCTTCGGTCGCTCCGCTCCCTCAGAATGACAGGAAGACAGATATTTACTTTTGTTGCAGGTAGATGTATAAAGGGGGCCTTACACGGCCCTCTTTATACGCGCAATTTTATGAAAAATTGCCCATTCAAGGTTTTGCATGGTGACGTCCATGAGCAAACGCCTCAATAACCTCCCGCTCCCCATACTGCTGGTCGATGACGAGCCGCAGATATTGAAGGGCTTCACGGTCATGCTCAAGAGCATGGGCGTCAAGCAGGTGATCCCTGTCGAGGACAGCAGGAAGGTGATGAAGCTCCTTGCGGAGCATGACGCGGCCGCGGCCGTGCTCGACCTCTCCATGCCGTACCTTTCGGGCATAGAGCTCCTTACGGAGATAAACAACCTCTACCCCCATGTCCCGGTAATAATAATGACGGCGGTCAACGAAATCGAAACGGCCGTTGAGTGCATGAAGGCCGGGGCGTTCGATTACCTCGTAAAACCCATAGAGAGGAGCAGGTTCGAGGCTACCATCAGGAGGGCAATCGAGTTTTTCACCTTGAGGAGCGAGGCGGCCTCCCTGAAGCAGAGGCTGCTGCTGGGCCAGGTCGAGAACGAGGAGGCATTCTCTTCCATAATCACGATAGACAGGAAGATGAGGGCCATATTCCAGTACGTCGAGGTGATAGCGGTGACCCAGCAGCCGGTCCTCATAATCGGGGAGACAGGCGTGGGAAAGGAGCTGTTCGCCAAGGCCGTACACGACATAAGCGGCAGGAAGGGCAGGTTCGTGGCCGTGAACGTGGCGGGCCTCGACGACACCATGTTCTCGGACACCCTCTTCGGCCACAAGAAGGGCGCGTACACGGGCGCGGAAGAGGCGCGCGACGGGCTCATCTCCCAGGCCGCGGGCGGGACGCTCTTCCTGGACGAGATAGGCGACACCAACGAGTCATCCCAGGTGAAGCTCCTGCGCCTGCTGCAGGAGCAGAAGTACTACCCGCTCGGCTCGGACGTGCCAAAGCAGAGCGACGTGAGGATAGTGGTGGCTACCAACCAGGACCTCCAAAAGCTCATAGCCGAGGGGAGGTTCAGGAAAGACCTCTACTACAGGCTCCGGGCGCACCAGATAAACATACCGCCGCTCAGGGAGCGCAGGGCGGACATACCGCTGCTCCTGAACAGCTTCCTTGTGCAGGCCGCGGTATCGATGAAGAAGAAAAAGCCGACCCCTCCGCCGGAGCTTGTGACGCTCATGTCCACGTACAATTTTCCGGGCAACATCCGGGAGATGCAGTCGATGGTATTCGACGCCGTGGCCCGGCATAAGGGAGGGGTGCTCTCCATGGACAGCTTCAAGGACATAATCGGGCGCGAAAGGTCTTCGATAAAGGCGGCCGCCGCGCTGGCAAAGGAAGAAACGCCCGCCTACGGAGGCGAGGACTTCCCGACGCTCAAGGAGTCGGAGAACTCCCTCATAAAAAGGGCGCTCGAGCTGGCCGGAGGCAACCAGGGCATAGCCGCTTCCCTGCTCGGGTTGACGCGCCAGGCGCTCAACAAACGCCTCAACAGGAGAAAGCAAGAGGAGGGCTGAGACCTTTTTTGCTGCTGAAAGCTTTTTTGCTGCGCGTTGGAATCCTTTCATTCATGCCGTTTCGCCCCCCTTTTGTTCGCCCCCTTTGAAAAGCGTCGCACCCCTTGAGGGCGTCCCGGAGGTTTGTTCCTCTCCTTTTCCCGCTAAACCACGGCAAATTTTTCCCGCCTTCCCTTGGCACGCTTCCTGCACTTTCACCATGCATGCTTTGCTTCGACCTGAATAGCTGGAAGGAAGCCCTTTCATGGATGTTCAAGGTTATCTGCGAAGGCAAACTACCCATTCATTTTAGAAGCTGAACGCGAGCGCTTTATTCCGGGGCTGTCCCTTCCCAAGCAAAAGGGGTCGTAAGAGCGATTTTACCGTTTTAAAGGGAGCGGGGGAAAAATGTCAGGAAAGATAAGCGGCAGGATACTTGTCGTGGATGACGACGAATCGATAAGGGCGCTCTGCAGGGAGGTCCTCACAGTGGCGGGGTACGAGGTCGATACCGCCGCCCACGGCGCGGACGGGCTGTCGATGCTGAAGTCCGGCTACGGCCTCGTGATCTCGGACGTGAACATGCCGGAGGTCGGCGGGCTCGAGCTGTACTCGTCGGCGCTCCGCGAGCACCCGCAGATGAAGGACAGGTTCCTTTTCATGACGGGCGACTGCTCGAAACTGAGGCCTATAGCCTCGAAGGACCTGAAGTGCCTTCTAAAGCCGTTCAGGATCTCGGAGCTCCTCGGCACGGTCGATACGATCATGACCAGGTCGATCGAGGGGCGCGGGAGGGACGAGCGGGGCAAAAGGCTGGAGGAGAGGTTCGAGGCGCACATCGAGTGCGACATCATCGACGGCGGGGAGGACGGGCGGGAGTTCCTCGCGGCGCGCGCCCTGAACGTCTCCCGCCACGGGGTCAGGGTCTCATACGAAGGCGCGGCCCTTAAATCAAGGGACGTGAGCGTATTTATGAGCATCAGCCGTCTGAGCCTCCACAGGACCGCGGAGGTGGTCTGGTCAAGGAGGCTCCCGAACGGGTCGTGCGCCTGCGGGCTTAAACTGAACGAGCCCGTGCCGGCCTCCCAGCTCATAATCTTAAACCGCAGGCAAAAGGCTTCGGCCAAATCTTAAAATCTTCAAGGAGGTTCCAATGCCCAGGGAAAAAGCCAGAAAAAGGTACATAGGTTTCGGCAAGGAGGAGAAGGAGCAGACCTTCGTGCCGGTAAAAAAACTCCCCTCGTCCGACTCAGCGCAGCCGAGGTGGCCGCTGCCGTTCCGCTCATCCGGCAGGAAACCAATGGCGCAGCCTGACGCCTCCCCTGAAGATAAGGCGAAGACCCTGGCCAAGGCTTCTCCGGCCCCGGAGGCTGAAATGCCCAAAAGGCGCGGGAGGAAGAAGGAGGACAGGGAGGGCAGGGAGAACGCCGCCACCGATTCGGTAAAGGTCTACTTCAGCGGGATAAAGAAGTTCAACCTCCTCACCTCCGATGATGAGAAGTACCTCGCCAGGAAGATAGCGAGAGGGGACACTGTGTCGAGGAGGAAGATGATAGAGGCGAACCTGAGGCTCGTGGTGAACATAGCCAAGAGGTACCTTAACAGGGGGCTGCCGCTTCAGGACCTCATCGAGGAGGGCAACATCGGGCTCATAAAATCCGTCGAGAGGTTCAAGGCCACCAAGGGGTGCAAGTTCTCCACGTACTCAACGTACTGGATAAAGCAGGCGATAGAGCGGGCCATAGCCAACCAGTCATCGATAGTGAGGCTCCCCATACACGTCACGGCCGACATATCGAGGCTTTCGCGGGCCAACCGCGAGCTTACGAGGTCGTTGAAGAGGGAGCCGAGCCTCGGGGAGCTTTCGGAAAAGACCGGGCTTTCCGGCAGGTACGTGAAAAAGCTCAATGCCATAAGCAAGAAGAGCTATTCGCTCGATGCGAGCTTCCCGGACGACACGGACCAGTCGCTCCTCGACAGGCTCGAAGACGACAGGTTCCCGACCCCCATGGACCTCATCGACGAGTCCCGGAGGGTGGACAGGATAAACGGCTGGCTCGGGATGCTCGACGACAACGAGAGGACGATAATAAGGCTCAGGTTCGGGCTCGACGAGGACGAGCCGCAGACTCTCGAGTCCATCGGGAGGTCTTTCGGGGTCACGAGGGAGAGGGTGCGCCAGATAGAGGTGAAGGCGCTCGATAAGCTCAAAAAGATAATAAGGCAGTCCGATATCACGTCCTTTGACTCCATATAGGATGGCCAGCCTTCAGGGGCGAGGGAAGGGGGATCTATGCTCATAAAGGTCATGGTCGCTTTCAGCAACACCCTTTTCGCCGAAGGAGTAAAAAGGCTGCTCGAAGGCTCCGAGGACATCAGGGTAACCGAGATACTCAAGCCCGGCGCCGCCGCGTACAAGGCGGCAGAGGCCGCCAGGCCGGATATCATACTCGTGGACTTCACGACGCTGTACAACGTCTTCGGGGAGGCAGGGCCCAACGGCATGAGGTTCATCCTCTTCGACACCCTCTGCGGCGAGGACAACATCATCTCGGCAGTGATAACGAGGGGGCTTAAGGGCGTGCTCATGGGGAACTCGACCGCGCCGCTCCTTAAAAAGGCGATACGGGCCGTCGCGGAGGGCGAGATATGGCTCGACAAGCTCAACGTGAAAAACCTCCTTACCGGCCTCCACGCCCTGAAAAAGAGCGCGAAGGCGGCGCTTTCGGAGAGGGAATGGGAGGTCGTCTCCCTCGTGGGCCGGGGCTACAGGAACAGGGAGATAGCCGAGAAGCTCTGCATAAGCGAGCCGACGGTAAAGACGCACCTGCAGAGGATATTCCATAAGCTCGACATACAGAACAGGCCCCAGCTCATCACCTTCGCGATAAAAAACCAGAGCGAACTCCACCAACGGGGCCCTGTACTTCAGTAGGGGCCCCGCCCTCACACGCCCAATTTCAATTGACAGCCGCCCGCCGTTTAATGTAGACTTTTTAAAGTCTTACACATATCCCGCAATTTCATAAAAGGAGAGTTTATCCAGGTGGACCAGAAGCAGAAGGGGACTATCAACGTGATGATAGAGATCCCCAAAGGGTGCAGGAACAAGTACGAGTACGACAAGGAGAGGCAGGTAATAAGGTTCGACCGGATGCTCTTCTCGGCGGTCCACTACCCGAGCGACTACGGCTTCGTGCCGGAGACCCTGGCGCAGGACGGCGACCCGCTCGACGCGCTCGTGCTCGTCTGGGAGCCGACATTCCCGGGCTGCTTTATCGAGGCCAAGCCCGTGGGGCTTTTCAAGATGTGGGACGAGAAAGGCCCGGACGAGAAGATACTCTGCGTGCCCATCGGCGACCCGCTCTGGAACCATATAAAGAGCCTGAAGGACGTCCCCCCGCACCTGCTGAAGGAGATAGAGCACTTCTTCATGGTCTACAAGGACCTCGAGGACAAGAAGACCGGCGTGGAAGGATGGGAAGACCGCGCCTCGGCCATAAGGATAATAAAGGAATCAAGGCAGAGGTACAAAGACGGGCTCAAGACGCCCCGGCAATAAAAGAAACCCCTGGCAGAAACGCCAGCGACAGACCCAGATACCTCCACCGGCTGAACATCATGAAGATAATCCCATTCACTCTCACGAAAAAGGTGCTCCTGGCCTTCTTCGCGGTGCTCCTTCCGATCATCGGCGTCTTTATAATCACATACAGCAATGCTAAAGGCCATGTCAAGAGGTTCGTCCTTGAAGACCTGAGGACCATCGCGGACGAACGCGAGGGCTACGTCCTGCTTTTCATGGATATTAACGAGAAGCTGGTCAAGGACTTTGCGAACGACGGCTTCATAAGGAGCGAGCTTCAGAAAATATTGGCCGGCGGCAAGGAGGGGTCCGGCGTCCTGAGCAGGTATCTGCTGAAAAACAAGCTGCCCCTGGCCGAAAACTTCTACCATTTCGGGGTCATCTCGGTTGACGGGGTGATCAGGGCGTCCACCAACGCGTCGGAGATAGGAACAGACGCTTCGAAAGAGGAATATTTCATAAACGGCGAAAAAGGGATGTATATCACCGAGATCGAAGGCCCGAAGCCCGAGATCGTAATATCCGCCCCGATATACAGCCGGGACGGGGGCAGGATAATAGGCGTGCTCGACGGCTGCATCTACCTGTCCGAGTTCCATAAGATATTTGGAGGCGAATATTTAAGCGACCTCGGCGCGGCCTCATCCTTTTCATCGAGTCTTAAAAAGCGGCAGACCATGGAGGTCTATCTGGTCAACAGAAACAGGCGCATGCTCACCGAATCCCGCTTTATAAAAGATTCGGTCATGAAACAGAGGGTAGACACGCCGCCCGTCAACGCGTGCCTGGAGTCGAATAAAGAGACCACGGACTTCTACAGGGATTACAGAGGCATTGAGGTCGCCGGCGCGTCGATGTGCATGCCTTCGCTCGGCTGGATTCTTGTGGCCGAGATCGACAAGGACGAGGCGCTCGCCCCTGTAAATGAGATAGAGAGGTATGTGGTCGCGGCTTTCATCGTGACCGTAGTCCTGACGACGGCGCTTATAGGTTTTTTCCTCAGGGTTTTCGTGCGACAGATAAATAGCCTTGCCGGCGCGTCGAGGGAGATGGCCTCGGGGAATTACGAGGTCAACCTGCCGGCAGGCTCAGGCGATGAGATAGGGGCGCTCACGGAGAGCTTCAACTCCATGGCCCGAGAGATAAGCGATAGGAAAAGGGCGCTCGAAGAGAGCAGAGAGAGGCTCACGAACGCCCAGAGGATAGCCCACGTCGGGGACTGGGAGTGGGACATCGCGAAGAACGTGAACCGCTGGTCGGAGGAGGTCTTCCGCATCTTCGGGCTGGAGAGCAGGGAAGGGGGGCTGCCTTACGACGAATTTCTGAAGCGCCTCCACCCCGACGACAGGGAACCGGTGAACAGGGCGGTGAAGGACGCGATAACCGGCAATCGGCCCTATTCCATAGACTTCAGGGTCATAAGGCCCGACGGGAGCGAGCGCGTGGTGCATTCGGAGGCCGAGGTCGCCTTCAGTGAAAAAGGCAGGGCCGTAAGGATGTCCGGGACGAACCAGGACATAACCGAGATAAAGAATATCGAGAAGACCTTGAGGCTTAGCGAGGCGAGCCTCGCTAACGCCCAGAGGATCGCCCGCATCGGGAACTGGGACTGGGATATCGCGCGTAACACCCTTCACTGGTCCGACGAGATATACAGGATCTTCGGGGTAGCCCCGCAGGAATTCGGGGCCACGTACGACGCCTTCCTGGGCTATGTGCATCCCGGCGACAGGGAGTTCGTCGAGGAATCGGTGAACGCCGCGCTCCGCGACGGGAAACCCTACTCCATCGACCACCGCATAGCGCTGTCCGACGGGGCCGAGCGCGTGGTCCATGAGCAGGGCGAGGTCGCCTTCGACGGCAACGGCAACCCGGTCAGGATGACAGGCACGGTGCAGGACATAACCGAAAGGAAGATGGCCGAGCAGGAGGTAATGAGGCTGAACGCCGAGCTCGAATCAAGGGTCAGGGAGCGCACGGCGCAGCTGGAGGCCTCGAACAGGGGGCTGGAGTCCTTCAGCTACTCGGTGGCGCACGACCTCAAGTCGCCGCTCCGGACGATAGACGGCTTCAGCAAGGCGCTGATCGAGGACTGCTCGGACAGGCTCGACGGCAAGGGGCTTGATTATCTCAAGCGGGTGCGGGACGCGAGCCAGCGCATGGGCCGGCTTATCGACGACCTCCTTGAGCTTTCCCACATAACCCGAACCGAGATGATCTACAGATACGTGGACCTGAGCGCGCTCGCGCGCTCGATAGCCGCGGAGTTCAAAAAGGCCGACCCCGGAAGGGAGATGGAGTTCATAATAAGCGACGGGCTATGGGTCAACGGGGACGCGGGACTTCTGAAGGTAGCGCTTGAAAACCTCATCGGGAACGCCTGCAAGTTCACCGGCAGGCTCCCTTCAAGCAGGATAGAGTTCTCGAAGATGGAAAAAGACGGGCAGACCGTCTTCTACGTGCGCGACAACGGCGCCGGGTTCGACATGGACTACGCGGGCAAGCTCTTTACCCCGTTCCAGAGGCTCCATTCCACTACCGAGTTCCCCGGCACGGGCATAGGGCTTGCAACGGTTGCCCGGATAATAGAGCGCCACGGGGGCAGGGTGTGGGGCGAAGGGGCCGTTGGCAGGGGGGCGACGTTCTATTTCACGCTCTGACAGGCCGCTGAAAAAGCCACAAAGTCGTCATCCTGAGGAGCCAAAGGCGGCGAAGGATCTCGTAATTTGTCGATTCTCCGGCCCCGTGATTCTTCCCCTTCGCTTCGCTCAGGGCTTCGGCTCACACGCTCGGAATGACAGTATAAAACAGTTTCTACCGCAACCCTGTTGAACACGCATAGCGAGCGCATTCCCCGCAGCTTGCTGCGGGGTTTAGCGAGCGAATCGGAAACGAAATCTTCCTTATGTGTCGAAGATTCTCCGCAGAAAAGCTGCGGGGAGATGAAAATTCTCCGCCATAAATGACGGAGAATTTTGATGGTACGGAATATCATTTTTACTTGCCAGCCTTGACCCGCCGCTGAAGCGACGGGATTGCGGCTGGCATACCCATTCAATTTAACATCGGAGTGGCATACTCATACAATAAAAGGAGAAGGCCGTTATGAACGAAAAACTGATACTGCTTGTCGAGGACAACCCGGACGACGTGGCGCTTACAATGCGGGCGTTCAAGAAGAACAACATAAGGAACGAGGTCGTGCTCGCAGGCGACGGGGTCGAGGCGCTCGATTACCTCTTCGGCACCGGCAAGCGGGCCGGAAACGCGATCACGCCGCAGGTGGTCCTCCTTGACCTGAAGCTCCCGAAGGTAGACGGGCTCGATGTGCTCAAGGCGATAAGGTCGGACGAAAGGACGGCGCTTCTCCCGGTGGTGGTGCTCACGTCCTCGAAGGAGGAGCAGGACCTCGTCAACAGCTACAGGCTCGGCGCGAACAGCTATATAAGGAAGCCCGTGGACTTCGAGCAGTTCATCGAGGCGGTAAGGCAGCTCGGCCTGTACTGGCTCGTCCTGAACGAGTCGCCGAAAGGGGTATAGATGCGGGGACTGAAGGTCCTGATAGCCGAGGACCTCGAAGACGACGCGCTGCTTATTCTGATGGAGCTCCGCAGACACGGCTTCGACCCGGTGTCCAGAAGGGTGGACACCAGGGAGGGCCTCGTCTTTGAGCTGGAAGCGCGCGAGTGGGACGTGATAATCACGGACTACTCGATGCCCGGATTAAGCGGGCTCGAAGTGCCGAAGGCCGTCGAGGACAAGGGGCTCGGCATACCGGTCATAGTCATCTCCGGCGTGATGGGCGAGGAGTTCGCCGTGGAGGCCATGAAGGCCGGGGCGAGCGACTACATAAGGAAGGGCAGCCTCTCGAGGCTCGCTCCCGCCATAGAGAGGGAGCTTAAAGAGGCGAAGATAAAAAAAGAGCACCGCGAGGCCGTAAAGGCCCTCAAGGAGAGCGAGGAGAGGCTAAGGACGATATTCGAGTCCTCGATGGACGGGATGTTCGTCATAGACACGCAGGGCAGGTACCTTGACGTGAACTTCGCCGGGTGCCACATGTTCGGCTACACCCGCGAGGAGATACTCTCGTCCGACATAAACCTCCTTATCTATCCCGAAAACTCCGGCAGGATGGCGGAGCATAAGGCCTACTGGAAGAAGGGGGCGTATCTGCCCGAGGTGCGGATGCGCAAAAAGGACGGCTCCCCCATCTGGGTCGACCTCGCGATAACCCCTTTCAACGTGGGGGACAGGGAGCTTGCCCTCGGCGTCAAGCGCGACATAACCGAAAGGAAGAGGGCCGAGGAGGGATTGAAGGAGAGCGAAGAAAGGTTCCGCCAGATATTCGGGCAGAGCGAGGACGCGCAGCTTATCCTGAACCGCCTGGACTGCAGGGTGATAGACGTCAACGGCGCGGCCATCTCCCTCTACGGGTACACGAGGGAGGAGATGCTGGAGCGCGGCTGCAGCCTGCTACTCGGGAAAGATTGCGAAAAGATATTAAACGGCGCCGAGGAGAGCAGGGGCTTCCGCCTGGAGCGTTCCGAGGCCAGGAAGAAGGACGGGACCAGGATACTGACCTCCGTCCGCGGACAGTTGATAAAGCTCCGTCAAAACGACGTGGTCTACTGCACCGTCAGGGACCTGACGGAGGTGATGAGGCTCGAGGAGGAGAGGAGAGTAATACAGGCCAAGCTCATACACGCGAACAAGATGACGTCGCTCGGCACGCTCGCCTCGGGCGTGGCCCACGAGATAAACAACCCCAATAACTTCATACTCTTCAACTCCACCCTCCTGACGGACGCCTGGAAGGACGGGGCGGCGATACTCGAGGCGTATTACAGGGAGAACGGGGACTTCTCGCTCGGGGGGCTGCCCTACTCCGAGATGAGGGACGTGATACCGGAGCTGCTCCTCGGCATAACCGACGGGTCGCGCAGGATCAAGGGCATAGTCGACAACCTGAAGGACTTCTCAAGGGCCGGCAAGGCCGGGGTGGACGGGGAGTGCGACGTGAACAGGGCCGTTATGGCCGCGTCATCGATCCTGGGCAACCAGATTTCAAAATACACCGACGGCTTCCACGTGTCATGTTCCGATAACATCCCCGTGGTAAAAGGGAACGAGCAGAAGATAGAGCAGGTGATAATAAACCTAATCATTAACGCCCTCCACGCGCTGCCACACAGGGGCCGCGGGGTCTGGGTCACGACGGCTTCCGCCGGCAAGTGCGTAGAGGTGAAGGTCAGGGACGAGGGCATAGGCATGTCGAAGGAGGTCCTCGACAGGATAACGGAGCCGTTCTTCACCACAAAGACCGACACCGGCGGCACGGGGCTGGGGCTTTCGATATCGTATACCATAATAAAGGAGCACGGGGGGGCGCTCGAGTTCGATTCGGAGCCGGGCAGGGGCACTACCGTGACGATAAAATTACCGGCGCAATCCTGAGGCGTGTCATATAGCAGGTTGCGGAAAAACGCAACCTGCTACGCAATCCTGTTATATAATAATCGAATGCAAACGCCATCCATAAAAAAGGGACGGATAATAATCTACAGGCTCTTTGACGTCGCCCTGGAGATAAACCTCGCCAGCATCGAGCGCACGGCGAGGGAGGGGGCACGCAGGCTCAAGTTCTCGAAGTACCCCTACATGAAGGCGCTCGAGTTCACCAACCCGCCGCTGTCGTTCGAGCTCGCCCCTTTCAATAAATTCCTCTTCGGGCAGGAGACAAAGGTAAACGTGATAGCGAAGGCGTATGACTTCGGCGTCCTGTCCGTCGCCTTCGACGCCCCCATCCCGGAGGGCTGCGCTTTCGCGCTCCTCGAGGAGGTCACAAAGGGGCTCGACATCGACTCCACGGTAGACGAGAAGGCCCGCGAGTACGCGAAAGAGCTGATGGAAAGCCTCGGAAGCGCGCTCGTGAACCCGGAGCTGAAGGAGGGGTTCACCGAGGACTACATGATAATCTACATAGAGGAATTGGAAGGCGGGGCGCAGCCGGGGGCGCTGCTCGAAGCCTACGATCCTTCGAGGCTCCTCCTTTACGAGGACAGGGAACTGAGCCGGTTCACAAGGCAGGAGACGCTCAGGCACAGCTTCAGCTATTACCCCGAAGACCTCATAATAGTCCATGTGGACAACGCATTGATCATAGACCCGTCCGGGAGCTTCGACATGCCGGACATACTGGAGTTCGCAAACGCCCAGATATTCGAGTTGAGGTACTACGACAACATCATAGACAAGGAATTGAAGTCCATCTACGGCGAGCTTTCCGGCAGGAGGAGGGGGGTATCCATATTCCGCCTGAGGGAATACGAGCGGCTCGCGAAGAAGATAACCCAGACGATAACCGACATAACCGAGGTCACGGAGCGGGTGAACAACTCGCTCAAAGTGACGGAGGACATCTATTACGCGAGGATATACAGGACCTTCATGGCGTTGCTGCGGAGCCGGGACCTCGAGGTCGGGATAAGGGAGAAGCTACAGATAGTGATGGACACGTACAAAATGCTCCACGACGAGATAGCCGCCAAGAGGGGCTACCTGCTGGAGCTCGGGATATTCATCCTGATAGCCCTCGAGTTCGCCCTCGTGATAATCGGGCGGTAGCCGTTACTTCCTGAACTTGGAGAACGTGCTCTCGAAGGTCTTCTTGAGGTCCGAGAAGGCCGCTTCGACCCTGTCCTTCAGGGCCTCCCACCTGTCTTCACCGGCCCCTATTAATTCCTTCAGCTCTGTACGCGCCCTGTCCTGCTTGACCCTCAGGGCCTCCATCTGCTCGTGGTATTTTACCTTCACGTCCGCCCTGCCCTGGTCCGCGATCTTCTTAAGCTCCTCGACCTTCGAGTTAAGGTCTTTTAAGAACGCCTCTTTCTTCTCCTGGTACGCCTTTTTTGTCTCCATATAGCCCTCCTTCCGCCCGATTTTCAAGCATTCTATTAGGGAAACTCTGATTTATTCTGTTTTCTGTCATTCTGAGGGAGCGTAAGCGACCGAAGAATCTCGTAACTTGCTGATTTGTCTAAATACGAGATTCTTCGCTTCGCTCAGAATGACAGGGTTGCGAATTAATCAGAGCTTCTTTAGAGTATATCTTCTTATCGCGGCCAGTCAAATGTGTGGTTTACGGGGGTTTTCGGGCTTTTCCGGAAGCAAAGGGCTTATTGGCCCGGTTTTGAAGGTCGGGCGCGGATTGATTTCAGGCGAATCTAATATAGAATTGAAGTATGGCTAACGGAAGAAAAATCCCGGACAGGGGCGGGAGTCCATCCGTCTGGAGGGTGGCCGTGTTGCTGGCCGTGTTCGGGGTGCTCGTATACTTCTGGGGGGAGTTCGTAAAATCCAAAGAGATAACCCAGCAAAGGAGGATAAGCTACAGCGAATTTCAGGAGGAGCTGGGCAGGGACAACGTCAAGTCGGTCACCATCAAGGGGCTTGAAGTATCGGGCGAGCTAAGGAAGAGCATACAGGTAAAGCCGCCGGGGGAGGGGAAGCCGAGGGAGACGGTCAGCTTCGTGACCTCCCTGCCGTCCTTCCAGGGCGCGGATATAATAAAGGAGCTTGAGGCCAAAGGTGTCAGGATCGACGTCGAGCCTTCGGAAGGGATAACCCTCTGGCAGGTCGCGTTGATCGCGCTGCCGTGGGTCTTTATCATAGGCCTGTGGTGGATAATCATGAGGCGCGTGCAGCAGGCGCAGGGCGGGGCAGGAGGGTTATTCAACTTCGGGATGAGCAAGGCCCGCCTCTTCAACCCGAAAACCCCGGGGGTCACCTTCAAGGACGTAGCCGGGCTCGAGAACGCCAAGGCAGAGCTCAAGGAGACCGTGGAGTTCCTCAAGGACCCGGCGCGGTTCACCAGGGCCGGCGCCAAGGTCCCGAAGGGGATACTCCTCGTGGGCCCGCCCGGCGCGGGCAAGACGCTTTTGGCCAGGGCCGTTGCCGGGGAGGCTGGCGTGCCGTTCTACAGCGTAAGCGCCTCCGAGTTCATCGAGATGTTCGTGGGCGTGGGCGCATCCCGCGTGCGCGACATGTTCAAGAGGGCGCGCGAGACCCGGCCGTCGATCATATTCATGGACGAGATAGACTCGGTCGGCAGGACACGGGGGGCCGGGCTCGGGGGCGGCCACGACGAGAGGGAGCAGACCCTTAACCAGCTCCTGAGCGAGATGGACGGGTTCGAGCCGCACGAGGAGATAATCGTGATGGCCGCCACCAACAGGCCGGACGTGCTCGACCCGGCGCTCCTGCGGCCCGGGCGGTTCGACAGGCACATAATAATAGACAGGCCCGGATGGAAGGACAGGAAGGCGATACTCGAAGTCCATACGAGGAACAAGAGGCTCGCCCCGGACGTGGACCTTGAAAAGATCGCCAAGGGCACGCCCGGCATGACCGGGGCCGACCTTGAGAACCTCGCCAACGAGGCGGCCCTCGAAGCGGTAAAGATGGGCAGGGATGGTGTCGAGATGAGGGACTTCGAGGAGGCGCGGGACAGGATAGTAATGGGCACGAAGAGGGAGGAGACCTTCAGCCAGGAAGAGAAGCGGATAACGGCCTTCCACGAGTCCGGCCACGTGCTCGTTTCATGGGAGCTGCCGTACACCGACCCCATCCACAAGGTCTCCATAATACCGAGGGGCATGGCCATGGGCGTAACTCAGTTCCTGCCCGCGGAGGACCGGCATTACTACCCGCGCAAGTACCTCATAAACAAGCTGGCCGTGGCGCTGGCCGGCAGGGCCGCCGAAAAGCTCATATTCAACGATGTAAGCTCCGGGGCGCAGGACGACCTGAAGAACGCCACGTCCCTGGCCGAGAAGATGGTGGCGCAGTGGGGGATGAGCGAGGCGGTGGGGCCGGTGAGCCTGGGCAGGGGCGAGGAGCACCCCTTCCTCGGCAGGGAGCTGGCTCTGCCCAAGCGCTACAGCGAGGACATGGCATGGCTCATGGACCAGGAGATAAGAAAGCTTATAATGGAGGCCGAGGGCAAGGCCGACGAGATATTAGCTAAAAACAGGGACGTGCTCGTGAACCTCGCCGAGGCCCTCATGAGGGACGAGTCCCTCGACAAGGAGGACGTCGAGAGGATAATAGGGGAGCCGGGCGGCAAGCTCAAGGCCGCAGCCCGGTGACCTTCAGAAATCTCGATACCGCCAGCAGTTCCCTATTGACTGCCACGCAAATTCCGATAAAATAACGCATAATGAAAAAGGCGGGCATCTTCATAGCGGACGACCACCCTATCATAAGGGACGGGATAAGGAACGTCATATCCTCCACCCCCGACCTGAACGTGGTGGGCGAGGCGGGCACTGGCACGGAGGCCATCGACAGGATAGCTATCATCAGGCCCGACCTTGTGCTGATGGACATAACCATGCCGGAGCTTGACGGGATAGCCGTCACGAAGCGGGTGGTGGACGACTTCCCGGAAATAAAGGTTATTATACTGTCGATGCACGCGGACCCGTTCAAGACCATAGAGGCATTCAGGGCCGGGGCCTCCGGGTACGTGCTCAAGGACTCCCCGCCGGAGGAGGTGCTTACGGCCGTCCGGAAGGTCCTTAATGGCATCAAGTACGCGAGCCCGGAGGTCTCCGAGGGGCTTTTAAACGACTTCGTCGAGAGGATAAAGAAAGAGGAAGGGCCGGAGGATTCCCTCACCGACAGGGAGAGGGAGATAATAAGGCTCATCGCCGCCGGCTCCACAAGCAACGAGATAGGCAAGAAGCTCTTTATCGCGACCTCCACCGTAAAGAGCCACAGGAACAAGATAATGAAGAAGCTCGGCATAAACGACATGGCGAGCCTCATAAAGATAGCCATCCAAAAAGGCATAGTAAGCCCCGACGCCTGAGAACGGGACTACCCGCCCCATCCACCTTTAGCACATCATACCGTAATCCTTAAGGACATCCAAAAATCAACCTTCGGCTCTATGGAGGAATCCTTTCCTGAATCCGATATGGGCTTATAAGCAAAAAGTCGGGGGAAGCAAGAGTTTCAGGAAGGCCTGATAAGGCATGATTTCGAAATAGAAATGGAGGAAGGTTATGAACCTGCATTCTTTGAAGACACGGTTTATGGGGAGCTACCTCGTGCTGCTCGTTCTCTTTATAGTACAGGTGCCTATAATCTATGTCCTTGTCGGCGGCATGAGCGAGAAGTACGCGCAGGTCGAGGAGGCCGGGTCGCTCAGAAAGAGGGCGGTCGAGGTGACCGAGGTCCTGAACCGCCACATAATGAGCGGCAACGAGGAGCTTGAAAAGGTCTTCCAGACGAAAAAGACCGAATACGGTGAGGTCATAGCACAGCTCAGGAACGGCTCAAAGGAATTCCCCGCATTGAAGGACCCCAAGACGCTCGAAAAGCTCGACGAGCTCGACAGGAAATGGAACTCGATGCGCGCCGGGCTCGATAAGGCGATGGAGTTCGGGGACGGCCTCCGGACAACGAAGGAAGAGGTGGAGAAGACTACGGCTGACATGCTCGACAAGGTCGGGGGCGACGGCGTGGCGAAGGCCCGGACGCTCAAGATGAGCTACCTCTTCGAGAGGTACCTCACCTCTTATACGGACAGGGACGCCGTCCTGGGCGAGCTTAAAAAGACCGTAGCCGAGTTCGACTCATCGGTAAAAGGCGGCTCGCTTGCCGCGGCGTGGCAGAGCAGGAAGAGCAAGATACTCGAGGGCGTAACCGCGAGCGATAACTATTCGACCCAGTTGAACTCCCTCATAAACGACCATACGCCTCAGATAGTAGGGGCCGCAAACGCGCTTACGCAGATGATAGCCTCGGACGCAAAAGACGCGGCCATGAAAGGCATCCTCGTGATGGGTCTTTCGATATTCGCATCCGCCGCTTTAGCCATATTCTTCATGTGGACGGCCAACCAGCAGTTGATCAAGCCTATTGACGCCATCAAAAAGACGGTCCGGGACTTCGCGGACGGGGACCTCACGAGGAGGACCGGCGTAAAGATAAGGTTTTTCGGCAAGGAGATAAAAGACGAGATAACCGACCTCGGGGAGAGCGTAGACGAGATGGCGTCCCAGATGTCGGCGGTGATAGGCAGCATAGCTGAATCGTCCGAGCACCTCGCCTCGGCCTCCGAGCAGCTCTCGGCCTCATCGACGCAGATGAGCCAGGGCGCGGAGAAGCAGTCCGGCCAGACCGCGCAGGCCGCTACCGCGATGGAGGAGATGAACGCCACAGTTATAGAGGTAGCCAAGAACTCGCAGCAGGCCTCGGAATCGGCCAAGGGCGCCAAGGAGATAGCGGCCAAGGGCGGGGCTGTCGTATCACAGGCGATAACGGCCATGCAGGAGGTGGCGGAATCGACCTCTGTGGCGGCAGATACGATCAAGAAGCTGGGCAGAAGCTCAGAGGAGATAGGCACGATAGTGTCCGTCATAAACGACATAGCCGACCAGACCAACCTCCTTGCGCTGAACGCCGCCATAGAGGCCGCGAGGGCAGGGGAGCAGGGCAGGGGCTTTGCGGTTGTCGCTGACGAGGTGAGGAAACTTGCCGAGAGGACGACCAAGGCGACCAAGGAGATAAGCGGGATGATACAGTCGATCCAGGACGAGACGGGCAAGGCCGTCATCGCCATGGACGAGGGCACGAAGAAGGTCGAAAACGGCGTAAGGCTCGCGAACGAGGCCGGGACTTCCTTAAACCGGATAGTCGCAGGGGTCGAGGGCGTCACCGACATGATCAGCCATATCGCGACGTCCGCCGAGGAGCAGAGCGCGACTACGGACGAGATAACCCAGAACATGGACTCCATCGCCGAGGTGGCGAAGTCCAACGTGGCCGCCATTGGAGAGGTGGCCAACGCCACGGACCAGCTCGCCGGGCTCGCGGCCGAGCTAAAGGAGCTTGTAGAGAGGTTCAAGATAGAAAGGCAGTCCCGCCAGGGCGCGGCGTCCGCAAAGGACAAGGCGAACAAGCGCGGGCTTCACCTCGTAAAAAACACACCGAAACAGGATACAACCCTCAAAGCTGAAAACGCGTAGTCTTTAAAGCCTGCCGCCCCCTGTCCATCAGGGGGCGCTCCCTTCCTTCTTGGCAGACTGCACAAAAAGTCCATCTGCTTTGTTGTCATCACCGCTCAAAAAAAGTCCCCAGTTGTCATTCTGAGGAGCCGGAGGCGACGAAGAATCCAGTAACTTGTTGATTCCATCAGCCGCGAGATTCTTCCCCTTCGCTTCGCTCAGGGCTTCGGCTCACACGCTCAGAATGACAATTTATTTTTAAGCAAGCTATTATGAGATATGTCCGGAAGCGTATTTTCTCTTCGTGGGTGAAAAACTCTCACCCTCCCCTCAGTCCCCTCCCGTCAAGGGAGGGGAGGTTTAAGAGATACGTTGGTTCCTGCGGGGTAGTTCATTGTTGTCCATGTCCGCGGGCTTGGTGATATAAAATTGTTGCAAGCGCAAAATTTGCGTGCTATATTTACGGTTTAAAATTTTTGTCGGGGCGTGGCTCAGCCTGGTAGAGCACCGCGTTCGGGACGCGGGGGTCGGAGGTTCGAATCCTCTCGCCCCGACCATGAAATTAGAAAGGGATTGGCTTTTGAGCCAATCCCTTTTTTATTGTTTGAAACGATGAGTTGAGCTATATTGGTGGGCAGAGCCCACCCTACTACAAAACTGGATTTTATAGCTCCCCTTGAACGAGGATGCGGAATGAGTATAAGAGTGAACCTCCTCATGGCTCTCTTTCTTCTGGCCAGCCAGCCTTTGTCTTTACTTGCGGACGACACCTACCGTGTCTTTGATAAAAAAGGGAATGTAACGGAGATATGGAAGGAAAAGGATGGACTGATCGAGGTCTATAATCCCGACATGTCCAGGAAGGGATATATCAAGAAAGAAGGGCACAGACTAGAGAGATATGACAAGGATTGGAGAAGAGAAGGAACCATCCGAAAGGAGACGCATCCATCGGAAGAGAACTCTCAACCCCGAAAATAGCAACCTTTCAAGTGTAAGTCCCTGCCGCATTTAGGAGATGATGCCATGACTAACGGATTGGATTTTGAAAGACAGGTTCATGCTTTACTCAAAAAAATGGGATTTGAGGCGGAGGTCACAAAAGCTTCGGGTGACGGAGGGGTAGATATTATCGCTCAGAGCAAAGATCATATAATCAGCGGGAGGTATGTAATTCAATGCAAGGACTGGTCTAAGCCAGTTGGAGAGCCTCCCATCCGTGACCTTTATGGCGTTGTAACTGCCGAGAATGCCAATAAAGGAATTCTGATTACTACATCTATATTTACTGCTCCTGCCTTAAAATTTGCAGAAGGTAAGCCATTGGAGTTGATTGATGGTACCAAGTTCAATCAACTGCTGACAAAATACAGCGTGGCAGGGTCGCAAGGCGTAGCAATGGATATCGTAGAGGATGAACGGATCAATGAATTAACTGAGCAGCTAAATAATAATCCAAAAAATATTTTTATCTTGAAGGAAATAGCAGATATTTACCTTCTGCGAGGTGATTATAATAAAGCGGTAGAATTTTATGAAATGTTAATTCCTTTGAATCCATCGATAGAGACGGAGAGATTAAATAATGCATATCGAGGTGGACTCATTAATTATGGCGTGGCATTAGCTAAACTAAAGCGATATGATGATGCATTGAAAGCTTTCAAAGAAAATAACTTAAACTTAAACGAGGCGCACCTCACACATTATCTTGGGTTATATGATATCGCAATCTCAATTTATCAAAAATTTAAATCGGTTGACAATCCTTCTGATTGGGACGAAATGATTGATAAGGCCTATGTGCAGACACAGTTAGATTTTCCATGCCTCGGCGCATTGGTAAGCAAGGATGGAAACGATGAGTGGACTATTATTCCTCTTGAAACAGCTACAGAAAAAGTAAGGCAGGAAAAGGATAGGTACGCGAGACTTTTTATGCCGATAGCCGATACTATTGACGAATTTGCTGAGAGATGGATTGCTTTAAGAACCATGATAGAAATTGATCAATATTTGGGAAGGTCAGAAGAAGATTATCAGTATGAAGCGGAAAGCATGCTCGCTTTAGAAAACAAATGTCTTACAATTATTTCTGACAGTAACGATATCATGAATGTTGCAACAACTAATGCATTGCAAGAGAGTTATCGAGAGTACCTTGTTAGGCAAATAACATTAGCCACCTTGGTTTATGATAGCATTTTAAAATTTAAAAAATATTTAAGTGATAGCTTTGACTCCGTCGACCACGGCAATCTAACTGATAGCAATACGGATTACGAGCTTTGGAAGCAAGGATTACTTGAATGTTTAGATAGTAGCATTTCAGCTTTTCACAATAAAATTATAGAAGATGAATCATTGGGTATGGGGTTTATCGAAGAAGAAAAGAAAGTAACAGCAATATATGAAGCGACGATAGAAAAAGAAAAAACCGAATGGAGGGAAAAGCTTCGTAAAACTTTATATTCAAACCAAGCACCTATGGAAAGAGGAAATATTCCGTTTGCGCAGTATAGACATGGTGAGCCATAAGCCCGTAGTGCAGACCGTAATTTGTAAAAGTCAACCTCTCGCCGGACAGTCAGTAACGTAGTGTGGGCTGTGCCCACCTTTAAATGAATGGATTTAATAGATTTGCTAACTAAGCCGCTTTAGGTGTTCGGAAATTGTGAAAATTAAAGAGGGCTGGGGTTTGAGAACCCAGCCCCCTGTTTTTTTATGCCCCGTTCTTGAGAGCGGTTCTTTTGAATGCGTTTTCCCCCTACTCCTCCACCGTTATCTTCCCGATCATCGCGTGGTGGATGAAGCAGAGGTAGAAGTACTCGCCGGGTTTTTCGAACTTGTACTCGAACGTCCCGTTAGGCTCCACGCTCTTTGAGTTGAACGACGCGGCGCTGATGACCGGCATCGTCGCGAAAATGTGGGGCGTGTCGTCCTTGTTCACCCACTTTACGGTCTCGCCCTTTTTTATTACGATGTTCTCTGGCTTGAAGACGTTCTTCACGTCCCCCGTGGGCTTTGGAAGCTCTATCATGTAGACGCCGTTGTCGGCCGCCGGGCGCGTGGCGGGGGCGAGCTTCGCGTCAAAGGCCTTCATCTTCACTTCTTTCAAGGGCCCGACTTCGTTCGTGGCGTCCTTGTACGCCTTCGCCATCAGCTCCGCCTGGTAGAACTTGGCGTCCCTGTCCTCGGGGCTGATGCCCGGCTGTTTGGCCTCTTCGAGGAGCGACTTTACCTCGCCGGGGAGCTTGTCTTTATTATCCTCGATTATCTTTGTCATCGAGATGAAGTCGTTCTGTTCGAGGGCGTGAACGTATTTATCCGTCAGCTCGGAGGCCTGCGGGCAGGCGCCTTTCAGGATAAGAGGCAGTGCTATGGCGAGCGACAGGCCTATTTTCTTTAGGTCCATAAAAAACCTCCGGGGCGCGTTTTTGGGTACACCGGTAAATCGGCTAATATTAGCATGAATTTGTTTAAAAATCGTCAATTTTTTTATCCAGCGCTGAATGCGCTTCGCCGGTTCAATAGCGAAGTGCAACACTTGGGAGAGCAGGAAGGAAGATGCTATCCTAAGTGGCTATGTCAAAAAGAGAATATGTACACCTGTCTTTGTCTGAAAGAGACTTGATAACCACCATGCTTGCCGAGGAGA
>JACRCL010000002.1 GCA_016219015.1 Deltaproteobacteria bacterium
CCCCTGGACAAAAGATATGGCGGGTATGTCGACCGGAAGATGGGGCCCTTCGTCGTAGGAGGGCAGATACTCCAGGCGGAGGGGGGACTCGATTTCTGGATAAAGGGAGGAATACAGTTTTAAGAGAATCCGTGGGGCACTGTTGGGGCACTAAAAGAGAAGCTATATAAAATAGGTAAGTTATTAATTTACCTAAATATGGCCTTCTGAGATTCAAGGCTGGCGTGGGCATAGACCATCGTTGTTCTTATGAAATATCGAAAAAGCCATGCGCTCCGTCAAAAGGCTTTGCCCCGTGCCCCTTAAGCCGTGCCAGTTTGCGGCTCTGATAGACTTTTCTTTCAACCTGGGGGCAGGTAATCTGCAGGTCTCGACCTTGAGGAAGGCGGTAAACCGTGGTGACGTCGACCGGGCCGCCGAGCAGTTCTCAAGATGGGTCTACGCGCGTGGGGTTAAGCTGCCGGGGCTGGTTCGGAGACGAACGGCAGAAAGAGAGATGTTCCTCGTAGTATAGTTCACGAACTCGTCTGCCATGCGTAGAAGGAGTAGCGAAGCCGTCCCCTTGTGGGGCGGCTTTAGTTTTTTTTGTTTATGAGTTACTATCGCCTCGTTTAGCCGACGTTACATTAAAAAACCCTAACCCCATCTCTAAGTTTTCAACTGTGACGGGGAGCATACATATGCCCCTTTTTATGTCTTGTGCAAAATTATAAACCAGCTCGCCTATAAACCATTCACCACGCCTTCTGTAATAAGTAAAACGCTTATGTAGTAGCTTTTCCATCTCAGGGTGCCCAAGTACATGCGCTATGAGTTTTATCTCAAAAGGGCTACCAATCTGCAAATGCCTTATTCGATTTTTGACATTATTGCTTATCCCTATTTTAGTCCAATATTCATCATTATGTTTGAAACCTAAAAAATAGAGATATATAGGCTTTATTCTTTCAAGCGCGTTTGCCAGCAGTGCCGCATGTTCATAGTGTCGCAAGGGTCGGCCATTGAAAGAATAAATCCTTTGCTTCGTCTGAGAAATATAAAGAAAATATCTATCAGCAACTACGTTGCAATCTGGACATTTAAAATCTTGAAAAGGTTTTTTGCATGCATGACATTTTTGCCGCGTCTTGACCTTTGTCCGGGGACACGTTGGGGACGTAGTAAAACCCATTATGCCGTTCTTAACTATTTTATTTTCCAACGATATTTGGCGGAAGGGGGAGGGAGTCGAACCCCCCAGCCGCCGGTTAACGGCGGCAGAACAGGTTTTGAAGACCTGCAGGGCCACCGGGCCCTGTCCCCTTCCTTCTCAGCTATTCTATCCGAATACAAGGCTTGTTCAAGCAAAAATAAAGTTCACCAGTTAAAGCGCCACCAAGCGGAGCCTCCATTAAAGTCTATCCAAATTCACAAGCTAAATATCAAAAGCTGTTTTGACCCGTAAGCCGGACGCAAGGCAAAAAAAATCCGGACTCAGTCCGGATTTTTTTAAATACAAAGCTGATTATAAATTTACAGGCAAAGACTTCATAAAGAAGGCGGCCCGCTTTGGGTTTCGTATCTTTTTACTTTTTCCCCGAAAAAAGAAAAGGCCAAACAGGCGTTGAGGAGAACTTTCTTCCAATCCGCTGGTCCTTAAGGTGTCGGCCTCTTCCGGGCTCCCTCACTCCCTTTCAGGAGCTTAACCCCATCGGGGCCGCCGCCGTTTGGCCGCAACCCCTTTCGGGCCTAATCCCTTAAGGCCACTTTAGATGGTTGGTACGCATCCACGGGTGGAAATTAAGCACCTTGGCTTCAGTCCAACCACGCCCGTTTAACCTCTTCTCCTAATCTTATTTTACCACTAATTCCGAGCCGCCGCAGTAAAAACTGGAGATATTTTTTTTGATTTAACCGGATGTGCCAGCCTTGACCCGCATAAGCGGGATGCGGCTAAGCATACCATACAGGCTGCTCAAAAAGTTGAATGGGTATGCCAGCCGCAATCCCGTCGCTTTAGTGGCGGGTCAAGGCTGGCAAATAAAAATGACCTTCCGTACCATCAAAAATCTCCGTCATTTATGGCGGAGATTTTTCATCTCCCCGCAGCTTTTCTTCGGGGAATCTTCGACACATAAGGAAAAAATTCGATCCGCTCGGCTTGTCCCCGCTGCAAGCAACGGGGAGTGCGCTCGCTATGCGTGTTCAAGATGCAAGGAGTCGAAAGCTTAGGAGCGAGTCGTACTTGTAGCCTCAATGACGAATTTTGAAGACAACACAGCAGGTTGGACTTTTTGAGCAGCCTGTTAAGAGGTTCAAAGGGCATGTCAGGTATGGAGAAGAACTACCGACAGGTGGTGGTCCAGAAGAGCGGTTCAGGCTTCCAGCTTTTTTCGCCCTCAAGGGGCGGCCGGCTTGCACACCCCGCTCCGAAGGGCCCCTAACGGAAACGAACGAAACTCATCTCCATCAATCCCGGTATGCCCTTTGAAGCCGTGATTATCAATGCATGTCTTTACAATAATATGATACCTCTTTTGAAAATTTAAGTCAACCCCGCGCCCTCAGCGGGCGGGCGGGTCTTCCACCTCCTGTGCACCCAGAACCACTGCTCGGGGTGCGCGCGCGCCATATCTTCTATGACCTTTGTCATCCGTCTTGTGTTCTCGACGACGTCCTTTTCCCTGTCGCCGGTATCTATGGTCTCTATCGGCTCATTTATAATCAACCTATGCCTCCTGCCCTCCCTTACTATGAAGGCGGGCACCACGGCCGCCCCCGAGGCGGCCGCTATCAGCGCCGGCCCCTTGTTGGTGCAGGCGGGTGTGCCGAAGAAGTCCACGAAGACACCCTCGACGAGCGCCACGTTCTGGTCGAGCAGTATGGTCACGATGCCGTTCTCGGAGAGCCGTTTTAATATCTTACGCATGGACCTGTTCTTCGGTATCATCTTATTCGAGGTGCTTGTCCTCACCCAACTTACGAACCCATCGACACCGGGGTTGTCGAGCTCCCTTATAACGGGGTCGAGCGGATAACCGATGAGACCGAAGTACGTGGCCAGGAGCTCCCAGTTGCCGAAGTGGCCTGTAAGGAGGATTACGCCTTTTTTTCTTTCCAGCGCGGCTTCGAGGTGATCGAGCCCTTCGCAGGTTACGAACCTGTCGATACGGTCCTTTTTCAGCCACGGTATCCTCAGGAACTCGATCAGCATGACGGCAAGGTTCTTGTATACCTCTTTCGCAATGCGGCATTTTTCAGCCGCGTCGAGTTTGTCCCCGAAGGCCCTGTCGAGGTTCTCTTTTACTATCCGCCTCCGCTTTTTATCCATCGAGTAGGCGAGATACCCGAGGCCCCTGCTCAAGGGGTAATATATAAAGGAAGGCAGATGGCCGAGGAGGAACGACAAAGATTTGAGGAACAATATCATCGCTCCGCCCTCCGGGGAGGGAGGATGAGGGCGTGGAACTTCTCCATATCCTTTACGTCAACGTCTATCGAGAGCGAGAACGCGGGAAGGCCGAGGGACTGGCCTTTGAGCTTTACCCCGTCTTTTTCAGTGGTGATGATGAGCTGGGCCTCTTTTGAGAGCGCCCTTATCCCGTTTATGTCCGGGCTGGTGTAGCCGTGATGGTCGGGGAAGGAGACGGTCCTTACGACATTCGCATTCAAACGGGCGAGGGATTTGAAGAACGAAGAAGGGTTCGCAATCCCGGCTATAGCGATTACCTTTTTCCCGGCGATGAAATTAAGCCCGGCCTCTATGGCGTTGTCCATGTCTCGTAGCGCCAAAGGCCTGTAGCTGAACTCGAATACCGGCAGGTTATAACCTTTAAGGAACTCCCCCGTCCCGTCCTTGACCATTATGAGATCGGCCCTCCTGACCGCCTCCACCGGCTCCCTCAAGACCCCCCTCGGAAGGAGGCGTCCGTTGCCGAAGCCCTCGGTCGAATCGACGAGAAGGATATTCACGTCCCTTTCAAGCCTTATGTGCTGGAACCCGTCGTCGAGTATGATGACATCGGGCGAGAACTTATCGATCGCGTAGAGGCCCGCCCTGTACCTGTCCGCGCCTGTTATGACGGGGACGGATTTTAGCCTCTCGGCCATAAGGTACGGCTCGTCCCCGGCCTCTTTCGGCTCTGCGAGGATGCCCTTTCCGTCGGATACGACTGTAACGCCTTTTGAGGAGCCCTTGTACCCCCTGCTCAATATCACGGGCCGCGCGTTGTTCTTTTTAAGGAACTCGGCTATATGGATGGTGACCGGGGTCTTGCCGGTGCCGCCCACGGTCAGGTTGCCGACCGAGATGACCCTGCACGGGAGCCTCTTTGTCCTGCGGAACCCTGACCTGTAAAGGAGCGACCTCAGCCGTAACCCCGAAGAATAGACGGACGACAGCGTTGAGAGAAAAAGGCCGGGCAGCGCCCCTGCCTCTTCTTCACGCATGCATTGTTCTATCTTTTTCCTGATTCCATCCATTCTTGAAAACCCTGAAAGCCTTATTTGGCGCGCCTGAGCAGCCCTTCTATTATTTCCACTGTCCTTTTTGACGCGCCCCTGTTCTCCTCGACGACCCTTTTGGCCGCCTCTCCGGTGCGCTTCCTCAAAAGGTCGTTCGTGAGCATCTCGCGCAGCTTGCCCGCGAGCCCCTTCTCATCGACCCTTATGCCGCCGCCCGCGTCCTCGAGCATAAGGGCCATGTTGAGGTACGTTGTAAGGTGCGGCCCGTAGAGCACGGGTTTCCCGAAATAGGCAGGCTCAAGGAGGTTATGGCCGCCGATGCCCGGCACGATCGAGCCGCCGACGAAGGCGACTGTCGCGAAGGAATAGACGGTCATGAGCTCGCCTACCGTGTCGAGGAGTATTATGTCGCCGCCCTTTGACGAGCTCCTCTTTGAATAATCTATCCCGGTCTTTTTTATGAGCGCTTCGGCCTCGGCGAACCTCTCCGGGTGCCTCGGCGCGAGTATCAGTTTAAGGCCCTTGAAAGACCCGTGAAGGCTTGAGTATGCACCGAGTATTATCTCTTCCTCGCCGGGGTGCGTGCTGCCGGCGACTATCACCCTGTCCTGGGGCTTTATATCGAGAGATGCACTCAGCGCCTCCATGGCCCGCGGGTCAAGGGCAGGGGGCTTTATGTCGAACTTCAGGTTGCCGATCGTCCTGACCCTTGCCTTTTTTACGCCCGCCTTTATCGCCCTCTCGGAGTCCTCTTTTGTCCTGCCGCAGAAGAAGCTGACCCTGCTGAAGACGTACCCGAAGAAGAACTTGAACCTCATGAACCTCTTGAAAGAGCGCTCGGAGATAGTCCCGTTGGCCACTATCACCGGTACGTTCTGTGCATCGAGTATCCTGTAGAGGTTCGGCCAGACCTCTTTCTCGACGACTATGAGCGCACGCGGCTTTGCCGAGCGGACTACCCTTCTTATGGCCCACGACAGGTCGAGCGGGAAGTAGACGAGGGCGTCTATCAGGCCCGCGCCGTCGCTCGCGGCGGTCCTGTTCCCTGTGCGGGTAACGGTCGAGAAGAGCACCTTTACCTCCGGCCTTTTCTCCTTTAAGAGCCGGACCGCGGGCATTATCGCCTTTGTCTCGCCAACCGATACCGCGTGGAACCAGACCACGGGCCCGCCGAGGAGCCTCTTGAGCTTCCCCTTTTTTATGAGCCCGAACCGCTCTGGAACTCCCTCACGGTATTTGCGGGCCGCTGCCATCTTGAAGATGAAATAGGGGAGCAGTATTATGACGGATGCGTGCAGAAGTATATCGTAAAGGAGAAATATCATTAAAGGGAGGTAGAGTTTGAAAAGTAATTATCGGCTTTTTCAGTCAGTGCGGTAAGCGCCCTCTCAAGCGAGATACGGGCACCTTCCATCTCCGAAGGCCCGGCGGTTGGGCTTACGAAGATAGGCTCCCCGCAGATGAACACGCCCTTTGAGAAGGGGTACGGGAGCATGAAACTGTCCCAGCTCGCGAACGTTTTTTTTTTCGAGGCGCCGAAAGACATCGGTATTATCGGCAGCCCAGTTGTCCGGGCTATCTGTATGACGCCCATCTGCGCCCTCATGCCGGGCCCCTTAGGCCCGTCCGGCGTTATCGCTATGTCTTTGCCGTCATTGACGGACTTAAGAAGCCCCTTTATCCCTCCGAACCAGCCGCGCGTGGAAGAGCCCCGCACGGATTCTATCCCGAAGCCCCTTACGGTCCTGCTTATGAGCTCGCCGTCCTTCGACTGGCTGACGAGTATCGTTATGCCTTTGCCGGGGTAGGAGTAGGGCATCATCAGGAGCCTGCCGTGCCAGAAGGCGAGTATTATCTGCTTGCCCCCGGAGAGCATCTTCCTGTAGCCCTCGAAGTTCACGTACGACTTCCTCATCGTCGCCGAGATGAGCCTTATCACCCAGAACGCCATGCGGGGCGCAAGGGCCAGGGATATTCTGTCGAGCGGTCTGCTCTTCATAGGTCAAATGGATTAAGGCTCACCCGTGGAACTGCATCGTGTAGAGGCGCGAATACTCGCCCCTCAGGTTAAGCAGTTCCTCGTGCCTTCCCATCTCCTGGATATTGCCGTTGGCAAGGACGATTATCCTGTCGGCGTTCCTTACGGTGGAGAGCCTGTGCGCGATGACGAAGGTCGTTCTACCCTCCATAAGGTTAGCTATGGCCTTCTGGACCTCGTGCTCGGATTCGGTATCGAGGGCCGAGGTAGCCTCGTCGAGTATCAGTATCGGCGCGTTCTTGAGGATCGCCCTCGCAATGGAGAGCCTCTGCCTCTCCCCGCCCGAGAGCCTCACGCCGCCCTCGCCGATTATCGTGTCATAGCCGTTGGGGAGCCTCGTGATGAACTCGTGGGCGTTCGCCGCCTTTGAGGCCCTTATTATGTCGTCTTCGCCGACCTCGACTCCGCCGTAGGCGATGTTCCGCCTTACGGTATCGTTAAAGAGTATTACCTGCTGGGAGACTATCGAGACCTGCGAGCGGAGCGACTTTAAGGTTATCTCCCTTATGTCCCGGCCGTCTATGAGTATGGCGCCCTCGGATACGTCGTAGAAGCGCGGGATAAGGTTCACGAACGTGGTCTTCCCCGCGCCGCTGCTCCCGACTATGGCGAGTATTTCGCCCCTTTTTACCTTGAGGTCGATATCCTTCAATACCCATTCCCCGCCGTATCTGAAGGAGACCCCTCTTAATTCCACGGACTCGTTGACACCGTTAAGCGCGGCCCCGCCGGCCTTTTCGGCCTCGGCCGTCTCGTCCATGACATCGAATATCCTTACGGCGGCGGCAAGGCCCTGCTGTATGTTGAGGTTTACCCCGTTCAGCGACTTTATGGGCTGGTAGAACATTATCACAGAGGCGAAGAACGAGATGAAGGTCTCGGGCTTCAGCGTGCCGTGGCTTATCCTGTAGGCGGCGTACCAGATTGTCACGGCAAAGCCCACGGCCCCGAAGGTCTCCATGAGCGGGGAGGAGATGGACCTTACCTTTATGGTCTTCAGCTGGTTCCTCGTATAATACTCGTTCTCCTTCTGGAACCGGGCCGACTCGTACCCCTCCATGCAGAAGGCCTTCACTATCCTTATCCCGGCGATCGCCTCGTGCAGTAGCGACGTCATCGTGCCGATGGAGACCTGCCCCTGGGTGGATATCTTCTTCATCCGGAGGCCAAGCCTCCTCATGGGGTAGGCCGAAAGCGGGAGGGCCACGGAGGCCGCGAGCGCGAGCTTCCAGTCCAGGCTTATGACAACGGCCGCAAGGACGATGATCGTCAGGCTCTGCTTGAGTATCGTCGCGATAGCGTCGGACGTGGTGGACTGAAGGAGGTTCACGTCGTTCGTGAGGCGCGAGATAAGCACGCCCGTGGGGTTCGTGGTGAAGTACTTGACCGGCAGGCTCAATATATGGTCGTAGAGCCTCTTCCTAATGTCCCTCACCACGCCCTGACCCACGTAGCCCATGAAGTACGACTGCCCGTAGGAGCTCAGGCCCTTGACCACGGCCACGACTATGATAGCCATAGGTATGGCTACGAGCATCTTCTCCTTCGGGATGGTATAGAGGTTGAAGGGGATAAGCTTGATCGAAGCGTCCGCCTCGTTGGAGAAGAGGAACTTCATGACGGGCCCGATAAGGTAAGCCATCGCCCCGTTCGACAGGGCGAAGCCGACCATGCATATGAATGCGAGGAAGGCGGGCCCCTTGTACGGCGGCAGCAGCTTTAATATCCGCAAATAGGTGTTCATGCCTCCATGACCCTCAAGACCGCCTTCGCAGCCTTTTCGGCCGCGCCCCTGTTGCCGAGGCTGAGCCTTATTCCCTTGTAAGCCTTGAGTATTTCACCCCGTGTCTTATCCACAGTCAATATTTGAAGGACCTCCCTGGCGACATTTTCCGGGCTCGCGTTGCCCTGAAGGAGCTCCGGGACCACTTGCCTTCCGGCGATTATGTTCGGAAGCCCCGCGTGGTCAAGCCTGACGAGCGCCTTGGCCACGCCGTAGGACAGCGGCGACATCTTGTATACTATGACCATCGGCGTGCCTATGAGGGCCGTCTCGAGCGTGGCGGTGCCGGAGGCTACGACCGCCGCGTCCGACGCCCGTAGCGCCGAATACATCTGCCCCCTTATTACCCTTACCTCGACAGGGGAGTCCTTTAAAAATCCGTTCAGCAATACGTCGTCTATCCCGCCCGCGGCAGGCAGAAGGAAGACGGGCTTATCTTTAAACCCCTTCTCAATGAGGCCGCCCGCCTTAAGCAGCGTTGGGAGTATCCTTTTCACCTCGCCCCCGCGGCTCCCGGGCAGCAGCGCAACGCACGTTGCGCCTCTCTCCACGCCGAGGGCTGCCCTCGCGGCCTCTTTCGTAAGCGAGCACTCGGCAGTGTCCGCGAGCGGGTGGCCCACGTACTCGACGTCTACGCCCGCGTCTTTATAAAGCCCGGCCTCGAAAGGGAATACCACGAGCATCTTCTTTACGAGGCTGGCGATCTTCTTTATCCTGCCCTTCCTCCATGCCCAGACCTGCGGGCTTATGTAATATATTACAGGCACGCCCGCGGCCTTCGCCACTTTCGCGAAACGGAGGTTGAAGTCCGGGAAGTCTATGAGGACTACAGCCTCGAACTTTTTGCTGAGAAGGAGGGCTTTCAGTGCTTTGAATGATCTCAGTATCTGCGGGAGCTTTTCAACGACCTCGACCAGCCCTACTACGGAGACCTCTTTCGAGTCGAGCCCCTTAAGTCCCGCCTCCCTCATCCTGTGGCCGCCCATGCCGGAGAATTCGAGGGAGGGCGCCATCTTCCTTAGCGCCTTCATGAGGGACGCGCCGTGGAGGTCGCCGGACTCCTCGCCGCTAACTATGAACAGGCTCCTTTTTTCCATGTCTGTAGAGGCGGGCCGGGGCTATCCCGAAAGCCCGGCCCCCTCCCTTACCGCCTCCTGTATCCTCCCGGCCACTTCGAGCGCGGCCCTGCCGTCCCAGCCTGAGACTACAGGCGCGGTCTTTTCCATTGAGCAGAGGAGGAAGGACTTGATCTCCTCTAAGAGAGAGTCGCCCTTCGCCACCTTCACCTCTTCCTCGGTTATCCTGCCGAAGGGCTTCCCCGGCTCGACGCTCGATATGAAAAGCTGCTGGTTAAGGAAATCGACGGAGATGAGCGAGCCGGACTGCGCGATATTGAGCCTCCGCACCTTCTCCCTGGCGGCCCTGCTCCCTATTATGTTAGCGGTGCAGCCGTTCTTGAACCTCAAGCGGGCGTTGCATATATCGAGCTTGTCGGTTAAGACCCGCGTGCCCGAGGCCTCGACTTTCGTGACCTCCGAATCGACGAGGCTCAGGACTAAGTCTATGTCGTGTATCATCACGTCGAGTATCACGTCCACGTCCGTGGACCTGTTCGGGAAAGGCGAGAGCCTGTGGGCCTCTATGTACGAGGGGACGGTTATGCGTTTCCGCGCTTCTGTAAAGGCCGCGTTGAACCTCTCGAGGTGGCCGACCTGCAGGACCGCCTTCGACCTGTCGGCCTCCTTTATCAACGCGTCCGCCTCCGCGAGGTTGGAGGCAATGGGCTTTTCCATCAATACGTCTATGCCCCTTGATAGGAACTCGGCCCCGACCTTCGCGTGGCTCTCGGTGGGAGTGACCACGCTTACGGCGTCGACATGGCCGAAAAAGTCCTTGTACGCCGGGTAGGCCGTCGTACCGGTCAAAGAGGCGATCTCTCTGGCCCTCGCGTGGTCGATGTCCGTCACGCCCACGAGCTCGGCCTCCGGTATCTTCGCGTACTTTTCGGCATGGAGCTTGCCGAGGTAGCCTACGCCTACTACGCCGACCCTAATCTTCTTCCTCGAATTCACTCCTCTTCGTCCTTTCGCGCGCTACGCCCCTCTTCGAGCCTTTTATGAAATCGATGTACCTTTGTGCGTGGATGGAATCCGGCAGTTCCTTTTTAAGCTCAGCAAGGGCCTCGTTCCGGCCCAGTGAAGACCTGAATAATATGGTGTACGCCCTTTTTATCTCCTCAAGCTCCTTTTTGGGGAAGCCCTGCCTCCGCAGGCCTACTGAATTAAGGCCGAAGAGGTGCGCCCTGTTGCCCACTGCCATGACGTAGGGCGGGATGTCCTTGCTCACGGCGGAAGCGCCGCCTATGATGCAGTAGGCCCCTATCCGCACGTGCTGGTGTATGGCGACGAGGCCGCCGACTATGGCGTTCCTCTCGATGGTGACGTGGCCTCCGAGGGTGGCGGAGTTCGCCATTATTATGTTATCCCCGATATCGCAGTCGTGCGCTATGTGGACATAGTTCATGAGGAGGTTGTTGCTGCCGCATACGGTCTTGCCCCTGTCCTTCGTGGTCGCCCTGTGTATGGTGACGAACTCCCTTATGGTATTGTTGTCGCCTATTATGACCTCGGTCTTCTCCCCCTTGTAGCCCAGGTCCTGCGGGGCCGCGCCTATGGAGACGAACTGGAATATATTGCAGTTCTCCCCGATGGTCGTCCACTTGTCTATGACGGTATGCGAGGCGATCCTCGTGCCCTTCCCGATGACGACCCCTTCGCCGACGACCGAATAGGGGCCGACCTCGGCCCCGGCGTCGATCTCGGCCGTGGGGTGCACGTACGCGGTTGGGTCTATCCTGGTCTCCTTTGCCTTCTTCGCGGTCCTTCTCATCTTAAGGTCTACCTTTCTAACAGGCTGCTGAAAAAGTCCATCCGCCGCGTTATCCGTGGCGCAATAACGTAGAGGACTACGCCTCGTTCCTCGCCCCCTGTTTAATAGGGGCCTTGCATCCGGAGCTTTTTGAGCAGCCTCTTTGTATGGGTATGCCAGCCGCGCCGCCGCTTTAGCGGCGGATCAAGGCTGGCAAATAAAAATGATTTTCCTTGCCATCAAAATTCTCCACCATAAATGGCGGAGAATTTTTCATTTCGAGTTTTTCGGCGCCCTGCTAAAAGCCCTGTGGCGAGCCTCAAATTTTTTGTGTTTACTTGTCCATTATCGTGGCCATGAGCTCGGCCTCGGCCACGAGCGCATTGGCTACGCGCGCCTCGCCCTTGAACGCCCAGATGCTCCCCCTGGACTTGGTGACGACGACCGTCAGTTCGAGGGAATCGCCCGGTATGACCGGTTTTCTGAACCGCGCGTTGTCGATGCCCATGAAGTATACGACCTTGTTGTTGACCGAGGCCGACTTGAAGGCGAGGACCCCTCCCACCTGGGCCATGGCCTCGATTATCAGCACTCCCGGCATGATGGGGTGGCCGGGGAAGTGCCCGAGGAAGAACGGCTCGTTTATCGTGACGTTCTTGAGGCCCTTTGCGGATTTGCCTACGTCGAGCTCGAGGATCCTGTCTATGAGGAGAAAGGGGTACCTGTGCGGAAGGATCGACTGGATCTCCTTTATGTCTATCATAGCCCCTCCTTTTAAGGATGTGACCTCTGTCTTTACCGTAGCTACGCTACTATCTTTTTCCATTGCCTTCGAGCTCCTCGACCCTTTTTTCAAGCTCAGAGATCCTCTTTTTAAGCTCAGAGATCCTCTTTTTAAGCTCCGGGAGTTTTCCGAATATCGCGGCCGCGCGGAGCCACTCCTTATGAGCTATGGCGGGTATGCCGGATACCACCGCTCCATCGGGGACGCTGTTCGTAACGCCGGACTTCGCCCCGATCATCACGCCGTCGCCCACCTCTATGTGGCCGACGACGCCGACCTGTCCGCCGAACTGGACGCCGCTGCCTATCCTGGCGCTGCCGGCTATGCCGGTCTGCGCGGCTATAACGGAGTCCCGCCCGACTTTTACGTTATGCGCTATCTGGACGAGGTTGTCTATCTTCGTGCCGCTGGCGATGACGGTTTCGCCGAGCGTCGCCCTGTCTATCGTGGCGCAGGCACCTATCTCGCAGTCGTCCTCTATCCGCACGATCCCCCTCTGGGGTATCTTGTGGTAGGCCCTGCCCTCCCTCGCGTACCCGAACCCGTCGCTCCCCACGACAGCGTTGCAGTGGATTATGACCCTGCTGCCGACAACGCAGTCTTCCCGCACGGCAACGCCGGGGTAAAGGACCGAGCCCTCGCCCACGGAGGCGTTCCTGCCGACATATACATTCGGGAAGAGTATGGCGCGGGGGCCTATCCGGGCGCCTTCCTCAACTACGGCAAAAGCGCCGACCGAGACGCCTTCGCCTAACTCAGCCCTTGGGTGCACCTCGGACTTGGGGTGTACGCCGGGAGCTGGCATGGAAGCGGGCCTGAACAACTCTATCAGGGCCGCGAAGGCGAGCTGGGGGTTTTTGACGGCGATGTAGTCCTTTCCGCCCTCAGGCGCAACACCCTCTCCCCATTCCCCGATGACTATCGCCGACGCCCTGCACGAGGCGAGGAGCTTCAGATGCCTCTGGTCGGAGAGGAAGGTTATGGCGCCGGGCGCGGCCTCCTCGATGGTGGCGACACCGGAGATGACGGTATCGCCCCGCCCGATAAGCCGGCCGTTCACCAGATGCGCGAGTTCTTCCAGCCTTTTCTGTAGCGCCATCTTTACTTGGATTTCGTCCGTTTGTTGTAGACCTTTATGACCTCGTCGGTCAGGTCCGCGTCAGAGGGCGCGTAAAGAAGGCCCCCGACTGATTTTTCGAATACGTACGTAAAGTTCTTCTTTTTCGCTATCTCCTCGACCACGTCCCGCAGGTCCTCAATTATCTGGGCCTCGACGTCCTGCTTCCTCTTGTTGAGCTGCTCGCCGTAATCCATGAATTTTTGCTGGAAGTCCTGGCTCTTCGTCTTGAACTCCTTTTCCTTGGCTTCCCGGGTCTCCTTGTTCCAGACGCTGGCCTTCTTGTCGAGCTCGTCCTTCATCTTCTTGAGCTCTTCCTGCTTTACGTTCAGCTCGTCTTCGAGCTTTTTCGCCTCGTCCTTGAGCGTGTCCTTCGCCTTTATGCCGGCGTCGCACTCGTTCAGGGCCTTCTGGAGGTTCGCGTACCCGATCTTGACATCCGCGGCCCGGACACTCACGGCCGATAAAATAAAGGCGAACAGAGTCAGCCCTAATAGCAGTCCCTTTTTTTTCATCCTTCTCTCCTTTTCCTTTTTTCGCCCGGCGTTGCCGGCCTTTTTTGAGTTAGCAGGCTGCTGAAAAAGTCCATCTGCTTTGTTGTCTTCGTCTTGTCATAACGCAAGGTGAGTACGTCTCATTCCTCGCTTCCTCGACGCCTCGCGGACTCGATTTTGAGCAGCCTGCCTCTTAAATTTTGAGTTTTTCCGCACCCTGTTAGAATATCGTGCCGATGGCGAAGTCCCACTGCTGGGCGGCCTCGCCCGTCTTCCTGTCGAGGTTGAACCCGAGCTCAAGCCTCAAGGGGCCCAGCGGCGAGAACCACCTTATCCCGACGCCGGCGCCTTTCCTCAGGTCCCCGAAGTCTATCCTCTTCTCGTACGCGTTGCCCGCGTCGAAGAAGACGAGCCCCTTTATGCTCTGCTCGGGCATGAGCGGAAAGAGGAACTCCGCGTTCACCACGAGCATCGTGTTTCCGCCGATGAGGTCGCCGGTGGCCGGGTCCTTGGGGCTTATGGACCTGGTCTGGAAACCCCTGACCGAGTTTATCCCGCCGAGGAAGTACCTTTCGTATATGGGTATGGTGTGCCCCTGGTAGCCCTGCACGTAACCCACCGAGCCGTGGAGCGAAAAGGTCGTGTCCAGCGGGAGCGGGAAGAACTTTACCGCGTCGGCCTCGTACTTTATGAAGTGGCTCGTGCCTCCGAGCGGGCCTCCGGCGAACTCGGTCGATAGGTTCACCACCGAGCCCTCGCTCGGGAAGAACGCGTCGTCGCGAGTGTCCCTCCTTAAAGACGCCCTTATGCTGCTCTCGGTGGTCCTGCCCTCCTGCTCCTTTATAAGAGTCGAGGCCGTAGTGGCGACGTCGGAGATATCGACGTTCTCGAGCTTGTAGGTGACGAACCCCCGCGTGTACCTCTTTGTTATGGGGAAGCCGAACCTCAAGTCAAAGCCTTTCTTGTGGAGCTTGAAGTCAGGGTAGTCCTTGTCAGTGTTGTAGATGTCGAACCCCGCCGAGATGGGCTTGTCGAAGAGCCAGGGCTCGGTAAAGCCGAGGACGTATTTGGAGGAGCTCGAGCTTATGGTGCCCGAGAGGTCGAGCTTTATGCCCGTGCCCATGAAATTGGCTTGCGAGACGGAGGCCGTGCCTATGAGCTTATCGACCGAGCTGTACCCGAACCCGACTGATACCGAGCCGGTGGGCCGCTCCTTGACCTCTATGTCGAGCTTCATCCTGTCGGGGGCCGAGCCCTGGGTCTGTGATATCCTCACGTCCTCGAAGTACCCGAGCCTCCTTAAGTTGTTCCTGCTCTTTTTTATCTCCGAGGAGGCGAAGAGGTTGCCCTCTCCGAGCTCCATCTCCCTCCGTATGACCTTATCGCGCGTGCGCACGTTGCCGGAGATGTCGATCCTCTCGATGTAGACGAGGTCGTTCTTCTTCGCGTCCAGCGTTATGTCGACGGTCTTCTTATCCGGGTTCACCTGCGTCAGAGGCCTGATGTCGGCGTAGGCGTAGCCCTTGTCGCCGTACACGTCCGAGACGGCGTCCACGCCCTTGGACAGCTTCGTCCTGTTGAAGACCTCTCCGGTCTTCAGTTTGAGCTTCTCAAGGAGGTCCTCCTTGGTCGTAAGCACCTCGCCCTTTACGTCGAGGTTACCCACCGAGAACTGCTCTCCCTCGGTCACGGCTATGGTTATGTAGAACCACTTCTTGTCCTCGCTCAGGAGCACCCTCTGGTCTACTATGTCGGCGTTTATGAAGCCGTTGTCGAAGTACTTGCCCATGATTATGGCGAGGTCGTTGTGGAAGACGAACTCGTTGAACTTGCCGGAGCCGGAGAGGATGGAGAATATCCCGACCTCGGACGTGTTCATGAAGCCCTTGAGCTTCTTGGCGCCGAAGAACCTGTTCCCGATGAAGGTGATCCTCTTTACCTTCACCGCCGGGCCCTCGTCTATCTTGAAGACGACCTTCGCCTCGAGCCCGTCGGATTCTATCACCGGGTTTACGGCGGCCAGGTAGTAGCCCTCCTCGGCGTACATCGCCTTTATCTTCTCGGCGTTCTCGCCGAGCACGACCCTGTCGAGGACGGTGTTCTCCTTTATCGTCAGCGCCTCTTTTATCTTTTCGTCCTTTATCTCCTTGTTGCCCTTGAACTCGACCTTCTTTACGAAGGGCATCTCCTTTACGGTAAAGACGAGGACCTTTCCGGAGGCGGTGTCCGTAAGGTCGGCTGTGACGTCGTCGAAGAACCCGGTGCCGAATAGAGTCCTTATGTCCTCTTTCACGTCGTCCGGGGAGAAAGGCTCGCCCGGCTTGCTCGTAAGCTTCCGGGTTATGGCCTCGGTATCGACCCTCCTGTTGCCCGCAACTATTATCCTGTCAATGACGCCGGATTTCACGGCCGGCCTTGCTATGAGGACGCTCGCCATCTTGCCGGTCATCAGGGGCGCGGAGTCCCTGACCTTCCTTATAAGCTCCCCTTCCGATTCGGAGGACTTGAAATAGAAGGCGACGGGCCTTTTGTCCTTGAGGTCGATGACCCGCCAATCGGCCTCAGAGGCCTGTGCGAGCTTCGTTATCGAGCCGATGAGGGCGAAGTCCGCGCGCGCCTCTGCCCCGATCGCGTAGGCGTCCTTCTCGTCGAACCTCTTTACGCCACCCTTGAGCATCCGTTCTTTTACGACTTCAACGCCGGTCACCTCGGCGCCGCCCTCTTCCAGAGAGCCGGCGAGCGCCTCCATTATCGACCTCCTCAAGCCCGAGATGTCCGTTGAGCTGTGCATGTCGAACGGGAGTATCAATACCCTCGGCCCTTCTGCGAACGCGTTGAAAGGGATGACAAGCAAAAACAAGACTGCGATAACGCGAAAGAGCCTCAACTCCGGTAAGTCCTTTCCAGCGGTAGAAACCGTTTTGCCTTTGGGCGCGACGGGCTTATTCTTTTTTTAGCAGGGTGTTTTTCAACAACCTGATAGTGCGGTAAATAAAACGGACGGCCGGAGGCGTATGCGCCTTATTCCTCTATGAGCCTGCCGTCCGTCATCTTAAGCCTTCTGTTCAAACGCGAGGCGAGCCTCTCGTTATGCGTCACGATGACCATGGTGGTGCCCTTCGACTTGTTGAGGTCGAGCAGCACCTCGAAGACCTCGTCCCCGGTGCGGGTATCGAGGTTCCCCGTAGGCTCGTCGGCCAGCAGGACCTCGGGCGATTGTATTAGCGCGCGCACTATCGCGGTCCTTTGCTGCTCCCCGCCTGAAAGCTCGCCGGGCTTGTGGTTGAGCCTGTCTGAAAGGCCGACCTCCTTGAGGAGTTCCTCTGCCCTGCCGTAGGCCTCGTTCCTCCCCGACCCCCCTATTAGCGCCGGGAGCATGACGTTTTCAAGCGCCGTGAACTCCGGCAGGAGGTGGTGGAACTGGAATATGAACCCGATAGACCTGTTCCTGAAGGCCGCGAGTTTTTTATCGTCGTACCTGAATACCGGCTCGCCGTTATAAAAGACCTCCCCGTCGGTGGGCTTGTCGAGCGCGCCGAGGATATTAAGGAGCGTCGATTTGCCCACGCCCGAGGCGCCTATGATGGCGACGGTAGAGCCCTTCGCCACACTAAGGTCCACCCCTCTTAAGACCTCGACCCTCTTGTACCCGTTCCCGTAGGTCTTGGAAAGGGCTTTTACGTTTATAAAATCCATTTAGGTTATACGCATACTTCCGCGCCGCCGCGGAATTTAAGCAGGTCGCTGACCCGCTCCTTTATCACCTTCTCAAGGGCCCCTTTCGCCTCCGGGTGCTTCGTTATGACGTCCCTGATGACAGCCCTCGAGAAGGCCGCAAGCTCGATGTCCGTGGCCGCCCTTACCGTGGCCGTCCGCGGCCTCGTCGTGGCAAGGCCTATCTCTCCGAAGAGGTCTCCCTCCCCGAGCTCCGCTATCGGCACCGCGCCTTCCTTGCCGCCTATAGATACCGACGCCCTGCCTGATTTGATCAGGTACATGGTATCGCCCCTGTCGCCCTCTTTTACTATAACACTGCCTTTCTCGAACTTGACGAGCGTGACGCGCTTCAGCGCCTCTTTCCTCTCGTCATTGTCCAGGGACCTGAACAGCTCCGAGAGGGCCATGAAACGGTCGAGCACCCTTTCCTTGTAGAAGCCGAAAAGGACGTCCTCGACCCTTTTGTGCCTCGATATTATCCCGTCCAGGTCCTCTTTCGTAAGCTCGAGTACCGTGGACCTCGCGGAGCCTTTTACGTCCGTAGTCCTTTTTGAGTTGAGGAAGAAGCCGAACTCCCCGAATACCGCCCCGTCGCCGAGGGACGCGAGCCTTACGGACGCCGAGTCCTTTGCCCTGCCGATGACCTCTACCGCGCCTTCGGCCACCATGTAGATCGAGTCCCCGCTGTCACCCTCCCTGAAAAGGTATTCGCCCGGGGGCAGCTCCCTCGACCGTACCTTCCTTACCACGGCCAGGAACTCCTCTTCGGTGAAGTCCGAGAATAGCGGCGTCCTCGGGACCCTAACGCCGCCGTCATGGCGCGGGGGCTCCGCATTCGACTGGCCCTTGTAGAGCCCCGCGAGCTTTTCCTGGATATCTTCCCTCGCGGGGTCGATATTCATTATCAGCTTGCATACGGCTATGGCCTTTACGATGAAGCCGAGCTTCGTGAAGCTCTCGGCGGCCTCGTTATAGTAGCCGACGGCGAGCCGTGCGTCCGCCGCCTTTCTCGCTATGTCCCCGAGCCTCAGGAATATCCTCGGGTCTTTCGCGCCGTAAGGCATTATCTTCTCATAGGCCTCGATAGCCTCCCTGTACCTGCCTTTTGCAAACAGCGATTCGGCCCTGTCCTTGACCGCTCCGATGACGGCGTCAGAAGCCATTGGGGATCACTCGTACCTCAAGCCCTCGACAGGGTCGAAGCGCGAGGCCTGCCACGAGGGGTACAGGGTCGCCAGGAAACTTATCCCGATGGAGATGAGGACGATCACGAGTACGACCGAGGGCTCGACCTTCGAGGGGAACGTGTCGATATAATAGACGCTCGGCGGCAGCACCTTGAAGTGGAACGCCCTTTCGATGAACTGGACAATCTTTTCAAGGTTCAAGGCGGCCGCGAGCCCGAGCACCGTGCCGAAGAACGTGCCCGTTACGCCGATTATTATCCCCTCTACCATGAATATCTTCATTATCCCGCCGGACGTCGCGCCGAGGCTTTTAAGTATCGCGATGTCCTTGCCCTTCTCCATCACGACCATTATGAGCGTGCTTATTATGTTGAGCGCGGCAACGAGTATTATGAGGGTGAGTATGATGAACATCGCGACCTTCTCGAGCCTGAGGGCTGAAAATAAGTTCCTGTTCATCTCCATCCATGTGCGCGTCCAGTAAGGGCCCTTGAGCCCGTTCATTATCTCGTCGGCTGCCTGTTCGGCCCTGTAGATGTCGTCTATCTTGACCTCTACCCCCGTTACGGTGTCGCCTAATCTAAAGAAGCTCTGCGAGTTCTCAAGCGAGATGAAGGCCATGCTCGAGTCGTACTCGTACATCCCGAGCTCGAAGATCCCCGCCACCTTGAAGGCCGCCATCCTCGGCACCGGGCCCGCCGGGGTCATCGTCCCCATGGGGGAGATGACGTTTACGCTGTCCCCGGGCTTTACCCCGATGTTCCGAGCAAGCTCGCTCCCTATTATTATGCCCGGTGAAGCGCCCTTCAGCGGGGCCTTTATGCCTTCGAGAGAGCCTTCCCTTATCTTCGAGGGGAGCACGGTCACCGAACCCGCGGTCTTTACGTCGAGGCCCCTTATCACAGCGCCTACAACGCCGCCGGGAGAGGAGATCATCGCTTGGTTATAGGTAAACGGCGACGCGCCCGTTATGCCCGGCATATTCCTTACCTTTTGAGCGACCGCGTCATAGTCCCTCATCCCCTGCCCGAGCTCGGTTACGACGACGTTGGCGTTGATGCCGAGTATCTTCTCCTTGAGGTTCTCCTCGAACCCGTTCATGACGGACAGGACTATTATGAGGGCCGTGACGCCCACGGTTATGCCGAGGACCGAGATGAAGGTTATGACCGAGATAAAGGTCTGCTTCCTCTTGGCCTTCAGGTACCTGAGGCCTATGAAAAGCTCGTAGCCCATAATATTAAGTCCAGAAGATTAAAAAACATGAGTTTTAACATTAAAATCTCAGGCTGCTGAAAAAGTCCATCTGCTTTGTTGTCTTCGTCGCTCGTAATTGCGACGTACAAAAAAAGTACGTCTCATTCCTCACTCCTCGACGCCTCGCTTACTCGATTTTGAGCAGCCTGAACACGCATAGCGAGCGCATGCGAGCGAATCGAAATCGAAATCTTCCTTATGTGTCGAAGATTCCCCGCAGCTTGCTGCGGGGAGATTCCACAAATTGGTTTTTTCGCTGCATGCTACTTCTTAAGCTGCGGGAAGAGGATCACGTCCCGTATCGACGGCGAGTCCGTCAGTATCATAACGAGCCTGTCGATGCCTATGCCCTCTCCCGCCGTCGGCGGCATGGCGTACTCAAGCGCCTTTACGTAGTCCTCGTCCATCTCGTGGGCCTCCACGTCCCCGGCCGCCTTTTCCTTCATTTGATTCATGAACCGCTCCTTCTGGTCTATCGGGTCGTTAAGCTCGGAGAAGGCGTTAGCTATCTCGCGGCCATTAACCAAAAGCTCGAACCTGTCGACGAGGGACGGGTCGCGCTCGTTCTTCCTCGAAAGCGGGGAGACCTCGACCGGGTATTGGGTGACGAAGGTCGGCTGGATGAACCTGTGCTCGGCGGTATGCTCGAATATCTCCGTTATTATCTTGCCGTGGCTCAACGCCTCGGGGATGCTAAGGCCCAGCTCTTTTGAGAAGGCAAGGGCCTTGCCCCTGTCAGTGAATATCTCTTCGGTGGCCTTCGAGTATTTGAGGACGGCGTCTTTTACCGTTATCCTCTGCCAGGGAGGGGTGAAGTCCAGTTCCGTGCCCTGGTATGTTATCTTTTTCGAGCCGTGCACCTTCTCTACGATGGAGCTTATCATCTCTTCGGTCAGGTCCATCAGGTCCTCGTACGTGGCGTACGCCTGATAGAACTCGAGCATCGTGAACTCCGGGTTATGCTGGGTAGATATCCCCTCGTTCCTGAAGTTCCTGTTTATCTCGAAGACCCGCTCGAAGCCGCCCACGACGAGCCTCTTTAAATAAAGCTCGGGGGCTATCCTCATGTACAGCTCCATGCCGAGGGCGTTGTGGAAGGTCTTGAAGGGCTTCGCGGCCGCGCCGCCGGCTATGGGCTGGAGCATCGGCGTTTCCACCTCGATGAAGTCCCTTGAGGAGAGGTAGTCCCTTATGTATTTAACTATCATCGTCCTCTTCAGGAAGACGTCCCTGACCTCGGGGTTCACCATTAGGTCGAGGTACCTCTGCCTGTACCGCGCCTCCACGTCGGTAAGCCCGTGCCACTTCTCGGGCAGGGGGTGGAGGCCCTTGGCAAGGAGCCTAAGGTTCTTCGCCTCTATCGTAAGCTCGTTTGTGCGCGTCCTGAACAGCGTGCCTTCTATCCCGATGATGTCGCCCATGTCCATGGCCTTGAATAGATTGTAGGCCTCTTCGCCCACGAGGTCCTTTTTCACGTAGCCCTGTAGCCTGCCGCTCCTGTCCTGGACCTGGATGAAAGAGGCCTTGCCGAAGTCCCTTATGGCCATTATCCTGCCAGCTATCGAAAGGACGGCCTTCTTAGCCTCGAGGTCCTCTTTTGTCAGGTCGCCGTAGTCTTTTATGGCCTCTGCGCAGACATGCGCGGGCTTGAAGTCGTTAGGGTAGGGGTTTACCCCGGCCTTTTTAAGGTCCTCGAGCTTGGCCAGCCTCTGCTGGTATTCAATGCTTTTTTCTTCCACGGAAAGACCTCTGATGGATTTTGAAGCCTATATCTTCTTCAATTGAGGAAACATCGGATCAGAACGCCGTCCACGATGGGCGCGCGTTTTTAATCGGCAAATCCACTACTTACAAAAACCGGACTGTAATGAATAAAATTATCTTATTTAAGCGTGTAAAGTCAAGCGAAAAGGACTGATTTCAAAGGGTTTGGGAGGGGTGGAAAGGACGGGTAGAGGGCCGGCTTCAGGGCAGCGGCCTGTAATCCTTGCCGAGCGCCACTGCGACGGCCGGGTGGGTGACAGCGCCGCTATGGATGTTCACGCCCTTTTTTAACGACATATCCGCTTCGATCGCCCCTTTAAGCCCGAGGCGGGCAAGGCTCAGCACATAAGGGAGGGTGGCGTTTGTAAGCGCGAAGGTGGAAGTCCTCGGCACCACGCCCGGCATGTTCGCGACCCCGTAGTGTACTATCCCCTCGAACTCGTAGGTGGGGCTGGCGTGGGTCGTTGGGACGATCGTCTCTATGCACCCGCCCTGGTCAACGGATACATCGACGATTACGGAGCCCTTTTTCATCAACGGGAGCATGTCGCGCGTTATGAGCTTCGGCGTCCTCGCGCCGGGGATATGGACGGCGCCTATGAGGAGGTCGCACCTTTTAAGGCGCTCTTCGATATTATGCGCGTTCGAGATAAGCGTCTTTACCGAAGGGCCGAAGAGGTCCTCCAGGTGGCGGAGCTTCTCCACCCTTGTATCGAGCACGGTCACCTCAGCCCCCAGCCCCACGGCGATCTTCGTGGCGTTCTGCCCGACTATCCCGGCCCCGAGTATGAGCACGTCCCCGCGCTCTACCCCGGCTACCCCGCTTAGAAGCACGCCTCTGCCCCCGTAAGCCTTCATCAGGTAATGCGCGCCCGCCTGCACGGAGAGCCTGCCCGCCACTTCGCTCATGGGCGCGAGTATCGGGAGGCTTTTATCCTGCAGCTCAACGGTCTCGTACGCGATGGCAATCGTGCCTTTCCTCAAGAGCTCTTCGCCGAGTTCTTTGTCAGCGGCGAGGTGGAAGAAGGTGAAGACCATCTGGCCTTTAAGGAAGCGGTACTCCTGCGGCCTCGGCTCCTTTACCTTTACAATAAGCTCGGCCGTGCCGTAGACCTCGTCGGGCGTATTTACGACCTCCGCGCCTGCGGAAGCGTATTCGGCGTCGGATATGTAGCTCCCCGCGCCGGCGCCGGTCTCTACAAGGACCCTGTGCCCCTCGGCCCTGAGCGCTTTGACGCCCGCGGGCACGACCCCGACCCTGTATTCGTTATCCTTTATCTCTTTGGGTACGCCTATGATCATAGACTTCTTAAGCCTTTATTTAGCAGGCTGCTGAAAAAGTCCATCTGCTTCGTTGTCATCAAAGCTCGTCACTGCGACGTACGGACAGAGTTGCCTCATTCCTCGCTTCCCTATTTCAGTGGGGGCCTCGCATCTGGAGCTTTTTGAGCAGCCTCTTTGAACACGCATTTAGACGATATTTTAAAATTATCAGTTTTACGGATTAGAGTCAATGGCTTAGCCCTTCTTCCTTACTATCGGCAGGACTTCCTTTTTAAGATACGCGATGTCCTTGTCTATATCCGCTATCTCCTCGGGCCTTAACCTGAAGGGCGGCATGGGAGGGTCCCTCATCACTCCGGATTTGAAAATCTCCCCGTTCTTCTGGATGAACGGTCTCGGGACCTCATCGGGCACCTCCACCCCGTTCATTATGCCCCACGCAAGGGTCCACGCGCGCGCGACGTTACTGAGGTCGTACCCCCCGCCGCCGAGCGCGACCCACGGGAGCTTGAAGGAGAGGAAGCGGCTTACGATCTTCTCGAAGCTGTTGGTGGTAAGGCTTAAATGCGTGATAGGGTCTGTTTCGAAGGTATCGACCCCGAGCTGGGTGACGATTATATCGGGCCTGAAGGCCTCTATGAAAGGCGGGACTATCTCGTTAAAGACCCTCAGGTAGACCTCGTCGCAGGTCGAAGGCGGCAGCGGCATGTTGACCGAGAAGCCCGTCCCGTCGCCGACCCCGGTGTCGGTAACGAGCCCTGTGCCCGGGAAGAGCCATTGCCCGCTTTCATGCAGGGATATCGTAAGCACCCTGTCTGAATCGTAGAACGCGTACTCGACCCCGTCCCCGTGGTGCGCGTCTATGTCGATGTAGGCGACCCTTTTGCCGAGGCTCGCGAGGTACTTTATCGCCACTGCCGCGTCATTTATATAGCAGAAACCCGAGGCCCTGTTGGGCATGGCGTGGTGCAGGCCGCCGGCGATGTTGAAGGCTATGTCGTAGAAGCCCTTTGCCACGAGCTCGGCGGCCTGGAGCGAGGCCCCGGCGCAGTAGCTCGACCACTCGAATACGCCCGTGAATACGGGGTTGTCCCCGAAGCCCAGTCCGTGTACAGGGCCTTCAACGGGGATGATGCCGGTATTCGCCTCGCGTAAGACCCTTATGTACTCGGCCGTATGGAAAAGAGCCATCTCCCTGTCCTGCGCGGGGCGGGCCTCGATGATGTCGGCCTCCGCGAGCCTCGTAAGCCCGAGGGCGTCCATCAGCTCGTAGGTGAGCTGGAGCCTCACGGGCCTCATCGGGTGCTCGGGGCCGTAATGGAACGAGCCGAACTTTTCGTGGTAGAGGAAGGCCTTTTTCATAAAAAGATACCTGTCACCGGCTGAAGACGGTCACTATCTAAAGCACAGAGGCAAGGTCCGGGTCATTCAGTTTTTCAGGCGTCATTTTAAATTCTTACGGCGGGTGTTAAGGTCTGAGGGGTAAAATATTATTCTTTCTTAAGTGTGCCTTGCGGCTCTTTCACAAAACCTTTTTGCGCGCTGCCGCGCGCCGAAAGTAAGTCTATTTCTTCCGGTCCGCCTTGCGGGCGGGCTCGCGGAGCAATATCTTTCTCGGGCGCATGCCGACAGAGTGATCCTTGGGAGCGGATATCTTCTTCATGAGGTGGAGCCTGTCCTGCTTTTTAAGCCTATTATATATCCTTACCCACGCGCATTCATTGTCGATATTAACCTCGCACATGCCGTCAACGACCCCTCCGCAAGGGCCGTTAAGGAGCCCCTTCGGGCACTCGGTATGTGGGCATATCCCGCCCGTTTCAATGAGGACGCACTCTCCGCAGAGCGAGCACCCCTCGAAGAACCTCCCGACGCGTTCGACGGTGGCGAGGAAGAGGGAGTCGAGCGCGGGCAGGACAGGCTGTTCCTCCTCTGCCACGTCGGCCACGGTCCTCACTCCCGCACCGCAGGCAAGGACGAGCACGGCATCGGCCTTTTTAAGCCCTTCCTGCGTCCTGTATTCCTTCAAAATGAGCTGCCTGTAGCAGGTCTCCTCTGGCAGGGAGCTGCCGAGCACCTCTATACCGTTATCCTTGAGTATCCGCGCCATCTCGTCGAGCTCTTTTTGCCCTCCTGTGGCGCACTGCTCGGCGCATGAATCGCACCCGAAGAGGTAGACGCTCTTTTTCTCCTTGAGGGCATCGAGTAACTTGCCTATATCTTTTTTCTTCGTGATTATCATCGTGCAAGCCTTAGCAGCAACTAATTCAAAATGAAACGCGAAACAGGCCCGGCAGGGCCGCATGGAACGAAGAAAAAAATCAAGGAACGGTATTGACGTTTATATCGAGGCCAGCTTTTTCGCCGCCTCGACGGTATTTTTAAGGAGCATGGCTATTGTCATCGGGCCCACGCCGCCGGGCACGGGCGTGATGAAAGAGGCCTTGCGCGAGGCCCCCTCGAAATCCACGTCGCCCACGAGCTTGCCGTCGGGCGCCCTGTTTATGCCCACGTCTATGACTATCGCGCCCTCTTTTATCCAGTCGCCTTTTACAAACTGCGCCCTGCCCATGGCCGCTATGACGATATCCGCGCCCCTGACCTTTTCAGGGAGGTCTTTTGTCCTGGAGTGGCAGATGGTGACCGTGGCGTTCTTTCTTAAAAGCATCATGGCCATCGGCTTGCCGACGATATTGCTCCTGCCGATGATGACGGCCTCCTTGCCCGAAAGGTCGGCCCCCGTTGACTCAAGGAGCCTCATGACGCCGAAGGGCGTGCAGGGCTGCAGGAGCGGGCTCCCTATCATGAGCCTTCCCATATTATACGGGTGGAAGCCGTCTACGTCCTTTTGGGGGGATATAGACTCAAGGACTTTCTCCTCGTTTATCTGTTTGGGCAGCGGGAGCTGGACGAGTATGCCGTGGACTTCCTTCGAGGCGTTCAGCTCCTTTATGAGGGTAAGGAGTTCGCCCTCGCTCAAGGACTCTGGCAGGGTATGCTGGAACGAGCGGATGCCCGTTTCCTCGCAGGCCCTTGTCTTATTCCTGACGTATACCTTTGAGGCGGGGTTCTCGCCCACGAGCACGACCGCGAGCCCCGGCGTAAGCCCGTGTTTTTGCTTTAGATACTCTATCTCCGCCTTCAGCTCTGCCCTGACCCTCGCGGAGACCTCCTTGCCGTCGATAATGGACGCGGTTTTAAGGTTTTCCATAGGGTTTTAAGTATACTTTAAGGAGCTTGATTTTGCAAAGGATTTCAAAAAAAGGGCGGACCGTCGGCTTGGCCGGGGGCGGCTTAAATGAAGCGCTCGAAGCAGGGGACAAAAGGCGCCTGACCCCCGCTCCTTTTCCTTGACATACGGAAGCGTTGGCTATTATTATGGAATTTAGGAGGGCAGATGGATGGGCTTTTGGGAAAACGTAAACGATGAATTGAAGAAGGCTGTCGAGGAAGGCTGGACAGTCGTAAAAGAGAGCGCCAAGATAGGCAAGCTCCGCATCTCCATCCATAACCTGAATAAAAGGATAGAGAAGCACCTGGCCGAGATAGGCGGGGTAGTCTATGACTCGTCGAAGCTCCCGTGGGAGAACCCGCTTTCAAACCCCGAGGTCCTCAAAATAATCGAGGCCATTAAGAAGATAGAGGCCGAGAAGAAGGACCTTGAGGCGGAGCTGCTTAAACTTAAGAGCAAAGAGGCCGGGGCAAAGCCTTAGCCCGCGTCCGTTATTTGACCGGAGCCGGAATATCCGGGAACCAGTTCGATCTTCTCGACCAAACCCCTCCTGAACCCGTTAATATCAATAATTCTTTTTAGTCTTTTCTCTTTATAATAAACAGGGCATAGGGCGTAGCGACCGTAGGGATAGAGGAGGGACGGGCGAGCGGGGTGGAAGGCGTATTTCTTAGGAAGGTTCGGCGGGCTCGTCATCCGTGAATGAGGCAAAGGGAGCCGAGCCCTATGCCCGAAAGCGCATGGCAATGCGCAAAAAGGATTTTCTGTAAAGGCGACAAGTAAGTCAAAGAGACTTTAAACATAAAAGGCCCACATTGGAAAACATCCCCTTACTTAAAGATATAGTTATATTAATGGCCGTCTCGGTGCCCATAAGCATCGCGCTCATGAGGATGGGCCTGCCGACGGTCATAGGCTTTTTCCTCACGGGCGTGATACTCGGGCCTTACGGCTTCGGGCTTGTGACCGAGCTGCATAAGGTAGAGACCCTCGCTCAGATAGGCATAGTGCTCCTCCTTTTCACCATCGGCATCGAGTTTTCGATAGCGCGGATGCTCAACATCCGGCGTGAGGGCATCTTCGGCGGCGGGTTTCAGGTAATACTGACGACAACGATAGTCCTTTTGGCCGGGCTCGCCTTCGGGCAGCCCTTTTCAGTATCACTGCTGCTCGGCTTCATCATCTCCCTTTCATCTACGGCGATAGTATTGAAGCTCCTCGTGGACAGGGGGGAGGTGAACTCCCCGCACGGGAACCTGTCGGTCGGCGTATTGATATTCCAGGACCTGTGCGTAGTCCTGATGGTCATGGCCATACAGACCATCGGCAAGGGCGCCCCGTCGTCGGCCTCCGGCATAGCGAAGGGGCTCGGGCTGTCTATCGTCACCTTCGCGCTGATAGTAGCGGGGGTCACCCTGATAATCCCGCGCCTTTTCAACCAGGTCGTAAAGCTTCGCAATCGCGAGGTCTTCATACTGACCATAGTCCTTGTCTGCCTGGGCACCGCGTGGCTGACGTCGCTCGCCGGGCTTTCGCTCGCCCTGGGCGCGTTCATAGCGGGCCTTGCCATCTCGGAGTCCGAGTACTCCAACCAGATAGTGGCCGAGGTCATCCCGTTCAGGGATACATTCTCAAGCCTCTTTTTCATCTCGATAGGCATGCTCTTAGACGTTGGGTACTTCGCCTCCCACACGCTCATGATCGCACTCGCCGTCATCGCCATAATCGGCGTAAAGACGATAGTCCTTGCCGGGGTGGGGCAGGTATTGCGGTATCCTCTAAGGCTGTCGCTTATTGTAGGTTTGAGTCTCGCCCAGATAGGGGAGTTCTCGTTCATATTGATAAAGATGGGACAGGAATACGGGCTCCTTAACGAGGCGCTCTACCAGGGCCTGCTGTCGGCTTCTATTGTGAGCATGGCGCTTACGCCCTTCATATACCAGAGGTCCGCGAAACTCGCTTACGGCATAGGGAAGTACTTCGGCCGGGGCGGGGCAAAGGAGCCGTCCAAGAAGTCCGCCCTCTCGAACCACGTGATAATAGTCGGCTACGGCCTTAACGGCAGGAACCTTGCCAGGGTATTGAAAGAAACAGCGATACCGCACCTCGTGATAGACATAAACATGGACAGGATACACAAGGCGAAGGCCGCCGGGCACAAGGCCTACTTCGGGGACGCGTCTCACCCGGAGGTGATAAAGAAGATGGGCGTCGAGATGGCCAAGATGGTCGTCACGGCCATTTCAGACCCCATAACCACGAGGATGATAGTCAAGACGGCAAGGGAGATAAACCCGGCCGTCTCGATACTCGCGAGGACCCGTTACACGAGGGAGGTCGAGGAGCTCTACCGCCTCGGCGCGAACCAGGTGATACCCGAAGAGTTCGAGACCTCGGTCGAGATATTTGCCCGCGTGCTACGGGACTACAGGATACCCGGCAATATCATCCAGAACCAGATAGACCTCGTCAGGCAGGAGGGCTACGCGATGTTCAGGAGCCCGTCGATAGCCGGAGAAAGGCTCGCCAAGCTCACGGCTGTTTTAGAAAAGACCGTGATGGATACGTTCTTCATAGACGGGGCCTGCTCCATAGCAGGCAAAACGCTCCGCGATCTTGACTTGAGGAAAAATACCGGCGCTACGATAATAGCGATAATAAGGAAGGGGGAGGCGAAGACGAACCCGGCCGGGGACTTCGTCATCAACGAGGGGGACATACTGGTCCTCCTCGGCAGCCACGCCCAGTTGAATGCCGCTTTTGGTTTCCTTACCCAGGTCTGCCCGATTTAAGGCTACCTCTAAAAATTGTTCTTTTTCCTGATCTCTGCGTCAGGGCAAAAATAAAAATGCTCACATATTACATATATGCTGCGCTTTTTATTTCCGCCCTTCCTTGACCTCAGAAAAAATTCCTAATTTTTAGAGGCAGCCTTAATACGAACGCGATTATGGGTATGCCAGCCGAATCCCGGCGCTTTAGCGCCAGGGTTAAGGCTGGCAAATAAAAATGTTTTTCCTTGCCATCAAATTTCTCCTTATTTAAAGGAAAAATTTTCAATGTCTTTATACTTCGTTGTGCTCCTCGTCCAATCCTAAGACGTACATACCCCTCTTTACCGAAATAAAAAACCCCCTCCCTTTCGGGAGGGGGTTTCAGTTTAGATGGACACAGAAAGTTTTACCTGTCCTCGGGGAGCTTGTAGCCCTTGCCAGCGAACTGTACGCCGTCCGGGTCCTCGCACCTCGGGGGGGATACCGCGTGCACCCCGCCGCACTTGGGGCATTTGCCCACGAAAGTCTTGAGGATAAACGCCTCTCCGCACCCCTGGCATTTTGTCTTCAACCCGCCGTCCGGGATTGGCGCGTTCCTCACGCCGCCGCCGTGCGCGTTATAGACGAACTCCACAAGCTCAATACCCTCTGAAAACGGACCACCGCCATTCGGCCCGCAGCTTCCGCAATCACCCATTGTAAGACCTCCTTCAGATTAAAAATAGGAAAATATCGATAAATATAAGGATACTACAAATCCGCACGCGGTTCAAATGCAAATAATAACAGGGTTTAAGGGGCGGGATGGATGATAAATGTCAGATTTGGGGCAAAATCATTATTACATATAGTCTCTGTAATTATCCCTTATAGAAATCTATACTTCCGGCACATGGGTAAAAAACAAGCCGCTGACGAAAGATGCCTCGCCCTCGGGCAAAAGATAAAAAAACTGAGGGAGCTACGAGGTCAGACCCAGGAGGGCCTCGCCGAGAAGGCGGATATTGATACAAGCTACATCGGGCAGATCGAGAGGGGGCTAAGGTATCCTTCTTTAAAAGTCCTTTTCAGGATAGCAGACGCGCTGAATGTAAAAATTATAGAACTATTTAAGGAAGTCAGTACCCAAAAAGCCAAGTGAAGCTATTTCTTGTTGAACCGGGTTTGCCATGAAACAGTATGAGGCTGTAATAAAAATTATGGAGGAGAATGGCGGGTTCGCTACTCTTGGCTTTTTAAATCAGAATGTTTTGCGAGTTGAAGGTTGTGAGTGGAAGACAAAAACCCCTTTTGCAAGTATCCGCCGCATTGTCCAGGATGAGCGTTATTTCTTTAAAGTACGGCCTGGCCTATGGGCATTAAAATCCGCTAAAGGTAAACTTCCTCCGGAAATCCTGCCCGCGAAAGGCCAACCAAAGGCACAACAGGAAGAATATTCTCATACCTATTATCAGGGGCTGATTGTTGAACTTGGGAATTTCAACAAGTATAAGACATTTGTTCCAAATCAGGATAAAAACAGGCTTTATTTGGGCAAGAAACTCTCAGAGATAGCGACAGTTCCCAACATAAACAAGTTCAGCTACGATCATATTGTTCGTACAACCCAGACGATAGACGTAACGTGGTTTAACGGAAGAAGTATGCCAGCAAGCCTTTTTGAGATCGAACATTCGACACCCATGCATAGTTCTTTATTGAAGTTCTTTGAGCTTCAGGATTTTCATGCTAACTTCCGTATAGTCGCCGACGCGGTTAGAAAAAAAGAGTTTCATGCAAAATTATCTTTGGAGGCTTTTAAGCCGATTTGCAATCGGATTGGGTTTTGGAGTTATGAAGAGGTAGTCGAATTGCATGCAAAAACAAGCGCAGTTATAAGTGTCGAAGCAAGGCTCGGATTATAAGGGACTGAGGTAAGAATGGATTTCCCGGTAGACAAATGGGCAAAGGCTATTGCTGAAAGGCTAAGTGATGAATGGGACGGCAAGGCAGACTTTCCGGAAGATGCCGAGTTGTTGAAGGAGGTTTTAACAAAGGCGCTCAGCGCCGTCCCCGGCGAGTGCATGCGGTTAGTCGGCAGCGGAGTAATCGAAGAGTCATACTTTGAGCCGCTTGACTAAAGCCAAATTAATAAGCAGAAAGCCTCGTTAAAGCATCCCCCCCTCACACCTTCTCATACGGGTCAAAGAGCTTTTTGAACTCGTCGAGGGCGAACCTGTCGGTCATGCCCGCTATGTAGTCGCAGACGACCCTGTGCTTGGCCGATTTTTCAATGAGCGAGTGCACGTGGGGCGGCAGGAGCTTGGGCGCCCTTAAGTACGCCTTGAAAAGCTCCTTTATTATCCTCTCGGCCTTGTCGGCCATCCTTATGACCCGGTGGTGCCTGTAGAGGTTCTCCCTCAGGAACTTCTTCAACTGCCTGTTCTTCTTCTCCATCTCGGGGCTGAACTGCGCGATGTTCTTCCCCCGCGCCCTTACGTCCTCTATCGAGGATACGCCCTCGGCCTCGATGGTCTTTGATACCGTCTCGACAAGGTCGGTGACCTGCGCGTTTATTATGCTTATGATGGTCTGGTACTTGAGCACCTTCTGGTCCGACTCAGGGTACTGCCCCCTTATCCTCTCGTAGTTCGCCTGCCAGAGCTCGACATTTTTTAATTGGGCCGGGTCTAACATCTCTGAAGTGAGCCCGTCGTCTATGTCGTGGTTGTTGTAGGCTATTTCATCAGCTATATCGGCTATTTGCGCCTCCAGGCAGGGAGACTTGCCGTTCTCGTACTCGTCGTTCAGCTTCGGCCTGTCGTGCTCAGAGTTGTGCTTTACTATCCCCTCCCTTACCTCCCAGGTGAGGTTAAGGCCCGGAAAGCCGGGGTACCTCTTCTCAAGCTCTTCGACTATCCGCAGGCTGTGCGCGTTATGCTCAAACCCGCCGTGCTCGGACATAAGCTCGTTTAATACTGTCTCCCCGGAGTGCCCGAAGGGAGGGTGACCTAAGTCATGGGAAAGCGCGATGGCTTCTGATAAATCTTCATTGAGGGCCAGAGCTCTCGCTATGGTGCGGGATATCTGGGCTACTTCGATGGTATGCGTAAGGCGGGTCCTGTAATGGTCGCCCTCATGGTAGACGAAAACCTGGGTCTTGTACTCGAGCCGCCTGAAGGCGTTGCAGTGTATGACCCTGTCCCTGTCCCTCTGGAAGGGGGTCCTGAAGGGGTGTTCCGGCTCTTTGTACCTGCGCCCCCTCGTGGAATTGCTCTTCGCCGCGTAAGGGGCGAGCCTCTGCGCCTCGATCTCGGAAAAGTTCATATTTTTAGCCATTGACAAATCCCTAAAGGATAATACAATTTAGTTATGAAAAACCTCATCCTCGTACTCGCGGCTCTTGTCGTCTTTGCAGGCTGTTCCGTCATGCCCAAGACCATCTTGAAGGAGGTCGACCGGGATATCACCCTCGACATGGTCCGGTCGAGGCCCGAGCAGTTCGTAGGCAAAAGGGTCCTCTGGGGCGGAAAGATACTCGGCACCGATAATCTCGAAGAACATACCGAAATAGAGGTCCTCGAATCGAGCCTCGGGTACGACGACACGCCCGCGAACGGCACATCCAAGGGCCGTTTCATAATACAATCCAAGCAGTTCCTCGACAGCAACATCTACAAGGCCAATAAAAGGATAACCGTTGCCGGCACCATAAAGGGCGTCGAGGTGAGGAAGATCGGCAAGTCCGACTACCGTTACCCGATAATCACCCCGATAGATATGCGCCTTTCGGAGCAGCCACCGCAGACGCCTTACCCGGACTATTACAATTATCCGCCCTATATGTACGGGCCTTACGGGCCATACGGGCCGTATAACCCGTTCTATCCTTCCTCGCCCTACGGGCCAACGCCTTACCCTTACAGGTACCCGTATCCGTGGCCGTATCCGTACCCGCCCTTCCCTTAATCGGTACGAGCGCGATAAAAGTCTTTATACTTCGTTGTGCTCCTCGGAAAATCCTCGACGTACCGCAAAAAGTACGCCTGCGGTTTTCCTCGTCGCCCGCCTCGTCTAAAGCCATTTCTCGCGCTCTGAGCATTTCTTGGTACGAGCGCGATTATGGGTATGCCAGCCGAATCCCGGCGCTTTAGCGCCAGGGTTAAGGCTGGCAAATAAAAATGCTTTTCCTTGCCATCAAATTTCTCCTTATTTAAAGGAGAAATTTTCAAAGTCTTTATACTTCGTTGTGCTCCTAAGAAAAATCCTAAGACGTCCGCAAAAAGTACGCCTGCGGTTTTACTTCTAAACCCCTCCCCCTTGACGGGGGAGGGCAGGGTGGGGGTGAAATGGGTTGTCGGTTTACGGTTATCAGCAGATAACGGACAACCGATAACTGATAACTTTCAAAAAAACTCACCCTTCCCTCAGTCCCCTCCCATCAAGGGAGGGGAGGTTAGCTGTCTTATTTCGGGCCGCAGCCGTCCTTTACGCCCCTCAAGAAGGCGAGATACTCGTCGTAGTACTCGTCCATGAACTCGAATATATCCTTGCCTTCCATGTCGATGCCCTTCTTACTTTTAAGGAACTCAAGAAAGGTCATAAGGCCTCCTTATCTGTAGTGTATTGGGTCAGGGACCCCGGCCTCGTGGAAGCCCCTGAGCCTCAAAAGGCACGAGTCGCACTCGCCGCAGGCCGCCTTAGAGTCTTTGTAACATGACCACGTAAGGTGCAGGGGCGCGTTCAGCTCAACGCCTTTTCTGACTATTTCTGATTTACGCATGTGTATAAGTGGGGTTATTATCCTTATGGCGCTGCCTGGCTTCGTGCCGAGCGAGACGGCCGCCTCAAACGCCTTGAAGAACCCCTCCCGGCAGTCGGGATAGCCCGAGGAGTCTTCCTCCACTGCCCCGATGTAGACCTCTTTCGCTCCTATGACCTCCGCCCACGACACGGCTATCGACAACAAATGCGCGTTCCTGAAAGGGACGTAGGTTATCGGCACGCCCTTTCTTCCGAGGTCGCCCGAGGGGACGTCTATCCCGGAGTCGGTCAGGGCCGACCCGCCGATCTCCTTAAGATAGCCTATCTCGGCCACCAGCCGCGCCTTTACATCGAAGTAATCGGCGATTTTATTGAAGGCCTCGAGCTCGCGCCCTTCGGTCCTCTGGCCGTAGTTGACGTGTAAAAAAGCGGCATCGCCTTTTGCGCGGGCGATGGCGGCGGTAACGGCGCTGTCGAGCCCGCCGCTTACTAAAACTACTGAGCGCATGGTTCAATTAAAGCATATAGTAATTGCCGCCTCAACCGAAAATTTTCGCTGTCGCCTCGATAAGGCTCCCCTCGGCAGATTTTCCGGTATCGACCCGGAAGCCCTCCCCTGCTATCCCTTTATAAAGCCCCTTCTGTTTCAAATAGACCTCCCAGCGCGCATCCGAAACCCCGCAGGGCTCAGTAGCCCTTATTTCAAGCCGTTCTTTTATGACGCCTTCGTCGGCAACGCATTCAATGACAACGAGCCGCGCCCCTGCCTTCGAGGCCGCCTCTTTCGCCATATCAAGGTGGGCAGGGTTTAAAAAAGTGGCGTCGAGTATTACGGAGCGCCTTTTGCGCAGGAGCTTGACGCCTTCACTTATCAGGGCCGCGTACGTCATTTCCGTAAACTCGTCGGAGTATATCCCCTTCTTGAAAGGCTCGCGCCGTTTTTCATGCAAGGGGACCCCCGCAAGGTCTTTCCTCACAAAGTCCGAAGATACGCGCCTTATCTTCGTGGCCCGGGAGAGCCTGTCCGCGAGGGTCGATTTGCCGGTGCCCGAAAGCCCGGAGATTATTATCATGACCGGCCTGAAGCCTCCGGCCGCGTAAAGCCGCGCGAGATAAAAGTGGTACCTCGCGCCTATGACGGCGAGCGTCCTGTCCTCTTCAGAGACTTCGGCCTCCCTTGATTTGAACCCCTCGACCTTCCCCCTCACATAGGCCCTGTAGCACTTGTAGAAATCGAGGAGCTTAACGCCGTCCCTGTCAAAGGCCTCCTTGAAATACTCTTTAGTAAGCGCGCCGGAAAGGTCGTGGCGGCCTTCGAAGTCAAGGTCCATGGCAAGGAACGCAATGTCCGCTACCGTGTCCGAGAACCTGAACCTCTCGTTGAACTCTATGCAGTCGAATATGTTTATCCCGTCGGTGATAGAGATATGCTCGCAGTGGATGTCCCCGTGGCAGTCCTTGATGAAGCCCTCGTTCACCCTCCTGAGGAAAAGGTCTTTGTTAGTTTCAAGGAACGAGCCGGTATAGTCCCTTATCGCGTTGTATTGCCCGGTGGAGATGGTAGAGCCTATGAAGTCCCTTGTCTGGGTGAAGTTCTCATCCGTATTCTTTTTAATCGTCTCCAATGAGCCGAAGCCTGATATGTACGCGCTTGTCGGGGCGCGTTTGTGGAACTCCGCTATCACATGGGCGATACGGATGATGACGTCTTTTTTCACCTCGCCGCTCGACAGCGCCCGCTCAAGGATGCTCTCCTCGGGCAGGCGCGTCATCTTTACGGCATATTCGATTATATCACCTCCAATGGCCACGAACGGGAACCTTTCCGGCGCGGCAATGCCTACCACCCCGAGGTAGATGGAGGGCGCGAGCCTCCTGTTGAGGCGCACCTCCTCGTCGCAGAAAAACTTCCTTTTCTCAAGGGTGGTGAAATCGAGGAAGGCGAAGTCAACAGGCTTTTTTATCTTGTAGACGAAGTCCGGGGTGAAGAAGAGGTAAGAGATGTGGGTCTGGCGGAGCTTTACTTCAGAAGGCCTTTCGGGCCAGGCGCGCGGGTCGAGGAGGGCGGCGATTAGGGGGGGAAGCTCCAAGGTCTCCTCCTGCAATTAAGCTATCTCTAAAAATTGTTATTTTTCCTGACCTCTGCGTCAGGCGCGGAAATAAAAATGCTCACATATTAACATATATGCTGCGCTTTTTATTTCCGCCCTTCCTTGACTTCAGAAAAAATTCCTAATTTTTAGAGGCAGCCTGGAATTTATTCTGTCTCTCTATATTACCGAATCCCGTCCCGTAATGTTTTGAGGTTACCTGCCGATACGCGCGGCCTTCGGTCGAGGGGGTTCGAGTATGTATATGCCCGGCAGGTTCCTGTATTCCTCCTTATAGTCCATGCCGTAGCCGACCACAAACCCCTCGTAGACCCTCGCGCCGACGTAATCTATCTCCATCCCGGCGTGGGAGTCCCGGAGCAGCAGGGTGCAGACCTTGACCGAGGCCGGGCCTTTTTTCCTCAGATGCCCCATGACCGCGCGGACTGTCGTGCCTCTGTCTATTATACCCTCAACTATGATAACGTCCCTGCCTTTTATGTCTACCGTTATATCGCCTTTTATCCTGACCTCCGTGGAAGGCTCGTCCTTCAAGCCGTAAGAGGCGGCCTGTATGAAATCGACCTCAACGGCCCCGTTCAATTCCCGTATAAGGTCGGAGACGAACATGAACGCGCCCTTGAGGACCCCTATGAAGACAGGTGCGCCTTTCATCTCCGGCCTTAGCTCTCCGGCAAGCCGCTTGACCGTCTTTTTTATCTCTTCAGGAGAGTAGAGGAGTTTCATGCCGTCCCGCGTGTCCAAAGAAATCTCCCGCTTGAAATTAAACCGCACGGCTGACCTTGCCGCGCATTTTAAAGCATATAATCTGCGGGAATTTGTGTCAAGCGCAGTTTTTAGCAGGCTGCTGAAAAAGTCCATCTGCTTTGTTGTCTTCGTCGCTCGTCATTGCGACGTACGAAAAAAGTACGTCTCATTCCTAAGCTTCTCGACGCCTCGCATCTGGAGCTTTTTGAGCAGCCTGAACAAATTCGAGTTTTTCGGCAACCTGTTGGCGCGTAAAAGCATATCTCCGTAGTTTAAGCCTTGAATTAGAAATCCTCCTGTGCTACAAATAAAAAAAACCTTTTACTTTTTTCCGGCACATAATGATCATTCAATGCGATAAATGCTCGACCAAGTTCAGGCTCGACGATTCGAGGGTCACTGGCGGAGGCGTCAAGGTAAGGTGCACCAAGTGCCAGAACGTCTTTATCGTTGCGCCTCCCGCGCCGCCCCCTCAGATCGAAGAGGTCCAGGTCGAGGAGGTCTTCGCCGCCAACGGGTCTCCCAAAAAGCCCGATGACATTAAAGCGCGCGAGCGCGCGAAGGCCGCGGCAAACATGAACCTCAAGTTCGACTTCTCAAGGCCCGACGAAGAGGCCGAAGGGCAGGAGAAGGTTCCCGCGCCAAAGGAAAGGCCGGAGGAAGAGGACTTCAGCTTTTCGCCGGAAAATGACGGGGGCGAGAAAGAGGCCCCTTTTCTTGATGGCGGCGAAGGCAACGAGCCGTTTTCCAGGGAAGAGGGTTTTACCGTTGATGAACCCCCGAAGACCGATAAAAAGGATGCCGGGCCCGACACCGAGCACTCCGATGACCTTGATTTCAGCTTTGACGATATTGAAAAGAAAGAGGAGCCGGCAAAAAAGCCCGATGAGTGGGATATAACCGGCGATGACGGCCCTCAGGAGGGGAAGGAAGAGCCCCAGCCAGTGAAACAGGCTGCCCAGCCCGTTGTCGCCGCTCCTCAGCCCGCTAAGGCGAAAGAGCCGGCCCAGCCCCCTAAAAAGGAAGAAGAGGTCAAAAAGGACAGCTTTTCGGAGCTTCTTTCGCGCTCAATCTCCGAGCCACGGGAGATACCTGAGATAGAGAACAGAGAGGAACTGAGGAAAGAGTTTTCCCCCAAGGCAAACCCGCCGAAAAGAGGCGGAGCCGGGCTTATGATAGCGGTCCTCGTATTCATTATCGGGGGGGTAGTAATATACTTCTCGGGCGTTATCGACACGTTCGCCAGGAGGATAGCAGGTCCCAGGACAGCCGTCCAGAAGACCGTCGAGATAGAATACATAAACGGCAAATTCCCGGAGAACAAATCCTTCGGAAGGTTCTTCGTCATAGAGGCGCGCATAAAGAACGTCACCGAATCCCCTCAGGAGATAAAGGCCGTAACAGGCGTGATATATAACGATAAAGGCGAGAAGATAGCGACCCGCTCGGTATCTCCGGGCAGGATGGTATCTGTTGACGACCTCAAGAACCTTTCAAAGGAAGACATCCTTAAATCCTTCAAAGACCCGTCCGGCGGGTCTATCCCGCCCAAGGGAACGGTACCTGTCATGGTCCCGTTCATAGACCTCCCGCCGGGGCTGTCCGAGTACGGGATAGACATCGTCCGTTAGGGCCTGCTCCAGGCCTGCCTTTTTCCTTTTAATTTTAGTATAATCTAACAGGTTGCGGAAAAAATCGACGAAGTCGTCATTCTGAGGAGCCGAAGGCGACGAAGAATCCCGTAACTTGTTGATTCCATTAGCCCCCGAGATTCTTCTTAGCTCAGAGGCTAAAATGGTTTTTCAGCAACCTGCAAACCTATGCCAGATATAGAGGCCATGGCGGCCCGGATATTGAGCGACCTGTCGGCCCTCCCGGAGGAGAAGATGAGGCTCGACCTCCTCGGCAGGCGGCTGTCCGCCCTTGAGCCGGGGGACGCCGCGAAACTGATAGACACGGTCTACAAAAAAGGCGCAGACGATAAGGAGGCGCGCAGGTTCCGCGCCCTCCTTGTAAACCCCGAAGGCCTCAGGAAGGCCCTTGGCGAGGACAGGCACCGCTCGATATACCACGCTTCGGTACAATTGGGGCTACGGAAGGTCAGCAGGCTCTTCACGGACCTGCCGCCGAGGAAGACCGGGGTTGCGGGCTACGAGAAGGAGGAAGAGGCAAAGATGGAGTTCATAACGCTCGGCCAGAGGAGGGCGATGTCGAAGAGCAACGTGAAAGACACCATCGACAGGCTCCTGTCCGACCCCGACGTAATGGTCGTCAACAACCTCTTGAACAACCCGAGGCTGACCGAGAAAGAGGTATTGAAGATCGCCTCAAAGAGGCCCAACTCGGCCCAGATACTGAAGCTCGTCTCTACCCACAGGGTCTGGTCGAAGCGCTACGAGGTGAAAAAGGCGCTGATACTCAACCCCTACACGCCGCCGAGGATATCGATAGCGCTCCTTGAGTTGATGCTTACGCAGGACCTGAAGCTCGTGGCCGAGGACAAGACTTTACATTCGCAGGTAAAGCTTTCGGCAAAGGACCTTTTGAACGAAAGGGAAGGCAAATAGGCAGGGGTATGCAAAAAGCCCGGAGAGCCCGGGCTTTGGGTTATACTTTCTCTTTATTCGATTTTCCGGCTGAGGACGAGAGCTTCTGGCCTTCGTCCTTCGGGGTCACGTCGATCTCGGTGTCGTTTGAGGCCTTTTTGAAGTTCTTGATGGCCTTGCCCATGCCGGTGCCGATGTCCGGGAGCTTGCCCACCCCGAAGATTATAAGGACGATGACCAGTATGAGTATGAGCTCACTCGTGCCCAATCCAAACATTTGAATATCTCCGGTTAAAGGTGTAAAATACTGTAAAAGCCCTTCTTTTCTTATTTAATCTTGACAGAATAGCCCCGTTATGTCAATAAAAACTTTCTCCCCGAGGAATGACCCTGTATTCGTATTTCTGGCCTTATCAATAATCATCCATGCCGGGATATTGATGGGGGTCATCTCATTGACCCCGATGGCAAAGGGGCTCTTTAGCCCATTTCAGAGGCAGGGTGAGCCCATTATCGTGGACGTTGTGGACCTCCCGCCCGAAGACGCGACTGAGAAGTCCCCGGTAAAAAAGCCGCCGACCCATTACGCCCAGAGGAGCCAGAGCGTAATAAAAGAGACCTATCCCGAGCCTTCAAAGACGCCGAAGGCAAGGACGATACCAAGGCCCATACTCGTCAACCCAATGCCCCCGGCCGCCTCCGCTGAGAAAAAGGGCGCGGCGGCCTTGCCGCCTTCCACGGGCCTGGATAAGGGGCAGGGCAAGGGAGAGGCTAAACCGGGTGAGAAGGCCGAGGCAGGCGGAGATGTTACCGGTGATACCTACAGGGAGCCTTCTTCAGGTGAAAGGCCGGGCGCGAGGCAGGGCGGCGTCCAGTCCCAATCCGGTCTACAGGGCAGGGGAGCGGCCCGTTCGACACCCGCGAGGCCCAACCTGTTCCTGCCCGATGAGAGGATAGCCGAGCTCGAAAAGAGGTACGAGGCAGAGGCGCCCAAGGGCGAGGTCGGCAAGACCCTTCAGCTCAATACCTCGGAATTGAAGTATCAGAAGTACCTCGTCAACATGAAGGACAGGATACAGATGAAGTGGGAGTACCCGGACATAGCCTCCCGGAGCGGCTGGCAGGGCAAGCTGAGGATAGATTTCCGGATAAACAAGGACGGCACCGTAAGCGACATAAAGCTCATGAAGTCCTCGAACTACCCTGTGCTCGACGACGCGGCGATAACGGCTTTGAGGCTCGCGGCCCCGTTCCCGCCCTTCCCGAACGACTTCAGCGTGGAGGAGATAAACATAAGGGCAAACTTCGAGTACACGATATACGACGTGGCGCCTGTGCAGAGGTGAGGAGAGGGAAAAGCAAGGTAGGTTGGGTTAGCGGAGCGTAACCCATCAAAGCGGGTTCAGGTTTCCAACCTGAACCCTTTTTTATTGCGTATCTCCAACAACGGGACGGTACTAAGGAATTGATATAGAATTAATTATAGAAACGGTTTCAGCCAGGAGGTGAAAAGTCATGCCTGCGAGAGTAAAAAAGATCGCTCAAGGGAAAAGGAGAGGCAAATGCGAAGTGGTAACGCCGGAAGGGGATGTTACCGCGAAAGGCACTACAAAAGAGAAGGCCGAGGCCCAGAGAAGGCTTCTTGAAGGCGTTAAGCACGGATGGAGGCCCACAGGGAAGAAGAAAAAGGCCGCATAAAAAAAGGCGGGCCATCAAATGGCCCGCCTTTTTATTTTTAAATTGATATCCCCCCGCCCCTTATCCCTTCCTCCACCTAAGTATCGGCTCCCTCGCGGCTTTTGTCTCGTCGACCCTCTGCACCTTCGTGTTCGCGGGCGCGTCCTTCAGTGCCTGCGGGGAGGTCTTCGCCTCTTCGGCTATCGCTTTCATGGCGACGATGAACTTATCGAGCGTCTCAAGGGTCTCCGTCTCCGTGGGCTCAATCATTATCGCGCCGTGGACCACGAGCGGGAAGTAAACAGTCGGCGGGTGGAATCCGTAGTCGATGAGCCTCTTGGCGATGTCCATGGTGGCGACGCCGCTTCCGAGCTGGTACTTGTCCGAGAAGACGCACTCGTGCATGCACGGCTCGTCGTAGGGCAGGTGGTACGTGCCCTTGAGGTTCTCTTTTATATAGTTCGCGTTGAGTATCGCCGTCTCGCTCGCCCTCTTAAGCCCTTCGGCCCCCATCCTCCTTATGTAGGAGTAGGCCCTGACCATTATCGAGAAGTTCCCGTAGAACGCCTTCATCCTGCCGATGGACTTGGGCCTGTTAAAGTCGAGCGAATACTTCGAGCGAGTCTTTTTTATCCTCGGTACGGGCAGATAGGGCGCCAGCGCCTTTTTTACTCCCACCGGCCCGCTGCCGGGCCCGCCGCCGCCGTGCGGGGTCGAGAATGTCTTGTGGAGGTTGAACTGTATTACGTCAACTCCGAGTTCCCCTAATTTTATTATGCCCATGAGGGCGTTAAGGTTGGCCCCGTCGCAGTAGACAAAGCCGCCCTTCTTGTGGACAAAGTCCGCTATCTCTTTGATGTTACGCTCGAAGAGGCCGATGGTATTGGGGTTCGTTAGCATCAGGGCCGCCACGTCCCTGTCCATCACCCCTTTTATGGCATCGAGCGAGAGCACACCCCTGCCCTCTGATTTCACGGGCACGACCTTGAAGCCCGCCAGATGGGAGCTTGCCGGGTTTGTGCCGTGGGCCGTATCAGGGATTATTACCTTTGTGCGGGGCCTGCCTTTGTCCTTGAAATAGGCTGATATGGCAAGCAGCCCGCAGAGCTCGCCGTGAGCGCCTGCCGAAGGCTGGAGCGTGACCGCGTCCATGCCGCTTATCTCTGCGAGATAGTTCTCAAGTTCGTACATGAGCTGCAACGCGCCCTGCGTAAGCTCCTCGGGCTCGTAAGGGTGGAGCATGGCAAAACCGGGCAGCCTCGCAGCCTCCTCGTTCACCTTGGGGTTATACTTCATTGTGCAGGAGCCGAGCGGGTAGAAGCCGGAGTCCACGCCGAAGTTCCACTGCGAAAGCCTCGTATAGTGGCGGACTATGTCCATCTCCGATACGTCTGGGAAGCCTTCGATTGCGCCCCTGAGCATCTGTTTCGGGATAATGCCTTCTATGTCCGCCTCCGGGACATCGAAGGACGCGGGCTCCACGCCCGTTCTTCCGGGAGAGGATTTTTCGAATATAACGGGCTCTTCGAGGAGAAGGCCCTTTGCGCCGTTCATTGACATAAGAGTGCTCTATCTGAATCTGAGGTTTTTATTTTCTTTCCGAAATTGCCGCACGGCCGCAAGGAGTTTATTTCGCGGCAGGGACGAGCACCCCGGCCATCGCGTCCGCGAAGGCGTCGATTTCGCCCTTTGAGTTCATCTCCGTGGCGGTTATAAGTAAGTGCTGTTTGAGGTCGGGGTAGAACCTCTTTAACGCGAGGCCGCCTATTATCTTTTTCTTCAGCAGCGACTTCAATATAGTCTCGGGGTCTTTATCGAGCCTCACGGTGAACTCGTTGAAGGTCTGCCCCCTGAATGCGGGCTCCACGCCAACGGTCTTGAGCCTGTTCTTCAAATACTCGGCCTTGGAGAAGTTGAGCCTCGCCAGTTTTTTAAGGCCACCCTCGCCGAGGCTTGTCATGTGGATGGCCGCGGCCAGGGCGCACAGGCCGTGGTTGGTGCAGATGTTCGACGTGGCCCGCTCCCTCCTTATATGCTGCTCCCTTGTGGAGAAGGTAAGGCAGAAGGCCCTCTTGCCGTTCTTATCTACAGTCTGGCCCACGAGCCTTCCGGGCATCTGCCGGACGAACTCGGTTTTCGTAGCCATGAACCCGAGGTACGGGCCGCCGTAGCTTAACGGGTTGCCGAAAGACTGGTTCTCCCCGACGGCGATGTCGCACCCGAGGACACCAGGGGGCCTGAGGAGACCGAGCGAAATAGGCTCTGTTACGACAGCTATGAGGAGCGCCTTTTTCCTGTGGACGACTTCTGAAAGCGCGGCTAAATCCTCAAGTGACCCGAAGAAGTTCGGGTGCTGGACTACCACGCAGGCGGTGTTATCGGAAATATTTTTTTCTATCGCCTCCGGCAGGGTCGTACCCGCCTCGGTGCAGTATAGGGCTTCCGAGATATGGTCTCCCGTGCCCACGAGATAGGTCTTTACGGTCTCCCTGTATTCGGGGTGGAGCGCGGCGCTTAAGATTATCCCTTCTTTCCCGGTTATCCTCCTTGCCATGAGCGCGGCCTCGGCCACGGCGGACGCGCCGTCGTAAAGAGAGGCGTTCGCCACGTCCATAGAGGTAAGCTGGCAGACGAGGGTCTGGTACTCGAATATCGCCTGTAGCGTGCCCTGGGATATCTCCGGCTGGTAAGGGGTATAGGAGGTGTAGAACTCCGAGCGCGAGATGAGGCTGTCTACCACGGAAGGTATGTAGTGGTTATAGGCCCCCGCGCCGAGGAAGCTTGAATACTCCCCGGTCGTAACGTTCCTTGAGCTTAAGTCCCTTAAAAGGGCCTTAAGCTCCTGTTCCGGGAGGCCTCCGGGGAGGTTTAGCGGGCCTTTTAACCTTGAACCGGCGGGAAGCGACGCAAGGAGCTCGTCAATAGACCCTGCGCCGACTGCCTGGAGTATCGTCCTGGCGTCTTTATCGGTATGCGGGATATAGGGCACTGAGAGCTACTTCTCTTCTTCTATGTATTTCTGGTATTCCTCTGCCGAGAGAAGGTCGCTCAGGTCATTGGGGCTGTGCACCTCGACCCTTATCATCCACGCGTCCCCGTACGGGTCGTCGTTTATGACCTCGGGGCTGTCGATAATGGCGTCGTTCACCTCTGCCACGCTGCCGCTTACCGGTGAGTAGAGGTCCGATACCGCCTTTACGGATTCAACGACCCCGAACGGTTCGTTCTTGGTAACTGAACCGCCTTCCTGGGGCAGTTCCACGTAGACCACATCTCCGAGCGAGTCCTGGGCATAATCGGTAATCCCGACCGTTGCGATGCTTCCGTCGACCTTGACCCATTCGTGCTCTTTGGTGTACTTAAGGTCCTTCGGGAACTCCATATGCTTTCTCCTTTCCATATTTAACGCTAAGCTAATTTTTAGAGGTAACCTGTATCTATTATTTTATACCGCGGCCTTCTTTGTCTGAAGCTCAGACTGGTAAAAAGGCGGCTTTGCGGTCATCGCCTTCGCCGCCCTGTTCCTTATCATGACCTCTATCTCCGGGCCCTTCAGCGCAGAGTCGATGAACCCCATCCCTATCCCGGCGTTCAGCGAGGGCGAAAGGGTCCCGCTCGTCACCTTGCCGGCGGCCTTCCCGCCGATGTAAATCTCGTAGCCGGTCCTCGGGATGCCGGGGTCCTTCATCTTGAACCCTACGAGGGTCTTTTTTACGCCCTCATTGGCCTGCTTCTGGAGGACGTCTTCGCCGATGAAGCCCCTGCCGAACCTTACGTACTTCTTAAGCCCCGCCTCTATGGGCGTTATCTCCTCGCTCAGCTCATGGCCGTAAAGCGGGTACCCCATCTCAAGCCTCAGGGTGTCGCGCGCGCCGAGCCCGATGGGCTTTATGCCGTATTGCCTGCCGGAGTCCATCAGGGCGTCCCATACGGCCTCGGCGTCAGCAACTGGCAGGTATATCTCGAAGCCGTCCTCGCCCGTATAGCCTGTCCTCGATACTATCGCCTCTATGGAGCCTGAAAGCTCGCCCATGACGAAGTGGAAGTGCTTTATCTCCGAAGGGTCGATGTCAAGCAGCGGCCTTAAGACCTCCACGGACTTCGGCCCCTGGAGCGCGAGCTGTGCGTACTCGGGACTCAGGTCCTCTACGAGCGCGCCGGAAGAGTTTGCCTTTATCCACTCGGACGCCTTTTCGGTATTCGAGGCGTTTACGCAAAAGAGGAACCGCTCGCTGTTGAAGCGGTATACTATGCAGTCATCGACCACTCCGCCGTCCGGATAGCACAGGAGCGTATACTGGCACTGGCCGTCCACGACCCGCTCTATGTCGTTCGTCATGAGCCTCTGCACGGCCTTGAGCGCGCCTTTACCGGATACCTCGACCTCTCCCATGTGGCTTACGTCGAAAAGGCCGCACGCGCCCCTCACGGCGAGGTGCTCATCTATCACACCGGAGTACTGGACGGGCATCTCCCAGCCGGCGAATTCTACTATCTTCGCACCGAGGGACCTGTGCGCTTCATATAAAGGGGTTCTCTTCAGCAATTTACGCGATTTCTAAAGTGGGCCTGGGGCCGTTAAATCCTTCCAAATTATTTAAGCATTTTGAATTATTACCAAAAGGTAAAAAAATGTCAAAGAAAAAATCCATGGACCGATTATTTTTTTTCCGGCACCCGGGGCCTTCCCGCGCCAGGGCCGTTTTTATGATATTATAGACTTTAAATCCGCTCTGTCAAAATTTATATTCAAACAGGTGGCCGTGGCTGAGAACGGGTATATAAGCAAGGGCGGCAGGCTTGCGGCGCGCCTTTCAAGGCCCGAAAGCCGTGTGATAATGGTCGTCGGGGGCGCTGATACGGGCAAGACGGCTTTCGTCGGGGAGCTATCGGGCCTTCTCTCCGATGGGGCTATTGTAGGGGTGCTCGACCTCGACATGGGCCAGTCCCACATAGGCCCGCCCACCACCATCGCGTGGGGGAAGGTCGAGGGAGGGTTCAAGGGTTGGGACGCGATAAAGGCGGAGGATATATACTTCACCGGCGCGCTCAGCCCGCCGGGCAACCTCCTCCCGGCAATAGTCGGGGCCAAAAAGGTCCTTGACCTGGCCATGCCGAAATGCGAAAAGCTCGTAATCGACACGACGGGCCTCATAGCGGGCCCGCTCGGCAGGGTCTTCAAGCATTATAAAATCGAGCTACTGGACCCGGACATCATAATAGGGCTTGAGCGCGCCTCCGAGCTTGAGCACATACTCGGCCCCCTTAAATTCGACAAGAGGACGGTAATAAGGCTCAAGACGCACAAGTCTGTCTCATATAAGACCCCTGCCGCAAGGGCCGGGTACAGGGAGGAGGCGTTCAGGAGGTATTTTCTGGACGCCCGGCAGATAGAGGTCGGGCTGGACAGGGTCGGGGTAAGGCATACGAGGGCGGATGAAGGGGGCAGCCTCACCGGAAGGATAGTCTCCCTGAGGTCCGGGGACAGGGACCTTGCCCTCGGTTTCGCAGTCAAGAGGCCGATGAAGGAGAAGAACCTCGTTATCCGCACTCCCCTTGAAAGAGGGGAGAAGTTCACCACGGTGCTTATCGGCGAGGCCGCCGTACCACAGGGAATCCTCGATGCGTAACCCCTTCCGCCTCACCTTGAACCCTGAGCTTCTGAGGTACCTTGGCCCCGGCTTCCTCGTAACCGTCGGCTTCATAGACCCCGGCAACTGGGCGACCAACATCGCCGGCGGCTCGGAGTTCAATTACTCCCTCCTCTGGGTCATAACGCTATCGACCCTCATGCTCATATTCCTCCAGCACATGTCAGCGCACCTCGGCATCGTCACGGGGGACTGCCTCTCGGAAAGCTGCAGGCGCTGGTTCCCGCGATGGGCGAACTGGATGCTCGGGGGGTCGATAATGGCCGCGTGCGTCGCCACTGCCATGGCGGAGTTCCTCGGCGCGGCCATCGGGTTGAGCATACTTTTCCGGCTCCCGCTGGCCTTATCCGCGCTTGTCTCGGGGGTCATAATATTGTCCCTCGTGACGGTGCAGAAATACGACCAGATAGAGCACCTCATAATCTCCTTCGTGTCGATAATAGGCTTTTGCTACCTGCTGGAGATGTACCTCGTAAGCCCTGAATGGGGTATGGCCGCGAAGGCGAGCGTCGTGCCTTACCTGGGCTCGTCGGAGATATTCATAGCCATGGCCATGCTCGGCGCGGTCGTCATGCCGCATAACATATACCTCCATTCGGAGGTCATACAGAAGAGGAACTGGAAGGCCACTACCGAGGAGAGGAAGAGGCAGCTCCTGAGGTACGAGTTCATGGACACCATCCTTGCCATGGGTACCGGATGGATGATCAACTGCGCGATGGTGATCGTCGCGGCGGCCGTCTTCTTCAGGCACGGCGTCGTCGTGAAGGACGTAAGCCAGGCGGCGGAAACGCTAAGGCCGCTCGCCGGGAATCTGGCCGAGATGCTTTTCGCCATAGCGCTCGTATGCGCCGGGTTCTCGTCCTCCATAACGGCGTGCCTCGCGGGCGGGACGGTATTTACGGGGTTTCTCGGCAAGGAAATAGACCCGCAGAAGAAGTGGTTCAGGGCCGGGGTGCTGATAACGTCCGTCCCGGCGATAGTCCTCATAATCCTCCTTACGGACACTTACAGGGCCCTTATATGGAGCCAGGTCGTCCTGTCCATACAGCTCCCGCTTACGATACTGCCCCTGATACTCCTTACGAGGAGCCCGAAGGTGATGGGCCAATACGCAAACGGGAGATTTGAAAATTTTCTCCTCTACCTTTGCGGCGGGATAATAAGCTTTCTTAACATATTGCTTTTATTGACCTTTTTTGGCCTTACTTTTTAGCCTTAAGACCCGCCTTGACAAAAGCCTAAGCCCGTTGTAAATAGATGCTATCCTACTAAGCAGATTTAAATTGCAAGGGCTGCCCTTATTCAGGCAACCCATGTCCGGGATTCCCTTCTTTCGGAGGACTTTATGAAGATAAAGGCAGCCCCTTTACTGTTGTCGGCCTTGTTGCTCTTCGGCTGCGGGCCCTCCGTCAATTTCGATAAACAGATAAACGAGAACTCCAACAGGCTCTATGACGAGGGGAGGAACTCCTTCCGTTACGATACCTTCGGGAGCGAGGACTTCTGGGGGGGGCTGTTGAAGCTCCAGGACGCCGTAAAAGGCGAAAGGCTCGGCGGGGTCGGCACCGGGCTGAGTCCCGCGGATATCCTGGGCCTCGGGCTCAAGATCGATAAGGACAAGGTCTCATGGGGCGTTGCGCGCTCGCTCACAGGCCCTGATTCAGGGCCCAAGGAGACGATAGCTCTCCTTAAGGCCGACGCCATAGTGGGGGTAAAGGGCTTTTTCGACGAAGCGGGGTCGCTTAAGTCAGTCGGCATACAGTGTTCGCTATGCCATTCAATAGTCGACGACTCGGCCTCAAAGGGAGTGGGCAGCCGCCTCGACGGCTGGCCCAACCGCGACCTCAACATGGGCGGCATAATCGCGCTGGCCCCGGAACTCGACGTGATAGCCGAGAGGCTCTCTATCGATACCGGCACCCTGAAGAGGGTGCTGGAGGCATGGGGGCCGGGCAGGTTCGACTCAGAGGTGCTCCATGACGGGCAGGGCTTCAGGCCCGACGGCAAGACCGCCGCCACGCTCGTCCCGGCCACCTATGGCCTTGCGGGCGTTAACAGCTCTTATACCGGGCTCGGCCCTGATTCGTACATAAACGCCTACTCGGCGATAACCCAGATGAGAGGCAAGGGCATATTCTTCGACCCGCGCCTAAACGACCCCGACCATTACCCTATAGCCGCGAGGACAGGCGATTGGAACATAAGGAACAGCCCCGACCTTGTCACCTCGAAGCTCGCCGCGCTCCACTTCTACGAGCTCGCTCTTCCCGCTCCGAGGCCGCCGGAGGGGTCGTTCAACAGCCAGTCCGCGGCGCGGGGCAGGGAGGTCTTCGAGGGGAAGGCCCGGTGCGCCTCCTGCCACGTGCCCCCGCTCTACTCGGAGCCGGGCTGGGCCATGCACACAGCGGATGAGATCGGGATAGACGACTTTCAGGCGAGCCGCTCGCCCGAGAGGCAATACTACCGGACGACGCCGTTAAAGGGGTTATTCGCGCGGACAAAGGGGGGCTTTTACCACGACGGCCGCTTCCCTGACCTCGCAGCGGTAATAGACCATTATAACGACCTGCTGGGCCTCAGCCTCACGGACGAGGAGAAGGCCGATTTAAAAGAGCACCTGAAGTCGCTTTAAGGTAGGATGGGAAAAAAGTTTTAGAGATGGAGTCCTTGGCGTTACTCCACGACAGTTCAGAAAGTGTCCAGGCATCTTTTAAGCAGGCAGCTGAAAAGGCCACGAAGTTGTCATTCTGAGGAGCCGAAGGCGACGAAGAATCTCGTAACTTGTTGATTTGCATACTACGAGATTCTTCCCCTTCGCTTCGCTCAGGGCTTCGGCTCACACGCTCAGAATGACAGACTAAAATAGCTTTTCCACATTTCGAATGCAGTTCAGGCAGCAAACCTGAACCCCGAATCCGTAATCCAAAAGGGACGACAATAGCCCCTTCTACTCGTACTTGTAAAACCCCTCCTTCGTCTTCCTGCCGAGCTTGCCTTCCTTCACAAGCCTTTTTAATGTCCGGGGCGGCCTGAACCTCTTATCCCCGAGCCCTTCATGGATATTCTCCATAGTCTCCATGCATATGTCGAGCCCGATGAAGTCCGCAAGCTCTATGGGCCCCATCGGGTGGTTCATGCCGTGCCTCATGCATACATCTATGTCCTCTTTCGTCGCTATACCCTTCTCAAGCGTCCTTATTGCCTCGCCTATCAGGGAGAAAAGAAGCCTGTTCGTGACAAAGCCGGGAGAGTCTTTGACGACGGCCGCGGCCTTATCGAGGCTTTGGGCCAGCCCCGTCACTGTCTCCACCGTCTCCACGGAGGTGCGCCTGCCTGCGATGACCTCTACAAGCCTCATCACCTTCGGAGGGTTCATGAAGTGCATGCCGATAAACCTGCCGGGGTTAGAGACATACCTGCCGAGCCTCGTTATCGAGATGGAGGATGTGTTCGTGGCTATTATGGCGTCCTTTCCGCAGACCTTATCGAGGGCCTTCAGGACTTCCTTTTTCGCCTTCATATCCTCGTAGACAGCCTCTATCACGATATCGGAGCCGCCAAGGTCGTTTAAATCAGTCGATGTCTTTATTAAGGCGTCTATCTTCTCCCACAGCGCCGGGTCGGTGTGTTCCTTTACCCTGTCGATGGCCGCGCGAAGCGCCTCCACTGATCTGTCCGCCAGTGTCACCGTATATCCGTGCAGGGCAAAGACCTGCGCGATGCCGGCGCCCATCGTGCCCGCGCCCGCCACCCCGGCTGCTTTTATCGGTCTACCCATGGATGGCCTCCTCTACGATACCTTCTCGAATATCGGGTCTACGCCGTCGAGTTTCACGTATCCCATGCTCGCATGAGGGTCGTGCTCGAATACAAGGAGCCACTTTTCAGATGCCGCTTTTCTGACAAGTTCTTTTTTCACATTCAGGGTATCCAGAGGGAAGAGGTCGTAGCCCATTATATACGGGAACCTAAGGTGGGTTACCGTGGGGATTATGTCGCCGAGGAATACGGCGGTCTCCCCGTTTGAGTTTATCCTTACGAGCTGGATGTCCCTGTTATGCCCCGAGGTCCTGAAGACCTCAACGCCTTCCACTATCACGCCGTCCCCCTCGATAAGCTCGAACAACCCGGCTTCCATCACGGGCGCGAAGTCCTCGGGCCTGTAGCTTGCGCGTGTGCGCTCGTTCGGGTCTGTGGCGGCCTCCCATTCGCCCTTCTGCACGATGTGCCTGGCATTTTTGAATACAGGCTCGATACGCCCTTCAACGAGCCGGGTATTTCCCCCGGCGTGGTCGAAGTGGAGGTGGGTATTGATGACTATGGTGATATCGTCTTCACCGAGCCCGATGGAGTTGAGGGAGGCCTTAAGCGTTGCGGTCTTCTCTATCCCGTAGATCGCCCTCGACCGCTCGTCCCACTTATCCCCTATGCCCGTGTCAACGAGTATATTCTCGCTCCCGGTGCGTATGAGGAGCGGGTTCAGGCCGAGGAGCACCCGGTTCTTCTCATCGGGCGGGTTGGTCTTCTCCCAGATAGTCCTCGGCACGACCCCGAACATCGCGCCGCCGTCGAGTCTGAAGCGCCCGTCGCTCAGAGAGTGCAGTTCAAAGCCGCCCAGCTTCATAAGAGTGAAACCCTTTTCATATCGTCCTTACGGCCATGCTCATCGCCCCGCCCCCGCCGAGGCATATCGTGGCAAGGCCCTTGCCGCCGCCCCTCTGTTGTAATGCGTTTATAAGCGTTACGAGGATGCGCGCCCCGCTTGCGCCTATGGGGTGGCCGAGTGCTATGGCCCCGCCGTGGACGTTCAGTTTCAGGGGGTCGATGGAGAGTTCCTTGATAACGGCAAGGGTCTGAGCGGCGAACGCCTCGTTCTCTTCGATGAGGTCGAAGTCATTGACCTTCATGCCTGTCTTTTTAAGGAGGGCGTTTACCGAGCTTACCGGGGCGATAGTAAACCACTTAGGGTCGGTATGGCTTGAGGCAAAGCCGATGATTTCGGCGACAGGCTTTATCTTGAGCCTGTCCGCCTTTGTACGCGACATGAGGACGAGGGCGGCTGCTCCGTCGTTAAGCCCGGGCGAGTTCCCCGCCGTAATTGTCCCGCCCTTCTTGAACACAGGGTCAAGCCCGGAGAGCTTTTTAAGGGTAGTGTCCCGCCTTATGGTCTCGTCGATATCGATTATCTCGCCATCGATTTCAACCGGCGCAATTTCGTCCCTGAATATCCCTTCATCCGTCGCTTTCATGGCCTTCTTATGGCTCTGGAGCGCGAACGAGTCCTGGTCTTCCCGGGATATATTGTATCTGGCCACCGTATGCTCGCAGAGCTCCCCCATGTGCTCGCCGTAATAGCAGTCCAGGAGGCCGTCATTGATCATCGAATCTTCTATCTTCGCCTCGCCGTACTTCCTGCCCCGCCTCATATCCCTTAAGAGGAAAGGCGCGTTGCTCATCGACTCCATGCCGCCCGCTATCACGGCGTCAGCCTCGCCGAGCATGATAGCCTCCGCGCCCAGCGCAACGGCCTTCAGCCCGGAGGCGCAGACCTTGTTCACGGTAAAGGCGTTTATGGTATCGGGCAGTCCCGCCATGAGAGCGGCCTGGCGCGCGGGGTTCTGCCCGACGCCGGCCGAGACGGCGTTGCCCATTATTACCTCGTCTATGAGGGATTCAAGCCTGTATCTTCCGATCAGCTCTTTAATGACGATAGAGCCGAGCCGGGGGGCGCTCAAACGCGAGAGCTTCCCCAGGAGCCTTCCGACCGGCGTCCTCAAGCCGCCTATTATCACGACGTCTTCCATCGGCATTATTTCTTCTTCAGGAACTCGCCCATGAGCCTTTTCTGGTCCTCGTAGGAGAACATCGAGCTGAAAAGCTCCATCTCTTTTTCGAAGGAGCCGGAGTTGATCAGCCTTTTTACCGCCTCAAGGCACTGTATTGGTTTTGACGCCAGCAGTTGGACGAGGTTCGAAAGCTCAAGCCCGAGCCTGTCGGCAGGGACTATCCTGTTTATCAGCCCGAGGCCCAGGGCCTCTTCGGCGTAGACCCTCCTGCCGGTGAATATAAGCTCCTTTGCCTTGAGCCTGCCCAGGCGGCGCGTGAGCCTCTGGGTCCCTCCGGCGCCGGGGAGTATCCCGATGTTTATCTCAGGCGCGCCGAAGACGGCCTTCTCGGAGGCTATGACGAGGTCGCACGACAGCGCCATCTCAAGCCCTCCGCCAAGGGCAAACCCGTTAACGCCGGCCACGACCGGCCTCGGGAAGGCCTCGAAAAGGTCCATCACCCTGTGGATGAGCCTTGCGAACTTCATCGCCTCCGTTGGACCGAACCCCGACATCTCCTTTATGTCAGCCCCCGCGCAGAAGGTAGCGCCCGTGCCCGTAATCGCGAGGGCCCTGATATTTTCCTTTGTTGAGTTCAGGACGCCGAACGCCCGGACGAGGTCGTTCAATACCGGGGTCGAAAGGATGTTCGCGCGCGGGTTGTCGAACGTGAGCAGGGTGACCCGGCCCTCGTCTATCCTGAAACCGTTATAATCCATCAGGCCTCCTTTTTGAACACGCACAGCGAGCGCATTCCCCGCTGCTTGCGGCGGGGTTTAGCGAGCGAATCGAAATTTTTTCCTTTTGTGTCGAAGATTCCCCGCAGCTTGCTGCGGGGAGATTCAACGGGGGGCTTATCCCCGTTACAATTAAAGTATCAAATCACTTTTTTGTCAAATGCGCTGATACGGGCGTTGCCGGGACGGTTGACAACGGGGATTTCAGCGTGGGATAATCTATTGAAATGGAAAAACAGTCTTTCAGGAAAACCAAGGTCGTCGCCACCATCGGCCCCGCCTCTCAGTCGCCTCAGGTCATAGAGGAGCTGTTGAGGGCGGGCGTTGACGTGGTGAGGCTCAACTTCTCGCACGGCGAAAGAAACCTCCACGGGCAGGTCATAAGGGATGTCAGGGCCGCGAGCAAAAAGCTCAGCCGCCCGGTGTCGATATTGATGGACCTCCAGGGGCCGAAGATACGGGTAGGGAGGCTCATTAAACCCTCTATAGCGCTTAAAAAGGGGGATAAGCTGCTCATCAGCGCCGAAGACCTTGACGGGGACGAGAGGATGATATCAACCACCTACGCCGACCTTTACAGGGACGTAAAGGCAGGGGACAGGATACTCATGGACGACGGCCTCATAGAGGCGAAGGTCAAAGGGGTCGCGGGCAGGGTCGTTGAGTGCGAGGTCGTCTACGGAGGGGTACTCAAAGAGCACAAGGGCATGAACCTGCCCGGCGTGAACGTAAGCGCCCCGAGCCTGACCGATAAGGACATGGAGGACCTCGACCTCGGCATAGGGCGGGAGGTCGATTATATCGCGCTCTCTTTCGTAAGGAGGCGCGCTGACCTCGTTGACCTTAAAAGGCGCATAAAGGACAGGGGCGCGGACATCCCGGTAATAGCGAAGATAGAGAAGGCCGAGGCCATAGAGGACCTCGACGCGATACTCGACGAGGCCGACGGCATAATGATAGCCAGGGGGGACCTGGGGGTGGAGCTTTCGGCCGAGGTGATACCGATACTGCAGAAAAAGCTCATCTCGAAGGCGAACGAGGCCGGAAAGATCGTCATAACCGCCACGCAGATGTTAGAATCGATGATAGAGAACGCGAGGCCCACAAGGGCCGAGGCCTCTGACGTGGCGAACGCGGTATTCGACGGCACCGACGCGCTGATGCTCTCCGGGGAGACGGCCGTAGGCAAGTACCCCGTGAGGGCCGTTGAGATGATGGTGAGGATAGCCGCTGAGGCCGAAGAGGCCGCGCTTTCGCAGAAGCACTTTTTGAGGAGGAAAAAGCCGCAGGCGGGCTCGTTCGCGCAGGCCGTGGCCTTCGCGGCCAGCGCCGCGTCCAGCGAGGTCAACTCAAAGGCGATAGCCGTTTTCACCCAGACAGGGGACACCGCGCGGATATTGTCAAAGCTCCGGCCGTCCACGAGGGTGGTCGCCTTCACCCCGCTTGAGCCGACGTGGAGGAGGCTTTCTCTGGTGTGGGGGGTCGAGCCGTTCATGTTAGAGTTCGGCGCGCATACGGACGAGATGATATGCAGGGGCGAGGCCGCTCTTCTGGATAACGGGGTCGCTTCTCTCGGCGATACCATCGTGATAGTCTCAGGCACCAAGGTCGGCATGATAGGCGCCACGAACATGATGAAGATAGACTGGATAGGCAGCGAGGAGTGCAAGCTGTATATAAAGGAGAAGAAGTAAGGAGGGGCGCTGCGCTGGGCGCGTTTTTTGAAAACCCTATGCGGGTTCAGGTTTGCAACCTGAACCCTGAAATTTGCAATCCCTCCGGAAATTATCTTAGGCAATGCCTCTTTGCGCATTGCCATGCGCTTTCGGGCATAGGGCTCGGCTCCCTACAGCCTCCTTCCTCCGGGCGAGCCCGCCGAAGCTTCCTAAGAAATACGCCTTCCGCCCCGCTCGCCCGCCCCGCCCCCAACCCTACGGTCGCTACGCCCTATGCCCTGTGTGTTTGTAAAAACAAAAGATAAAAGAAAAAAGCGGGTTCTGGTTTGCAACCTGAACCGAATTTCTAAGGAACCTCTGATTAATTAAGTCTTCCTGTCATTCTGAGGGAGCGGAGCGACCGAAGAATCTCGTAACTTGCTGATTTGCATACGATTCTTCCCTTTCGCTTCGCTCAGGGCTTCGGCTCACACGCTCAGAATGACATGTGGCTGCGAATTAATCAGAGGTTCCCTGATACAGTTTTTTTAGCAAGGCCTTTTTGCGCGCTGTGCTTGCCTCATCTCTTCCCGAATATCTCGCTTAAGAATATCTTCATCGCCTCCCAGGAGCGCTTACCCGCCTTTTCATTATAGGCAACGCCCTTGGAAGGGTCGTTGCCCGAGGCCGGGTTCGTGAAGCTGTGGACAGCCCCTCCGTATATGTTCACCTGCCAGTCCACTCCATTCTTTCTCATCTCGTCCTCAAAGGCGATGACCTGCTCCATCGACGCGAGTCTGTCCTCGCTCCCGTGGAGCACGAGGACCCTGCCTTTTATGTTTTTGGCGTCTTCGGGGTTGACGGCGTCGAGATTTCCGTGGAAGCTGACGGCCCCGAGGATGTCGGCCCCGCTCCGGGCGAGCTCGAGAGCCACGGTCCCGCCGAGGCAATAGCCCATGGCGGCTACTCTGGCCCTGTCGGTTAAGGGGTTGCTTCTAAGCTCATCAAGTCCGTCTCTTGCGCGCTCCCGCATAACGGCCCTGTCCCCTCTTAATATCTCGGCCAGCCCGGAGGCGCTTTTAGCGTCCTTCGGCCTTATCCCCCTCCCGTACATGTCAGGGGCAAAGGCTATGTAGCCGAGGGCCGCGACCTCCTCAACGCGCCTTTTTATGTAATCGTTTATCCCCCACCACTCATGGAAGACGAGGACACCCGGCATGGGCCCCTTAACGGCGTCGTCATAGGCGAGATAGCCTTCGAGCACGTCGTTGCCGGGCCTGTAGAAGACGTCTTTTTTGACGACCTTCGCGTAAGCCTCCCCGGCCGGCATAAGGAGAAGCATTATGATAATAATGTATCTCATATTTTATGTGTGCTCAGGCTGCTCAAAATAGAGTCCGCGAGGCATTGAGGACGCGAGGAATGAGACGTACTCACCTTTCGTTATGACAAGACGAAGCCAACGAAGCAGATGGACTTTTTCAGCAGCCTGTATCTCAGGGGACAAGGACGATCTTCCCGTAGGCGCGCTCCTCCAATATCGCGTGGTGCGCCGCTTGCGCGTCCTTGAGCGGCATCTCCCGCCCGATTATCGGCCTCAACGTCCCGTTCTCAAGCCCTGCCACAATGGCCGAGTGTATGCTGAAAAGCTCTTTTTCAGTCGCGTTAAATAGCGACATGCCCAGTATATTGCCGTCCCTTCCCATCGATTCTCTCGGGTCTATCTCTATTTTACCCCTGCACCCTACGACGACTATCCTGCCGCCTTTTGCTATCGTCTTCAGGTCAGAGGCGAGGTTCACGTTCGCGAGGAACTCTATTATGACATCCGCGCCGTTGCCTCCTGTCAGCCTCATTACCTCGTCCATGTGGTCTGCCCTTGTGTGGTCCACCACATAATGCGCCCCTTCTTTAAGGGCAAGGGCTCGTCCGCGCTCCGTACCGGCGGTGCCGATGACCTTCATGCCCGCGGCCCTGGCGAGCTGGACAGCGGCCACTCCTACCCCGCCGCTTGCGCCGTGGACGAGGACCATCTCTCCGGGCAAGGCCTTTGCGCGCTGGAATATCGCCCTGTAAGCGGTGGCAAAAGGCACGCCCAATGACGCGCCCTGTGCAAATGTCGCTCCCTCAGGCAATTTGTGCGCCTGCGCTTCTTTGCAGAGCGTCTTTTCGGCGTAAGCGCCGGTTATGGTCCCCGAGGTATATACCCTGTCGCCGGGGGAGAATCCTTTTACGCCCTCTCCGGTTGCCTCGACTACCCCGGCCGCGTCGGAGCCCGGCGTGAACGGAAGGGCCCTCGCGCCGTAACTCCCTGCCCTGATATACGTATCGACAGGGTTTACTCCGACGGCCTTTACGCTTATGAGCACCTGTCCCGGGCCGGGCCTCGGGGCCTCGACGTCTTCAAATTTCATGACCTCCGGCGGGCCGAACTCGTGCACCCGTATAGCCTTCATAAAATTGACCTCCGCATCTATGTATGAATTAAGGCTGCTGAAAAAAGTACATAAATTGTCATTCTGAGGAGCCTAAGGCGACGAAGAATCCCGTTACTCGTTTATTCATAACCCTTAGATTCTTCCCCCTTCACTTCGCTCAGGGCTTCGGCTCACACGCTCAGAATGACAAGCTTGCAGCTAATACAAGTATTACACATTTTTATTATCCCGGCAGGTGGGGCAGGGTCTATTTGAAAAAAAGCGCCCCTTCCTTACGGAAGGGGCGCTAAAGGACGATTACACCAAATTCATGTTACCTAATGTACGCCTCGGTAACATACCTCCTCATCATCCTGTGGGAGTTGAAGTAGTAGGCGACCTTGCCTATGGAGTTCTCCATCATCTTTATCCATATCTCCCGGTGGTTGTAGTAGGTTGGCAGGACGAGGTTCTCGAGTTTATTGTACAGGTCCTCGGCGTCCTGCTCGAATGTCGATTGGGTAAGCGTAGCCTCGGTGGGTGGCGGGCCTATGGACCAGCCCGTATAGCCTTCGATGTGCCCCTCTATCCACCAGCCGTCGAGCACGCTGAAGTTTATGACGCCGTTATGCGCCGCCTTCATGCCGCTCGTGCCCGAGGCCTCCCTCGGCCTCATAGGGGTGTTGAGCCACACGTCCACGCCCGAGACCATCTGGAGCGCGAGGTCCATGTTGTAGTTCTGGAGGTAGACTATCTTTATGGAGTCCTTGAGGACGCCCGCCTTCCTTATTATCTCCTCGATATTCCTCTTGCCGTCGCCGTCCTTAGGGTGCGCCTTGCCCGCGTAGATGACCTGTATCCTGCCGGAGCCTATCTTTTTAAGCCGCTCTATGTCCGAGAGCAGGAGGTTCGCCCTCTTGTAGGCCGTGGCCCTGCGCGCGAAGCCGATTGTCAGGGTGTCGTAGTCCATGGACGCGCCCGTGAGGCGGTTAACAAAGTCAACGAGCTTCTTTTTCGCCTCCATGTGGGCGTCCCAGAGCTCTACGGGCGGGATCTTGTCTATCCTTACGAAAAGCTCGGGCTCGTTCGCCCAGCCCGGGAGGTATTTGTCGTAGAGCCTGGCGAAGCTCTCGCAGGTCCAGGTGAAGCTGTGGACGCCGTTCGTTATGGCCTGTATCTTATAGCCGGGGAAGAGTATCTTCGAGACCTCTCCGTGTTTTTTGGCCACCCCGTTTATGTACTGGCTCAGGTTCATGGCAAGGAGCGTCATGTTCAGCTTGTCCTTCCCGGCGAGGTCCTTCAAGACGTCTATCGGTATGGTCTCGCCCACGACCTGCCTGACCATGTCGTAAGGGAACTTGTCGTGGCCCGCCTCCACAGGCGTATGCGTGGTAAAGACGCACAGGTCTTTTACCTTCTCGACGTCCCATATCTCCCTTTCGTCCCAGACGGACTCGATGTCCCTCCTGTGCCTTTTAAGCAGCTCCAGCGTAAGCAGGGCTGCGTGCCCCTCGTTCATGTGGTACTTTTTTATCCTGAAGCCGAGCGCCCGGAGCATAAGCACCCCGCCTATGCCCAGCACCATCTCCTGCTTGAGCCTGTAGCGGTCGTCCCCGCCGTAGAGGTAATGGGTCAACTGCCTGTCCTCGGGCGCGTTCTCCGGCAGGTCCGTGTCGAGGAAGAATATCGGGACGTTCCACTTCGTGACAAGGCTTGAGATGTTGTAGACCCACGCCTGGACAGCGACCTCCCGGTCCTCGATGGTGAGCCTTATCTTCTGCGGCACAAGCGACATCTGCTCGGCAGGGTTCCATTCCTCGGGGTGCTCAACCTGCCTGCCGCCCGCGTCTATCTCCTGCCTGAAGAAGCCCTTTCTGTATATGAGCGTTACCGCCACCATGGGGAGGTTCAGGTCGGCCGCTGATTTTATGGTGTCCCCGGCAAGGACCCCCAGGCCGCCGCTGTAGGTGGGTATGTCGTTCCTGAAACCGACCTCCATGGAGAAGTAGGCTATCTTTGACTCAGAGGTTAACTCCTGAATATATTTCATAAAATTCCCTTTTTTTCGGTGATTAAGGAATTATACAACATCAAAGGAGTTAATCAAGGCTTTTCAGGATATTTTTTTTGCAAGCACCGTTGGAACTTACCCCGGTATATGCTATAATACGCGTCGAAGGAGTCTTGGATGCGGAAATCAAAAAGGGTCCTTCATTTTTTGACAGGCGCGTCGTTCCTTATATCCGCCGCCCTTACCGTTTCCTCTTGCTCATCCCGCAGGCCGCTCATCCCTGTCAACACCGCTGACGCGGCAATCCCCATAAGAACGGAAAAGGCTTCAGCGTCTGCGAAGAATGATGGCTGCCGGCCCGAAGAGTGCGTAAGATCGGCGATTAAGGACCTTGCCAAAGGGGACCTTTTGTCCGCCGAACAGAAGCTCGAAGAGGTGCGCGAGGGGTACCCGAATACCCTTTGGGCCGCGAGGGCGTCGTTCCTCCTCGCGGGCGTCACGCTTGCGCGCGGCGGGGACGCGACCGCCCTCCTCGAAGAGACCGAGCCCCTTTCACGGATACCCGATTATATCCTTTTCTACAAGGGCAGGGCCTTTTACCAGGCTATGAGGCCTGATGAGGCCGTAGAGGCCTATGATTCCCTGATACAGGAGTACCCTGACTCGGCATTGGCGCCGGACGCCCTCTTCCGGAAGGGACTCATCCAGACGGAGCAGGGCGGGTATTCAGAGGCCCGGAAGACCTTTGGCGAGTTCATATCGTCTTTCCCCAAAGACCTTTCCGTCCCTGAGGCGTTAATCAAAATGGCGGAATGCTCCATGAAGCTCGGGGAGCCGGCCCAGGCCGCCGGGCCCTTGAAAAAGGTGCTGGTCTATTACGCGACGGATAAGAACGCGCCCAGGGCCAAAGTCCTCCTCGACGAGATAAAGGGGCAGGGGGTGGAGGTGCAGGCGTTTACGGGCGAAGAGGAGTTCGAGAGGGCGAAGAGGCTGTTTTTCAACGCGAGTTATAAAGACGCCATCGACGGCTTTTTCAAGGTTATCAGGGAAAAAGAAAGCCCGTTTTTCGACGCCGCCTATATGAAGAAGGCGGTGGCGGAGATAAGGCTTAAGCAATACGCGGACGCGGAGAAGACCTTGAAGGATTACCTCGCGACCGCCGCCCCGAGGAAGGAGTGCGAGGCCCTTTACTGGCTCGGTGCCGTATATCTGCGGACGAACGACGAGGGCGGGCTCCTTAAGATAGATGAAAGGCTTTCGGCAAGCTGCCCGGCAGGGACTGAGCGGCCGCAGGTGCTGTTGTATTTAGGCAGGCTCTACGCCGAAAAGGGGCTCAAGGAAAAGTCCCGCGCGACGTATAAAAGGGTTATCGAGGGGTATAAGGGGAGCATCTACGCCGAAGACGCGGCGTGGTCGCTCGGGTGGTCGAGCTACAGGGCGGGCAGGTTCGAGGAGGCCTACAACGACTTCCTTTCTCTGATAGAGGCGCGTCCCAACGGCGGGAAGACCGGGCAGTTCCTTTACTGGGCGGGCAAGAGCCTTGAGAGGATGGGTAGAAACCAGGAGGCCGCCCGCGTATATGAGAGGCTCTCTGCCGTCGACGACGGCTATTATTCGATGATGGCGCGCCAGAGGCAGGGCCTTGTCAGGAATGACGCGCCCCTTCAGGAGAAGGAGCCTTACGCGCCGGAGACTGAGTTCAAGTACGTGGAACCCCCCGCGGAATACTCCGTGGAATACCCTGCCTCGAAGGCTGATAGCAATTACGGGATATATAAGGAAAAGGAAGGGCTTGCCGGGGACAGCCATTACCGCGCCTCGCTGGAGCTGCTTTTACTCGGGCTGAACGAAGAGGCGGCCCAGGAGGCGGACCTCCTTGCGAAGAGGTATTCGGAAGATAAAGGCGCTCTATCCGGGCTGGCCGAGCTGGCGCGGCTTTTCTACGAGGCCGGGGACTATTACCGCGCGCTCAAGCTCCACCAGGGCTGTCTTTCAAAGGGGGCAAAGGGGCAGGGGGAGGCGTCTGAGGCGTTCGCGTTCCCTCCGGGGCTTGTCGAGGATATCAAAGAGAGGGTAAACGGCGCGATAGACCCGCACCTCGTGGCCGCTATAATAAGGGAGGAGAGCCACTTCAACCCTGATGCCGTCTCCAGCGCCGGGGCGCTCGGGATAATGCAGATAATGCCGTCCACCGGCGCTTTCATAGCAAGGGAGCTTAACAGGGCGTTCGACGTGAAATACCTCCTCGACCCGTCCTTCAGCATAGAGCTCGGCTCGTGGTACCTCGGGCACCTCGCGAAGAGGTTTGACGGCGACCTTGTCCTTGCCATAGCGGGCTATAACGCGGGGCCCGGCGCGGCGGCAAGATGGAAAGAGACTCTGCCCCCGGAGCTCGACGAGTTCATAGAGTCGATCCCCTACGCGGAGACCCGCTCATACGCAAAAAAGGTCTTGAGGAGCTACGCTCGGTTCCTGAACACTCCCGGCAGCAACGGGGCGGACCTGAGCCCGATAGTAAAGCGCGTAAGGAAGCGCGATAAGGACGTGAAAATAAACCACGATAAAGGGAGGTCTTGAGAGAAAGCACCTTGAAAGCCAGCCGTCCCTGAAAGGCTCTGTTCCATGGCTTCGCAAAGAAGCAGTTACTACCCCGCCCTGAGCTACTCCATCAAAGTCGCCCTGACAGTATTCCTTACGGAAGTCCTTATAATGTTCGTCTTCGCCGTATTCCCTATCGAGGACGACATAGAGAGGGCGCTCGCCGACAGCCTCCTTCTCGTTATCGTGCTCATCCCGACCTTTTACGGGCTCGTATACCGGCCCCTTTTTAGGGAGATAAGGCTCAGGGAGAACGCGCAGGACGAGCTGAAGGAGGCGAACGGGAAGCTAAGCGAGTACGCAAGCGGGCTTGAGAGGCTTGTGGACGAGAAGGTCCTCGAGAAGAGGCAGACCGAGGAGCAGTACAAGGCCCTGCTTGAGAACTCGAACGACATCATAATAATAGCGGACCCGAATATGAAGGTAGCCTTCTGGAACAGGCTCGCCGAGGAGTCTTTCGGATATAGCGGCGATGAGGCCGTGGGCAAAGGGCTCGGCATCATAGTCCCGGAGAAATACAGGGAGGCGCACGATAAAGGCTTCAGGAGTTTTATAGAATCCGGAAGCCTGAAAAGAGGCAAGCTCTCCGGGATAGAGGGGCTCAAAAGGGACGGGACCATGTTCCCTGTCGAGATATCGGTATCGTCTTACGGGACAGACGGCAGGCGTTTCGTCACGGCCATTATCCGCGACATAACCGAAAGGAGGCAGACCGAGGCCCGGCTGAAGGAGCAGATAGAAAAGCTCTCGGCCTTCCGCAATATCGACATGGCCATCTCGTCGAGCCTCGATATCCGCCTTACCCTGAACGTCATCCTCGACCAGATAACCGCTACCCTCAACGCAGACGCCGCGGACATACTGCTTTTCAACCCCGCGACCTTACTACTCGAATACAGCGCGGGCAAGGGTTTCCGCACGGAGGCGCTGAAATACACGCGGCTGCGCGTTGGAGACGGCTACGCCGGGAAGGCGGCTTACGAGGGAAAGAGCTTACGCATAAAAAACATTAATATCGAACAGGGCGAGCTCGCAAGGGCGCCCCTTTTCCAGCAAGAGGGGTTTATCTCCTACTGCTCCGTGCCGCTGCTTTCAAAAGGGGACCTTAAGGGGGTGCTTGAGATATACAAACGGTCCGAATCCGTGTATTCGCCCGAGACGCTCGACTTCATCGACGGGCTTGCCCTCCAGGCAGCCATAGCCATAGACAACGCGGAGATGTTCAACGAGGCGAAGAGGTCCAACATCGAGCTTGCGCTGGCGTATGAGACTACCATTGAAGGGTGGTCGAGGGCGCTGGATTTAAGGGACAAGGAGACCGAGGGCCACTCCCAAAGGGTCACCGATATGACCGTCCGGATAGGCAGGGCGATGGGCCTGACGGAAGCCGAGCTAGTCCATGCGAGGAGGGGGGCCCTCCTCCACGACATAGGGAAGATGGGCGTGCCTGACGCGATACTGCTCAAACCCGGCCCGCTTACGGAAGAGGAATGGGCGATAATGAGGAAGCACCCGGTCTACGCATACGAGATGCTCCAGCCGATAAGCTACCTGAGGCCCGCCGCCGACATCCCGTACTGCCACCATGAGAAGTGGGACGGGTCGGGCTACCCGCGCGGGCTTAAAGGCGCGGAGATCCCGATAGCGGCCCGCGTATTCGCCCTTGCCGATGTCTGGGACGCGCTCCGCTCCGACAGGCCTTACAGGCCCGCCTGGAGCGATGAGAAGGCCAGGGCGGAGATTATTTCGATATCGGGCAAGCACCTCGACCCGCAGGTAGTGGAGATTTTCTTGAAAGGCGTATAAGGACTACTCCTTTCAGGCAAGTTTTATCGGCTTGCCCCTTTCTCGTAAAATTTCTTTTTTGAAGGTTCAATTAAGCAATACCGGTGTATTTTGGCCTTTCTTCTGATAGAATTTTCTTATGGCATTGCTCATAACCCTCATAGCGCTCTATATACTCTTTACCGGGTTCGTCCTTTTCCTCGAATACCTGAACGTCTCTTACCTTGAAAAGAACAGGGGCAAGGTCCCGCCGGGGTTCGAAGGGTCCGTCGGCCCGGACTTCCTTGAAAGGGCCTCGGGGTATCTGAGGGAGAATACGAAATTCGGGGCTGTGGCGTACAGCATCGAGAGGATTGTAGCCCTTATATTCGTATTTGCGGCGCTCGGGTACTATAACAATCTCATCTCCTCGCTCAAGCTATCCTTCCCGTTTTCCGGAGTCATATTTTTCATGCTCCTTTTTTACGCGGACGCCCTTCTTACCGCGCCTTTGAGCCTGTACAGGACCTTCGGCATAGAGAAAAGGTACGGGTTTACCACCATGACACCGGGGCTTTGGGCGGTGGATTTCATGAAATCGCTCGTTGTCTCGACGGTTATCCTCGCGGCGATAACCTACGCCGCGCTAAAGATAGTCGAGATGAGCCCGGCGCTCTGGTGGTTCTGGATATGGGCGCTATTCCTCGCGTTCAGCGTATTCATGCTCTATATCTCGCCGTATGTAATAGAGCCGCTTTTCAACAAGTTCGAGCCGATAACCGACGCGGCGCTCGAAGAAAGCATAAGGGAAGTGGCCGATAGGGCCGGGATAAAGGTGAAGAGGGTCCTGAAGATCGACGCCTCGAGGAGGACGACGCACACGAACGCGTACTTTACCGGCATAGGCCGCGTGAAAAGGATAGTGCTTTACGACACCCTGCTGGAAAGGCTGACGGGGGCGGAGATAACCGCCGTCCTTGCCCACGAGATAGGCCACTGGAAGAAAAGGCACGTCCTTAAAAGCCTTCTTTTCCTGGAGGCGTTTGCGCTGGTAGCTCTTTTTACAGCGTATATCCTGATGCAGGGGGAGTCCCTTAACGGGCTTTTTCACATAAGGGGAGGGGGCTTCTTTACAAAGGCGGTCGTACTGGGTTTCATCGGAGGGGTGCTCTCAACGCCCTTCGAGCCCCTTTTCAATTACCTCTCACGGAGGCGCGAATACCAGGCCGACGCCTACTCGTGCGCGGCTACGAATGACCCCGGCTCCATGGAAAGCTCTCTTATAAAGCTCTCGAAGGATAACCTCTCTAACCTCTACCCGCACCCGCTTTACGCCGCCTTCCACTATTCGCACCCGCCGGTGACCGATAGGATAAGACATATCAGGCGGGCGCGTGCTCTAACAGGTCGCTGAAAAACTCAAAATCACATCAGGCTGCTCAAAAAGTCTAAGATGGAAGGAGTCGAAAAATGAGGAATGAGTCGTACTTTGTCTGTACGTCGCAGTGACGAATTTTGAAGACGACACGGTAGCACAGGGCTTTTTGAGCAGCCTGTAAATAAAAAAAGCCGGACAGCCATTGGCTATCCGGCCTTTTTGTAAAAAGACAAAAATTACTGCTTTGAGCTTGCCAGCTTTATGAACTCCTGGTAGGTGTCCTCTGATTCGAAGTAGAAGACCCTGCCGGAGGCGTCCGCGTATATCACCGCGTCGGCCTTGTTTACCTTCTTGTTCGTGACCGGGTCTGCCGCGAAGCATATGGAGCGGTTCTGGGAGATCGTAAAGGCGTAACCGTCGCCCGTGGCGAAGTACCTTTTGCCGTTTATCACGATCTCGTTCTGGGCTTTCCCCTCGTGGGTGTTCGTGACCATGTTTACTTCGCTCGCGGCTACCTTCCTCATCAGCTCCGAGGCCGGGTTGCCGGCCTTCGCGCCGCCGTTCAGGGAATCCTTCCTCTGCTTCGCCCTGTAGCTCTCCTTTACGGACTCGACCTTCGAGAGCGCTTCGTGATTAGCCTCGTTTGTGCGCGCGTAGAGGGGCGCGCCTGTTATAAAGGTCAAAAAAGCCGCGGCAACAACCGCTTTCCGTACGATACTTTCCATTTCCGTCCCTCCTTTACAAAGTATTTATTAGTCCAGCCTCGCGGCACCATGCCGCAAAAGAGTAAAAAGTATAATGGAGTTTTCACCCCAAATCAAGTGACTACAATCACCCGAAATGGAAAGATTAGAGTTTTTTAATTTTTTTTATAGGATTTTTTAATCTTGATCATATCGAGGTTTGATACGGCCTCAGGGCTCGGGTAGATCTTTACGGCCTTCAGGTACTCGGATTCGGCCTCATCGAGCATCCCCGACATCTCAAAGGCATATCCGAGGTTCAGGTGGGCCTTGTCCTGGTTCGGGGACTTCTCGGCGGTGTCCTTCCAGAACGCGAGTTCATTCCTCCATACGTCCATCCGGTTAAAGGCGATTACGGCGTAAGATACCGTAATCACGATAAAAATCGAATAGGCGAGCGCCTTTGCCGTAAGGCACGGGGGCCTTTTCGCAATGGCTCTGATTATTGCGGCCATTAGCACGAAGACGGATATCGCGGACATGTACATGTAGCGGTCGGCGTAATAGACCGGAAGCGGTATTATGTTCGACACAGGCAGCACCCATATCCAGAACCAGAGGAACCAGAACCTTGCCTGCCCGCCCCCTTTCCATAATACGGCGACGGCTATCAATAAGAACCCGGCTAAAGACGCGGCGACCGGCAGGCTTAAGAAAGAATGGTAGAGCCCGGTATCGTAAAAACCGCTCAAGTTCATGGGCCATAAGATAAGCCTCAGGTACTTCCAGAAGACCGGGACCATCGTGGGGTAGACGGTGCCGAACAGCACGCCGGCAGTAAGGGCCTCCTCGTTCGCGGAGCTATGGCCCAGATGGGCCTTGAAGGCCATTATCGCACCGAAAAAAGAGATTAAAAAAAGCGGCAGAGGAAAAAGCCAGCCCCGCTTCTCTTTTTTCAGGAAGACCTCGTATGCAAGGAGCGCCAGCGGGAGGACGACCGTCAATGGTTTTGAAAGGAGCGCAAGGATGAAGAATACGCCCGAAAGTACATAGGCGCCCCGCGCGCCCCTTTGCCTGAAGCTAAGGTACGAGATTATCGAGATGAACGAAAAAAAGGCGGTAAGGAGGGTCTTTCTCTCTGAGACCCACGCGACGTTCTCGACGTTCAGGGGGTGGACCGTAAAAAGCAGCGCGGCGAAAAAGGCCGTCTTCCTGTCGTCGGTCAGTCTCTTTATCACGGCGAAGGCGAGGCATGAGTTGAGCCCGTGCAGGACGACGTTCGTTATATGGTAGCCTCTCGGGTCGAGCTCCCAGAACGCGAAGTCGATGGAGTAGCTCAATATATGCAGCGGGGCGTAATTGGCGAAATAGGAGGATGAGAATATCGCCTTGAGGTTCGCAAGGCTCAGGGCCTGTATGTAGGTGTTATCGAGGACATAATTTTTATCGTCCCAGGACGGGATGAAGTCGAACCCGACGGTCTTCCAGTAAAAGACCAGCGCGCCCGCGAACAGGACGATGTAGGGCAGATACGTAGAGAGGTTCTTTTGCCTTGATCCAAGCATATTTAAACGACGCCCTCGGGGGCGGTTCATTTATTATCGGGAAAATAGAGGGTTATGTCAATATCAATGGGGTTCGGGGGGAAGGATTTTTAAGGTACAAAAAATGGCAAGGTTCAGGGCGTGCTGAATAGCCCCTCTGCCGAAAACGGGCGGTGGAGAAGCCATCCGAGGAATGTCTTTACCTCATCCTGCGCCATAAGGTAGTAGTCGGCCTCCTCATCGGCTCCGCCTACGAACACTGAGCAGCCTTTTCCTTTAAGTACCCTGAAGGCCTCCCTGTCGGACTCGTCGTCCCCGAGGTATATGGGGAAGGTCCCTGAAAAGCCGGGCCTGCCGAGTATCCACTCAACGGCGCGGCCCTTGTCCCAGCCTACATCGGGCCTGACGTCAAACGCCTTTTTGCTCCTTATGACCTTTACCGTGGACCTGGAAAGCGGCCCTGCGAGGACTTCGTCGAACTTCTCCGCGAAAAAGGGGAAGTCCTTAGTGTCGAGCGGCCTGTAATGGACTGATAATGTCAGGCCCTTGTCCTCTATCGCGACCCCCCTGAGCCCGTGGAGCAGTCCCTTGAGGGCCGCCGCTATCCCCTCAAGCTCTTCTTTCTTATCGCGCCCAATGTCGAATGTCATCGTGAACTGCTCCCCCCGGACCTCGAGTCCCTGGTTGCCGGCATAGACTATGGACGGCAGACCTACGACCGGCTTTAAGTCCCGCAGCGCCCTGCTGCTTATTATGGTCAACGGGTAGAGCCGCGCAAGGCCCTTCAATACCTCCTTCATGGCAGAGGAAAGGCGCGCGTCTTCCGGCCTGCCCACCATGGGCGTTATCGTGCCGTCGTAGTCGAGGAAGAGCGATACCTTCCGCCCGTTCACCGTCTTTTGGATCTCTTCGAGGTCCTTGAGGAGATATTTTGCCATCTTGCCCTTTCAAGCTCTCTCAAGAGGTCCCCCGCCCATTTGTATATGTCGTTCCTTCTGATATGCTCCCTGGCAAGCCTTAAAGACCTCTTCCTCTCTGCCGGGGCCGAGGTAAGCGCGCCGTTGATGGCGTCCGCGCACCCTTCCGCGTCATAGGGGTTTATGGGCGTGACGCCGGGTATATCCTCGCTCGAGCCCGCGAACTCGCTCACAAGGGCGCACCCGGCAAGCCCTGTCTGTGACGCGATGTATTCCTTTGCCACGAGGTTCATCCCGTCGTAGACCGAGCTTACTATGATGAAGCGGGCCGCGCCGTAGAGCGCGGCGAGCTCCTTGTGCGAAAAGTCCGCGTCTATGTACTCGACGGGCCTCCACCGGCCCGTTGAAAGGCTCTTGTTGATGGCGGCCACCCTCTTCCTGACCCTTTCCCTATAGCTTTTGTAAGGCTCGGCCTTCCTGGTCGGTACGGCGATATGCAGGAAAACGACCTTCCCTCTGTAGCCCGGGTATTTATCGAAGAACACCTCTATGGAATCGAGGCATTTGATGAGCCCTTTAGTGTAATCGAGCCTGTTTACGCTTATCCCGAGGGTGGCGCCCTGAAGCCCCCTGTCTTTGAGGAAGCCGCTTATGAACGCCCGGGCCTCACCGCTCCTGGCGGCGCTGTCGAACCACTCGAAGTCAATGCTTACAGGGAGCGTCTTTAAGACCGTGGCCCTTCCGTTACGGAGCAGGGCGTCTTTTTCAGGGTCGAACCTGGCCCCGAGCTCCTCCTGGGCGCACCTTATGAAGTTAGTCTTGAACGCGTCGAGCTGGAACCCGATGAGGTCGTTGGCGAGCAGCCCCTCCAGCAGCTCTCTCCTGTGCGGGCATATCCTGAATACCGCGTAAGGCGGCCAGGGTATGTGCCAGAATAGCGATATGAGCGCGTCCGGGAGGGACGCCCTTATGGAAAGGGCGCACATGGCGAGGTGGTAGTCCTGTAATAATACCGCCGGGTCCCCGGAGGATTCGTCTATTACGGCGCCGGCGAAAAGCCTGTTCACCTTCCCGTAGCTCGCCCAGTAGGACCTCTTGAAGCGCACCCTGTCAAGGGTTATGTGGCACAGCGGCCAGAGGAACCTGTTGGAGTAGCCGTTGTAAAAACCGTCCATATCTTCTTCGGTGATGGGCACCTTGCGCATTACATAGGAGGGGTCTTCGGGGGGAACGGCTATCCGGGACGAGATGTCCCCGCGCCCCTTTACCCCGGACGTTATCCAGACCCCGCCCGAGGCCCTCATCACGGGGTCGAGCGCGGCGGCAAGGCCGCCCACCGTCCGTTCGAGCCTGCCTCCCTTGAGGCGATACGGCTCGCGGTTTGAGACGACGATGAGTTTTCTTCCAGGGAGGGCCATTTGGGCCTTCTCATATGTAGATTACCTTCTCGCCTTTATGCTCCAGCGCCAGCCAGATGGAGAGGTAGTTCCTGATGTTCGTGGTTATGAGGAAGTTCCTCCGTATGTGCTCCCTCGCGGCCTCGCCCATCTTTTTGGCATGGTCGGGGTTTTCAAGGAGCTGCCTTATCCTGTACGCCGCCCCCTCCACAGAATGTATCAGGTAGCCGGTGACGCCCTCTATTATCTGGAGCGGTATGCCCCCGGCGTCACCGCCTATGACGGGCTTCCTCTTCCAGAGGGACTCGGCAACGACAAGGCCGAAGCCCTCTTTCGTCGATTTCTGAAGGACGATCGACGCGCCCCTCTGAAGGGCGTTTATGTCCCTGTCGCTGAAGGGGGGCACAAGGAGTATGTGGATGTCGGGGTCTTCCCCGGCCTTCTCCAGGACCTCGTTAAGCACCCTCTCGCCCTCGGGGTCGTCCGTGGCGGTCCCCCCTGCGAGCACCAGCCTGCAGTCGTGGTACTTCCTCACCAGCCTGAAGGAGTCGATGACGCCGAGCGGGTCCTTGAAAGGGTCGAAGCGCGAGACCTGCAGGAGAATCGGCTTGTCCATCGGGACCTTGAACTTCTCGAAGGTGCGCGCTATCTCCTCTTCGGAAAGCTCGATGTTCTTCTCGCTAAGCGGGTCGATCGAGGGCTGCATCATGAACTGGGGGATGGAGACCGTCTGCGCGAAGTTGGAGACCGAGAATATCGAGCCGTCGAACTTCTCGACGATGTTCTTCAGGAAGTACCAGGTGACCCTGTCCGGCATGGAGATGTCTATGTGGCACCTCCAGAGCCAGGTGCCGCGCTTTTTGTATTCGATGAAGAGCGCCGGCTGGGGGTCGTGTATGACCGCGCAGTCCGCGTCCAGGTCTATCGCCTCGGCGTTCTTCCTGTTGACGGACTCGTACTCGTCCCACATCTGCCTCGTTATATGGACCCCTTTGCCCTGGAGTGAATTATGTATCGACTTCGTCACCTCGAAGAAAGGCCGGGTCCCTTTCAACACCTCCCACCTTACGTCGAGCCCGAGGTTTTTAAGGAGCGGGACTATCCTCTGAAGCAGTTCCGCTACCCCGCCACCCTCGGCCGTGGAGTTCACGTGGAGCATCTTTTTGCCTGCGAGCCTGCCCGCGAGCGCCCTTATCGCCCGGAGGTCCCCCTCCTCCGCGATGCCTTTGTAGTCCTCTATGTTCATAGCGCCTCTTCGATGAGCCTTATTATCTTCGCCCTCAATACCTCGGTCGAGTACATGTAGGGGTCGAGGGACTTTATCCTCCCGGCGAGCCCCGGGCAGTCGAGGCAGCTGTCGAGGAACTGCGTGAAGTCGTCCTGCTCCTTGCCGAGTCTGAGCCGCGCCTCGTAGAAATGGAAGTATACGCTGGAGCTGTCGACCTCCTTCAAGGCCCTTACGAAGTCGTGGAGCCGGGCCGCCTCTATGCCCGTGGGCAGCACTATGGTCACGCCCTCGTTAAAGAGGAACTCCCTGCCGGGCAGGGCCGGCCTCGGGGGCGGGTATCTTTTAAGGTGCTCCGTTATTATGCGGACAAGCTCGGCCCTGAGCGCTTCGATGTCGCCGAACTCGAAGGGGTTGACGTTCGCGAGCGCCTCGGCAAGGTTCTGCTCCCCGAGCGTTTCGGCGGTCCATACGGCGAAGTCGTTCGGGAACTCGGGCGGTATTATGTGGGGCTTCAGGAAGTACTGGTGCATGTGGTGGAATATCGACTCCGTGCTTATCGTCTTCAATATTTCGAGGAATTCGAGTATGTCGGACGCCCTCCTGCCCGTGAGCCTGATTATGGCGAAGCACTCGAAGAACTTGAATGTGCCGTTCACGTTAGCCCCCTGCGTCAATAGAAGACCTTGACCGTCCCTGGCCCGATACTTCAATTATAGCCGAACATTTCTATCGCGCCGGAAAGGGCGGAGAGAGCAGTTTCAGGATTGAAAAATTGTTCCACCACTTAAATATGTTTTTGTTTTTAAATCTCAGGAAATTTTCAGTTATTAGCTTAAGAGGGGAAAGAGATTTTCTTTTAGACGTAAGTCAAGGGGAGGGTTTGAAATATGCCAAAGGCCCTCTCGCTTAACGCGCCGAGGGCCTTTGGGCTTGTAAAAGCCGTTTTAGCGTGCTACTTGGCTCACCGTTTCTTTCCGTTGCCGAGGCAGTCGCCCCTGAAGCAGCAGAGCCACTGGTCGCAGTACTCCGCCGCCGTGCCGAAGCAGGGGAAGTTCCCTTCCTTTACCTGTATCTCCCTGATGAGGTCGGGCTTTTTCATCCCGACCTTGCTCTTTAACCCCAGGGATTTAGCCTTCCTGAAGACCTCTGCCATTGTCATGCCAACTCCTCTGTCAGATGGCCTCGTAAGAGTCTATTTCGGCGCCCTTTATTATCTTACGGAGCTTCTCCATGCCCTTTATCTCTATCTGCCTGATCCGCTCCCTTGTTACCCCGAACTCCTTGCCTATGGCCTCGAGGGTCTCCGGCTCGTTGTTGTCGAAGCCGAACCTGAGCTTGAGTACCGCCCGCTCGGTCTCGCTCAGCATGGACAGCCACTTTTTTATCTTTTTCGCCCTCTGGGACTCGCTTATAAGCTCAATGGGCGCGCGGAACGTGTTGTCCTCGAGCTTATCGAGGAGCGACTGGTCGCTCCCGTCGGGTAGCTGGGCCTCAAGCGAGTAGTTCTTCCTGCTGACGGTATCGAGCTTTTTAACGTACCTGCCTGAAAGGCCCGTCCTCTCGGCCACTTCAGAGGAGTTTGGCTCCCTGCCGAGCTCCATCATCAGCTCCCTCGATGCCCTTGATACCTTCATTATGTCGATCGAGATGTGTATCGGAAGCCTTACGACATGGGCCTTGTTCGCCAGGGCCCTCTCTATGGTCTGCTTTATCCAGTAGCTCGCGTACGTGGAGAACCTGCACTCCTTGGAGGTCTTGAACCGCTCGACCGCCTTTATGAGCCCGACGTTGCCCTCCTCGATGAGGTCCTGGAGGGGGAAGCCCCTGTTTATGTAGCGCCTCGCGATGTTAACCACCAGGCGGAGGTTCGCCTCTATCATCTCCTTCCTGGCCTCGCTGTCGCCGTTCGCTATCCGTGCGGCAAGCTCCTTCTCCTCGCCCGCGGTCAGGAGCCTGTGCTTGCTGATGGAGCTGAAATAAAAGCTTATCGAATCCGAAGAGCCCTTCTCTTTCTCGTCCCTTTCCACGTTAGCCCTGCGTGATGGTTTCCTCTCAGCGCCCTCGGCAAGCTCGTCGAAGCCCATGTTCTCGCGTGCCTGCGGTCCTTTTGAGCGGTACGGGAGGGGCCAATCCTTGCGCCATTTTGAGAACATCCTGGCGGCCGGGGCGCTCTCCTTTTCATCGGAGATCCGCCCACCTGCGTTCAAACCCGTCATTTCCTCTAACATTTTCGTCCCTCCCTGCTTCGCGAATTTAAAGTCTGTGTTATGCCACCCTCAGGCTTTTGTTTATCTCACCGGCGTGGTTGCGCGGCCTTTCGGGCCTTTTCGCCATTACCGAGTCCACGTGGTATAAGAGGTCTTTTACCTTGAAGGGCTTTATGAACAATTTCCTGTTGTTGTTCCTGTAGACGGACATCGTGTCGCCGGTCATGAAGACGAACCTGTCCTTTAAGGCCGGGTTCTTCAGGCAGGCCGTCTCGAAGAGCCTGTTGCCGTCGAGCCTCGGCATGTTTATGTCCGTCAGCACCAGGTCGTATTCGTTCACGTTTATCATATCGAGCGCGTCCATCCCGTCGTTGGCCGTATCCACCTCGTAGCCCGCTATCGACAGGACATCCGAGCACAGGGCCCTTAAGTTCTTGTCATCGTCCACTACGAGGACCTTGCCTTTTATACGCTCTCCCATTTCCTGCCTCCTTTGCCGGGGGCCATAAAAGCCCGCGTTCATGTCTATAATAAGTATAAATAGCAATAGGTGTGCCAAGGTAAATTAGCTTGATTTATATGGGAAATGCAGGTTTTGGAGAAAGAGAGTGGTGGATAGGTGGTAAGTTTTTTATCGGTTAAATTGGTAAGAAATTTACCATTATGGACTAACTAATCCTCTTTGACGCCGGCCTTCTTGAGCTTCTCCCTCAAGGTAAGGCGGGAGATGCCGAGTATCTCCGCCGCTTTTGTCTTGTTGCCCCCGGACCTATCCAGCACATGCTGGATGTACTGGCGTTCAACCTCCTCGAGGCTTAAGTCGCCTGAGGGGAAGGCGCCTGCGGGCAGGGGGGCGCTTGAGGTGAGTTCCTGGGGCAGGTGTTCGGGGCCAATGGTGTCCACGGGTGAGATTATGGAGGCCCTTTCAATGGCGTTTTTGAGCTCCCTGATATTCCCGGGCCAGTGGTAATTAAGGAGTATCTCCTGAGCCTCGGGGGATAATCTTTTCGGAAGGCCCCCGGATATCCTGGAGTTCTCCTTCAGGAAGTGTTCCGCTATGAGGATGATATCCTCCTTCCTGTCCCTCAGGGGCGGCATGTTTATGACCATGACCTTGAGCCTGTAGTAGAGGTCCTCCCTGAACCGCTTCTCCCTTACCATCTCTTCGAGGTTCTTGTTGGTAGCGGTAACGACCCGTACGTCCACCTGTATGTCCCTTATGCCGCCGACCCTCCTCAAGGTCCTGTTCTCCAGAATCTGCAACAGCTTCGGCTGGAGCCTTATGTCCATGTCGCCTATCTCGTCGAGGAAGATGGTCCCGCCGTCGGCCAGCTCGAAGAGCCCGAGCTTGCTCTGCTTGGCGTCCGTGAAGGCGCCCTTCTCGTAGCCGAACATCTCGGTTTCAAGGAGGGTGTCGGGGATGGCGCTGCAGTTGAGCTTAATGAACGGGCCCTCGCGCCTTATGCTTGAGTAATGGATGGAGTTGGCTATAAGCTCCTTGCCCGTGCCGGTCTCGCCGTGTATCAATACCGAGGTCGTCGATGTCTTCGCCACTGTCGCGATGAGCCTCATGACCTCCTTGAGCCTGGGGCTTAAGCCTATTACATCGAGCGGAGGCGACCACGTGTCGGAGCCGCGGCGCTCCTCCCGCTGCTCCCTGCCCTTGCGGCTCCGCTCCATGGCGAAGCGTATGGCCCTTATGAGGACATGGCTGTCGACGTGGCCCTTGACGAGATAATCCTGCGCCCCTTCCTGGACGGCCTTTACGCCGATAGCCTCGTCCATAAGCCCGGTAAGGACTACCACCGGGGTATTCGGGGCCTTTGCGTGGACTTTAAGGAAGGTCTCGAAACCCCGGCTGTCAGGCAGTTCCAGGTCGGTCAATATGACGTCGAAAGAGTCTTTCTGGAGGGCCTTCAGCGCGTCTGAAAGGCTTATGCAGTTGGTCAGGTCGAAAGACGAACGGATGAGCTTGTCCGCGGCCGCGTCCACGAACATCTCGCGGACCAGACGCGCGTCAGCCGGGTTGTCTTCCAGAAGGAGGACGTTTATCAGGTCTTTTTCCATGCCGGGGCCCTGACTATTTACTAGGCAGTTTTACCACGGTAAGCCAGAAGTCCTCCACGGCCTCTACCACCTTTATGAACTGGTCGAGGTCTACCGGCTTTTTTACGTAGGCGTTTACGTGGAGGTCATAGGCCTTCAATACGTCCATCTCGTCATCGGAGGTGGTGAGTATCACCACCGGTATCCTTTTCAGGTCCGGGTCCTGCTTGATCTCGGCCAGGACCTCCCGGCCGTCCTTTTTCGGCAGGTTGAGGTCAAGGAGGATGAGGTCCGGCCTCGGCGAGCTTGCGTATTCGCCCTGGCGCCTCAAAAACGCCATCGCCTCGACCCCGTCGCCGACGGTGTGCATGCTGTTCAGGACCTTCGCGTCCTTGAACGCCTCCTGCGTAAGGCGTATGTCCGCCGGGTTGTCCTCGACCATCAGTATCTCGACCAGGCTACCACTTCTTATCATCTTGAACTCCTTTTTCAGGTATTGTGAACCGAAAATCCGAGCCTTTTCCGAGATGTGACTCCACCCATATCCGGCCGCCGTGCTTCTCCACGATCTTGCGGCATATGGCAAGCCCCATGCCGGTGCCGGGGTATTCGTTTTTCGCGTGCAGGCGCTGGAATATGACGAATATCTTATCGTTGTACCGCGGGTCTATGCCTATGCCGTTATCCCGGACGGAGAATACCCAATCGTGGCCGTTCCTCTCGGCCCCCACATGGACCTTAGGGGGCTTCTTGCCCCGGAACTTTATGGCGTTGCCTATGAGGTTCTGTAAGAGCTGGCCGAGCTGCGAGGGGTCGGCGTAAACGACCGGCAGCTCCGCGCTCGTCACGGCCGCCCCGCTCTCCTTTATCACGGCGTCAAGGTTGGCAAGCGCCACGTCGAAGACGTCCTTGCAGTTTACCTGGGCGAACTCCTTGCTCATGGTCCCGAACCTCGAATAGACGAGGAGGTCGTTTATGAGCCTCTGCATGCGGGTGGCGCCATCCACGGCAAAGGAGATGAACTCGTCGGCGCTCTGGTCGAGCCTGCCGGAATACCTCCTGGCCAGCAGCTGGACATAGCCCGCTATCACCCGCAGGGGCTCCTGCAGGTCGTGCGAGGCCACGTAGGCGAACTGCTCAAGCTCCGCGTTGGAGCGCGCAAGCTCGATAGAGTGTTTGCGCGCCTCTTCCTCGGCGCGCTTTCTTTCCATTACCTCGAGCTCGAGCTCCACGTTGGACCTGGCGAGCTCGGCCGCGTTCCTCTCGGCAAGCGATTCGAGCTGCTTTCTTTCGGCGATCTCCCTTTCAAGCTCCACGTTCGCCCCCTCCGCGGCCTTCGCCCTGTGGCGGGAGACCTGGCCGAAATATATGGCCAGGGCAAGGAGCAGGGCCACAAGAAAGCCGGAGGTGAGTATGGCGGCGGGGAGCCTTGTTTCCATGGAGCGGAGCTCATCCCGCGCCGGCCAGACCCTGATCTTCCAGGGGGCGCCGTACGGGCTCAGGGCCAGCTCGCGCACCCATCCGGGTTCAATGTTGCCGGGGACGGCCTTCGTGTACAGGGGGTCGTTGCCGCTCAATAAAGCTATCGAGTAGCCGAGCCCCTCCTCCCTCCTCAATATCGAATCGAAAAGTTCCTCTGTCCTGAAAAAGCCTACTATCGTCCCTTCAAAGCCGTCTCCCCGGAAGATGGGCACGGCCACCGCGAAGAGCTTATCGTTGTCCACGCCTTTCAAGGGGGCTGATACCGCCACGCCACGCCACTGCTTCGCGTTTTCCAGGACACGGGAGACGGCCTCGTCGCCCTTGAAATCTCTTCCGGGCAACGCCTCATTGCCCATGAGCGGCACTACCCAGCGCGCGCGCAGCGTTTGATCGGCCCACGCTATCGAGCGGTAGCCCGCGTAATGGCTGACATACTGCCCCGCGTCGGACGTCCATTCCCTCTCGGAAGGCTTGCCCTGTATCTCCCAGCGCCGCGCCATCCTTATGAGGGCGAGTATGCGGGATTCCATCTGGTCCTGCACGGTGTCCCTTATGGTGACGGACTTCAAGTCCAGGGTGCGGCCTATATGCGTGCGCTCGGAGGCGATATTCGAGCGCCAGAGGAGGAACGTGCCTATAATTATCCCGGCGCAGGCAAGCACCGGAAGCCAGTATAGCGGAGCCTTTCTATCGGTCATACGTTATGAAAAGCCGGGGTGTCTTTGCCGGCTTTGTTTGGACGTTGCGGGACTCATTGAAGGCTACTTCTAAAAATTGTTCTTTTTCCTGACTTCTGCGCAGGCGCGAAAATAAAAATGCTCACATATTGAATCTCCCCGCAGCAAGCTGCGGGGAATCTTCGACACATAAGGAAGATTCCGATTCCGATTCCGATTCGCTCGCTAAACCCCGCTGAAGCAGGGAAATGCGCTCGCTATGTGTGTTCACATATATGCCGCGCTTTTTATTTTCACCCTTCCTTGACTTCAGAAAAAATTTCTGATTTTTAGAGGCATCCTGAAAAACGAAAATATATTATACCTTTTTAGGCACAAGGAGTCAATCGGGCGTCCGGCAAACCCCGGCGCTTTAAAGGTTTAGTTTATATCTATAAAAATTCAAGCGCCGTGCCGATAAACTTCGCCATTATGCGGAAAGGCTCATTCTGAGGAGCCGAAGGCGATGATGAATCTCTCAATCGCTCCCCGGCCTGTTATGGTATCATGTTGTCGATATGGGAAAGGACAACTCAAGCGGATACGGGGGCGGATACGGGGCCCTGGCGGCCCTGCTCGCGGCCTTTTTCTTCGGTATGAGCGCTCCGGCCTCGAAGCTCCTCCTCGCGGAGGCCGGGCCTGTGATGCTGGCGGGGTTATTCTACCTCGGCAGTTTCGCCGGCCTTTTTGCCTTCACCTCCGTTAAAAGGCTTTTTTGGGGGAGACTGCCGGGGGAATCGGCGCTGAAGGGGCGGGATTATTTTTATCTGGCCGGGTCGATAGTCTCAGGGGGGGTGGCCGCGCCCCTGTTCATGCTCTACGGGCTTTCAAGCACGGCAGGGTCTACGGCCTCGCTTCTTTTGAACGTCGAGGGGGTGCTTACCGTGCTCATCGCCATGCTCATTTTCAGGGAGCAGGTCGGCGGCAAGGTCTGGCTTGCGGCCTTGACCATGCTCCTTGCAAGCTCCGTCCTCACCTATTCGCCCGGCTCGCGCGGGCTCTACATTGAGAAAGGCGGCCTCCTTGTCCTCGCGGCCGCCCTCATGTGGGCGATAGACAATAACCTCACCAGGGAGCTGTCGCACAGGGACCCGGTGGTGATAGCGAAGTACAAGGGGTTTTCCTCGGGCGTTGTAAACCTCTTTGCCGCTTATCTTCTGGGGGAATCTCTGCCTGCGCACACGTACCTCGGAGGCGCGCTGATACTCGGGGCGCTCGCGTACGGCACGAGCCTCGTGCTCTTCATCTATGCCCTGAGGCACCTCGGGGCGTCAAGGACGAGCACGTACTTCGGGGCAACGCCCTTCATCGGGATGTTCCTGTCCATAATAATACTCGGGGAGAGCTTCACCCTGAGGCTCGCCGCCGCGTCCGTCCTCATGCTCGCGTCCATCTGGCTGATATTGCGGGAATACCACGGACACGAGCATACGCACGAGGCGTTCTGCCATGAGCACAGGCACACTCACGACGAGCACCATGACCATGAGCATGAAGGGGATTTTTTCGACCCGCACTGCCATGAGCATGAGCACGAAACGCTCACCCACTCCCATGCCCACGCGCCCGACATCCATCACTTCCACAGGCACTGATTAACAGGCTGCCTCTAAAAATTGTTCTTTTTCCTGATCTTGACCTCAGAAAAAATTCCTAATTTTTAGAGGCAGCCTTATCTTTTTGAGCAGCCTGCTAAGCGCGCCTCCTCGTTATCTCCACGCCCGCCGACCGCGCGAACCGGAGGCTCAGCGGCTTTTCGACCCTGACGGTCGTTTCCAGGGCCCTCGGGTCCTCGAGGCAGATGCGGGCTATCTCTTCAGCGAGCTTTTCGACGAGCTGGAAGCTCGATCCCTCTACCATCCGGACTACGCGCTTTTTAAGGTCCCTGTAGTCGATCGAGTCCTCGAGGCGGTCGCTGGCGCAGGCCTTTCCGAGGTCCGCCTGCAGAGAGATGTTTATCACCACGTCCTGCCTGTCCCTCCGTTCGCTTTCGCGCGCGCCTATCACGCAGCGCACGAGGAGGTCATTTATCAGTATGCGGTCCGCCCTGGTATTCAATAAGGTGCCTCCCTCCGTCAACGTCTATTATCGTGCCCGTAAGAAAATCGCTTTTAAGGAGATACAATACCGCGTCGGCTATGTCCGCCGGGCTGCCGTGCCTTTTGAGCGGCACGGTGCCTTTGAGCCTGTCTATGTAGCCGTGCTCAGCGCCCGGCGGCGGGAGTATGAGGCCCGGGGAGACGCCGTTTATCATTATATCAGGGGCGAACTCTATCGCCGACATTTTGGTAAGCTCGTTCAGGACGTGCTTGCTGAGGATATAGGCAACGTGGGCCCAGTCGTAGCCGTGGACCCTCGCGTCTATGAGGTTGACGACCTTGCCGCGGCCCGAGAAGCGGGCAAAGTCCCGGATAAGGGAGAACGGCGCCCACGCGTTCACCTCGATATGCCTTTTGAGGCTTTCGAGCGTTACGTCCTTCAGGGTGTCCTTTTGGAATATCGAGGCGTTGTTTACGAGGATATCGAGCCTGCCGGCGGAATCAACGGCCCTTTTTATGAGAGTGGAGTATTCTTCCGGCTTTTCAAGGTCGGCCTTCAAGGCCCATGACCTGACATTCTTTTCCTTGAGCGCGGCCACGACCGCCTCCGCCTCCTCGAAAGAGTCCCTGTAATGGACTATGACGTCTCCGCCCTCGTCCCCTATGGCCAATGCTATTGCCCGGCCTATCCTCTTGCCCGCGCCCGTAACGAGGGCAACCTTGCCTTCCAGCGCCTTTGCCATCCTTCCTCCGTCTTTTACGCGGGCTGCGGCAGGGTTATCCGGTCGACCTTCGCGGCCATGATGAAGTCGTTCCGAGAAAGCCCGCCTATCCTGTGCGTGGATAATATCAATTTTACCTTGTTGTACGATATCAATATATCCGGGTGGTGGTCCTCCCCCGAGGCCGCCTCGGCGACTTTGTTTACGAACGCCATCGCCTGGTTGAAGTCCTTGAACTTGAATTCCCTCTCCATGCTCGTATCTCCAATCGTCCACTGAGGGACCTCGCGCGAAAGCTCACGTATCTCATCCGGCCCTATCGGGCTCTGCCCCTTTTCCACAGGCCGGCACTTTTCCTCAAAAAGTTTCATGGAAGCCTCCTTTACCTGATAAGGCCCTTAAGCCCGGCGGTCGTAAATGACTTCGCCTCTTTTATGATCCTCCTCGCCTCATCGACCCTGTCCCATACGTCGCACATCATGGCGCCCCTTACCCTGTTGTCCTTGAGGTAATAGACGACTCCTTTCTCGTTCTCCTTCTGCCAGTCCGCGAAGGTCTCAAGAGATGAGCTCACCTCGCCAACGGCCTCGTAGCCGAACTCGAAAAGGTCGGAGAAGAAGTACGGCATATGGTCATAACGGGCGCTCTCCCCGGCCATGTTCCTCCCGGCGCATTCTCCCTGCTTAACGGCGTTGTCCCAGTGCTCGACGCGCATCCTCATGCCGAGCGCGGCGTAGGGGAACTCGGCGTTGTCCCCGGCGGCGTAGATATCCGGGTGCGAGGTCCGCAGCAGCCCGTCCACCTCTATGCCGTTCGATACCTTTAGCCCGGCGGAGACCGCAAGCTCGACCGAAGGCGTGATGCCCGCGCCTATCACCACCATGTCCGACTCTATCAGGTTGCCCTTCTCCGTCTTTGTGATGAACCGCTTGTCCTTCCATACTATCGACGCGGGCCTGTCGTTCGTGATTATCTTTACGCCCTTTTCCACATAGCGCGCCTGCAAGGCCCTCCCGAGGGGCCCGGGGAAGACCCGGTCAACGATATAAGGCCCGTGGAAGAGCATCGTCACATCGACCCTGTTGATGTTCAGGGCGGCCGCTACCTCGGAGCCTATGAAGCCCCCGCCGATGACGAGGGCGGAGGAGCCTTCCACGGCCTCGCGCCTCAATTTGAGGTAGTCGTCGAGGTAGCGGTAATAGTATATCGGTTCGAGCGTCCCTCCGGGTATGCCGAGCGTCCTGGGCGCCCCGCCGGTTGCGAGCAGGAGTTTGCCGAAAGAATAAGAGTTGCCCCGCTCGTCCGAGACGGTCTTCCGCTCCTTGTCGAGCCCTGTAATTTTTATGCCGAGCTCGAGCGTTATCCCGTTCTTCTCATAGAAGTCCCTCGGCTGAAGGAATATCTCCTCGACCTTCTTCTTGCCGAACCAGAGTTTTTTGGACAGGGGCGGACGGTCATAGGGCAGGTGCCTTTCGCTCCCCGCAAGGAGTATGGAGCCGGACCTGTCACGCTCCCTTATAGCCACAATCGCAGAGGCGCCCGCGAGCCCGCCGCCGACGATAACGTAATCGAAGTGTTTTTCAGCCATATCCCTCCACAGTCTGCTAAGCGGCCAGCGCTATCCTCCGCTCCCTTATCGTCTCCATGAGCTTGTCAAAAGGCTCGACGAACTTCCTTATCCCTTCCTCCTCGAGCCTGCCTGTAACTTCATTCAAGTCTATCCCGGCCTCAGGCAGGGTGTCGAGGATTTTTTGCGCCTCGACGACGCCGTCTTCGAGCCGCGCCGCGGGGCTGCCATGAGCCCTGTAGGCGTTGAAGGTCTCAAGCGGCATGGTGTTTATCGTCTCGGGGCCTATGAGCGGCTCGATATATTTGATGTCGCTGTAGGACGGGTCTTTCGTCCCGGTGGACGCCCAGAGGAGCCTCTGCGTCCTCGCGCCTTCGGCGCCGAGCTTCAGGAACCTCGCGGCCGTGAAGACCTCCTTGTATATCTGGTAGGCGACCTTCGCGCTCGCTATGGCGGCCTGCCCCTTGAGCCCCTCGGCTTTTTTCGCCCTGGGGCCGCCTTCCTTTATTGCCCTGTCTATTATCTGGTCTACCATTACGTCTATCCGGCTCAGGAAAAAGCTCGCTACCGACGAGATGGTATTGACGGCCATGTTCTCGGAGTCCCTCTTCTCCAGCGCCGAGATATAGGCCTCGGCCACGCGCTCGTACCGGGGTATGCTGAAAAGGAGCGTTATGTTTATGTTCACCCCTTCGCTCAGGAGCCTTTCTATGGCCGGCAGGCCCTCGGCGGTCGCCGGGACCTTTACCAGCACGTTCGGCCGGCTTACCCCTCTCCAGAACCTGCGCGCCTGCTCTATAGTCTTTTCCGTGTCTCTGGCAAGATGGGGCGAGACCTCGATGCTTACGAACCCGTCCCTCCCGGCGGTCTTCTTGAATAGGCAGGAGGATGTCCGCCGCCTTCCTGACGTCGTCCATTATAAGCGCCTCGTATATCTGCTCGGCGGACCTGCCTTGCCTCGCGAGGGACCTTATATCAGAGTCGTAGTCGTGCCCCTGCCCGATGTCTTTTTCGAATATCGAAGGGTTCGTGGTCACGCCCTTGAGACCGTCCTCCTCCACCATTTTTTTCAGCTCCCCGGAGGCGATGAGGCTTCTTTTTATGAAATCGAGCCAGACGCTCTGGCCGAAGCCTTCGAGTTTTGTTAAAGGGTTGTCCTTCATGGCGCATCCTCCATTTTTTGAAGTGCCCGCGTACCTGTCAAGCGTTTTCAAGCGCCGAGACCTTCGCTATCCGGCGCATATGCCTCTCCTCGCGGCTGAACCGCGCTTTAAGGAACGCCTCCACCAGCTCAAGGGCGAGCTCATAGCCCACGACCCTCCCGCCGAGGCAGAGTACGTTCATGTCGTCGTCCTCAACGCCCTGATGGGCCGAGAAGTAGTCCGTGACGAGCGACGACCTCGCGCCGGAGACCTTGTTCGCGGCGATGGAGGCGCCCACGCCGCTGCCGCATACGGCCACCCCCCTTTCGACCTCGCCGCCCGCCACGGCCCTGGCCAGAGGTATCACGAAGTCCGGGTAATCGTCGCCCGGCGTCAGGCTGAACGACCCGAAGTCAACGACCTCATGGCCCCGGGACTTAAGCTCCGTTGCAAGCTGTTCCTTTATGATAAAGCCGCCGTGGTCAGAGGCGATGCCTACGCGCATTTTTTATCCTTTGCCCTTTACATTGACAAGGGCAATTGCCCTGTTGAATACATTTTCCGCGGTGAAGCCGTATTCCTCCATTACAACGCCCCCGGGGGCGGAAGCGCCGAACTCCGTAACTCCTATTATATCTCCCTTTGGGCCGGCGTACCGCTCCCAGCCAAGCGGCGAGGCTGCCTCCACCGCGAGCCGGGCCTCAACCGAAGGCAAAAGGACCGAGTCCCGGTACTCTTTTGTCTGCGCCTCGAAAAGCCCCCAGCTCGGCATTGACACGGCCCTTGCCCGGATATTCTCTTTAAGGAGCCTTTTTCTAACCTCGACGATAAGCCGCACCTCTGATCCGCTCGCCATCAATATTATCTCGGGGTCGCCGCCGGGACTATCGGCGAGTATATACGCGCCCTTTCTGAGACCTCCGGCAGGCCCGAGAGTTTTACGGTCGAGCGTGGGCACGCCCTGCCGGGTAAGGATGAGGGCAACGGGCCGGTCCCGCTCCTCGATGGCCGCCTTCCAGGCCTCTGCCGTCTCGTTTGCGTCGCACGGGCGTATTACGACGAGGCCGGGTATGGCCCGAAGCCCCGGCAGCTGCTCTACGGGCTGGTGCGTGGGCCCGTCCTCGCCGAGGCCGATGGAGTCGTGCGTGAAGACGAATATGGAATGCACGCCCATGAGCGCGGCCAGCCTTATGGGCGGCCTCATGTAATCGGAGAATATAAGGAACGTCGCGCCAAAGGGGATTATGCCGCCGTGGGCGGCCAGGCCGTTTACGATAGCGCCCATCGAATGTTCCCTTACGCCGAAGTGGATGTTCCTCCCTGAGTATCCGGCCCCCCCTCCGGCCGAGCCCTGGGTGTCTTTTATCGATTGTGCCGGGCTTTCGAAGTCCCCCATGCCCTTCAGCGCCGTGTATGTGGACGGGTCGAGGTCAGCCGACCCGCCGATGAGGTTTGGGAGCTTTTTGGCTATGGCGTTAAGGACCTTTCCGGAGGCTTCCCGCGTGGCCATGCCCTTTTCATCCGGCGGAAACGAGGGTATTTCGGAATCCCACCCTGTGGGCAGCTCATTTCTAAAGACCCTTCCGATCTCGTCCGCGAGCCCGGGGAAGGATTTGGAGTATCGGGACAAGAGCGCCTTCCATCTCGCTTCCTCCTTGCCGCCTTCTTCAATGGCTGAACGGAAGCGGGCCTCTACCGGCCCCGGTATATAAAAGGAACGGTCGGGCGGCCAGCCGAGGTTCTCCTTTGTAAGCCGGACCTCTTCCTCGCCCAGCGGAGAGCCGTGCGCCTCGAAGGTGTCCTGTTTGTGCGGGGCGCCGTAGCCGATATGCGTGCGGACGATTATGAGAGAGGGCCGCCCGGTCTCATCCTTCGCGGCCCTTATCGCGGCCTCTATGGAGGCGAGGTCGTTGCCGTCCCCGACAAGTTGCGTGTGCCAGCCGTACGCCTCGAACCTTTTGCCTATCTCCTCGGTGAACATCAGGCCGGTGGACGAAGAGAGGGAGACGCGGTTATTGTCGTATAGGTATATGAGCTTTCCGAGCTTGAGGTGCCCGGCCAGCGAGGCGGCCTCGGAGGATACCCCTTCCATCAGGTCCCCGTCGCTTAAGATGCCGTAGGTGCGGTGGCCTATCACCTCGAACCCTGATCTATTGAAGCGCTCCGCGAGGTGCGCCTCTGCTATCGCCATGCCGACCCCGTTGCCGAACCCCTGCCCGAGCGGGCCGGTCGTGGTCTCTACGCCGGGGGTCAGCCCCCTCTCGGGATGGCCCGGCGTCATGGAGCCCCACTGCCGGAACCTCTTTATCTCTTCCATGGGAAGGGCGTAGCCCGTCAGGTGGAGCAGGCTGTAGAGGAGCATGGAGCCGTGGCCGGCAGAAAGGACGAACCTGTCCCGGTCGAACCACGCGGGGTTTAATGGGTTGTGCCTCAAGAACCTGGTCCACAGGACGTACGCCATCGGGGCCGCGCCGAGCGGCAGGCCCGGGTGCCCGCTATTCGCCTTCTGCACGGCGTCCACTGAAAGGAAGCGGATAGTATTTACGCAGAGCGCGTCGAGATCCGCTTCTGAAAGCGCCTTCGCAACGGCGGATGCCATATTCTACCCCGGATTTACGGTTTATATGTGATTACCCTGCCCCAGAGGTCCTTTGTGCCCCAAATCCCCGCGCGTAAAGACTCGAGCAGTATTATCTGGCTGTGGTCGATAAATAAGTTGACCTCGGGGCCGTAGTTCTTTATATACCACCTGAAGACGTCAGGGTCGGCCGCCTCGAACATGGTCTTTTCTATGCCCAGCCCTTTTACTATGGCAGAGACCGCGTCGGTCCTCCACGTCTTTACGCTCTCGGTGATGCCCTCTGATTCGACCATTATCATGTAGGCCCCGGCGTCGATATACAAGTTAGCGCGTTCTACGGCCCAGGAAGGGTCGCCCGTGCCTTCGGCCTCTAATTCCTCTACCCTGCTCGCGCCCCCGGCCCCGAACTGGATGCCTACCTCGGCCTTTGCCTTGAGCCCCGCCTTCCGTACCTTCTCTATAAGGCGCGCGACGTCGTCCGGCGGGATCGACAGGAAGCCGCTTGAGACCTCGACTATGTCGAAGCCGAGCCTCTTGCACTCGTCTATATAGTCCTGTACGGCCTTCGCGCCTTTTGTAAGGACGTATTCGATGAAGCCGCCTGTATCGACCATCACGCCGTGCTTATGGCAGAGATCTATCATCGCCCTTACGGCCTTTTCCGGCATAAGCGAGAACGACCCGCCCGCGAACTTGAGGATATCGACGTATTCGCCCATGGTATCGAGTATGTCTTCGAGGTAGCGAACCCCCATGGGCGTGTAATATGGCCCCCTTATCTCGGTCACCCCCCGCTTCCTCGGCTTCCCCTCGCGCCTGTTCACGGGGATGAAAGAGAAGGCCCGTACGTCTTTGACATCCTTTTTTTCGCCGTTGTCATCCATAGGATTTACCCGTAAGTATTTCTTCTGAACAGTCCCTTAAAAAAGACTGCCAAGCTCCTATAAACTAATTATAACAGGTAATCCCGGACAGTTGCGCTGCCCTTGCCGTTGTAATCAAAATCACATTAATTGCGGCGTTTTAGTTCTATATTGGGGCAATCGAGCCGGGGGTACAGCCGGCTGCCTTTACGGAGGTGAGGGGACAAATGGAGGAAAGGGCTCAGGCGATAGCGGGTTCGAATGTTGCTGTGCGGGTTGCGAAGACCGAGGCCGTTCAAAGGGCGAAGACGAAGAAAAGGCTCTCGTTCGAATGGTTCCTCGTCGTAACGGTGCTCATCGTGGCGGCAGTCGGCGCGTACGAGAGTTTTACCGAGGTGTTCTTCCCGGGCTTCAGCGTATTGAGCCGCCTTCACAGGCTCGGGTATCTTAAGCAGTACCCCATCACATACGAGCCGAGCAAGGGGATATGGCACCCGATAGGCTGGATAGGCTCCGGCATGATGGGCGTGATGATGCTCTACAGCCTTCGTAAGAGGATATCGGCCCTCGGCTCGTTCGGGTCGATGCGCCACTGGCTCTCCGCCCATATGTTCCTCGGCATAATGGGCCCGCTCCTCGTCACGCTCCATACAACGTTCAAGTTCCACGGCCTCATAGCGACGAGCTTCTGGTGCATGACGGTCACGATGGTCTTCGGTATCCTCGGCAGATATATCTATGTGCAGATACCGAGGTCGATTACGGGCGCCGAGCTCGGAGTAAAGGAGATAGAGAAATCCGTCGAGGACCTCGACGGCGAGCTCGGCAGGTACCTGAGCCTCGCCAATATCTCGAACCTCTTAGGCGAGCTCGGGATAAGGGACACCGGCAGGATCATGGCCAACATAAACAGGGACGCCGCCTACCTCAACAAGGGGCACATCACCGGGTTCCTGAAGGAGATAGGCGCGCCTGAGGAGAGACAGGCCGGCGGCAACCCTCTGAAGGCCCTTTTCTTCATGATGTGGACGGACGCCGGTAATTATTTCAAGACCTACCACATAAACCGGATACTCAAGACCCGCTACTCCTTAAGCCGCGCCTCCAGGGAAGAGATAATAGCCCTCCTCAAGAAAAAGGCGGCTTTGATAAGGCGGAGGAACCTCCTGTCCACGTCGCAGAGGCTCCTCCACCACTGGCATGTCCTCCACGTCCCGCTCGCGATAGTGATGTTCCTTATAATGTTCATCCACATCATCGTCTATTACGTCTTCAGGGCCGGATTTTAGAAGTGCGGGCCAGCGTTTTTTCCGCCCGCGCGTTTCCGCCTGACCTCCGGGGAGAAGATTGAAAAAAACGGTTTTTCTCATATTGCTTTTTCTGCTCGCGCTCTCCGCGCCTTCGATAGCCGAGGACGGTGTCGACTCCCTCATAAGCCCCGGGGACCTCGCGAAGTCCCACGCCAAGTACGAGGGCCTGAAGAACTGCACCCAATGCCACAGCCTCGGCAAGGGCGTGCCTGACTCCAAATGCCTCGACTGCCACGACAAGCTCGCCGCGCGGATAAGGAACAAGGAAGGCGTCCACTCCAGATACACCGACAAATGCGTCAAGTGCCACGGCGACCACAAGGGCCGCAGGTACAAGATGATAACCATAGACAAGGAGAAGTTCGACCACAACAGGACCGAGTACGAGCTAAAGGACAAGCACGCCACGACGCCCTGCGACAAGTGCCACAAGAAGGAGGGCATCTGGTCGGGGTTGAAGAAGGAGTGCCTGTCATGCCATGACGACGAGCACAAAAAGCAGCTCGACGCGGACTGCTTCCGCTGCCATACATTCAAGGGCTGGAAGGACGTGCAGAAGTTCGACCACAAGAAAGGCTCCAGCTACGACTTGACCGGCAGGCACAGGGACGTCAAGTGCGAAAAATGCCATCAGAACGGTAAGTACAAGCCGCTGAGCTTTAAATTCTGCCTCGACTGCCACAGGGACCCGCACAAAAAGCAGTTCAAGGACAAGGCCTGCGAGGCGTGCCATATCACCAAGGACTGGAAGGAGACATTCTTCGACCATAACTCGCCCGAGTACAAGGGCTACAGGCTCGAAGGCAAGCACAGGGCAGTAGCCTGCGACAAGTGCCATGTGGACAAGAGGTACAAGCCGCTTGACCACAAGGAATGCCTCGACTGCCACAAGGACCCGCACAAAAAGCAGTTCAAGGACAAGACATGCGAGTCCTGCCATACGGTTGCCGGTTGGAAGAAGACCTCGTTCGACCATAACGCCCCCGATTACAAGGGCTACAGGCTCGAGGGGAAACACAGGGACACCCCTTGCGAGAAGTGTCACACGCAGGGCCGCTTCAAGGGCATCGAGTCGAAAAAATGCCTCGACTGCCACAAGGACGAGCACAAGGGGCAGTTCAAGGACAAGACATGCGAGTCCTGCCACACGGTGGCCGGGTGGAAGAAGACCTCGTTCGACCACAACTCGCCCCAGTACAAGGGCTACAGGCTCGAGGGGAAGCACAAAGGCGCACCTTGCGCCAAGTGCCACTTAAACGGCGTTTACAAGCCGCTTAAGTACAAGGCCTGCCTCGACTGCCACAAGGACAAGCACAACGGGCAGTTCAAGGAAAAGGTCTGCGAGACCTGCCACGTCACGAACGGCTGGAAGTCGCTTATCTTCGACCACAACGCCCCGCAGTACAGTTCTTACCGGCTCGACGGCAAGCACACGAAGACGCTTTGCGACAAGTGCCACGTGAACGGGAAGTACAAACCGCTTCCGGCGGCCTGCCTTAACTGCCACGAAAAGGACGACACGCACAAGAACGAGCTCGGGGGCGTCTGCAAGAAGTGCCATACGACGGAGACCTGGAAAAAGGCCACGCTCCAGCATAACCTCCAGACGCGCTTCCCGCTCATCGGCAGGCACAAGGACACGCCTTGCGACAAGTGCCACCAGAACAAGAAGTACAAGACAAAGGCCGAGAGGTGCGTCGACTGCCACAAGGACGTCCATAAGGGCAGGTTCAAGGAGGAGTGCGGCTCATGCCATACTCAGTCCAACTGGCAGCCGAGGAAGTACGACCACGCCAAGAGGACCGGCTTCGAGCTCGCGGGGGCGCATAACGACATACTCTGCGCAAACTGCCACAAGGTCAAGGACGATTACAAGAGGGTATACAGGCTCTGCAACCAGTGCCACGTCGACCCGCACCTGAACCAGTTCGGCGGCTCTGACTGCTCCAAGTGCCACAACCAGAGCTCATGGAACCCGATGAAGTTCAGCCACAGCTCGACGGGCTTCCCGGTCATGGGCAGCCACCGCGCCACGGACTGCCTCGACTGCCATAAGAACAGGGCATACCGGAACACGCCGACCATATGCTACAACTGCCACCTGACGACCTTTACGGCTGCGCCCAGCCATGTCTCCAAGGGGTTCAGCCAGGACTGCACCCAGTGCCACGACTCGACCTCGCTGTCGTGGACGTTCAAGCATAAGCCAGTAAGCTCAGGGTGTTCGAGCTGCCATATGGCTGAAAGGCCGACGTCGCACGTGAACGACCCGTCGTCGCACCCCACCACCTGCGAGACCTGCCATACCTCGACGTCCTCATGGACGACCGGCAAGCATACCACCGCCACCACCGGCTGTTCGAGCTGCCATATGAACACGAGGCCGGTAAGCCACGTGAACGACACTGTGAGGTATCCGACCACGTGCGAGAACTGCCATAAGTACCCGACATGGACGTTTACCCACGTCGCGGCCTCTTCCGGCTGTTCGAGCTGCCATTTGAACCAAAGGCCGAGCTCCCACAGCTCGGACCCGACGAGGTATCCGACCGTCTGCGAGAGCTGCCATAAGTCGACTTCCACATGGACATCGCACACGCACCCCGTGGCGACCACCGGGTGCTCGAGCTGCCACCTTACGTACAGCACGCCTGCGAGGCCCGCGGACCACACGACCAACAACTGGACGGTATGCGAGAGCTGCCACAAGTCAACCTCCACGTGGACATACACACATGTAAGCGTTACAACGGGTTGTTCGACCTGCCACATGACGAGCAGTTACCCGGCCAAGCCCGCCAAC